>NZ_JCAFUD010000002.1:0-573425 GCF_059370935.1 Stenotrophomonas sp. YJH_SMC_12-1 | reverse complement strand
GGTAGGTGTCGACCTTGGTCGACACGGCAACGGCCCGGTAGGTGTCGACCTTGGTCGACACGGCAACGGCCCGGTAGGTGTCGACCTTGGTCGACACGGCAACGGCCCGGTAGGTGTCGACCTTGGTCGACACGGCAACGATCCGGTAGGTGTCGACCTTGGTCGACACGGCAACGGCCCGGTAGGTGTCGACCTTGGTCGACACGGCAACGACCCGGTAGGTGTCGACCTTGGTCGACACGGCAACGACCCGGTAGGTGTCGACCTTGGTCGACACGGCAACGGCCCGGTAGATGTCGACCTTGGTCGACACGGCACATGGAAAAGGGAACCGACCCCGAAATCAACCGCGCTGGCGCACGGCCTCGAACAGGCTGACGCCGGCGGCGACGGAAACGTTCAGGCTCTCGATCTCGCCCGGCATCGGGATCTTGACCAGGCCATCGCAGTTCTCGCGGGTCAGGCGGCGCAGGCCATCGGCCTCGCCACCCAGCACCAGGGCAATGTTGCCCTTCAGGTCCAGCTGGTAGAGCGAAGCGGTGGCTTCGCCGGCCAGGCCGTAGATCCACACGCCCTGCTTCTGCAGGTCCTTCAGGCAGCGCGACAGGTTGGTCACCGCCACCACCGGGATCAGATCGGCGGCACCGGCCGAGGTCTTGCGCACGGTCGCGTTCACCGTGGCCGACTTGTCCTTGGGGATGATCACGGCAGTGGCGCCTGCGGCAGCCGCCGAGCGCAGGCAAGCGCCAAGGTTGTGCGGGTCCTGCACTTCGTCCAGCACCAGCAGCAGGGCCTTGCCCTCGGCTGCGGTGACCAGGCCCTCCAGCTCGTTCTCGCTGTAAGTGCGGGCGGCGGCATAGCGAGCGGCCACGCCCTGGTGGCGTACCGAACCGCCGACACCGTCCAGCGCCTGGCTGTTCACCTTGCGCACGTCGATGCCCTTGCGGCGGGCGTTTTCCTCGATCTCGGTCAGGCGCGGGTTCTTCGCACCGGCCTCGACCAGCACTTCGCGGACGTTCTCGGCGTCGTTCTCGATGGAGGAGGCGACGGCGTTGACGCCGACGATCCACTGGCTGTTCTTGCTCATGCGGGCGGGGACCGGAAAGGGGGTGGCTATGGTAGAGCATCGGCGGGCCGGGCGCTGCGGCGGGGCCCCTGTTGAGCCGAGCCTGCGCTCGCTGCCGGGCTGAGGCCGCGGCGACCTGCCAGCCGAGCCTGGGCTCGGCGCTACAGGGGCGTTACCGGCTGCGCGGCGGCCAGTGCGGCGTGTCGTGGTCCGGGTGCTGATGGGACACGATGGTGGCCAGGAACTCCAGCGCCGCGATGTCTTCCTCGGTACGACGGGCCGGCAGGTTGGCCAGCGTATCGACGAACGGCAGCTTGCGCTCGACCCCGTACTGGATCGTCGGCGGCAGGCGCTCGGGTTCGTCAAAGGCGCCGGCCGCCACCGCCACGCCATCGGGCGCCTCGTAGGTCAATGGCGTACCACAGTCGGCGCAGAAGCCACGCCGCACCACGTTGGAGGACTGGAAATAGCGCGGCTGGCCGCGGGTCCAGCTGAACTGCACGCCGCGCACCGACACCAGCGGTGCGTAGTAGGCACCGAAGGCCTTCTGGCACATCCGGCAATGACAGATCGAACTGTCGGTCAGCGCGCCACGCACCTGGAAGCGGATCGCGCCGCACTGGCAGCCGCCGCTGTATTCGGGTTGGCCTTGCATGCGATGTCTCCTGGTGGTGCCGGCCGCTGGCCGGCACCCCGTCGGTGCCGAGGGTGCCATGGATGCCGGCCAGCGGCCGGCACTACCACGGTCATCAGTATTTCTCTTTCTTCCGCTTGGCCGGCTTGCCACGCTCCGGCAGCGGCGGCAGGCCGTCGCCCTCGTCCTCGCCCTTGTGTTCGACCAGGCGGAAGTCGATCTTGCGCTCTTCCATGCTGGCCTTCAGCACCAGGATCCGCACGCGGTCACCCAGCCGGTAGCTGCTGCCGCGGCGCTCGCCGGTCAGCGTCTTGCGGGTCGCGTCGAACTTGTAATAGTCCTGCGGCAGCTGGGTCACGTGCACCAGGCCCTGCACCTTCGACTCGTCCAGTTCCACGAACAGGCCGAAGCTGGTCACGCCGCTGATCACGCCATCGAACTGGCCACCCACGTGCTTTTCCATCCACGCCGCGCGGTAACGCTCGTCGACCTCGCGTTCGGCTTCATCGGCACGGCGCTCGCGCTCGGAGCACTGCAGCGCCAGCGCAGCCATTTGGCGCGCGTTGTAGGTGACCTTGTCCAGCGGCTTGCCGGACAACGCGTGCTTGATCGCGCGGTGTACCAGCAGGTCGGGGTAACGACGGATTGGCGAGGTGAAGTGCGCGTACGCCTCCAGTGCCAGGCCGAAATGACCGTGGTTTTCCGGGCTGTAGATCGCCAGGCTCTGGCTGCGCAGCAGCACCGATTCCAGCAGCGTGGCATCGGGGCGGTCGCGGATCTTCTTCAGCAGCTTGGTGTAATCGCCCGGGCGCACCTTCGACCACGGCGGCAGGCTCAGCTTGAACTCCTTGAGGAATTCCAGCAGGTCGGCGTACTTGGTTTCCGGCGGCTTCTCGTGGATGCGGTACGGGGCCGGCACATGGCGCGACAGCAGGTACTTCGCCGCCTCCACATTGGCCGCGATCATGCATTCCTCGATCAGCTTGTGCGCGTCGTTGCGCACCAGCATGCCGGCCTGGGTCACTTCACCGCGGTTGTCCAGCACGAAGCGCACTTCGCTGCTTTCGAACTCGATGGCGCCACGCTTGGCACGCGCCTTGGACAGGACCTTGTACAGCTGGTGCAGGCGCTGCACCTGCGGCAGCAGGTCACCCATCCAGGCCTTGGTATCGGCATCGTCCTCGCCCACCGCCTTCCACACCTGGGTGTAGGTCAGGCGCGCATGCGAGTTCATCACCGCTTCGTAGAAGCGCGAATGCGTGACCAGGCCGTCGCGGTCGATCTGCATGTCGCAGACGAAGCACATGCGGTCGACCTTCGGCATCAGCGAACAGATGCCGTTGGACAGCGTCTCCGGCAGCATAGGCACCACGAAGCCCGGGAAGTACACCGAGGTGGCACGCTTCTGCGCCTCTTCGTCCAGTGGCGTGCCGGGCCGGACGTAGTTGGAGACATCGGCAATCGCCACCACCAGCCGGAAGCCATCGGCATTCGGCTCGCAGTACACCGCGTCGTCGAAGTCCTTGGCATCCTCGCCATCGATGGTGACCAGCGGCATGCTGCGCAGGTCCACGCGGTCGCCGATCATCGCCGGCTCGACCACCAGCGGCACCGAGGCGGCTTCGTCCAGCACTTCCTGCGGGAACTCGAATGGCAGTTCATGGCCGTGGATGGCGGTCTCCACCACCAGCGAGGCGGTCAGCTTGTCGCCGAGCACGGCGATGATGCGGCCGATCGGCGGGCGACGGCTGTCCGGCGCCTGGGTCAGTTCGCAGACCACCAGCTGGCCGTCGCGCGCACCACCGGTCTGGTCCGGCGGCACCTGCACGTTGCGCTGCACGCGCTTGTCGTCGGGCACCACATAGTTGATGCCCATCTCGATGCTGAAGCGACCGATCAGGCGGGTCATGCCGCGCTCCAGCACGCGGGCGATGCTGCCTTCGCGGCGGCCACGGTGGTCGATGCCGGTCACGCGGGCCAGCACCTTGTCGCCGTGCATGACCTTGCGCATTTCATACGGCGGCAGGAACAGGTCGTCGCCGCCCTCGACCGGGCGCAGGAAGCCGAACCCCTCCGGGTTGGCGATCACCACGCCGGTGACCAGGTTCAGGGTCTGGATCGGGGCGAAGCCGCCGCGGCGGTTCTGCACCAGCTGGCCGTCGCGGACCATGGCGCCGAGCCGGCGCGACAGTGCTTCGGCACGGTCCGGGGCGGTCAGGCCCAGGCGTGCGCCCAGTTCCTCTGCCGTCTGCGGCCCTTCGCAACGCTCCAGCAGGGCCAGGATGGCTTCGCGGCTGGCGATGGGCTGTTCGTACTTCTCTGCTTCGCGGGCGGCATAGGGATCGTCGATCACCTTGCCGGTCGGCGGCAACTTGCGGCCCGGGGCCGGGCCCGGTGCGTCGCTGCTGCGGACCTTGCGGCCACGCGGCGGTGCGCCGCCTTCATTCAATTCGGGGAACCAGCCCGGCAACGGCTTGCCCGGCTTGGTGGTGCGGGCCGTGCCCGCCTTGGCGCCCTTCTTCGGGGCCTGGCCGCGGGAGGTGCTCCCGCCCTTGCTTGGTTTTTTGGTAGTCATCGCCCTACATGGTAGCCGTTGACGGCGTGCAGAACGGGTCAGTGGCCGTCGTGAAGGCCTTGCGTGAAAAATATTCAGGAAGTCGTTGACAGCCTGCGGATTCATCTTCACAATTGCGCCTCTGGAACGCCCAGGTGGCGGAATTGGTAGACGCACTAGTTTCAGGTACTAGCGGGTAAAACCGTGGAGGTTCGAGTCCTCTCCTGGGCACCAACGAAAAAACTCCTCGCTTCGGCGGGGATTTTTTTTGCCTGCAATCCAGCAGCGGGGTCGGATCTCTTTTCGAAGGAAAGGGCACTGCCCCCAAGCGAGTGAGATGGGGTCAGAGCCCGCTCCGCACGCGAAACGAGGTCCGACACCGGATCCAGAAAAAGTGTTGACACCCCCGTAACAACACCCCATAATCTCGCTCCTCGACGCCCAGGTGGCGGAATTGGTAGACGCACTAGTTTCAGGTACTAGCGGGTAAAACCGTGGAGGTTCGAGTCCTCTCCTGGGCACCACGTCGAGAATGAGAAAAACCCGCGAAAGCGGGTTTTTTCATGCCCGGAATCCGGCATCAGAGCAGCGGCCGCAGCACCAGTTCCAGCCCGAGCAGCAGCAGGAAACCCAGGAAGCAGCCCCGGAACACCCGCGCACTGATGCGCTGCCGGATCACCTGCCCCAGCCACATGCCCAGCAATGCCGGCAGCACCGTCAGCGCACTCAGCCCCAGCTGCTGGATGCCGAATGCGCCGTGCAGCACCAGGCCGGCGGTCAGCGAAACCGTTGACACCGTGAACGCCAGCCCCAGCGCCTGCACCAGCTCCTCGCGCTGCAACCCCAGCGACTGCAGGTACGGCACCGCCGGCATCACGAACACGCCGGTGGCGCCGGTCACCACGCCCGACAACGCACCCACCAGCGGCCCCAGCCAACGCTCGCGCCGCTGCTGCACGCGGAACACCGGCGCAAGCAACGCATAGGCGGCATAGACCACCAATGCCACGCCCAGCGCAACGCGCGACCAAGTGCGATCGACCCGCACCAGCAGCGCCGCCGAGCCCAGCGTCACCACCACCACGGCCAGCATCATCGGCCACAGGCGCCGCACGATGCGGTCCAGTGACGGCCCGGACAACAGCTGCCACGCATTGGTGACGAAAGTGGGAATGAACAGCATCGACGCGGCCGACACCGGCGACAGCGTGCTGCCCAGCAGCCCCATCGCCACCGTCGGCAACCCCATCCCAGTCACACCCTTGACCACACCGGCCAGCACGAACACCACCACCAGCAGCACGTAGAAGTACATCGATTCATTCATGCCTTCATTGGATCGGCCGGCCGCTCGGCGCACAATGCGGTGTTTCCGGCCTTGCCTTCGGCTGATCCGAAGGCGCAGCCGTTGCGATGAGGGCATCACATGCGGATGGATATCGCCGACCTGCGCCTGTTCCTGGCGATTGCCGAGGCGGGCAGCATCACGGCCGGCGCAGCGCAGGCAAACCTGGCACTGGCGTCGGCCAGCGAACGCCTGCGCACGATCGAAGCCGATGCCGGCACCGCGTTGTTGAACCGGCACCCCCGCGGCGTCAGCCTGACCGAAGCCGGCGCCGCCCTCGCCCACCATGCACGATTGATCCTGCAGCAGCAGGCGCAGCTGCGCGGTGAACTGCAGGCGTTCGCGCACGGCGCGCGCGGCACACTGCATCTGTATGCCAACACCGCAGCACTGACCAACTACCTGCCTTCGCGGCTGGCACCGTGGCTGGCCGAACGCCCGCGCCTGCACGTGGAACTGCTGGAGCGCACCAGCCCCGAAGTCGTGCGTGCGATCAACGCTGGCCAGGCCGAAGCCGGCATCATCAGTGATGCGGTCGACGCTGCCGGCCTGCAGCAGCACGTGGTCGCCGAAGATCCACTGGTGATGCTGCTGCCCGCGGAACACCGGTTCGCATCGCGGCGCAGCGTGGCCTTCGCCGATGTTGCCGGCGAGACCTTCGTCGCGCTGGCCGACGGCAATGCACTGCAGGCCTACATCGAAGACCAGGCACGCGGCATCGGGCGACGCCTGGACGTGCGCATCCGCATGAAGACCTTCGAAGGCGTTTGCATCATGGTCGGCCACGGCATTGGTGTCGGCATCGTGCCGCGCACCATCGCCCGCCATCATCGACGCAATACCCGTACTGTTGCGGTTCCGCTTGCAGATGCGTGGGCACAGCGCCGCCTGTGCGCCTGTTTCGCCGGATGGGCGCAGCTGTCACCGGCGATGCGCAGCCTGCTGCTTCACCTGGGCGTGCAGCCGCAGAAAAATGTGTGAAATGTTGTTGACACACTCTCTGCCGTCCCGCACAATTCATCTCCTGAGTCGCCCAGGTGGCGGAATTGGTAGACGCACTAGTTTCAGGTACTAGCGGGTAAAACCGTGGAGGTTCGAGTCCTCTCCTGGGCACCACGACTCAAGATGATCAAACCCGCGAAAGCGGGTTTTTTCGTTTCCGGGGTTTGGCGATCCTGGCATCGCAACCGCCACTCGGACTGTCGTATCTCGCACCGTCCGGGCGTCGTCTGCGGGTGCATACCTCCTCCTGGCGCGTCGTCACCAGACCTTGAACGGCCCCCTTTTGGGGCGCATTTCACGTTCCCCGTTCAATTCGTACTTTTCCTAGTCGAGATCCACCCGATTCCTTTTCGGTGGGAGGCAGATTTGCGGGAGCCGGTTGCAGGTGTATCGCCACGACCTGACCAGCGCCCCTCCTCTCCCCCAAAGGACGCACCAATGCAGCGCAGCATCATCTGCCCACACTGCCATACCGGCTCGAACCACGGCGTAAGCGTATGCGTGGGATGCCAGGCCGAGGTCCACTACGGCGCATCAAAGGAGGCCGTAATGCTTGTCTTTGTCGCCGCCATCATCTGCGGCGCACTTGTCGGCAGCCGATTTCAGGCCACTGCCGGCTGGCTCGCATGCGGCGCCATACTTGTGGCGGGGATCTGGGCCATTTCCCGATGGTCTTCCGACCGGGTGGTGTTCAAACGCGTCTATCGCACGCGCTGAACCTGCGCCGTTGCACCACCCCGAGGGCAATGCCCGCGCGACCAGCGTCGCCCCAACAAAAACCCCGCCTCGCGGCGGGGTCAAAATACAGCACGGTGTTTCCAGGGAGTTTCAGTGTCCACCACCGGCGGCTGCACCCGCACCTGCGCCGAATGGCGGCTTGGCCAGCCACAGGAACGTAATGATCGCCAGGAAGATCCAGCCCAGCAGGAAGAAGATGTCGTTGAAGCCCATCTGCGATGCCTGGTGGTTGATCATGTTGTTCAGTACCGCTGCGCCGTGCTGCAGGTCGCCCTGCCCCATCGCCGTGACCTGGTCCTGCATGCCCGGCTGATAGGCCGAGATATGCTCGGTCAGGTCGGCATGGTGCACCTGGGTGCGCCGCGCCCACAGCCACGTCGTCAGCGACGCCGCGAAACTGCCACCCAGCGTACGCAGGAACGTGGCCAGGCCGGAGCCCGCCGCGATCTCGCGTCCATCCAGGTCCGACAGCAGGATCTGCAGCACCGGCATGAAGAACAGCGCGACGCCGATGCCCATGATCAGCTGTACGCCGGCCACGTGCATGTAGTCCACCTGCAGGTTGAAGTTCGATCGCAGGAAGCTGGTCATCGACAACACGATGAACGCGACCGTGGCCAGCATGCGCATATCGAAGCGCGACGCATACTTGCCCACGAACGGGGTCATGATCACCGGCAGGATGCCGATCGGCGCCGTCGCCAGGCCCGCCCAGATCGCGGTGTAGCCCATGTCACGCTGCAGCCACTGCGGGATCAGCAGCGCCACGCTGAAGAACGCCGCGTAGGCCACCACCATCGCCAGCGTACCGGCGCGGAAGTTGCGGTGCCGGAACAGCTTCAGGTCAACGATCGGATCCTTGTCGGTCAGCTCCCAGATCAGGAACACCGTCAGCGTCACCACCGCCACGCAGGCCAGCACCACGATCTTCATCGACGAGAACCAGTCCTCGTCGTTGCCCAGGTCGAGGACCAGCTGAAGCGCACCGACGCCGATCACCAGGGTGACCAGGCCGACGTAGTCCATCTTCGGCTTCTCGATCTGCTCCGGGCGCCCCTTCAGCTGGTTGCCCACCACCAGCGCAGCGAAGATGCCCAGCGGCACGTTGATCAGGAAGATCCACTCCCAGCTGTAGTTGTCGGTGATCCAGCCACCGAGGATCGGGCCACAGATCGGCGCAACCACCGTGATCATCGCCAGCAGTGCCAATGCCTGCCCGCGTTTCTCGCGCGGATAGATCGAGACCAGCAGCGACTGCGTGATCGGGTACATCGGGCCGGCCACGAACCCCTGCAGCGCACGCGACAGCACCAGCATTCCCATGCTCTGCGCCAGGCCGCACAGCAGCGAGGTGATGACGAAGGCCAGCGTGGCCCAGACGAACAGCTTGCGTTCGCCGAAACGGCGGCTGAGCCAGCCGGTCAGCGGCAGCGCGATGGCCGTGCTGACCGCGAACGAGGTGATGACCCAGGTCGCCTGCTGCGAACTGGCGCCGAGATTGCCGGCGATGGTCGGCAGCGAGACGTTGGCGATGGTGGTGTCGAGCACCTGCATGAACGAGGCCATCGCCAGGCCCACGGTGCACAGTGCGACGCTGGGCGGCAGGAACCCGGAGGCCGCACCCGGCGCCGCCGGTGCGCCCGGAGCGCCGGGCGCGGCTGGAGCTTGTGCGGACATGGCGACCTCAGCCCACCTTCGCCTGCTGCTGCGGCAGGTTGCCCTGGATGATCGTGTGGATCACCTCGTCGGCATCATGCAACTGCTTGGCATACACGTCGGTGTCGAACACCGTGCCCTTGGCCGGAGTGCTCGGCAGCACTTCGCCCTTCTGGTCGCGCAGGCTCACTTCAGCCTTCATCGACAGGCCGATGCGCAGCGGGTGTTCGGCCAGCTGCTTGGCATCGATGGCGATGCGCACCGGCACGCGCTGCACGATCTTGATCCAGTTGCCGCTGGCGTTCTGCGCCGGCAGCAGCGAGAACGCGGAGCCGGTGCCCAGGCCAAGGCTCTGGATGCGGCCCTTGTACTTCACGTCACCGGCGTACAGGTCCGACTTCAGTTCCACTTCCTGGCCCAGGCGCATGTGGCGCAGCTGGGTTTCCTTGAAGTTGGCCTCGACCCACATCTGCTCGGTCGGCACCACGGCCATCAGGGCATTGCCCGGCTGCACGCGCTGGCCGACCTGCACCGAACGCCGGGCGACGTAGCCGGTGACCGGCGCGACGATGCCGGCGCGGGCGTTGTTGAGGAAGGCCTGGCGCAGCTGCGCGGCAGCCGCCTGCACGTCCGGCTGGGTGGCGATCACGGTGTCGTCGACCAGCGCGCGGTTGCGCTCGACGGTCTCGCGCGAGCCGGCCACGGCCGCTTCGGCGGCAGCCAGCTCGTCACGGGCGTGGGCCAGTTCTTCGTTGGAGATGGCGCCGGTGGCGGCCAGGTCCTTGCGGCGGGCGAAGTCTTCGCGCACGCGCTTCAGGGTCACCTGGCGGGCGTTCAAGTCCGCCTGGGCGCCTTCCACGCTGCGGTACAGACCACGGGTCTGGCGCACCGTCTTGGCCAGGTTGGCTTCGGCCTGCTGCAGTGCCACCGCGGTGTCGGACGGGTCCAGCTGCACCAGCAGCTGGCCGCGCTCCACGCGCATGCCGTCATCGGCGTTGATGGCGACCACGGTACCGGCCACCAGCGGGGTGATCTGCACCTGGTTGCCCTGCACGTAGGCATCGTCGGTCTCTTCGAACCAACGGCCGAACATGAAGTACCACAGCGCCAGTGCGGCAAGCAGCAGCACGACGATCACGAACAGGCCGCGCAGCAGGTTGCCGCGGCGGTTGGGGGCGGCCGGGGCCGCGGTGTCTTGGGTCTGGCTCATGGCGGGCGTCTTCAGGAATGCGAGGAATCGGAATGGGAGGCGATCGGTGCGCGGTCGGCGTCAGCGGGCTGGAAACCACCGCCCAGCGCCTTGCTCAGGCGCACCGAGGACTGCACCTGCTGCGACTGCAGGCCGGCCAGCTGCTGCTGCGACTGCAGCAGGGTGGACTGCGCGGTCAGCACGTCCAGGTAGCTGCCGATGCCGGCGCGGTAACGCTGCTGGGCCAGGTCGAAGGCCGAGCGTGCGGTATCGACCGCCTGCTGCTGCGAGTGCGCCTGCTGCGCCAGCGAGCGCACCGCGTTGACCTGGTCGGCGACGTCGCGCAGTGCGTCGAGCACGGCCTGGTTGTAGTTGGCCACCGCCAGGTCGTACTGCGCATCAGTGTTGGCCAGGTTGGCGCGCAGCTTGCCGCCTTCGAAGATCGGCAGGCTCAGCGCCGGGCCGATGTAGGCGAAGGTGGAGCTGCTCTTCAGCAGGTCGCCCACGTTCGGAGCGACCACGCCGGCCAGCGCGGTCAGGTTGAAGCTCGGGTAGAACCTGGTCTTGGCAACCTTGATCTGCTTGTCGGCCGCTTCAACGCGCCAGCGTGCGGCAACGATGTCGGGGCGACGGCCCAGCAGTTCGCTGGGCAGCACGCCCGGCAGCTGCAGCGCCACCGGGTTCAGCGGCTGCGGGCGCTGGATCGACAGGCCACGGTCCGGGCCCTTGCCGACCAGCGCGGCCAGTGCGGTGCGGGCCGCGTCGATCCGCTGCTGCGCAGCCTGCACCTGCTGCTGGGCGGCCGGCACGCGGGCCTCGGCCTGGCGCACCTGCAGGTCACTGTCGATGCCGGCGCGGCGGCGCTGGCGGGTCAGTTCCAGCGACTTCTGCGAACGGGCCAGCTCTTCCTCGGCCACATCGTTGAGCTGCCACGCATAGGCGAGGTCGGCATAGGCCTGGGTGATGCCGGTGGACAGGTTCAGGCGGGCCGCCTGCGCCTCGACAGTGGCGGCATGCGCGCCATCCACGGCGGCTTCCCAGGCGGCGCGCTTGCCGCCCCACAGGTCCACGCCATAGCTGAAGTCGAAGGCGACCTGGCTGCTGCCGGCGTAATGGCCACCGATCTCGCTGCCTGCCATCGACTCAGGCAGGCGCAGCCCGGTATAGCCACCGGACACCGACAGGCTGGGCAGCTCATCGGCACGTGCGGTGCCGACCTGGGCCTGGGCCTGGCGCAGGCGCGCGTCTGCGGCGTCCAGGCTCGGGTGGCCGGCCAGGCCCTCGGCGACCAGCGCGTCCAGCTGCGCATCGCCCAGCGCCTTCCACCAGTCCTGCGCCGGGAAGCCGGTGGCGCTCAGGTCGGTGTCGGCCAGGGTGCGTTCGCTGTGCAGGCTGTCCACGTCAAGCACGTGGCCCTGCGGGTTGAGACCACGACTGCTGGCGCAGGCGGCCAGGGCCAGGGCCAGCGCTGACACCAGCAGCGCGCGCCCGGACCGGCGGAGAGTGGAATGCGGGATCGGGTTCATGGGGTCGTCAGGGAATCGCGGATTCGGGTAAGGAGGGACAGCAGCAGCGTGCGCTCGTCGGCGGAAAGATCACGCAGGGCGTAATCCATCACCGCGTCGCCACGCAGCTTCAACCGCGCCCACAATGCGCGGCCTTCATCGGTCAGCACGATCTGCAGCGCACGCCGGTCCTGCGCATGCGGTTCGCGGAGGACGCAGCCCAGTGCCTCGAGCTTGTCCAGCAGGCGGGTGACTGCGCTGGGTACCTGGTCGATGGCCTGGGCCAGTTCGTTGGCCGTGCACGGGGCCATGTGCGAGAGCACCTTCAACCCGATGTAGTGGGTGAAGCCGATCCCCAGGTCTTCTTCAGCCATGGACGCGTCGAGTTGCCGGACCAGGCCGTCGCGCACCTGGCGCAGCAGCAGCCCGAAGCTGGGGGGAGTGGTTGCAGGACAGATCATGGGGGAGCATTCTCTTCCAAAAAAAATATTTCTCAATGGAAATATTCGATCTGGCATCGAATGCTGTGTTGCAGCAGTGGGCTGGATCAATGAAGGCGCCTACCTTAATGATCTGGTCAGGTGGCCCGGTAGTACAATTCAGCCAATGGATGACACATTTCAGCCAGCGGACATGATGAACAAGGCAGAAATTCCCGCTCCCAAGCGCCTGCTCAGGGACGACGCACTGGATTGGTTCGAGCGCAACGATGGCCCACCGGTGGTCGCTTTCCGCTTCGACAGCCCGCAGGGGCTGGTCCGGGAAGTGGACTGGCACCACCACCAGCGCGCCCAGCTGATCTGTGTCGAGCGTGGCCTGCTGACCACCCGCACCTCGCACGGGACGTGGTCGCTGGCGCCGGGCTCGGCCGGCTGGATGCCGCCGCTGGAGCCGCATACGGTGACCCTGGATGGTCCGCTGCGCGGTTGGGGCATGGCACTGGCCGCGCCGGCCTGCGCCACCCTGCCCGCCGATCCCTGCGTACTGGGCCTGTCCAAGCTGGCGCAGGCGCTGGCCGACCGCATCTGCGAATGGCCACTGGGCTATGACACCACGCCCGAGCGCCAGCACATCATCGAGGTGCTGCTGGACGAGATCCGCACCGCGCCGCGCCAGCGCATGCACCTGCCGATGCCGCACGACCGGCGCCTGCTGAAGATCGCCTCGCAGCTGCTGGCCGACCCGTCCGACGAGCGCAGCCTGGCCGAATGGGCGCATTGGGCCGGCCTGTCGCCGCGCAGCCTGACCCGTCACTTCCGCGACGAGACCACGCTCAGCTTCGCCCAGTGGCGGCAACAGGCCCGCCTGTCCGAAGCCCTGCGCCAGCTGACCGATGGCCGCAGCGTGGCCGACATCGCCCATGCACTGGGCTTCAGCAGTGCCAGTGCCTTCGTCACCGTGTTCCGCCGCCACTTCGGGCTGCCACCGGGGCGCTATCTGGCGCGGGCCGGGCATGGCCTCGAAACCGGGCTGGACCCTGCACGTGGCTTGGCATCCCCCGCCGCATCCGGATAATCACAGGATTGCGAGCGGCGACCGCCGTCGCCGCCTCCCGACATAGGTAACAACGCCGCATGACCGAACTTGCCCGCCCCGTGTTCCACGGATTCGAACAACTGCCGCTGCGCGAGTACGCCGAACGCGCCTACCTCGACTACTCGATGTACGTGGTCCTGGACCGCGCCCTGCCGTTCATCGGCGACGGCCTGAAGCCGGTGCAGCGCCGCATCATCTATTCGATGAGCGAGCTGGGCCTGAATGCTGCGTCCAAGCCGAAGAAGTCCGCGCGCACCGTCGGTGACGTCATCGGTAAGTACCACCCGCACGGCGACAGCGCGTGCTACGAGGCGCTGGTGCTGATGGCGCAGCCGTTCTCGTACCGCTACCCGCTGATCGAGGGCCAGGGCAACTTCGGCTCCAGCGATGACCCGAAGTCGTTCGCGGCGATGCGTTACACCGAATCCAAGCTGACCCCGATCGCCGAAGTGCTGCTGGGCGAACTGGGCCAGGGCACCACCGACTGGGCACCGAACTTCGACGGCACCCTGCAGGAACCGACCTGGATGCCAGCGCGGCTGCCGCACCTGCTGCTGAACGGCACCACCGGCATCGCCGTGGGCATGGCCACCGACGTGCCGCCGCACAATCTCAACGAGATCGTCAGCGCACTGCTGCACCTGCTGGACAACCCCGATGCGACCGTGCGCGACCTGTGCGAGCACGTGCAGGGCCCGGACTACCCGTCCAGCGCCGAGATCATCACCGCCGCCAACGATCTGCGGAACATCTACGAGACCGGCAACGGCAGCGTGCGTGCGCGTGCGACCTTCAACAAGGAAGCCAACAACATCGTGGTGACGGCGCTGCCGTTCCAGGTGTCGCCGTCGAAGGTGATCGAGCAGATCGCCGCGCAGATGCGCGCCAAGAAGCTGCCGTGGCTGGAAGACATCCGCGACGAATCCGACCACGCCAACCCGGTGCGCGTGGTGCTGGTGCCACGTTCCAACCGCGTCGACGCCGACCAGCTGATGGGCCACCTGTTCGCGACCACGGACCTGGAGCGCAGCTACCGCGTCAACCTCAACGTGATCGGGCTGGACGGCCGTCCGCAGGTGAAGAACCTGAAGATGCTGCTCAGCGAATGGCTGACCTTCCGCAGCAACACCGTCACCCGCCGCCTGCAGCACCGCCTGCAGAAGGTCGAGCGCCGCCTGCACCTGCTGGAAGGCCTGCTGGTCGCCTTCCTCAACCTGGACGAGGTGATCCACATCATCCGTACCGAGGACGAACCGAAGGCGGCGCTGATCGCGCGCTTCGGCCTGTCCGAGGAACAGGCCGAGTACATCCTGGAAACCAAGCTGAAGCAGCTGGCCCGCCTGGAGGAGATGAAGATCCGCGGCGAGCAGGACGAGCTGGCCAAGGAACGCGAGAAGATCCTCGGCATCCTCGACAGCAAGGCCAAGCTGAAGAAGCTGATCCGCGACGAACTGACGGCCGACGCCAAGAAGTTCGGCGACGCGCGCCGTTCGCCGCTGGTGCAGCGCCAGGCCGCGCAGGCCATCGACGAGACCGAGCTGGTGCCGAGCGAGCCGATGACCGTGGTGCTGTCGGAAAAGGGCTGGATCCGTGCCGCCAAGGGCCATGACGTCGATGCGTCCGCCCTGTCCTACCGCGACGGTGATGCACTGCAGGGCGCGGTGCGTGCGCGCAGCACCCAGCAGGTCGCGTTCCTCGACAGCGAGGGCCGCGCCTACTCGACGCCGGTGCACACCCTGCCCTCCGCGCGTGGCAACGGCGAGCCGCTGACCGGCCGCTTCTCGCCGGCAGCGGGTACCAGCTTCGTGACCCTGGCCAGTGCCGAGCCGGATGCCCGCTTCGTGCTGGCCTCCAGCCATGGCTACGGCTTCGTCACCCGCTTCGAGAACCTGATCGGTCGCAACAAGGCCGGCAAGGCGATGCTGAACCTGTCGTCCGGCTCGTCGGTGCTCACCCCGTCGATGGTCGCCAACGTGGCCACCGACCGCATCGTGGCGGTGACCAGTTCCGGCAACCTGCTGGCGATCGCCGCCAACGACCTGCCGGAACTGGACAAGGGCAAGGGCAACAAGATCATCGAGATCCCGAAGGCCAAGCTCGCCACTGAACGCGTGGTCGCCATCGTGGCGATCAGCCCGGGGCAGACCCTGCAGGTGCGCAGCGGTCAGCGCACGATGGGGCTGAAGTTCAACGAGCTCGACGCCTACCTCGGCGCCCGCGCCACCCGCGGCCACCTGCTGCCGCGCGGCTGGCAGAAGGTGGAAGGGTTGTCGGTGGAATAAGGGCTGGGCCCTGCCCCTGGTGGGTGTCAACCTTGGTTGAGGTGGGTGTCAACCTTGGTTGACACGCATTACCCCCGGCAAACGCCAACCTCGGTTGGCGTTTTCGATCCCAATGGGGTCAGAGCCGTTTTCGTTGAAAACGGATCCGACCCCGGACACGAAAAAGCCGGGGCATTCCCCGGCTTTTTCGTTGTCGGCTGGCGGGCGATGGAGCAGCTGGCTGGCGAAGGCTGGCTGGCGGTGCTCCGGTGCTGGCGGGCGACATTGCTTTGTGCGCCTGGTAGAGCCGACCGCTGGTCGGCTGCTCTGCAAAAAGCAGCCGACCAGCGGTCGGCTCTAGCGAAGCGCGGTGCCGGCTCAGTGCGCCGGGGCGCCGTTGCCGTCGATCTTGCTCAGCTGGTACAGCTCCAGGCCGATGCGCTTGATCAGGCCCAGCTGCTGCTCCAGCCACCAGGCGTGGTCTTCCTCGGTGTCCTTCAGCTGCGCCAGCAGGATGTCGCGGCTCACGTAGTCACCCTTCTCCTCGCACAGCTTCATGCCGGCGGCGAGATTGTTCCGAACCGCGTATTCAGTGTCGAGATCCTTCTGCAGCATCTCTTCCACGGTCTTGCCCGGCTCGGTGGCATGCGGGCGCATGTCCGGGTCGCCGCCCAGGAACAGGATCCGGCGCAGCAGCGCATCGGCGTGCTGGGTTTCCTCTTCCATCTCGTGGTTCAGGCGTTCGTACAGCGCGAACAGGCCCTGGTCCTCGTAGCGGCGGGAATGGATGAAGTACTGGTCGCGGGCAGCAAGCTCGCCGCGCAGCAGTTCCTTCAGGCAGGCGATGACGTCCGGGTTGCCTTTCATGGGGGGCTCCTGTGAATCGATGCGGCATAGGGTGCCGCATTTCAAAATACGGTGATCTAATCGGAATCAGTCGCAGTTGCGCCTGCGGCTACAATCGGCCCACGAGTTCGGAAAGGACGTGCGATGCGACGTACATGGCGTTGGGTGCTGGGCGTGTTGGTCGCCATCGTGCTGGTCACCGCACTGGTCCTGTGGCTGCTGCTGCGCGGCAGCCTGGCCGACCTGGACGGCGAGCATGCGCTGCCCGGCCTGGCCAGGCCGGTCACCATCGAGCGCGATGCGCTGGGCGTGGTCACCATCACCGCCACCAGCCAGGCCGACGCGATGCGCGCATTGGGCCGCGTGCATGCGCAGGAACGCTATTTCGAGATGGACCTGATGCGCCGCAGCGCGGCCGGCGAACTGTCCGCACTGTTTGGCCCGAAGGCGATCGATGCCGACAAGCGCATGCGCGTGCATCGGCTGCGCGCGCGCACCGAGGCGAACATGCAGGCTGCGCTGGGCGACAACGTCGACGCCGTGAGCGCCTATGTCGGTGGGGTCAATGAGGGCCTGGCCGGCCTCTCCGTGCGGCCATGGGCCTACCTGCTGCTGCAGCAGTCGCCGCAACCGTGGCAGGCCAGCGACAGCGTGCTGACCGGGCTGGCCATGTACGCCGACCTGCAGGACCCCGGCAACCAGACCGAGCTTGCACTGAGCCGCATCCGCGCAGTGGTGCCGCCGGCGCTGTACGCATTGATCGCCCACGACGGCACCGAATGGGATGCGCCGCTGTTCGGCGAACCCACCGGCAACGCTGCCCTGCCCGATGCCAGCCAGCTGGATCTGCGCACATTGCACGCGAAACCGGGCACCGAGCAGGAAGAGGCCGATGTCATCGGCAGCAACAACTTCGCCGTGGCCGGCGCGCTCACCGCCGACGGTCGCGCGATCGTCGCCGACGACATGCATCTCGGCCTGCGCGCGCCGGGTCTGTGGTTCCGCGTGCGCCTGCGCTACCCCGACCCGCAGGCCGCGAGCGGACAGGTTGACGTCACCGGCTTCTCACTGCCCGGCCTGCCAGCGGTGATCGTCGGCAGCAACGGCCACGTCGCCTGGGGCTTCACCAACAGTTACATAGACACCGCCGATTACCGCACTGAACCAGCCAACGCCGCAGTGACCGTGCATGAAGAGCGGATTGCGGTGGCCGGCCAGGCCGACGTGCTGTTCCCGGTGCACGAAACCGACTGGGGGCCGATCCTGCACACGCATGCCGATGGCAGCGGCGACGCGCTGCGCTGGGTCGCCCACCTGCCCGGCGCGGTGCGCCTGGACTTCGGTGACCTGGCCCGCGCCGGTGACCTGGACAGTGCCCTGCAGTTCGCCGACCACGCCGGCATCCCCGCACAGAACCTGGTGGTCGGCGACCGCAGCGGACGCATCGCCTGGCGCCTGATCGGCGCCCGCCCCGACCGCGGTCCGGGCTGTGCACCGGCCGGCTTCACCGCCGCCAACAACCAGGACTGCGCCCCTTGGCCGATCCGCAGCGACGCATCGCCGGCATTGATCGACCCACCGAACCATCGCCTGTGGACCGCCAACGGCCGCGTCCTCGACGGCGAGGCACTGGCCAATGTCGGCAACGGTGGTTATGACCTTGGCGCCCGCGCGCGGCAGATCCGCGATCTGCTCGCCATCCAGGACCGTTTCGACGAGCACGATCTGCTGGCGATCCAGCTCGACGATCGCGCGGTGTTCCTGCAGCGCTGGTGGGCACTGCTGCACGACGTCATCGAGCGCAGTGACGACCCTGCACTGAAGCGTTTGAAGGAAGTCAGCCATCAATGGGGCGGTCGTGCCGCGGCCAGTTCGGTCAGCTACCGGGTAGTACGTGAATTCCGCACCCAGGTGATGGAGACGTTGTCCGATGCACTGCTGGCACCGGCCAATGCGCAGCTGGGTGATGACTACCTCGACCCGCGACTGGCGCAGCTGGAAGGCGTGGCCTGGCCGATGCTGCAACAGCGTCCGGCCCATCTGCTGCCACCGGCCTTCGACAGCTGGGATACGCTGCTGATCGACGCGGCACGCCGTACCGAGAGCCAGCTGGCCAAGCAGGGACCGCTGTCCAAGCGCACCTGGGGCGAACGCAACACTGCGGCGATCTGCCACCCCATCGCACGGGCGCTGCCGGGCATCGCCAAGCGCTGGCTGTGCATGCCCGCCGACCAGCTGCCCGGCGACCGTGACATGCCACGCGTGCAGACGCCGAACTTCGGTGCTTCCGAGCGCATGGTGGTCTCGCCCGGCCACGAGGCCGACGGCATCGTGCACATGCCGGGCGGCCAGAGCGGCCATCCACTGTCACCCTACTGGGGCGCCGGCCACGAGGACTGGGTGCATGGACGGCCGACGCCCTTCCTGCCCGGCAAGGCACAGCACGTGATGACACTGGTGCCGGCGCGGTAGTGCCGGCCGCTGGCCGGCAACCTCTTGTTGCTGGGCACACCTGCGTGGATGCCGGCCAGCGGCCGGCACCACCGTTCAACGCTCAAGCCCTGCGACGCTCGATCAGGTTCAGCAGCGGCCCGGTCATCGCCGTGGTCACCAGCGCCATGACCACCAGCACGGCGAACAGGCGGTCGCCGAGCAGGCCCAGCTCGTAACCCAGGTTGAGCACGATCAGCTCCATCAGGCCACGGGTGTTCATCAGCGCGCCCAACCGCCACGCCTCGCGCGTGGGCATGCCGGCACTGCGTGCAGCACTGAAGGTGCCCAGCAGCTTGCCCACCGTGGCCACCGCGATCACCACCCCGCACAACACGATGTCGCTGGCCTGCAGTGCATCGGCGCGCATGCGAAGGCCGGTCACGGCGAAGAACAACGGCAGCAGCAGGGTCACCGCAAACGGTTCGACGCGGGCCATCAACAGGTCGCGCAGCTGCGCGTTGGACGATACCGCGACGCCCGCCGCGAAGGCACCGAACAGCGCGTGGATGCCTAGCATTTCGGTGATCAGGGCACTGCCCAGCGACAGCAGCAGGATGCCGAGCAGCCAGCGTCCTTCACGGCCCGGCGCGATCTGCTGGCGGGCAAACCACGGCTTCACCAGCCCCAGCATCAGCGCCACGAAGGCGACCACGCACAGCAGGTTGAGGCTGGCCGGCAGCCATCCACTGGCCTGTGCAGCCGCCACGATCAGTGCCAGCAGGCACCATGCGGTGGCATCGCCCAATGCCGCGCAGGCGATGGCGGTCTGCCCCAGCGACGTCTGCGCGATGCCGCGGTCGGCAAGGATGCGCAGCAGCACCGGGAACGCGGTGATGCTCATCGAGATGCCGACGAAAAGTGCGAAGGCAGTGAAGCCCACGCCCTGCGGGCCGTGCTGCGGATACAGCCAGATCGCCAACGCGACGCCGAGCACGAACGGCACCGCGATGCCGGCATGGCTGACCGTGAAGGCGAAACGCCGGCGGCCGCGCAGTGCCGCCAGGTCCAGCTCGGCACCGGCCACCAGCAGGAACATCAGCACGCCCAGCTGGCTGAGCATGCCCAGCGGGCCCAGCGAACTGACCGGGAACAGCGCACCATGCAACTGCGGCAGCAGGCTGCCGAGCACCAGCGGGCCCATCATCAGGCCGGCCGCCATCTCGCCAATCACCGCCGGCTGGCCCAGCCGCTTCAGCAATGCACCGGCGCCCTTGGCTACCAGCAACAGCACCAGCAGCTGCAGCAGGAAGAGGCCCAGCGGTGACGCCAGATGCTGCGCCCAGCTGCCTTCGGCAGCAACCGTGGCACGGGCGACCATCTCGGGGGCCGCCGGCCCGGCATACCGCGCCAGCAGCACGCCGGCCAGCAACGGCACCCCGGCCCACGCCAGATAACGCCATCCCCATTTCGTGGGCGGCGCGTTGCCGCCTGCCTGTACGTCCATGAACATTCCCCAATGCGCAGGGGGCGATCATACAAAAAGGGGACGGAGGGGATTAAGTCGTTTGTGCCACTAACGACTTAATCCCCTCCGTCCCCTTTTTGGGGCTTAGGCCAGTGCCTGCTCGTGCACGCCGGCGATCGCGCGTCCCGAAGGGTCGGCAGCTGCGGCGAAGCTGGCGTCCCAGGCAATGGCCGCCGGCGACGAGCAGGCGATCGACTTGCCGCCGGGCACGGTCTCCGCGGCCGCACGGCTGGGGAAGAACTGCTCGAACAGGTGGCGGTAGTAATACGCCTCCTTGGTCTGCGGCGGGTTGTGCGGGAAGCGCTTGTCGGCCGCCGCCAGCACGCGGTCACTCACCTGCGCCTCGGCATGCGCCTTCAGGCCGTCGATCCATCCATAGCCGACGCCATCGCTGAACTGCTCCTTCTGACGCCACAGGATGCTGTCCGGCAGGTAGCCGTCGAACGCCTCGCGCAGCACCGCCTTTTCGATGCGGCGACCGCCAAAGCCGGCACCGACCATCTTGTGCGCGGCATCGAAGCGCATCGCCACGTCGAGGAATTCACGATCCAGGAACGGCACGCGCGGCTCCACGCCCCAGGCCATCATCGACTTGTTGGCACGCAGGCAGTCGTAGTTGTGCAGCGCGTCGAGCTTGCGCACCAGCTCCTCGTGGAATTCACGCGCATCCGGCGCCTTGTGGAAATACAGGTAGCCACCAAAGATCTCGTCGCTGCCCTCGCCGGAGAGCACCATCTTCACCCCCATCGCCTTGATCCGCCGCGCCAGCAGGAACATCGGCGTCGAGGCGCGAATGGTGGTGACGTCGTAGGTTTCGATGTGGCGAATCACTTCCGGCAGCGCATCGAGACCTTCCTCGAAGGTGTACTCGAAGCCGTGATGCACGGTACCCAGCGCTTCGGCAGCAATGGCAGCGGCAGCCAGATCGGGCGAGCCCTTCAAGCCGATCGCGAACGAATGCAGGCGCGGCCACCAGGCTTCGGTCTGCCCGCCATCCTCGATGCGGCGACGTGCATAGCGCGCGGCTACCGCCGCCACCAGCGACGAGTCCAGGCCACCGGACAGCAGCACGCCGTACGGCACGTCGCTCATCAACTGGCGTTCCACTGCATGCTCGAAGGCCTGGCGCAGTTCGGCCAGATCGGCCTGGCGACCCTGCACGTCGGCATAGTCACGCCACGGTTGCTGGTAGTAGCGCACCAGTTCACCGCTGGCACTGTCGAAATAGTGGCCCGGCGGGAACTGCGCGACATCGGCACAGGTATCGACCAGCGCCTTCATTTCCGAGGCCACGCGCAAGCGCCCCTGGGCGTCGTGGCCCCAGTACAGCGGCACCACACCGACCGGGTCGCGCGCCACCAGCACGCGTCCACTGTCACGGTCCCACAGCGCGAAGGCGAAGATGCCGTTGAGCTGTTCCAGCCACTGCGCCGGCGCGCCGCCCTGGCGGTACAGCGCGTTGATCACCTCGCAGTCCGAGCCGGTCTGGAAGTCGTAGGTGGTGGTCAGCGCTGCCTTCAACGCCTGGTGGTTGTAGATCTCGCCGTTCACCGCCAGCGCCAGCTGGCCATCGGCCGACAGCAGCGGCTGCGAACCACCGGCCGGATCGACGATGGCCAGCCGTTCATGGACCAGCAGCGCACCTTCGTCGAGGTACACGCCGCTCCAGTCCGGGCCACGGTGGCGCTGGCGTTGCGACAGTTCCAGCGCGTGGCGGCGCAGGGTGGGAAGATCGTCACCGGCCTGCAGGCCGAAGATTCCGAAGATCGAACACATGGGGGAGCTCCTGTTGGGGAATTTCACGGGTGGGAAGGTGTTCGACCGGCCATCCAGGCCCGGGCAGGCTGCGCCCGGGCACAAAAAAACCCGCATCGGCTGATGCGGGTTTTCTGGTGTCCGGGCGTGTGTTGCTGTCTATCTTCCCAGGGCGCAGTCCCGCATCGGCCGCGCACGATTATTCGCGCGCAGATTATTGCGGTTGTTGTTGTTGACGGCGGTGGCCAGGCGGATCGACATGGCATTGACCCTACCCCGGTTTCCAGCGCGGCGCAACAGTTGCGTCGGCAACGAGGCACCGGGGCACTGGTTGCCCTGCCCTGCCTGGGCCTGGCGCCTGCCAGACCCTCACCCGCCTTCGGCCCTGCCAGCGGCGGCCGGCTTGTTCGCCCGGCCCCAGGCGCAGCGTTTCTACATGGCCGCGCCAAGCTACTGGGAAAAGGCGATCATGCCGCCGTTATTCATCTTTTCGGACCAGGGCCCGGCTACAGTCCTGCGCGGAAGGTGTGCCGACCAACGGTCGGCATCCACCATCGTCACACCAGCAGCCGTTCCACCAGCCGCTGGTACAGCCCCGGCAGCGCTTCCAGATCGTCCACGCGCACGTTCTCGTCCACCTGGTGGATGCTGGCATTGACCGGGCCTACTTCGATGCACTGGGCGCCCAATGGCGCGATGAAGCGTGCATCGGAGGTGCCGCCGCCGGTGCTTTCTTCCGGCGCGCGGCCGATGTGCTCGGCCAGCACCGCACGCGCGGCGGCGCGCAGCGTGCCTTCCGGGGTGTAGAACGGCTCGCCGCTGCGATGCCACTTCAGCGTGTACTGCAGGCCATGCCGTTCCAGCAGTGCGGTGATCTCCGCCTCCAGCTTCGGCGCATCCCAGTGCGGGTTGTAGCGGATGTTGAAATCCACTTCGAGCTCACCGGGAATCACGTTGTTGGCACCGGTGCCGGCGTGGATGTTGGAGATCTGCAGGCTGGTCGGCGGGAAACTCTCGTAGCCGTCGTCCCAGCGCCGCGCGCATAGTTCGGCCAGGGCCGGCGCCGCCTGGTGAATCGGGTTGCGTGCCTTTTCCGGATACGCCACGTGGCCCTGCACGCCTTGGATGCGCAGTTTGGCCGACAGGCTGCCGCGACGTCCCACGCGCAGCAGATCGCCCAGCGTCGCGGTCGACGACGGCTCACCGGTGATGCACCAGTCGATGCGCTGCCCGCGTGCGGCGAACAGGCGTGCGACGTGGCGCACGCCATCGATGGCATCGCCCTCCTCGTCGCTGGTCAGCAGTACCGCCAGCGTGCCGGGATGGTCGGGATGGTCGGCGACGAACTGCTCGGCGGCCACCACGAACGCCGCCACGCTGCCTTTCATGTCGGCGGCACCGCGCCCATACAGCACGCCATCGCGGATCTGTGGGGTGAACGGGTCGCTGGTCCAGGTCTCGCGCGGGCCGGTGGGCACCACGTCAGTGTGGCCCAGCAGAACCAGCACCGGCGCGCCCTGGCCATGGGTCGCCCACAGATTGTCAACGTCGCCCAGACGCAGATGATCGCACTGGAATCCGGCCTGCTTCAGCCGCGCCGCCAACAGCGCCTGGCAACCAGCATCGTCCGGCGTTACCGAAGGTCGCGCAATCAGCTCGCAGGTCAGGTCGAGGACCGCGCTCACGCGGCACCCACGCCGAAGCGGGCCTTGAAGCCGTTGTCACTGAAACCCTGGCTGACCGTGCCGTCGGCGGTGACCACCAGCGGGCGCTTGATCAGCTGCGGATACTCGCGCAGCAGCAGCTTCCACTCGGCCTCGGAGTCCGCGGCCTTGCGGTTGTCCGGCAGCTGCCGCCAGGTAGTGGAAGACTTGTTCACCATCGCGGCCAGGCCACCCAGCTGCGCTGCCCACGCCAGCAGCATTTCCGGGCTGGGTTTGTTCTCGCGGTAGTCGACGAAGGTGTACGGCACGCCGAAGCGGTCCAGCCACTTGGTCGCCTTCTTGCAGGTATCGCAGTTCTTCAAACCGTAGACAGTGGTGCTCATGGCCATCTGTGATGCTGGAAAACAGAGGGCCAGAATCTCACAACAGGCGCTCGGACACGACCCGGAACGGCACTCTCGGCAAGCGGAAGGCCAGGCCCGATGCAAGCGCCACGCCCATCGCCTGCAGGCGCGGGCACTGCAGCTCGCGTTCCAGGCGCAGCGGCTGCAGGCTGTCGAGGCCTACCGGCAGCGCGATGCGGGTGCTGGCCCAGCGACAGTCGCAGGTGCGGGCGATGGCCTCGTCCTGGCAGGTGAGGAAACGCAGGAGGGCCTGATGGCCACCGAAGGCGGCGCCGGCATCGGCCAGCGCCGCGACAGTGCGCGGCGCAGCCGGGTCCAGCGCATGGCGTGCAGCAGGCGCGGCAGCATCCGCCCCAACAGGGTGTCGGACGGATGCCGGTAGATCGCGGACTGCGCCAGATCCTCCGGCGCAGCCACCTTCAGTCGGCCAGGCCGCGCAGCAGGTCGTTGACGCTGGTCTTGCTGCGGGTCCTGGCATCAACCTGCTTGACGATCACCGCGCAGTACAGCGAATGCGTACCGTCCTTGCTCGGCAGCGAGCCGGACACCACCACGCTGTACGGCGGGATGTAGCCGTAGGTGATCTCGCCGGTGGCACGGTTGTAGATGCGGGTGCTCTGGCTGAGGAACACGCCCATGCCGATCACGCTGTGGTGACCGACCACCACGCCTTCCACCACTTCTGAACGCGCACCGATGAAGCAGTGGTCTTCAATGATGGTCGGGCTGGCCTGCAGGGGTTCCAGCACGCCGCCAATGCCGGCACCGCCGGACAGGTGGCAGTGCTGGCCGATCTGCGCGCACGAACCCACGGTGGCCCAGGTATCGACCATGGTGCCTTCACCGACATAGGCACCGATGTTGGTGAAGCTCGGCATCAGCACCACGTCCTTGCCGAAGTACGTACCGCGGCGGGCAATGGCGCCCGGCACCACGCGCACGCCACCACGGCGGAACTTCGCTTCGTCATAACCGGCAAAACGCGATTCGACCTTGTCCCAGAACGGCGCCGGACGTGCGTCGACCACGGCCATGTCGTTGACGCGGAAGTACAACAGCACGGCCTTCTTCAGCCACTCGTTGACCTTCCAGCCACCGTGGCCGTCCGGTTCGGCAACGCGGAATTCGCCGCTTTCCAGGCCGTCGATCACACGGTTGACCAGCGGCCTGGTCGAGCCTTCCAGTTCGTGAAGGGTCAGCGTGGCGCGGCGTTCGAAGGCACTTTCGATGCCGAACTTCAGTTCTTCCACGCCCGGCGCGGCCGGCTTGCGCAGCGACTTGCGGGCGATGGTTTCGGCGCGTGCGGCTTCTGCGCTCTTGGCCGGGGCCTTCTTCGGTGCTGCCACCTTCTTCGCCGGCGCCTTCACCACCGCGGCTTTCTTCGGCGCGGCAGCCTTCTTCGCGGCCGGCACGGCGGCAGTTTTCTTGGCCGCTGCGCTCTTGGCGGTGGCAGCAGTCTTCTTAACAGGCTTGGTGGCCATCAGGCGGGGTCTCCGGCGTTTCGATCAGGGTCCAGGCAGGCCAGCATCGCGTCATGCAGCTGCTGCCGGGCAGGTTCAGTCAGGGGGAGGTCGTGTTCGTCACTGATCACGAAGGTGTCTTCGGCGCGTTCGCCGAACGTGGCAATGCGTGCATCATGCACGCGCAGGCCCTGGTTGCGCAGCACGAACGCCACGTCGGCCAGCAGGCCGGGGCGGTCGGGTGCGACCAGGGCAAAACGGGTTGCGCCCGGTTCATCGCGGAACTCGATGCGCGGCGCGAAGCGGAAATGGCGCAGCTGGCGTGGCACCACCCGACGCGACGGGCGCAGGCGCGACAGGTCACCACTGAGTGCCTCGCGCAGCGCGGCCTCCAGGTTGGCGCTGCTGCCATCGGCGAAGCTGTCGGCCGGGTTCACTTCGAAGGTATCGAAAATGGTGTCGGCCGGGCCATCCAGCACGCGCGCGCGATGGATCCCGTAGCCCTTGCGGTCCAGGGTCATCACGATGGCGGCGAACAGGCCGTCGCGGTCCGGCGAATGCACGAACACTTCCAGTGCCGGGTCGTCGACACTGATGCGGCGCACCTTCACCAGCGTCTGGCCCTGTTTCACCGGTACCAGCGCGGCGGCCTGCCAGGCCAGCTGCTCAGGGCGCAGGCGAATGAAGCCCTCATCCGGCATCACGGCGAACTGGCGGTCGATGGTGGCGTCGTCGTAACCCTGCTCGCGCACCAGTGCGCGCACGCTGTCACGCGCCTCGGCCACGCGCTCGGCCGCCGGTACCGGATGCTCGAGCCCTTCGCGCAGCGCGCGCCGGGTGGCGAAATACAGATCGGCCAGCAGGCGGTCCTTCCACGCGTTCCACAGCTTCGGACTGGTGCCGGCGATATCAGCGCAGGTCAGCAGGTACAGATAGTCGAGGCGGTCGCGGCTGCCCACCAGGGTGGCGAAGCGATGGATCACCACCGGGTCGGCGATGTCCTGCTTCTGCGCGGTCACCGACATGCGCAGGTGCTGTTCGACCAGCCACGCTACCAGTTCGGTATCGGACGTGCTCAGCGCATGCGCCTGGCAGAACGCGCGCGCATCGACCGCGCCCAGTTCGGAATGGTCGCCGCCGCGGCCCTTGGCAATGTCATGGAACAGGCCGGCCAGCAGCAGCAGCTCCGGCTTGCGCAGGCGCGGCCAGACTTCATGGGCGATCGAGAAGCGTTCGTCGGCACGGCTGCTGGCGAACAGGCCGATGTTGCGCAGGACCATCAGCGTGTGCTGGTCGACGGTATAGACATGGAACAGGTCGAACTGCATGCGCCCGCTGACCTGGGCGAACGCGGGAATCCACTGGCCGAGCACGCCCAGCCGCGCCATGCGCGAAAGCGTATCGACCGGGCGTTGGCCACGCAGCAGGGTCATGAACTGCTCGCGCGCGTCGGTGTCGGCCTGGTCGTAGGCCGGCAGCAGCGGCAGCGCTTCGGCCAGCGCGCGC
The DNA here is from genome assembly GCF_059370935.1 of Stenotrophomonas sp. YJH_SMC_12-1. Lineage (NCBI taxonomy): Bacteria > Pseudomonadati > Pseudomonadota > Gammaproteobacteria > Lysobacterales > Lysobacteraceae > Stenotrophomonas > Stenotrophomonas sp. YJH_SMC_12-1. The sequence continues at coordinate 546,346 of NZ_JCAFUD010000002.1, read as the reverse complement.
GCCGTCAGCGAATGCAGGCCGCGTACCTGCGGATTGTTGGCCCAGCTGGAGAACAGCGCAAACACCTGGCCGATATCGCCACGCGGCCAGTCGGCCTCGTTGGCGGCCAGGTAGCCGCGGCGCAGGGAGAAGCCCACGGTCAGCGGCTCCGGCTGCGCTTCGCCATCGAACTGTTCCTCGAAGCGCTGCAGCAGGCGGTCGCTGATCCGGCGCACCACCAGCGCGGCGCGGTAGAAGCCCTGCATCATCTTCTCGACACCGAGGTTCTCGGCGTCGTCTTCGAAGCCCAAGCGCGCGGCCAGGGTCTTCTGGTAATCGAAACGCAGGCGCTCTTCCGGGCGACGTGCTACCAGGTGCAGGCCGAAGCGCAACCGCGCCAGCACCGCACGTTCGCGCTTAAGCGCCGCGGCTTCGTCGGCACCCAGATGGCCGAGCCCGACCAGGGCTTCCAGGTCGCGCACGCCAAAGGCACGCAGAGCCATCCAGCCCAGCGTGTTGAGATCGCGCAGGCCACCGGGACCATCCTTCAGGTCCGGCTCCAGGTTGTCGGCGGTATCGCCGAAACGCTGGTGCCGGTTGCGCAGTTCTTCCAGCTTGGCCAGGAAGAACGCGCGTGCCGGCCACAGTTCGCGGTCGTCGATGGCCTCGCGCAGCGCGCGGCGCGCCGCATCATCAGCCAGGATCGGGCGCGCCTCGATCAGCGCGGTCAGCACGGTCTGGTCCGTCGCCGCCTCGCGGCACTGGGATGCAGAACGCACCGCATGGCTGACCGCCAGACCGCAATCCCACAGCAGCGCAAACAGGCGCGCCAGTGCCGCTTCGTACGCCAGCTGTGCCGGCTGGCCGCCGAACACCAGCAGGTCGATGTCCGAGTGCGGGAACAGCTCACCGCGCCCATAGCCGCCCACCGCGAACAGCGACAGGCCACTATCGACTGGCAGGCAGCGCTGCCACGCCAGGCGGATCAGATGGTCGGCGGCACGCGCGCGCAGCGCCAGCAGGCGCTCGATGTTGTCGCCCTGGTCGAAGCGGCGGTACAGGCGCGCGTCGGCCTGCTGCAGCGCCTGGCGCGCGGCAGCAGCCCAGTCCGGGTCGTTGAGCGACGCGGCCGGCGTGTCCAGCAGCGAACTCGCCGGCAGCATCCTCAGGAGACCTGCGACTCGCCCGGCGACAGCGTCAGCACGTCGACGCCAGTCTCGGTGACCGCGATCATGTGCTCCCACTGCGCCGACAGCTTGCGGTCCTTGGTCACCACGGTCCAGCCATCCGGCAGCACCTTGTTGTAACGGGTGCCCTCGTTGATCATCGGTTCGATGGTGAAGGTCATGCCCGGCTGCAGCACCAGGCCCTGGCCCGGGCGGCCGTAATGCACCACCTGCGGCTCGTCGTGGTAGACCTTGCCGATGCCGTGGCCGCAGTACTCGCGCACCACGCTGAAACGCTCGCCTTCGGCATAGCTCTGGATGGCATGGCCGATGTCGCCCAGGGTTGCGCCCGGACGCACCGCACGGATGCCGCGCCACATCGCTTCGTAGGTGGTTTCCACCAGGCGGCGGGCCATCACCGACGGCGTGCCGACGAAGTACATGCGGCTGGTGTCGCCGTGCCAGCCGTCCTTGATGACGGTGACGTCGATATTGATGATGTCGCCATCCTTCAGCACCTTCCCTTCGCTTGGAATACCGTGGCAGATGACGTTGTTGACCGAGGTGCACACGGTCTTCGGGAAGCCGCGGTAGCCGACGTTGGCCGGAATCGCGCCCTGCACGTTCACGATGTGGTCGTGGCAGATGCGGTCCAGCTCCTCGGTGGTGACACCGGGCTTGACGTGGGGGGTGACGATGTCGAGCACTTCGCTGGCCAGGCGGCCGGCGATGCGCATCATCTCGATTTCCTGCGGGGTTTTCAGATTCACGCTCATGGCGCCCATTATCGCCGATCCCGCTGCAATCTGAACGAACGCCACCCAACTGGCGATCCGGGGCATGCACGGTTCCGGCAAGGAAAGTGAAAGCGTGACGATCTCCACCCTTTCGCACGCCTGTTTATCACGGATTACAGACACTTACCCGCAGAAGCTGGCCACGACCGTTGTCAAAGCGGCCCCGAACCTGCCGCCTTCGCCTTGTTCAACAGACCTTCGGGTCAGGGAGGTTGTCCATGCGATCCACGTTCCGCTCACCGCTCGCCTGGGTCCTGACCGGACTGTTGCTGGCCGGCCCCGCACTGGCCGCCGACACCACGACCTTCAACGTGACCCTGGTGGTCACCAAGGCCTGCACCATCACGGCGGCGGCGGCCACCAACGTTGACTTCGGCACGGCGGCCTCGACCACGGCGACCCCCACCCTGGGCCAGGGCACGGTGACCGCCCAATGCTCGGCCCTGACCCCGTACACGATTTCGCTGAACGCGGGCGCCAATGCCAGCACCGCCAACGACGTCACCACCCGCCGGATGAAGAACACCAACGCCGCGGTGACCGCCAACAACTTCGTTGGCTACCAGCTCTACCAGGACGCCGCACATACCCTGGTCTGGGGTGCGACCTCGGGCACCAACACCCAGGCCGGCATCGGCACTGGCCTGGCCGTGCCCTACATCGTCTACGGCCAGATCCTGAACCTGAGCACCAACAACCCGGCCACCGGCAACTACCTGGATACGGTCACCGCCACGATCACCTATTGATGGAGCACGCCCGCATGGCCGGACCCCGCCCGTGGCGCGCCACCGGCGTGGCGCTGCTCGCCCTCTCCCTGCTGGCCGCAGCCCCTGCCGGTGCCACCAGCCTCCAGGTCGCCCCCACCAGCCTGCAGCTTGAGGCCCGCCAGCGCGCCGGCGAACTGTGGCTGACCAACAGTGGCACCTCGCCGGTCAGGCTGCAGGTGCGGGTCTTCCGCTGGGTACAGCAGGATGGCCAGGAACAACTGCTGCCCACCGAGGAACTGCTGGCCACCCCTCCGATGCAGGAACTGGGCGCGGGCCAGCAGCAGCTGGTACGGGTCATGCGCCCGAACCACGAACCGCCTGCGGCACAGCAGTACTACCGGCTGATCGTCGACGAGGTGCCTGATCTGGCGACCCGTGCCAACGGCATGCAGTTCGTGCTGCGCTATTCGATTCCAGTGTTCGTGCAACCCTCGGGCGGAAAGCTGGCGCCGCGCCTGCAGGCCAGCCTGGTCCGGCTGGACGACGGACGCAACGGCGTGGAGGTGGCCAACACCGGCAACAGCTATGCACAGATCGCCGACCTGGCGCTGGGCAGCGTCCAGCGCCCGCGCATCGTGCACCCCGGCCTGCTGGGCTATGTACTGCCCGGGCAGGTGATGCGCTGGCCGATCGAGCGCACGGCCATCGACCGCGACAACGACCAGATCACGGCCAAGCTCAATGGCGAGTCGGAACAGACGCCGCTGTCGCCACCACCGGCTCGCTGAGGCGTTGATGGGCGCGCTGTTTGCTGCCCTGGCTCCTGCGGCGACCGAAGCCGCCGATGTGTCCGGCGTGGCTGCCGCCGGGGCTGCGGACGTCTCCGGGGTGTCGGCCGACGCGATCCTGCCCGCCCCCACGCCCCTGACCGCCAGCCAGACCCTGTACCTGGACGTCTCGCTCAACAGCACGCCCCGCGGCCTGCTGCCATTCACTGAAACCCGTGGCCGGCTGCAGGCCAGTCCGGAAGTGCTGCGCCAGCTCGGCTTCAGCGCCCGCGGCGATGCGCCGGTCTATCTGGACCAGATCAGCGGGGCGGTTGTGCGCTACGACGCGCATATGCAGACCCTGGCCCTGGACGTGCCGCTGGACCAGCTGACCCTGCCGACCACCGTGCTCAGCCAGCCGCAGACCCGGGCACCGGCCAGCACCGCCTCGCCCGGCCTGCTGCTGAACTACGACGTGTATGGCAGCCGGGTCGACATGCTCGGCAACCTCAGCCTCAGCTCGGAGCTGCGCCTGTTCGGGATCGGCAACGGCACCGTCGAGAACACAGCGATCAGCCGGCGCTACCAGCAGCCCGGCGACCGTCGCTGGCGCGGTGAGAGCGTGCGCCTGGATACGCGCTGGAGCCTGGATTTCCCCGACAAGGCGATGACGCTGGAGGTCGGCGATTTCTACAGCGGCTTCGTCGACTGGACCCGTCCGGTGCGCTTGGGCGGCCTGCAGATAGGCCGCAACTACGGCCTGCAGCCGTATCGCGTACTCACCCCCACGCCCAGCTTCCTCGGCCAGGCGGTGGTGCCGTCCACGGTCGAGCTGTACGTCGATGGCCTGCGCCAGTACAGCGGGCAGGTGCCGGTCGGTCCGTTCCAGCTGGCCGCGCAACCCGGCATCAGCGGCACCGGCAGCGCACAGGTGGTGGTGACCGATGCATTCGGGCGCATGCAGACGCTGGATTTCAGTTTCTATGGCGCCCAGCAGCTGCTGGCCAAGGGCCTGTCGGACTGGTCGGCCGGCGTCGGCCGCCTGCGTGAGGATTTCGGCCAGCGTTCCTTCGCCTACGACGATCGCACCGTGGCCAGTGCCAGCTGGCGAGGCGGTATCAGCGACACATTTACCGGCGAAGCACATGCCGAAGGCGGCGGCGGCCTGGCCCAGGCCGGCATCGGCGGCTGGTGGCTGCTCGGCGGCGCGGGCGTGTTCAACGCCGCCTATGCGCACAGTGACTATCACGAACTGCGGGGCGGGCAATGGGCACTGGGCTACAGCTGGAACAACCGCCGACTCAATTTCCATCTGCGCAGCGTGCGCAGCCATGGCGATTACCGCGACCTGGGCGCACTGCAGGGCAACCTGCCGCCGAGCATCAGTGAACAGGCCACGGTCGGCGCCGATCTGCTGCGGCTGGGCACGCTCAGCGCCAGCTACCTGCGCCTGCGCTATCCCGACGGAGACGACAACCGCTACGCCAGCCTGTTCTGGTCACGCACCTGGAGCCAGCGGTGGTCGGCCTACCTGTCGGTGAACCAGAACCTGGACAAGAGCGATGACCGCAGCATCTACCTGTCGGTCACCGCCAGCCTGGGCAACAACCGCCAGGCCAGCCTCTCCAGCCAGCGCAACGGCGACAGCCAGAGCTGGGTAGCGGACGTGACCCAGCCGGTGCCCGGCGACGGCAGCGCCGGTGGCGTCGGTTGGCGCGCGCAGGTGCGCCATGGCGAGGACGGCAATGGCGGCCTGGCCGAAGTCGGCATCCTCAATGACGTCGGTCGCTACTCATTCGGCGCCTCGCGCCAGGGCGGCCTGAACTATGCCTACGCCAGCGCCAGTGGCAGCCTGGTGTGGATGGGCGGGCATGCCTTCGCCACCCGCGAAGTCTCCGACGCGTTCGCAGTCATCAGCACCAACGGCGTGGGCGGCGTGCCGGTGCGGCTGGAAAACCGGCTGATCGGCGTGACCGATGGTCGCGGCCTGCTGCTGGTCAGCCCACTGCTGTCCTGGCAGCGCAACCGCGTCTCCATCGACACCCTGGACCTGCCCGAGGACATGCGCGCCGATCGCATCGAAGACTGGGTGACACCCCGCCAACGCGCGGGCACCCGCGTGACCTTCGCGCTGCGTTCGCGGCCGTCGTTGAACCTGACCCTGCACGGCATGGACGGGCAACCGCTGGAGGTCGGCAGCGAGGTGCAGCTGCCGGACGGGCGACAGGCGCTGGTGGGCTATGACGGGCTGCTGTACCTGGAAGACGTTTCCGCCGGCAGCGTGCTGTACATCACCACCAGCCGCGGGCAATGCAGGGTGAAGGTACCGGACGTGCCCAAGGTGGTGGCTTCCGGCGCGCGGCCGAAGCCGGCACCGCTGGCGTGCATCCCGGAGGTAGCGCCATGAGGACGTTGCTGCTCGGCCTGCTGCTGGTCGCCGGCCTGCTGGCGGCGGCACCGGCCCGCGCCGTCGCGGTGTGCGCCGCCGTCGCCGACCCGACGCTGCCGTTTGGCAACGTCAACAGCAATGCCCCCGGTGCAACCACCGGCACGCTCAACATCACCGTGACCTGCACCACTGCCGCGCTGAGCGTGCTGGCCACTACCGGCGTGCGGGTCTGCGTGGGCATCGGCGCCGGCAGCGGCGGCGGCAGCAGCTCCAGCTGGCGGACGATGAAGACCAGCACCAGCGACAGCATGAACTTCCAGCTCTACAACACCTCCAACTTCAGCCAGGCGACCGGGTTGACCCCGCGCGGCTCGCCGCCGGCGCAGGAGCTGACCTTGACCTACAACGTGCCCCTGACCGGCGGCAGCGGCACGCAGACCACGCAGCTGTCCGCACAGATCCCCGCCAATCAGATCCTGGCGTCAGGCGCCTACAGCAGCACCTTCAACGGCGCCAACGTGGTGCTGACCTGGGCCTGGAACGAGGTCCTGCTCGGCAATGCCACGGTGCCCGCCAACTGCAACGGCGGCGCCACCGGCACCAACAGCATCAGCAACGCCTTCAGCTTCACCGCCACCGCCAACGTGCTGCCGCAGTGCGGCAGCTACGTCACCACCAACATGGACTTCGGCAACGTCACCGGCGGCATTCCCGCCAACATCGACCGGACCGCCACCCTGACCCTGACCTGCCTGAAGAACACGGCCTACCAGGTCAGCCTCAACAACGGCCAGAACAACCCCGCCGCCACCAGCACGCGGCGCATGGCCACTACCATCGGCGGCAGCACCTACTACCTCACCTACGAGCTGTACCGCGATGCCGCGCGCAGCCTGCGCTGGGGCAATACCCTCAACGTCGATACCGTTGGCGGCACCGGAAGTGGCAGCGCGCAGCAGCTCACGATCCATGGCCGGGTGCCGCCGGTCACCGGCCAGCCCCCGGCCGGCATCTACAACGATGTGGTGCAGGTGACCATCACCTATTGACCTGCATGCCGACCAACGGTCGACACCCACCGGGGTTTCGGCAGATCCACGTCATGCGTGGATGCGCGCATCATTCCTGTGCCAGGAGCAGTCGACTGACAGTCGACGCTACAGATTCGGCCGATCCAGCCGATACCGCGCAGCGAGATCTTTCAGCACGGTGGTTGCCAGGTGGCTCGCGCATTTCTGATCGGGGCGATACTGTTCGCCAGCACATCGGCGTGGGCCGAACCCGGCACCAGCAACCTGCAGATCCGCCTGACCGTGGTCGAAGCCTGCCGCGATGACCCCGGCAGCACCCACTGCCCCGCACCCCACCAGCGCAGCGACACACCGCAACTTCCGCCCCAGGTCCGCGAGCTCGCGCCTCCCGCCGACGACGAAGACACGACGTCCGCCGTGACCGTCATCTACTGATGCGGGTACTTCTGACCCTGCTGGCGATGCTGCTGGCGTTGCCTGCCGCGGCATTGGACCTGTTGCCGACCACACTGCAGCTGCCCGCCGAAGGGGGCCAGGGCGAACTTTGGCTCTTCAACCCCGGTCCCGGCCGCTGGCAGGGCCGGGTACAGATCCTTGCGTGGGACCAGCAGACCGACGCGGACATGCTGCGTCCCACCGACCAGGTGCTCGCCAGCCCCACCCTGCTCGACATCCCGCCCGGCGTCCGACAGCGCATCTGGCTGCTGCCACGCCAGCCGGCATCCGCTGTCGGCGAACAGGCCTATCGGGTCGTCCTGGCCCCCACTACGCCAGGGCTGCAGCGCTATTCGCTGCCGTTGTTCCGCGGGCACGCCACGCCAATGGCCCAATCGCGGCTGCATGCAGGGATCGAACCCGGCCAGTCACATACCTTCCTGCGACTGAGCAACACCGGTACCCTGCACGCACGCCTGAACGATCTCGCCTACATCACCAGCGGCGGTCAGCGCACCCTGCTGCTGCCCGGTCTGGCCGGGTATCTGCTGGCCGGCCATGAGCGCCGCTGGGCCCTGCCCGCCCGCGCTGATGGCTACGCCGGCGGTCATTTCCAGGCCCGGCTGCAGGATGGCCGGGTGGTCGATCTGGTCGCTCCAGGCCCGGCAATTGCAGCCGGCGCACCAAGCGGGCTATAATCGACCGGATTCCTGCCGCCTGCGTGCGCGGGAACCCGTCCACACCGGACGTCACCGGTGAATCCACACCTGCTGCCCCCATCCGTGCCGGGGTGCTCCGCAAGGAGTTCGGCCACGGAGGCAACAGGGAAGCCCAACCCCGGAACCGATCGCGCTTCCACGCGTCCCGCATACCTATCCCCGCGGGCGGAATCGCTGGTTCCATATCAGGAGTATTGCAATGCCCCAGGTCACCATGCGTCAGATGCTGGAAGCCGGCGTCCACTTCGGCCACCAGACCCGCTACTGGAACCCCAAGATGGCTCCGTACATCTTCGGCGCCCGCGGCAAGATCCACATCATCAACCTGGAAAAGACCGTCCCGCTGTTCAACGACGCGATGAACTTCATCTCGTCGGTTGCCCAGAAGCGCGGCACCGTCCTGTTCCTGGGCACCAAGCGCAGCGCCCGCGAAACCATCAAGGAAGAAGCCGAGCGTTGCGGCATGCCGTTCATGAACCAGCGCTGGCTGGGCGGCACCCTGACCAACTTCCGTACCGTCAAGCAGTCGGTTGCCCGCCTGAAGGAACTGGAAGCCGGTGAAACCGACGGCACCTTCGAGAAGCTGGTCAAGCACGAAGTGCTGGGCCTGCGTCGCGAGCGCGACAAGCTGGAAGCCTCGCTGGGCGGCATCAAGGACATGAACCGCCTGCCGGACGCCATCTTCGTGATCGACATCGGCCACGAAGACATCGCGATCAAGGAAGCCAAGAAGCTGGGCATCCCGGTCATCGCCGTGGTCGACACCAACTACAACCCGGAACTGGTGGACTACGCCATCCCGGGCAACGACGACGCCATCCGCGCTGTGCAGCTGTACGCCCGCGCCGCTGCCGACGCCGTGCTGGAAGGCAAGGCTGCTGCTCCGCACGCTGCTTCGGTGCGTGAGGAAGAGTTCGCTGAAGCCGCTGCTGAAGGCGAAGAGAAGCCGGCCCGCCGCGCTCCGGCCAAGAAGGCTGCCAAGAAGGGCGACGACGCCCAGGCCTGATCCAGGCCCGGGGTGGACGCCCGGCGTCCACCCTCCCTGCGCGCAGCCTTTGGCGCGTGACAGGACCGTGTCACACGGGCCGGCCACCATGCCGGCCCAACCCCTTTCTTTCGTGAGGTAATCCCGTGGAAATCACTGCTTCCCTGGTCAAGGAACTGCGCGAGCGCACCGGCGCCGGCATGATGGAATGCAAGAAGGCGCTCACCGAAGCCAACGGCGACATCGACGCTGCTGCTGAAGCCATGCGCAAGTCCGGCGCTGCCAAGGCCGACAAGAAGGCTGACCGCGTGGCCGCCGAAGGCCGTCTGGGCCTGGCCCAGGATGGCGGCAAGGCCGTGCTGGTCGAAGTCAACTCGGAAACCGACTTCGTCGCCAACGATGACAACTTCAAGTCCTTCGTCAATGCCGTTGCCGCTGCCGCCCTGGCATCGGGCGCCACCGACGTTGAAGCCGTGAAGGCTGCCAAGCTGGCCGATGGCCGCACCGTTGAAGAAGCCCGCGCCACCGCCGTGCAGACCCTGGGTGAGAACATCCAGATCCGTCGCATGGTGAATGTCGACACCACCGGCAACATCGGTGCGTATGTCCACACCAACGGCAAGGTCGGCGTGTTGGTCGATCTGATCGGCGGCGACGTCGAGCTGGCCCGTGGCCTGGCCATGCACGTGGCTGCGCTGAAGCCGCCGCACAACAAGGCTGCGGACGTTCCGGCCGACTTCGTCGAGAAGGAAAAGGAAATCGAGCTGGCCAAGATGTCCGAAAAGGACAAGGCCAAGCCGGCCGACATCCTGGAAAAGATCATCAGCGGCAAGATCAACAAGATCGTCAGCGACGTGACCCTGTACGGCCAGACCTACGTGCTGGGCGACACCACCGTCGAGCAGGTGGTCAAGGCCGCTGGCGCCGATGTTGCTGGCTTCAAGCTGCTGATCGTCGGCGAAGGCATCGAGAAGGTGGTGGAAGACTACGCCGCCGAAGTTGCCAAGGCGATGCAGGTCTGATTCCAGCCTTCAGGCCGTGAAGCAACCAGAAGGAGCCGCGGGAAACCGCGGCTCCTTTTTTTATGCCGGCGGCCCTGTGGGGTGCGCACAGCGGCACCTTTGCGTTGCGCGCGAATCAAGCCGATACTCGGCACAGGGAATCAACAGTCATTTAGCAGGAACGAAAATCGCGGACTGTGATGCATTCCTAGGTATTCTTGTCCCAATGGAATTGAACGACCCGACATGCCTCCCGAGCTGACAGCTGCCCTGGCGCTCTGCCGCAACCTGCCCTCGCCACCCGGTATTGCCCTGCGCATCATCGAACTGGCACAGGACCCGGAAGCGGATATCGCCACCGCCGCCGACATCATCGCCATCGACATGGCGCTGAGCGCTCGCATGCTGCGCATCGCCAATTCGCCGCTGTACGCCAGCCGCCGTCGGATCGAGAACCTCGGCCAGGCACTGACCATGCTCGGCCTGAATGCCACGATCAGCCTGGCCCTCGGCTTCACCGTCACCCAGGGGCTGACCGGCGGCACCGGCGCCGACCACGACCTGCGCCAACGCGCCTGGAAGCGCAGCATCCTCAGCGCGCTGGCTGCCAGCCAGCTGGGCCAGGCCCGCGGCCTGCGCCGGCTGGAAGAACTGATGTTGGCCGGCCTGCTGCAGGACCTGGGCGTACTGTGCCTGGCCCAGGCCGAATCGGAGCGCTACCTGCCGCTGCTGCGCGAAGCACGCGACAACATCGACCTGGTCGCGCGCGAGCGCGACGAACTGGGCTGCAGCCACGCCGAGGTCGGCGCCTGGGTGGCCGAGCAGTGGGGCCTGCCGCGCTACCTGGTGGAGAGCATCAGCCACAGCGAAGACCTGGACGCCGCGGAATCGCCGTTCCAGGCCTGCGTGCAGCTGTCCGGTGCCGTGGCCGACATCTGGCTGGACGATGACGCCGATGCCGCCCGCGAGCGCGCCCTGCAGCAGGTGCATGACCGCCTTGAACTGGACAGCGCCCGTTTCGACCAGGTCCTGACCCGCATCAGCGAGGCCCTGCCGGACATCGCCAGCCTGTTCGAGGCCGGCCTGAATTCCCCCTCGCGGGTGCGCGAGCTGATCGACCACGCGCAGGAGCTGGCCACCCTGCGCAACCTGCGCGAACTGCAGGATGCCGACCAGGCCCGTCGCCGCGCCGACGAATTCGAAGCCCGGGCCAAGCGCCTGGCCGACCAGGCCCATCGAGATGCCCTCACCGGCGTACTCAACCGGCGCCAGCTGGAAGCCGTGCTGGAGCAGGAATTCCTGCGCGCCGGTCGCCAGGGCTGGCCGCTGTCGGTGGCCTTCATCGACCTGGACGACTTCAAGAAGATCAACGACGCCCATGGCCACCTGACCGGCGACGAGGTGCTGCGCGCCTTTGCCGGCAAACTGCAGGGCCAGCTGCGCCACAGCGACACCGTGGCCCGCTTCGGCGGCGAGGAGTTCGTCGCGCTGCTGCCCAACACCAGCGAAACGGTAGCACTGGACGTGATCCGCCGGGTGCTCGCCAACATCGTTGCCACGCCGATGGCCGAACTGGAAGGCGGCCCGCTGTTCGTCACCTTCTCCGCCGGCGTGGCCACCCAGGGCGGCTACGAACGCTTCGCCGACGTGCAGGACCTGCTGCGCGCCGCCGACGACGTGCTGTACCGCTCCAAGAACCTCGGCCGCAACCGGGTGATCGCGCGCTCCCCCGGCGCCCTCGGCCACGACGAGCTGTCAGCGACCGCGGGCGCCGAGCTGGGCTGAACCGGAAGCCCCGGATGACCGGGGCGAACGCCAGGATTTTACGCCGCAGTGCACAAAACACTATGGCCCGACGCCGCATGCGCGTAGAATCGCCCGCGATTTCCACGCACCCGAGGTCCCCATGTCCAAGCTCGCCTATCGCCGCATCCTTCTGAAACTGTCCGGGGAGGCGCTGATGGGAGATGAGGACTACGGCATCGACCCGAAGATCATCAACCGCCTGGCCCGTGAGGTCATCGAAGCCCAGCAGGCCGGTGCCGAAGTAGCCCTGGTGATCGGCGGCGGCAACATCTTCCGCGGCGCTGGCCTGGCCGCAGGCGGCATGGACCGGGTCACCGGCGACCAGATGGGCATGCTGGCCACGGTCATCAACGCCCTGGCCATGCAGGACGCCCTGGAGAAGCTGGGCGCCAAGGCGCGCGTGATGAGCGCGATCAAGATCAACGACGTGTGCGAGGACTACATCCGCCGCCGCGCCATCCGCCACCTGGAAAAGGGCCGCCTGGTGATCTTCGCCGCCGGCGTCGGCAGCCCGTTCTTCACCACCGACTCCGGCGCCGCCCTGCGCGCGATCGAGATCGGTGCCGACCTGCTGCTGAAGGCCACCAAGGTCGATGGCGTGTACGACAAGGACCCGAACAAGCACAGCGATGCGGTCCGCTTCGACAGCCTGAGCTATGACGAAGTGATCCGCCGCGGCCTGGAAGTGATGGATACCGCCGCCTTCGCACTGGCCCGCGACAGCGACCTGCCGATGCGCGTGTTCGACATGGGCCAGCCGGGCGAGCTGCTGAAGATCCTCAACGGCGAGAACATCGGCACCCTGGTCCAGGGCCGCGATCCGGCCTGAGCCTGAGCGCGCGGCGACAACCGGGCCGATTCAGGCCCGGCAGCGTCCCGTATTCGCCTATAATCGCCCGATTCCAGATACATCCAGGACCGGGCGATGCTCAACGACATCAAGAACAACGCGCAGACGCGCATGGCCAAGAGCATCGACGCTCTGAAGCACACCCTCACCTCCATCCGGACCGGGCGTGCCACGCCGGCCCTGCTGGACCGCGTGACGGTCAATGCCTACGGCAACGCCAGCACCCCGCTGAACCAGGTTGCCTCGATCTCCAACGCCGATGCGCACTCGCTACTGGTCACCCCGTTCGACAAGGGCATGATCAAGGAGATCGAGAAGGGTCTCTACAACGCCGAGTTCACCCCGAACACGCTGGGCACCGCGATCCGCATCAACATGCCGCCGCCGACCGAAGAGCGCCGCAAGGAGCTGGTCAAGCAGGTGCAGAAGGAAGGCGAAGGCGCCAAGATCGCGATCCGCAACATCCGTCAGGACGCGAACAAGGAAATCGCCAAGCTGGTCAAGGACAAGGCGATCAGCGAGGACGAGAAGAAGCGCGGTGAGGACGACATCCAGAAGTTGACCGACACCAACATCAAGGACGTCGACAAGGTCGTTGCCGACAAGGAAAAAGAACTGCTGTCGGTCTGAAGTCGATGCCTTCAGTCCCGCCTCCGTTGCCGGCCACCCTGCCCCGCCACGTCGCCATCATCATGGATGGCAACGGGCGCTGGGCACAGCAGCGCCGCCGCCCGCGCGTGATCGGCCATCGTGCCGGCGCGCGCGCGGTCAACCGCACCATCGAGCGCTGCCTTGAACTGGGCATTCCGGCGCTGACCCTGTTCGCGTTTTCCAGCGAGAACTGGGGCCGGCCGCAGGAAGAAGTCGACGCCCTGATGAAGCTGTTCCTCGGCGCGCTCGACCGCGAAGTGGACGAACTGCACCGACGCGGCGTGCGCGTACGCTTCATCGGCGAACGCGAGCGCTTTGGTGCCGGACTGGTCAGCCGCATGCAGCTGGCCGAGCAGCGCACCGCCGACAACACCACCCTGACCCTGTCGATCGCCGCCAGTTACGGCGGTCGCCAGGACATCGCCCGTGCCGCGCGCGCACTGGCCGCTGAAGTCGCCGCAGGACGCCTGCTGCCCGAACAGATCGACGAATCGCTGCTGGGCAGCCAGGTCGCCCTGGCCGACCTGCCGCCGCCGGATCTGTTCATCCGCACCGGTGGCGACACCCGCATCAGCAACTTCCTGCTGTGGCAACTGGCCTACACCGAGCTGTGGTTCACCGAGGCGCTGTGGCCGGACTTTGATGCCGCCCTGCTGCAGCAGGCGCTGGATGCCTATGGCAGCCGCGAGCGTCGTTTCGGCCTGACCAGCGCCCAGATCGCCGCACTGGCCACCGAGACCTCCAGCCCATGACCAAGACCCGAGTCCTCGCCGCGCTGATCATGGCGCCGCTCGCCATTGCCGCGATCCTGCTGCTGCCGACGCAATGGCTGGCCGCCGCCGCCGCCGCCGTGCTGCTGATCGGCCTGTGGGAATGGCTGAAGCTGGCCGGCATCGAAGACACCCTCGCGCGCACCGTGCTGCTGGTGCTGAACCTGCTGCTGATGGTGCTGCTGGTGTGGGCCGATGGCAGCACGCTGGTGCTGTTCCAGATCACCACACTGGCGGGTGTTGCCTGGTGGCTGGCGGCGCTGGCCTGGCTGCGCTTCTTCAACTTTGGCGCCCAGCCGACGGCCCCCTCCCGGATCGTGAAGATGCTGGCCGGCACCCTGGCCATCGTTCCTGCCTGGGCAGCGCTGGTGCTGATCCACGCTGGCGGTGACCCGCCAGGCAAGCAGGGCCACCTGTGGCTGCTGGCGGCACTGGCACTGGTCTGGGCAGCCGATTCGGGCGCCTATTTCGCCGGCCGTCACTTCGGCAAGCACAAGCTGGCGCCGCGGATCAGCCCCAACAAGACCTGGGAAGGCCTGTTCGGCGGCCTGCTGGCCGGTGTCGCCGTGGCCCTCGGACTGGGCTGGCTGGCCGGCATCGACATCGCGCACCTGCCGGGCCTGCTGATCACCTCGGTGGTGGCCGTATTCGCGTCGGTGCTGGGTGACCTGTTCGAAAGCCTGATCAAGCGCCACGCCGGTGCCAAGGACTCGGGCAACCTGATTCCGGGCCATGGTGGCGTGCTCGACCGCGTCGACGGCGTCCTCGCCGCCGTGCCGGTGTTCGCGCTGGGCAAGGAAATCTTCGGGTTCTGACCATGAATGCTGTCGCAGACCTGCGCCGGGTCGCCGTATACGGCGCCACCGGCTCGATCGGTGCCTCCACGCTGGACGTGATCGCCCGCCACCCGCAGCGCTACCAGGCCACGGTGCTGGCCGCCGGCCGCCAGGTGCAGGCACTGCTGGCCCTGTGCCGCCAGCACAAGCCAGCGCACGCGGTCATCGCCGACCAAGCGCTGTTCACCGAACTGCGCGACGGCCTGCGCGATGCCGGGCTGTCGACCGAGGCCCACGCCGGTCATGCCGCACTGGATCAGCTGGCAGCAAGCGATGCCTGCGACACGGTCGTCGCGGCCATTGTCGGTGCTGCAGGGCTGTCCTCGACCCTCGCCGCCGCTGCGGCCGGCAAGCGCATCCTGCTGGCCAACAAGGAATCGCTGGTACTGGCCGGCGAGCTGCTGACCCGCACCGCCGAGCGCGCCGGCGCCGAGATCATTCCGATCGACAGCGAGCACAGCGCGATCTTCCAGTGCCTGCGTTCGCGCGACGCCAGCATCGACGGCGCCGGCGTGCGCCGGATCCTGCTGACCGCGTCGGGCGGCCCGTTCCGCGGCCGCAGCCGCGCCGAGCTGGCCGAGGTCACCCCGGCCCAGGCCGTGGCTCACCCGAAGTGGTCGATGGGCCCGAAGATCTCGGTCGATTCGGCGACGTTGATGAACAAGGGCCTGGAAGTCATCGAGGCGCACCATCTGTTCTCGGTGCCGGGCGAGCGCATCGAGGTGCTGGTGCACCCGCAGAGCCTGGTCCATTCGCTGGTCGAATTCGTCGACGGCTCGACCCTGGCCCAGATGGGCCTGCCGGACATGCGCACCACCCTGGCGGTCGGCCTGGGCTGGCCGCAGCGCATCGAATCGGGCGTGGCCGGGCTGGACCTGCTGGCGCAGGGCCGGCTGGATTTCGAGGCGCCTGACACCGACGCCTTCCCCTGCCTGGCGCTGGCCTGGCAGGCCATGCAGGCCGGCGGTACTGCCCCGGCGGTGCTGAACGCCGCCAATGAAGAGGCGGTTTCAGCATTTCTTCAGGGCCGGATCGGTTTCCTGACCATCCCGGAGCTGGTTGCTAACGCTCTTTCAACACTGCCGACCCAGCCAGCCGATACACTGGAGGTCCTGTTGTCCGCCGACCAGCGGGCACGCGAGCTCACCCTGAACGCCATCGACGCCGCCTGAACGACCGCCTCGCCCAGCATGACGCCGCCGCCCCTGCCCGCCACTGTGAGCCTGCATGACTGACTTCCTCGGATCGGTCTGGTGGATGATTGTCAGCCTCGGGCTGCTGGTCACGTTCCACGAGTTCGGGCATTACTGGGTCGGCCGCCTCTGTGGGGTCAAGATCCTGCGCTTCTCGGTCGGCTTCGGCCGTCCGCTGTGGTCGCGCCGCGACAGGCACGGCACCGAGTTCGCCATTGCCGCCATCCCGCTGGGTGGCTACGTGAAGTTCCTCGACGAACGTGAGGTCGAGGTCCATCCCCACGAGCGCGGCCAGGCCTTCAACCACAAGACCGTGTGGCAGCGCATCGCCATTGTTGCTGCAGGGCCGATCGCCAATCTGCTGCTGTGCATCCTGCTGCTGTGGGCGATGTTCGTGATCGGCAAGCAGGACTACTCGCCGACGATCGGCCGGGTTGACGGCATCGCCGCCAGCGCCGGTCTGCTCAGCGGTGACCGCGTTCTGCGGGTGGATGAGCGCCAGGTCGCCACCCTGGGCGAGGCCAGCATGGCGCTGACCGCCGCCGCGATGGATCGCCGCGACGTCACGCTTGAGGTACTCGATCCTGCGGACCAGGTGCGCGTGCGCACCCTGCCGCTGTCGCAGCTGCCCGCCGGCTTCGATGAACGACGGGTACCGATCCTGGCCGGCCTGTACTGGCAGTCGTGGCTGCAGCCGGCACTGGTCGACTCGCTCACCGCCGATTCGGTGGTCACCGGGCTGCTGCAGCCGGGCGACCTGATCGTGGCGATCGACGGCCAGCGCATCGACAGCGTCGACCAGGTGATCGGCGAGATCCAGGCCCTCGGCCGTGCCGGAGGCCCCGGCATGATCGAGGTCCTGCGAGGCGGTGAACGCCTTGCACTGGAAGTCACGCCCCGCCAGGGCAAGGATGGCAAGGGCAACCCGGTCTGGCAGATCGGCGTCGGCTTCCCCACCACCTACAGCCCCTCCTACGACACCCTGCTGCGCTATGGGCCGCTGGATGCAGTGACCGTCGCCGTACGTGAAACCGGCCGGCTTGCCGCCGATTCGCTGGGCATGATGGCCCGCATCGTCACCGGCAAAGCCTCGCTGCAGAACGTTTCCGGGCCGGTCACCATCGCCCGCGTGGCCAATGTCTCGGCCAAACGCGGCCTCGACTGGTTCCTGCAGTTCCTTGCCCTGCTGTCACTCAGCCTGTGCATCATCAACCTGTTGCCGATCCCGATCTTGGACGGCGGGCACCTGCTGTATTACCTTATCGAGTTGGTCAAGGGCAGCCCGCTGAGCGAGCGTGCCATCGCCGCCGGCCAATACATCGGCCTGGCGTTGCTGGCCGGGCTGATGGGGTTGGCGTTCTACAACGACATCCTCGGCCTGGTCCCGCGATGAACTTTTCCACGTTGTTGCCGTCTACAGCGTCGGCATCCCGCACCAATGAAATCGACCTTCCTACCGGACGTGACATGACGCGACTCCCCAATCGCCGCCTGCTGGCCCTCGCCCTCGCCGCCGTCACCGGCGCTCCCGCCCTGGCCCAGGCAGCCGAGCCCTTCACTGTCAGCGACATCCGCGTCGATGGCCTGCAGCGCATCAGCTCGGGCACGGTGTTCACCTACCTGCCGGTGGAACGGGGCGAGACCATCACCGACAACAAGGTCGGCGAGACCATCCGCGCGCTGTACAAGACCGGCTTCTTCGAAGACGTGCAGCTGGACCGCCAGGGCAGCATCCTGGTGGTGACCGTCAAGGAACGCCCGGCGATCAACAAGCTGACCGTGACCGGCAACAAGGACATCAAGTCCGAGCAGCTGCTCAAGGGCCTGTCCGACATCGGCCTGACCGAGGGTGGCACCTTCGACCGCCTGAGCCTGGACCGCGTGACCCAGGAACTGCGCCGCCAGTACAACGACCGCGGCAAGTACACCGTCGAGATCACCCCGACCGTGAGCCCGCTGGACCGCAACCGCGTGGACATCGCGATCGCCATCAAGGAAGGCAAGGCGGCCAAGATCCGCCACGTCAACCTGGTCGGCACCGAGAAGTTCGAGAGCAAGGACATCCTGGAGACCTGGGAGTCCAAGGAGCACAACTGGGCGTCGTGGTACCGCCGTGACGACCAGTACTCCAAGGAAAAGCTGTCCGGCGACCTGGAAAAGCTCAACTCGTGGTACCTGGACCGCGGCTACGTCGACTTCAGCATCGATTCCACCCAGGTCTCGATCAGCCCCGACAAGCGCGACATGTTCCTCACCGCGGGTGTGACCGAGGGTGCGCAGTACAAGATCTCCGAGATCAAGGTCAGCGGCGACACCATCCTTCCGCAGGAGGACGTCGAGCGCATGGTGATCCAGAAGCCGGGCGACACGTTCTCGCGTGCCCTGCTGGAATTCAGCTCGGACACCATCACCAACTCGCTGTCCAACATCGGCTACGCGTTCGCCAAGGTGAACCCGATCCCGACCACCAACCGTGCCGAACAGACGGTAGGGATCAACATGCAGGTCGTGCCCGGCCCGCGCGTGTCGGTGCGCCGTATCCTGTTCCGTGGCAACACCCGCACCTCCGACGAAGTGATGCGTCGCGAAATGCGCCAGTTCGAGAACAGCTGGTACTCGCAGGCCGCGATCGACCGCTCCAAGATCCGCCTGCAGCGCCTGGGCTACTTCGAGTCGGTGGACGTCGAGACCCCGGCCGTCAGCGGCAGCAACGACCAGGTCGACGTCGTCTACAACGTCAAGGAAACCACCTCCGGCAGCTTCGTGTTCGGCCTGGGCTATTCGCAGTCCTACGGCATGACCACCTCGGTGCAGCTGTCGCAGAACAACTTCCTCGGCGGCGGCAACCGCGTGTCGGTCGAAGCCTCGCGCAGTAGCTACCTGCAGCGCTACGGCTTCAGCTACACCAACCCGTACTTCACCGACGACGGCGTTTCGCTGGGCTACAACCTGTCCTGGCGTGAACTGGACTACTCCGACTTCAACACCGCGCAGTACAACAGCACCAATGGTTCTGCGCAGGTGGTGTTCGGCGTGCCGCTGACCGAAACCGACACCGTCTCGCTGATGTTCGGCATCGACAGCAACCAGATCACCACGTACCAGGGCTCGACCCCGCAGTCGATCATCGATTACATCAACGTGCTGGGCAGCAGGACGTTCCATGCCTGGCGCACGGAACTGGGTTGGGCGCGTGACTCGCGCAACGACTACTTCATGCCGACCCGCGGCACCTATCAGCGTGTTGGCCTGGAAACCACGCTGCCGGGCTCGACCATCGAGTACTACAAGCTGAACTACCAGATCAGCAAGTACTGGCCGATCATGCCGTCGCTGGTGATCAACACCCGTGCGGAAGTTGGTTATGGCGATAGCTACGGCAAGGACAAGACCGCCATGGTGCCGGACGAGAACGGCAACCTGCGCCCGGTCACCGCCAAGGGCCTACCGTTCTACGAGAACTTCTACGCCGGCGGCACCAACTCCGTACGCGGCTTCGAGGACAACACGCTCGGCCCACGCGAAGTAACCCGCGGTTATCCGGAAGGCCAGCCGCTGGGCGGTTCGCTGAAGACCGTCGGTTCGGTCGAAGCCTACTTCCCGCGTTTGTTCGACAGCCCGTCGGCCCGCGTGTCGGCCTTCGTCGACTTCGGCAACGTCTACAACGGCGCCGATAACTTCAAGGCCAACGAACTGCGAGTGTCTACCGGTGTAGCCCTGCTGTGGCGCGCCCCGGTCGGACCGATCTCGATCAGCTACGCGTTCCCGCTGAAGAAGGAAGACGGCGACAAGATCGAACGCCTGCAATTTACCTTCGGCGGTCAGTTCTAAGAACTGACCACCGAAGGTGCGCCGCGGCTTGCTGCGCAAGCAGCGGGTCCCGACCTACCTCCTATCCCCCGCGCCATTACGCATGCCATCCATGGCATGCGCCCTTCGGGCCGTTGCATAGCAACGTTGGGAATCGCTCCTGCGATTCCCAGGGGCGCGCCCCCCTTAACAGAAGGGGGGCTCTCCACCAGACGGGGTGCGAATCGCCGGGCTCTGCCCGGCGTTTTCGTTTTTCAGATGACACTGCACGGCACGGGCTTTTGGCCGCGCTCGCGGGAAATTGTCCAGAGGCGGCGGGTGGCCCTGGACAGGACCGTTGGCGCCATGGATGGCGCCATCGAGCACCATGGAGGGGCTTTTGCGTGTCCTGGCCAGGGCCACCCGCCGCCTCCCGCCCGTACCAGGCAGGCGCCAAGCCCTGCCCCCCGCATGACCGCAATGGCGTCACACGTTAAACTCCCGCCGTGAATACTCCCACCTACACCGCCCAGCAACTCGCCGAGCAGTTCGGCCTGCAGGTCCATGGCGACCCCGCCACCGCCATCCATGGCGTGGCCACCCTCGCCCATGCCGGTCCTGGCCAGCTGACCTTCCTCGCCAACCCGCGCTACCGCACCCAGCTGGCAGACAGCCAGGCCTCGCTGGTCGTGCTGCGCGCCGACGATGCCGAGGCCGCCCCCGGCGCCGCGCTCGTGGCCAAGGACCCGTACACCACCTTCGCCAAGATCGCCGCGCTGTTCGACATCGCACCGACGCGCCCGCCGGGCATCCACCCCAGCGCCGTCATCGATCCCAGCGCCCAGGTCGCCGCCAGCGCCCATATCGGTCCCTTCGTCTCCATCGGCGCGCGCAGCGTGGTCGGTGAGAACTGCATCATCGGCACCGGCAGCGTGATCGGCGAAGACTGCAGCCTGGACAGCGGCTGCGAACTGATCGCCCGGGTCACCCTGGTCACCCGGGTCAAGCTCGGCAAGCGCGTGCGCGTGCACCCCGGTGCCGTGCTCGGTGCCGATGGCTTCGGCCTGGCGATGGACGCCGGCAAGTGGATCAAGGTGCCGCAGCTCGGCGGCGTGCGCATCGGCGACGATTGCGAAATCGGCGCCAACACCTGCGTCGACCGTGGTGCACTGGAAGACACCGTGCTGGACGAAGACGTGCGCCTGGACAACCTGGTACAGATCGCGCACAACGTGCAGATCGGTGCGCACTCGGCCATCGCCGGCTGCACCGGCATCGCCGGCAGCGCCAGGATCGGCCGTTACTGCCTGCTCGGCGGCCACGTCGGCGTGGTCGGCCACCTCGAGATCTGCGACAAGGTCGTGATCACCGGCAAGTCGGTGGTCCGCAATTCCATCCATGAGCCGGGCGAGTACTCGTCCGGCACCCCGTTGACCGACAACCGCACGTGGCGCAAGAACGCCGCGCGCTTCAAGCAGCTGGACGCATTGGCTCGCCGCGTCCTGGCTGCTGGCAAGGAGAAAGAATGAACGACACGCTGCAGCTTCCGATCGACGTCTGCCAGATCCAGGAACTGCTCCCGCACCGCTACCCGTTCCTGCTGGTGGACCGGGTGCTTGAGCTCGACATCGACGCCAAGCGCATCCTGGCGCAGAAAAACGTCAGCATCAACGAGCCGTTCTTCCAGGGTCACTTCCCGGGCCGCCCGATCATGCCCGGCGTGCTGATCATCGAAGCGCTGGCCCAGGCCGGTGGAGTGATGACCCAGCTGACGCTTGGCCGCGATGCGCAGTCCAAGCTGTTCTACATGGTCAAGGTGGAAAACGCCCGCTTCAACAAGCAGGTCGTGCCCGGCGACGTGCTGATGCTGGATGTGCAGATGAAGCGCCTGATCCGCAACATGGGCTGGTACTACGGCGAGGCCAAGGTCAACGGTGAAGTCGTTGCCTCGGCCGAGGTCATGTGCGCCGGTGCCAAGGGCTGATCCACGGGAGGCAGCAATGACTGACAACGCACCACGGATCCACCCGACTGCCGTCATCGATCCGGCCGCGCGCCTGGCCGACGACGTCCAGGTCGGCGCGTTCACCCTGATCGGTGCCGATGTGGAAATCGGCGCCGGCACAGTGGTCGGCCCCCATTGCAGCATCCACGGCCCGACCAGGATCGGCCGTGACAACCGCTTCATCGGCCACGCCGCGATCGGTGGCGAGCCGCAGGACAAGAAGTTCGCTGGCGAACGCACCGAACTGGTGATCGGCGACCGCAACGTGTTCCGCGAGTTCGTCACCCTGAACCGTGGCACCGGCGGCGGCGGCGGCATCACCACGATCGGCAACGACAACTGGATGCTGGCCTACACGCACGTGGCGCACGACTGCCATGTCGGCAACTTCTGCGTGTTCTCCAACAACACCACCCTGGCCGGCCACGTGACCGTGGGCGACTACGTGATCATCAGCGGCTTCGCTGGTGCCCACCAGTTCTGCCGCATCGGTGCCCACGCCTTCCTCGGCATGGGCGCGCTGACCAACGGCGACGTTCCGCCGTTCACCATGGTCGGCACCGATTCGCTGGGCCGCCCGCGCGGCATCAACAGCGAAGGCCTGAAGCGTCGTGGCTTCGACGCCGAGCGGATCTCCGCCATCAAGCGCGCCTACCGCACCCTGTACGTGGCGGGCCTGCCGCTGGCCGAAGCCAAGGTGCAGCTGACCGAACAGGCACGCGACAGCGATGACGTGAAGGCCATGCTGGACTTCATCGAGCACGCTGAGAGGCCCTTGCTGCGATGAGCAGCACGACCGGCCAGGCGCCGGCCGGCGCCGCCGTGATTCCGCTGGCCTCGATGGCCGGCAGCGTCCCCGCGCAGCGGGTGCTCAGCGAGCGCCCGCTGCGGATCGCTCTGGTGGCCGGTGAGGCCTCCGGTGACCTGCTGGGTGCGGGCCTGGTGCGCGAGCTGAAGGCACGCTTTCCGAATGCCGAATTCGCCGGCATCGGTGGCGATGCCATGCGCAGCGCCGGCTGCCTGACCTGGCACGATGCCAGCGAGCTGGCGGTGATGGGCCTGACCGAAGTGCTGCGCCACCTGCCACGCCTGCTGAAACTGCGTTCCGCGTTCCGCCAGCGTGCACTGGAATGGCAACCGGACGTGTTCATCGGCATCGACGCGCCCGACTTCAACCTGGGCATCGAACACTGGCTGAAGCAGCGCGGCGTGCGCACCGTGCACTACGTCAGCCCCTCCGTCTGGGCCTGGCGCGAGAAGCGCGCCGAGAAGATCGGCAGCAGCGCCGACCTGGTGCTGTGCCTGTTCCCGATGGAACCCCCGATCTATGCCAGGCACGGCATCGACGCGCGCTTCGTTGGCCATCCGATGGCCGATGACATCCCCCTGCAGGGCAACCGCGAGGAAGCGCGCGCCGCGCTTGGCCTGCCGACCTCGGCCAAGGTGCTGGCGGTGCTGCCAGGCAGCCGCCTGGGCGAAATCTCGCGCCTCGGTGAACCGTTCTTCGAGGCCGCCTGGCAGGTCTCCGAGCGCATCCCCGGCCTGCACGTGGTAGTGCCTGCCGCCAACCCGGCCTGCAAGCGCCTGATCGAAGAACAGCTGTCACGCTCGGCGCTGCCGGTAGCCTTCTCGCATGTACTCGACGGTGAGGCGCGAAACGCGATGATCGCCGCCGATGTGGTGGTGCTGGCCTCGGGCACCGCGACGCTGGAGGCGATGCTGGTCAAGCGGCCGATGGTGGTCGGTTACCGCGTCAACGAGCTGACCTACCGCCTGGTCAAGGCGCTGGGCCTGATCAAGGTCGACCGCTTTGCCCTGCCCAACATCCTGGCGGGCCAGGACCTGGCACCGGAACTGATGCAGCACGACTGCACGCCGGACAAGCTGGCGGCGGCCATCCAGCAATGGTTCGACCACCCGCAGCGGGTGACCGACCTGCAGGATACCTATGCCCGCCTGCATCAACGACTGCGCCGCAATGCCTCGGCCCGCGCGGCCGACGCTGTGGGCGAGCTGTTGATGCGCGACCAGGCCCAGGCATGAGCCGCCGCCACGCCGCAGCGGCCAGCCTGGCCCTGTTCGACGGTGCTGCCGTGGTCGAGCCGGAGCGTCTGGTCGCCGGCGTCGACGAAGCCGGCCGCGGTCCGCTGGCCGGACCGGTCGCGGTGGCGGCGGTGGTGTTCGACCCGGCACGGCCACGCATCAACGGCCTGGACGATTCCAAACAACTCACCGCAGCCCGCCGCGAGCAACTGCATGACCGCATCATCGAACGTGCCCTGGCCTGGCACGTGGTGCTGGTGGACGTGGACACCATCGACCGCCTGAACATCTACCAGGCCACCCTGCAGGGCATGCGTGACGTCGTTGCAGCGGTCGCCCACGTGGCCGGCTTCGCCCGCATCGACGGCAACGTGGTGCCCAAGGGCCTGGTACTGCCGGCGCAGGCGCTGGTCGGCGGTGATGGCATCGACCGCGCGATCATGGCCGCCTCGATCCTGGCCAAGGTCTCGCGCGACCGCTACATGCAGGACGTGCATGCCCGCCACCCGCAGTACGGCTTCGAGCAGCACAAGGGCTACGGCACCCCGGCCCATCTGGCCGCCCTGCGCGAGCACGGCCCCTGCATGGAGCACCGGCGCAGCTTCGCCCCGGTGCGCGAGTGCCTGGAAAACCCGGCAGCTGTGACCGCAGACACCGCAATCGCCTGAGTCGCCTGAACGGTCGCTGCACCCGGCTGCGAAAGCAGGGTCAGGCGGGGCCCGCGGTTCGCCTGCGAACCGTGGGGAGCGATAGCGCGGATGCGATATCGCATGCCGTCAAGAGCTTGTCGCGCCCTCCAGCCCTCGCTACCCTGACCGGGCACTCCAGCGCTTCCCGACCCCGGCGACGATTCCCCCGTCAGCACCCGGGGCCCGCGCGCTCCAACCTGGTCCGGCATGTCCAACTCCCGCTTCGTACATCTCCACGTCCACACCGAGTTCTCGCTGGCGGACTCCACCATCCGTGTGCCGGCCAAGCCGGACCAGGCGGACCCGAAGAAGGCCAAGCAGGCCAACCTGCTGTCACGCTCGGTCGAACTCGGCCTGCCCGCGCTGGCGGTGACCGACCTCAACAACCTGTTCGCCCTGGTCAAGTTCTACAAGGCGGCCGAAGGCGTGGGCATCAAGCCTATCGCCGGCGCCGACGTGCTGATCGCCGAGGAAGGGCAGGATCCGTGGCGGATGACCCTGCTGTGCCGCGACCGCGAGGGCTACCTGAGCCTGTCGCGGCTGCTGACCCGCGCCTGGATGGAAGGCCATCGCCCCGAAGGCGGCGTGGCCATCCATCCGGACTGGCTGAAGGCCGGCAACGCCAACCTGTTCGCGCTGGCCGGCCGGCAGAGCCTGGCCGGGCGCCTGGCGCTGGACGGCAAGCATGAACTGGCCGAGCAGCAGCTGGCCGATTGGCAGCGCGTGTTCGGCGATGGCCTGCACCTGGAGCTGACCCGCACCGGCCGCGAGGGCGAGGAAACCTTCAACCAGTTCGCGCTGATGGCCGCCGGCCAGCGTGGCCTGCCGGTGGTGGCCAGCAATGATGTGCGCTTCCTGGCGCCCACCGATTTCAGCGCGCACGAAGCGCGCGTGTGCATTTCCACCGGCCGCGTGCTGGACGACCCCAAGCGCCCGCGCGAGTACAGCGACCAGCAGTACCTGAAATCGGCCGAAGAGATGTGTGCGCTGTTCGCCGACATTCCCGATGCCATCGACAACACGCTGGCGCTGGCCGAGCGCTGCAACATCGAGATGCGGCTGGGCACCTACTTCCTGCCCAATTACCCGGTGCCCGACGACGAGACCCTGGATACCTGGATCCAGAAGATGTCGCGCGACGGCCTGGAAGAGCGCCTGGAGAAGAATCCGCTGGCGCCGGGCAAGACCCGCGAAGATTATTTCGAGCGCCTGGAGTTCGAGCTCAACACCATCATCAAGATGGGTTTCCCCGGCTACTTCCTGATCGTGGCCGACTTCATCCAGTGGGGCAAGAACCAGGGCATCCCGATCGGCCCGGGCCGTGGTTCGGGTGCCGGTTCGCTGGTGGCGTGGGCGCTGAAGATCACCGATCTGGACCCACTGCCGTACAACCTGCTGTTCGAGCGCTTCCTGAACCCGGAACGCGTGTCGATGCCCGACTTCGACATCGACTTCTGCATGGACCGCCGCGACGAGGTGATCGACTACGTCGCGCGCAAGTACGGGCGCGAGCGCGTCAGCCAGATCATCACCTACGGCACCATGGCCGCCAAGGCAGTGGTGCGCGACTCCGGCCGCGTGCTCGGCTTCCCGTACGGCCTGGTCGACGGTGTTTCCAAGCTGATCCCGAACATCCTCGGCATCCACCTGAAGGATGCACTGGGCAAGGGCAAGGAAGGCCCCAGCTCGGAAATGGCGTCGCCGGAACTGATCCAGCGCTACGAGACCGAGGACGATGTCCGCGACCTGATCGACCTGGCGCTGCAGCTGGAAGACCTGACCCGCAACGCCGGCAAGCACGCCGGTGGCGTGGTGATCGGGCCCGAGCCGCTGAGCGAGTTCTGCCCGCTGTACGCCGAACACGACGAGAACGGCCTCGGCAAGAACCCGGTCACCCAGTTCGACAAGAACGACGTGGAAGAAGTGGGCCTGGTGAAGTTCGACTTCCTCGGCCTGCGCACGCTGACCATCATCGACTGGGCGGTGAAGGCGATCAACAAGCGCCATGAGCGCGCCGGCATTCCGCCGGTGGACATCGCCGCGATTCCGCTGGACGACACGCCCACCTACAAGGACATCTTCGCCAACGGCAATACGGGCGCAGTGTTCCAGTTCGAATCCTCGGGCATGCGCCGCCTGCTGAAGGACGCGCGCCCCGACCGTTTCGAAGACCTGATCGCGCTGGTGTCGCTGTACCGCCCCGGCCCGATGGACCTGATTCCCTCCTTCAATGCGCGTAAGCACGGCCAGGAAGAAATCATCTATCCCGATCCGCGCACCGAAGCCATCCTGAAGGATACCTACGGCATCATGGTGTACCAGGAGCAGGTGATGCAGATGGCGCAGATCGTCGGCGGCTACTCGCTGGGCGGCGCCGACCTGCTGCGCCGTGCGATGGGCAAGAAGGTGCCGGCCGAAATGGCCAAGCACCGCGAGATCTTCCGCGAAGGCGCGGCCAAGGACGGCGTGGACGAAGCCAAGGCCGACGCGATCTTCGACCTGATGGAGAAGTTCGCCGGCTACGGCTTCAACAAGTCGCACGCCGCCGCCTACGCGCTGGTCAGTTACCAGACCGCATGGCTGAAACGCCATTACCCGGCCGAGTTCATGGCGGCCACGCTGTCGTCCGATCTGGACAACACCGACAAGGTGGTCGGCTTCCTCGACGAGGTGCGCAACCTCGGCCTGACCGTGCTGCCGCCCAAGGTGAACCAGTCGGCCTTCATGTTCGAAGCGGTGACCCCGGACACCATCCAGTACGGCCTCGGTGCGATCAAGGGCGTCGGCCAGGGTGCCTGCGAGGCGGTGGTCGAGGAGCGACTGAAGGGCGGCCCGTTCAAGGACCTGCTCGACTTCTGCACCCGCGTCGGCTCGGCCAAGCTCAACCGGCGCACGCTGGAAGCGATGATCAACTGTGGTGCGTTGGACGAGCTTGGCCGCAACCGTGCCTCGCTGATGCTGCAGCTGCCGGAGGTGATCAAGGCTACCGACCAGATGGCCCGCGAGCGCGCTTCGGGACAGAACTCGCTGTTCGGTGGCCCGGACCCGAGCGCGACCACGATCCAGCTGGATCTGCCCGAAGCCGAAGAATGGCCGCTGCTGCAGCGCCTCAACGGCGAGCGCGACACGCTGGGCTTCTATCTCAGTGGCCACCCGTTCGATCCCTGGCGCGACGATGTGCGCGATCTGGTCGGCAACGACCTGGGTTCGGTGGAGAAGATCTGGAGCGCCAACAGCGGTGGTGGCGGCGGCGGCGAAAAGCGCTGGCGCCCGGAAGTACAGACCGTGCTGGCCGGCCAGGTGGTCGGTGTGCGTCGCAAGGGCGAGAGCCAGATCTTCATCCAGCTGGAAGATGGCCGCGGCCGCGTCGAGTGCAGCGCGTTCTCCGACGCGATGGCCGAGTTCGGGCACCTGATGACCAAGGACCGCATCCTGGTGGTCAAGGGCGGCCTGCGCGAGGACGAGTTCAACGGCGGCTACGCACTGCGCATCCGCCAGTGCTGGGACTTCGACGAAGTCTGCGCCAACTACGCCACGCGGCTGTCGCTGCGCCTGGACCTGCGCCAGCAGCGCCCGGTCTGGGAGCGCATCGATGCCCTGCTCGACCGCCATCGCCCGGGGCGCACGCCGCTGCGCCTGGACCTGCTTCTGAAGGGCCCGCACGGCGGCGTCGCCGGCATGCTCGATGTGTCCGGGCAGAGCGCGGTGCGCATCGATTCCAAGTTGATGGAGGCGCTGCGCGCCGACCCCGCCGTACGCACGCTGAAAGTGCGCTACAGCCCACCGTGGGCCAGCTGAGGCTGGCTCTGGTTTTCCTGACCCTCCTGCTTTCCCGTTCCAAGTATCAAGGACGATTGCCGATGAAGACCCTGCTGTTCCCGCTCGTTGCCGCTCTGGCCCTGGCCGCCTGTTCGCCCTCGAAGGTCGAGTTCCAGATCGACAACCCGACCGACGCGCCGCTGGCCCTGAGCATCGATGGCAAGGACCTGCCGGTGGCCGCACAGGGCTCGCGCCCGATCTCGCTCGCTGTCGGTGAGCACCGCCTGCACACCGACAAACTGGGGGACGTGCGCTTCATCGTCTACGTCGATGGCCGTGGCGGCCTGATCAACCCGACCCTGAGCGAGTACGTGATCGCCCGCGAGGTCTATGTCACCGACGAGAGCAAGCTGAAGAACTTCGGCACCGGCAAGGCCGGCATCGAGCTGGGCGGCGTCGACTTCGAGGGCCCGTTCGAGAAGAGCCACGACCTGTTCATCGACAAGACCTGGACCTACGGCGTGCGCGAACCCTTCCCGAAGGAAAAGGTGGTGGCCCACGTCGACGCCAGCGGTGGCCAGATCGTGGCCAAGGTGTTCACCGCCACGGACTTCATCGCTTACGTGGAAGAAGGCATGGGCGAGCCCGGCGCGTTCAAGCGCGAGCAGCCGGCCGGCTACGTGACCCCGGCGTTCAGCCTGGAACCGGCCCCGGCCAGCCTGCCGGCGCTGGTGCCGGCCTTCGAGGCCCACGCCGCGCCGCTGCGCGAGGTCTATGCGCGCTGGCTGAAGGCGACCACCGCCGATGAACAGAAGGCGCTGCGCAAGCAGGACTTCGCTGCGCAGATGGCCTTCACCTCGGCCACCGCCACGCTGGGCAGCGGGCTGGGCCGTGACGCCAACGAGGCCTACAACGACTTCGTTTCCCAGCGCAGCCAGCTGATGGGCCGCAGCGCCCTGGTGGTGCCCTGAGCTGACTGGCGCGCCCCGCCCGGCTGCGCTACCGTCGCCTTCCAGACGAAGGCGTACGGGTGGTTTGCGCGCATTCGGCTAGAATTCCCCTCTTCTTTACACGACGGCTTCCGATGAATCCGAACTACCTCGACTTCGAGCAACCCATCGCCGACCTGGAAGCCAAGATCCAGGAACTGCGCAACGCCAGTGCCGGGCCGGCGGTCAATGTCGAGGCGGAAGTGCACGCGCTGCAGGACAAGCTGCGCATGCGCACCGCGCAGATCTTCCGCAACCTGACCTCGTGGCAGGTGCTGCAGCTGGCGCGTCATCCGTCGCGCCCGTACACCGCCGACTACCTCCGCGTCATGTTCGATGAGTTCCAGGAGCTGGCCGGCGACCGTGCCTTCGCC
Source organism: Stenotrophomonas sp. YJH_SMC_12-1 (assembly GCF_059370935.1). Classification (NCBI taxonomy): domain Bacteria; kingdom Pseudomonadati; phylum Pseudomonadota; class Gammaproteobacteria; order Lysobacterales; family Lysobacteraceae; genus Stenotrophomonas; species Stenotrophomonas sp. YJH_SMC_12-1. Next base: position 516,613 of record NZ_JCAFUD010000002.1, on the reverse strand, counting down.
GACGACAAGGCGATCATGGGTGGCCTGGCCCGCATCAACGGCCGTGCAGTGATGGTGATCGGCCACCAGAAGGGCCGTGACACCAAGGAGAAGATCAAGCGCAACTTCGGCATGCCCAAGCCGGAGGGCTACCGCAAGGCCCTGCGCCTGATGAAGATGGCCGAGCGCTTCGGCCTGCCGGTGCTGACCCTGATCGACACCGCTGGCGCCTGGCCGGGCATCGACGCCGAATCGCGCGGCCAGTCCGAAGCGATCGCGCGCAACCTGATCGAGATGGCCGAACTGAAGGTGCCGATCATCTGCACCGTGATCGGCGAAGGCGGCTCCGGCGGCGCGCTGGCGCTGGGCGTGGGCGACCGCACCGTGATGCTGGAATACGCGGTGTACTCGACCATCACCCCGGAAGGCTGCGCCTCGATCCTGTGGAAGGACGCCGGCAAGGCCAAGGACGCGGCCGAACAGCTGGGCCTGACCGCCCCGCGCCTGAAGAGCCTGGGCCTGGTCGACAAGGTCGTGCGCGAGCCCACCGGCGGCGCCCACCGCAACCCGACGCAGATGGCCAAGCGCCTGAAGGCGGTGCTGCTGAACGAGCTGGATGCGCTGGACAAGCTGTCCACCGAACAGCTGCTGGAACAGCGCTACGCGCGCCTGCGCAGCTACGGCACGTACGAAGCAGCCTGAAGTAGTGCCGGCCGCTGGCCAGCATGCAGGTAGGCCTGGTAGTGCCGGCCGCTGGCCGGCAACACGCAGGTGATTGCAGAAACGAAAGCGCCGGGCATTTGCCCGGCGCTTTCGTTTGCGCCCTGACGGCATCCACGCATGGCGTGGATCTACCGGGTGCAGATGACCCCGCCTCAGAACGGCTTGGCCAGCACCAGCCATACGATCGGAATGAAGGCCAGCAGCGGGATCTCGTTGATCCAGCGCAGCGCGCGCGACGACGGCAGCGCCCTGCCCTTGGCCACGCCCTTGAGCAGGCGGCCGATCCAGCCGAAGTACACCAGCAGCAGCACCACCAGTCCCAGCTTGGCATGCAGCCAGCCGGCGCCACCAGGCGCGACCATGGTCGGGAAATCGGGGATGACCTTGTAGCCCAGCCACAGCACCAGGCCCAGCAGGAATGCCAGGCCGAACATCGAGTGGCCGAAGCGGTACAGGCGCAGGCCCATCAGCTGCAGGCGCTCGGTCACCGCCGGCTGGCCCGCAGTCTCGGCCAGGTTCACCAGGATGCGCGGCAGGTAGAACACCGTGGCCATCCACGCCACCACGAACACGATGTGGAAGGTCTTGACCCAGTAGTAGCTCTGCATGCGCTCGCTCCGGCGGCTGGCGTAGGTTGACGGCCATTCTCGCATGCCGTGGCGAAGCCGCTGCAGGCACGCACGCCGCGACACATCGACGCATGGCGCGTCGCAACACCGTACGATAGGCGCCGTTTTCCCCGACCGCGCACCGCCCCATGGACAAGACCTACGACGCCGCCTACTTCCAACGCTGGTACCGCCGTGCCGACATCGGCGGCAGCGCCCGCCTGGCGCGCAAGGTCGCGTTGGCCGTGGCCAGCGCCGAGTACTACCTGGAGCGGCCGATCCGCAGCGTGCTGGACATCGGCTGCGGTGAAGGCGCCTGGCGTGCACCGCTGCTGAAGCTGCGTCCGAAGGTCGAATACCTCGGCTTCGACAGCAGCGAGTACGCTGTGCGCCGCTACGGCAGGACCCGCAACCTGCACATGGCCCGCTTCGGCGATTTCGCCTGGCTGCGGCCCTGTGCCCCGGTCGACCTGCTGATCTGCTCGGACGTGATGCATTACGTGCCCGACCGCGAGCTGCGCGCCGGTCTGGCCGGCGTGGCCGAGCTGACCGGTGGCGTGGCCTTCCTGGAGACCTTCGCCGCCGAGGACGCGTTCGAAGGCGACCACGACGGCTTCCAGCCGCGCCCGGCGCGTTGGTACCGCCGCACGCTGGCCCGGCATGGCCTGCAGCCGGTGGGGTCGCACTGCTGGCTCGGCCCCGCCCTGGCAGGCGATGCGGCCGCGCTGGAACGGATGTGAATCCAGATTCATTATTTTCAGCCGACTTAACCTGCGGGACACCCGGATGGGATATGCTGCGCGGCAACATATGACCATACATATTCGGTCGTCATGCTCTATCAACTGCACGAACTGACCCGCAACCTGCTCGCCCCCTGGGTGCACCAGGCCCAGGCCAACGCCAGGTTCTTCGCCAACCAGGGGCACTGGTGGTCGCAGATGCCCGGCGCTGATCGCCTGGCGGCGGTCAATGAACTCTTCCACCGCATCGGCAAGGATTACGAGAAGCCCGAGTGGGGCATCAACGAAATCGACGTCGATGGCGAACGCGTGCCGATCGTCGTGCACGAGGAAGTAAGCAAGCCGTTCTGCAAGCTGCTGCGCTTCAAGCGCCACAGCAATGAAGCCGACCAGCTGCACACCATGCTCAACCAGCCGTTCGTGCTGGTGGTAGCGCCGCTGTCAGGCCACCATGCCACGCTGCTGCGCGATACCGTGCGCACGCTGCTGCGCGACCACCGCGTGTACGTCACCGACTGGGTCGACGCGCGCATGGTGCCGTCCAGCGAAGGCGAATTCGGCCTGGACGACTACATCGCCTACATCCAGGAATTCATCCGCCACCTCGGCGTCGAGCGCCTGCACGTGGTGAGCGTGTGCCAGCCGACCGTACCGGTGCTGGCCGCGGTTTCGCTGATGGCCAGCCGTGGCGAACCGACGCCGCGCACGCTGGTGATGATGGGTGGCCCGATCGATGCGCGCTGCAGCCCGACCGCAGTGAACAACCTGGCCACGCAGAACCCGCTGTCGTGGTTCGAGAACAACGTCATCCACACCGTGCCGGCCAGCTATCCCGGTGCCGGCCGTCGCGTGTATCCGGGCTTCCTGCAGCACGCCGGCTTCCTGTCGATGAACCCCAGCCGCCACTTCAGCTCGCACTGGGATTTCTACACCGACCTGGTCAAGGGCGATCTGGAAGACGCCGACGCGCACCGTCGTTTCTACGACGAGTACAACGCGGTGCTGGACATGCCGGCCAAGTACTACCTGGATACCATTTCCGTGGTGTTCCAGGACTTCCTGCTGCCGCGTGGCGAGTGGGTGGTCAACGGCGAGAAGGTCGATCCGTCGGCGATCCGCGATACCGCGCTGCTCAGCATCGAAGGCGAGCTGGACGATATCGCCGGCCTCGGCCAGACCGAAGCCGCACAGGCGCTGTGCACCGGCATCACTGCTGACCGACGCGAGCATTTCATCGTCGAAGGTGCCGGCCACTACGGCATCTTCAGCGGCCGTCGCTGGCGCGAAGTGGTGTACCCGAAGGTGCGCGACTTCTTCGCCGCGCATGCCGAAGCACCGGCGGCGAAGGTCACGAAGAAGAAGAGCAACGTCACCCCGTTGCGGCGAAAGGCGGGGTAATGCCTCGCCTCGGGGTCGGATCCCTTTCCAACGGAAAGGGCTCTGACCCCAGCATGATGGGATCCGGGGTCAGAGCCCTGTTCTGCGAACAGGGATCCGACCCCTGGCCTGTTACAACCGCACCAGCAGGTTCTTGGCAATCAGCCCGTGCAGCTTGCCGATGCCGCGTGCCAGGTGCATCGTCAGCACCAGCAGCAGCGCGCCCGCCGCAGCAACCGCGATCGCCACCAGCGGCGAGGCCGCCATCGGCAGTACATTCACGTCGTTGATGTACACACCGGGGATGTCGCCACTGAAGATCGCCGCGACCGGCGCCCAGATCAGGCTCAGCGACAGCGACAGCAGCGTCACCGCGATGGTGAAGTAGATGACGCCCAGCGGCAGCATCAGCACGAAGTACAGCAGGGTCAGCCAGGTGCGGCCATCGGTGAACATGTCGCCGATGCGCTGCAGCCACGTGCGACTGCGGTCGGTGTAACGCGGGCGGCGCGGCATGCGTTCGCCCAGCAGTGCTTCCACCAGCCGCCCTTCCAGCAACGCCAGCCCGCGCACCGAGCCGAAGAACAGCACGGTCAGCGGAATGCCGATGATCAGGATCAGCAGGCCCAGCGACAAAGACAGGCCGGTCACCACCCAGGTGAAGAAGAAGATGCCGGTGGCCAGCGACAGCAGCATGTAGAACAGCGCGCCGTAGGTATGCGGATCGGTCACCACGCCAAAGAAGCGCGCCAGCAGCGAACGCTGCACCGGCGCCGGCGGCGGTGCAGCCGGCTCGACGCCACTGGCTTCGGCCGCTGCGCGCAGCACCGGCGCAGTATCCGCGCGCGGCGTGCGCAGCGCGCGGTTCACCGTCACTTCGGTCTCGCGGTAGATCTCGGCCACTTCGTCCGGCGCGCCGTAGCTGCCGGCCACGTTGGCGATCACCTCGGCCTCGCTGCGACCGGGCTGCGCCGCCAGCTCCGAGCGCAGGTACTCCTCGGCGTCGTACAGCGCGTCCTGCACCATCGCCGGGTCGGCGCCTTCCAGCGCCGCGCGCAGCTGCGCCAAATACTGCGGGATGGTCGTGGGCAGGGCTCGGCCTGCCAGGCTCGGGTCGTTCATTGCGGTACCCCCTCCAACACGGAATCGACGGAATCTCGGGTGGCCTGCCAGGCCTGGCGCCACTGCGCCAGCACGTCGCGGCCACGTTCGTTGATGCGGTAGTAGCGCCGCGGCGGCCCGCTGCTGGACGGCTCCACGTGGCTTTCCAGCAGACCGGCAGCCTCCAGGTTGCGCAGCACCGGGTACAGCGCGCTCTGCTTGCCGCTCAGCACGCCCTCGCCCACCCGCTCCAGCTCCTTGGCAATGAGATAGCCGTACAGCGGCTCCCCGGCCCGGGCCAGCACCGCCAGCAGGGCCAGCGACACCGTTCCGGCGCTGAGCTCCTTCTGGAACTTCTTCAGCTGGACATCGTCCTCGGACATGACCGGCCCTCCACTACGTTGAAGTCCACAGTAGTGCGAAGTTCAGTATAGCGAATGTGTCGTTAGTCATCGTGCCGGTTGGCGTGGCCGGGCCGCTCGCGCAGAATCGAAGCCTCGTTCATGTTCCGGGGATCCCATGCCGCACCTTCGTCGCCTTGCCCTGACCGCCATCGCCCTGTCCTGCCTGCTGCCCGCCATGGCCAGTTCGGCCACGCCCTACCGCAGCCCGCAGCAGATCCTGGACGCTTCGGCGGCCCGCGACTGGCGCACGCCGGACCCGGCCAACCTGCTGTACATGGACCTGCCGGCCGGTCGCGTGATCATCGAGCTCGCGCCGCAGTTCGCCCCGCGCCATGTCGCCAACATCCAGACCTTCGCCCACGAGCACTTCTGGGACGGCACCAGCATCTACCGCTCACAGGACAACTTCGTGGTGCAGTTCGGCGATGCCGACGCCGATGACGCCGCCAAGGCCAAGCCGTTCGGCAGTGCCGAGCGCAAGCTGCCGGCCGAATTCGAGCGCGCCAGCGCCGGCCTGAAGGTGAGCGTGCTGCCGGACCGCGATGGCTGGGCCGCGCAGACCGGTTTCGTCGATGGCTTCCCGGTGGGCCAGGACCCGCAGGCCGGCAAGGCCTGGCTAGCGCACTGCTACGGCATGCTCGGTGCCGGCCGCAGCAACGAGGAAGACAGCAGCATCGGTGCCGAACTGTATGTTGTGACCGGGCAGTCACCGCGCCAGCTGGACCGCAACATCACCCTGGTCGGTCGCGTGCTGAAGGGCATGGAACTGCTCAGCGCGACCCCGCGCGGGCCGGCGCCGATGGGCTTCTACACCGACCCGAAGCTGCGCACACCGATCGTGTCGATCCGCCGTGCCAGCGACGTGCCGGCGGCCGAACGCACGCCGATCCAGGTGCTGCGCACCGATTCGAAGACGTTCGCCGATACGGTGGAGGCGCGACGCAATCGCGTGGATGATTTCTACAAGCGCCCGGCGGGGCATATCGATCTTTGCAATATTCCGGTGCCGGTGCGGTGATGGTTTCCACACGTTACGCGTGCTGAAGGTACTTCACTGTTCATGGGCGTCACTTTTCTTTTCGCGCGAAAAGAAAAGTAACCAAAAGAAACGCGCCGCCAGGTCGCGAGCCGCCGTGCTTCGCACGTCGGTACCCTGCGCTTCTCGGTGAAACAGGGGACGGTGCCGAACTCGCTACGCTCAGACATCGGCACCTCTTCGCCCCTGATTCCCCTGCGATGCTCGGCTCACTCAAGGCGGACCCAAGGTCAAGAGCCACAGCTGCACGACGATGCATGGTAGTGCCGGGCCGGGCCCGGCGAGCGAAGCGACCGCTTCTGCCTTTGATCTTGGATCCGCCTTGAGCGAGCCGAGCACCGCAGGTCCGGCGAGGGCGAAGAGGCGCGGGTGTCTGAGCGCAGCGAGTTCCCGCGCCGTCCCTCGACGGGCCGAGGAGCGCAGGGCACCGGTGCGCAGCACCGGCTCGCGACCTGGCGGCGTGTTTCTTTGGTTACTTTCTTTGCACGAGCAAAGAAAGTGACACCTCCCCGCAGGCGCGGAAATGGGCCCGCCGGGCATGGCTCGGTGCTACCGCTGCGTGCGCGCGCTCAGCCCTTCTGACTCACCGCCACGCTCCCCAGGATCAACGCACCAGCAATCAGCATCTGCACCGTCACCGCCTCCCCCAGGAACAACCACGCAAACGCCGCGCCGAACAGCGGAATCAGGTAGGTCACCGTCGACGCCCGTGACGGGCCGATACGGCCGATCAGGCGGTAGAACATCAGGAACGCCAGCCCGGTGCAGGCTACGCCCAAGGCGATCGCCGCGCCCCAGGCCTTCAGCGGAATCGCCGCCTGCGGCCAGTGGCTCACCGCCATCGGCAGCATCCACAGCGAGGCACACGACAGCGTTGCCGCCGCCGCTGCCGCCGACGGCAGGCCGGTCATGTGCCGCTTCACCAGGTTCACGCCCAGGCCGTACAGCAGCGAAGCCGCCGCACCGGCCAGCACCGCGCTGCCGATACTCAGGCCGGAAACCTTGGCGGTGGCCAGCACCACCACGCCAGCGAAGCCAACCAGCAAGGCACCGGCGCGGCGCAAGCCGATCTTCTCGCCGAAGAACAGGAAGGCGATCAGCGCGGCGAACAGCACGGTCATCGCATTGCAGATCGCGCCGATCGCCGCCGGCGCCTGTTCCGCTGCATAGGCGAACAACACGAACGGCAACGCCGAGTTGATCAGGCCGATCGGCGCCAGCCACAGCCAGCGCCGCGGCGGGAACTGCGCGCGGGCGCGCCACAGGAACGGCAGCAGCACCAGCGCACCCAGCACCAGCCGCACCTCGACCAGCGCGAACGGGCCGAACGACGGCACCGCCACCCGCATGAACAGGAACGAGCAGCCCCAGATGGCGCCCAGCAGGGTCAATTCCAGCGGCGTGCGCCAATCGCGCTCGGCCGCCTGTGGGACCGCATTCATGCCTTGCCTCCGTACATCGTCAATTCCTCGCCAAGGCGGACAGGATCAGGCGCAGACGCCCGCCGCACAAGCGCGTAGTATCGCTGCCAGCCACAAATATGGTTTGAGGCTCGACATGCTGCTACGCCCTTCCCTGCTACCCGCACTGGCCGTGTTCGCGGTCGCCGCGCGCCACCAGAACTTCGCCCAGGCCGCGCAGGAGCTGCACCTGACCGCCAGCGCGGTCAGCCACCACGTGCGCCGCCTGGAAGAGGTGCTCGAGGTGCGCCTGTTCCTGCGCCACGCGCGTGGCGTGCGCCTGACTGCCGAGGGCCGGCAACTGGCCGACGCCGCCAGCGCCGCCTTCACCGATGTCGCGGCCGTCGCCCATCACCTGCAGCCGGATGCCGACAGCGTGCCGCTGCGGATCACCACGCTGCGCTCGCTGTCCTACTGCTGGCTGCTGCCACGGCTGCCGCGCTTCACCCAGGCCTACCCGCACATCCGCATCGAACTGCATACCGGCAGCGGGCTGGATCGCTATGACGACAACGGCCCGGAAGTGGGCATCCGCTACGGCCTGGGCCAATGGCCCGGCCTGCGTGCGCAGCACCTGATGGATGACTACCTGTTCCCGGTCGCCTCACCGGCACTGGCCGGCGTCGAAACGCTGGTCGATCCGGCGCGCATCGCCGACCTGCCGCTGCTCACCGACCTGTCGCCGCAGGGCTGGCGCGACTGGTTCCGCCACGCCGGCGTGCGCACGCCGTCGCCGCTGCCACCCATGCACACCTTCGCCGACAGCACCGATGCGATGCGTGCTGCGGTGTATGGCATGGGCGCGGTGCTGGCGCGCACCCACATCGCCCAGCCCTATCTGCAGCGCTACGAGGTGGTGCGCCTGCCCGGCCCGGCACTGAAGGCGCGCTATGCGTATCACGTAGTGCATGCCGAAGGGCAACCGCCCAGCCCGGCCGCACGCCTGTTCATCGACTGGCTGCTGGAGCAGGCGCAGGACGAACGCACACCGATTCCGGCATTGCCGGACAGCCTGCTCGGGCGCCCGGCCACACGCGCCTGACTGCACCCTCACCCGTTCTTTGCCCGGCGCTGGCTAGGCTGCTGGCAACTCCACAACGTACCTACGCCATGGCCATGCTGCGACTGCGCATCACCGGAACTGAAGACGACGCCCGTGCCATCAGCGACCTGCTGCTCGGCCTGGAGGGCATCGAGCATGTCGAGGAAACCGACGATCTGATGCCGCACATGGACGACGACGATTCCAGCTCGGCCGGGCTGTCCGACGACATCGGCCCGGGCATCCATGAGCTGGAAGTGGAAGTCGGCAATGAAAGCACCGCGCAGAAGGTGCGCGACGCAGTGCAGGAACTGGCGCTGGAGCTGGATGTGTTCGTCGAGTACGAGACCGACGAGGGCTGATGCCGGCGGGCTGCCGGCATCAGCCTCCACCTCAGAGGTTGGGCGGCAGCTTGCGACGGCGGCGGCGCCACCATGCCCGCACACCCCAGGCCGCGATCAAGGCCAGCACCGCCACCGGCAGCAGCGCGGCGACGGCGCGGATCAGGAACGCAACGCTGGTGCTGAGGATGCTGCCCGACTCGCTCAGCGCCTCGCCGATCTCGCTGCGGCTGCGCTGGCCGGACGTGGTATCGAAATGGATCGTCACCAGCTGGGTATCGATGCGCCGGCGCTGCTGCGCGGCATCCTTGCTGGCCTGCTCGACACCCGCCTCGATCTCGGACAGCCGCGTGGTGATCGCCATCAGGTCCTCGATCTTCAGGTCCTTGCGGTCCTGGTAGGCCAGCAGCCGCGCGTGTTCCTTCTCCAGCCGCGCCTTGGTCAGCGCGGTGTCGGCCACGGCCTGCGCGAGGTCCTCGGCACGCGTGTTGCGCGACTCCAGCGTGCCGCCCTCACCGGCCAACGCGATCAACGGCTCGGTGCCCTTCGGTGCAATCCGCACCTTGACCTCGCCGCTGGGCTGCTCGCCGCTGCGCTGGTCTACCTGCAGCACCGCGCAGTCACCGAACTTCGCGCTCTGGCAGGCCTGTGCCACCTGCTGGATGCGCGGTGCGATCTGCGCCGCTTCCAGTTGCACCTGCACGTCGTGTTCGTAGGCGAGGAATGCGCCTTCCGGTGAAGCGATGGCAGCCTCGGCCGCCGTGGCGCCCGCATCCGCCGCCATGTCGCCCTGCTTGGCGCAGGCGCCCAGCGCCAGCAGCAGCACCGGCATTGCCGCCATGCACGTCCACGCGCGCACCGGCCTCACAGTGCGGCCCCGTCGTAGGAGGTCACCGCCAGCGTGGCCAGATCCACTGCAGGCACGCAGCGCACGTTCACCGCCACCATCGGCACACCGCTGCGCGGATCCACCGCCTCGCTGTAGGGGGCAATGCCGCATTCGCGGCAATGGTGATGGTCGATGTGGGCCTTGTTGAAGTGGTAGGTGGCCACGTCCGCCGGATCGGTGCTCAGCTGGAACGCTTCGCGCGGGGCGAACCACAGCAGGCTGCCACGGCGGCGGCACATCGAGCAGTTGCAGTCGATGACGTCGCTGATCGGCGCCCCGGCCTGTACGGTGAATGCGATCCTGCCGCAATGGCAGCTTCCCTGGTATTCCATGTTCTGCGCTCCTTTGGAGGGTCCTTGTCTGCGCCCATGGTAATCCTATGGCACGGGGACAAAGCAGCCACGCGGCCCTATGCTCAGGGTTTGACCCCGTACAGGAACGCCGATGCGCCCGCATCTTCTTGCCCTCGCCCTGGTCGCCGCCCTGGCCGGTTGCCAGCCGGCCGACGCCCCGACCAACGCTTCCACCCCGGCCACCAGCCAGCAGGCCGGTGACGCGGCGGTCGATGCCGCCTTCGCCGACCTGTCCAAGCGCGCCCTGGACACCTGGATGCAGCTGTCGCCGGTCAGCGCTACCCAGATCGGTGACCACCGCTACGACAGCGAGCTGGACGACCTCAGTGCCGCCGGCCAGCAGAAGACCCTGGCAGCCTACAAGGCGCTGCTGGGCGAGCTGGACAAGATCGAGGTGGCCAAGCTGGGCCGCGAGAACCAGGTAGACGCGGCGATCCTGCGCAACCAGCTGCAGTCGGAAATATGGAACGCCGAAGTGCTGCAGTCCGGCAAGTGGGACCCGCAGCTGTACAACGGCATTGCCGGCAGCGCGATCTACGGCCTGATGGCGCGCGAGTTCGCGCCGCTGCCGGAGCGCCTGAAGTCGGCCACCGCGCGCATGGAAAAGCTGCCGGCGATCTTCGCACAGGCCCGCGAGAACCTGGATCCGGCACGGGTGCCGAAGATCCACGCCGAAACGGTGGCCAAGCAGAACAAGGGCATCCTCAGCATCGTCGATACCTTCATCACCCCGCACATCGGTGAACTGCCGCAGGCCGACCAGCAGCGCCTGCAGGCCGCCATCGACGGCCTGAAGAAGGCGGTGGACGAGCAGCAGACCTGGCTGGACAAGACCCTGGTGCCGAATGCCAAGGGCGACTTCCGCATCGGTGCGGAAAAGTACGACCAGAAGCTGAAGTTCGCGCTGAGCTCCTCGCTGTCGCGCCAGGAGATCGGTGAGCGTGCACGCGCCGAACTCAAGCGCGTGCGCGAAGACATGTACGGCATCGCGCAGACCGTGCTGAAGGACAAGCCGGGTGCGCCGGAGATGCCGGCCCAGCCGACCGACGAGCAGCAGCAGAAGGCCATTGAAGCTGCGCTGGAGCTGGCCTACGCCGACAAGCCGGCACGCGACAAGGTCGTCGACGATGCCAAGGCCGCACTGGAGCAGTCCACCGCGTTCGTGCGCGAGCACGATCTGATGACGCTGCCCGACGCGCCGGTGGACATCATCCTGATGCCGGAATTCCAGCGTGGCGTGGCCGTGGCCTACTGTGATTCACCGGGTCCGCTGGACAAGAACCTGAAGACCTTCTACGCCGTGTCGCCGATTCCGGACGACTGGAACGACAAGCAGGTCGACTCGTTCCTGCGTGAGTACAACTCGCGCATGATCCACCTGCTGAGCATCCACGAAGGCACCCCGGGCCACTACCTGGAAGGCTGGCATTCGGCCAAGTTCCCCTCCACCCTGCGTGCGGTGCTGCGTTCAGGCCTGTTCGCCGAAGGCTGGGCGGTCTACACCGAGCGCATGATGCAGGAGCAGGGTTACCTCAACAACGACCCGCTGTTCCACCTGGTGCAGCTGAAGTTCTACCTGCGCACGATCTCCAACGCGATCCTCGACCAGGGCGTGCACGTGGACAACTGGGATCGCGAGAAGGCAATGCACCTGATGACCCACGACGCGTTCCAGCAGGAAAGCGAAGCGGCGGGCAAGTGGGTGCGTGCACAGCTGACCTCGGCACAGCTACCGACCTACTTCGTCGGTGCGCAGGAACACTTCGACACCCGCAAGGCGGTGCAGGAGAAGCTGGGCGACAAGTTCAACCTGAAGGCGTACCACGACCAGGTACTGTCCTACGGCGCACCCCCGGTGCGTTTCGCACGCCAGCTGATGCTGGACCAGCCGATCGAGTGATCGGGGTGGTGTGAGTTGAAGCGGAGCGGCCCGGGGAAACCCGGGCCCATCTGTATGTGGGGGATCGCCAAGCCATCTCCGCATCACATGCCGGCAACATGGCCAGGCGCATCGTTCGCCGGATTCCCCCTTCCGCCGGTTTCCAATGTCTCTCCCCTTGCGCCTCGCCCTGCTGCCCACGCTGCTGGCCAGTGCGAGTGCCTTCGCCGCCTGCCCCGCGCCGCCGCCCGGCCAGCCGGACATCCGCGCGATTGGCTACTACACCGACAAGGTCGGCTCGGTGATCGACCCGGCACTGCAGCAGCAGAACAAGGACGCCACTGCACCGCTGGACCGCTATGCCGCCGACGTGGCGCGCATGAGCGATGACTACCTGCGCACCAGTGACCCGGCAGCGGCACAGTGCACGCTGGGCTGGTTGGGTGCGTGGGCCGACGACGGCGCCATGCTCGGGCAGATGATCCGGGTCAACAACGATCAGTCGTTCTACATGCGGCAGTGGATGCTCGATGCGGTAGCGATGGCCTACCTGAAAGTGCATGACCAGGCCAACCCGCAGCAGCGTGCGCGTATCGATCCGTGGCTGCAGAAGCTGGCACGGGCCAATCTGGCGTACTGGGACAATCCGAAACGGCGCCGCAACAACCACTACTACTGGGGCGGGCTGGGCGTGCTGGCCACCGGACTGGCCACCGACGACGACGCCCTGTGGCAGGCCGGCCACGCCGCGTTCCAGAAGGGCATCGATGACATCCAGGACGATGGCAGCCTGCCGCTGGAGATGGCCCGCGGGCAACGGGCCCTGCACTACCACGACTACGCATTGGCGCCACTGGTGATGATGGCCGAGCTGGCGCGTCTGCGCGGCCAGGACTGGTATGCCAGCAGGAACCACGCGATCGACCGCCTGGCGCGGCGGGTCATCGAAGGCAGCAGGGACCCTGCATGGTTCAACCAGCACACCGGCGTTGCACAGCTGCCCCTGCAGGCCAGCGGCTGGGTCGAGTTCTACCGCCTGCGCTCACCTGACGGCGGCGTGTTCGACGCCGCGCATGCGCGCGGACCGTTCCACTCGCCACGGCTGGGCGGCGACCTTACGCTGATGGCCACGCATGGCATCGTGCGCACGCCGCTGCGTTAGCAGCGCGCCTCAGCGGGCTTTCGGATGCAGCAGGCGCTGGAACTCGGCGACGGTGCACTCCTGAGCCGCGCACCCCGGCACACGCAGCACGACGCGGCCCGGCGGCTGCGCGTTGGCCAGCGGCAGCGCATCGCGCAGCTGCGCGGTGGTCGGGTAGACGTAGGCCAGGCGGATCCGTTCCACCCCGCTGTGGCGATCACGCCAGCGTTCGAACTGCAGCAGGCCACCGACCGGTGTCTTCTCGTACTGCCCCGGCAGGCTGTAGTCGCTGATTCCCAACGCCGCCAGCACCGAGCCGATGTTGGAATCGTGACCGACCAGCAGGGTCGCCTTCGGCGACGCCGGGTCGTCGAACAACGCATTCACTCTTGTCAGCAGCGGAGCGGCCACATCACGCGCCACCTCGGGCGTTCCGAACAGGATGTCCTGGTAGCGGTTGCGGATCTTCGCCAGCGCCTGCCATTGCGCCTCGGTGGTCAACCGGCCCCAGCCTTCGCGGGGGATGCCACTGCCCCGGTAGTGCTCCATCAACAAGGCATCGACCAGCCCGCTGGCCAGCGCCAGTGATCCGGACGCGCGAGGCTCCTTGCCCGGTTCCGTACTGAAGGTGGTATCGGCCAGCGCCAGATGGCAGTCGCTGTGCCCCTTGCATGCCGCCGACTGCGGATAGCGGGTGATCTCCTCCACCACGGACAAAGCCGGTGCCAGGTCCACTGCGGCCAGCGCTCGCTGCATTGACTCCAGCGCGCGCGTGCGGAATGCCGCGTCGTCGCGGCGGATCACCGGATCGAACAACGGATCCATCGAGCCCAGCGGCATGCGCTGTTCGACCGCAACATGGCAGCCCGGGAAAGCACCGGCAACGAAGAACTGCGCGGTGGCCTGGGTGCGCTGCAGGCTGTTGGCGTACGCGTGGAAGTCATCCTCCTGCGGGCAACCCGACACCGGCAACAGCTGCGCCTGGCGCAGCCACTGGGCGATGTAGCGGCCCATGTAGACCTCCAGCACGCCTCCCTTGGTAGTCAGCTCGCCCGGTGCCACCTCCCAGCGCGGCCAGGTCTCGGGCGTCGCGTTGGCGAGCGCGCCGGAGGCTACCACCGGCGCGCGCAGGTTGTGACGGCTGAGCAGGACGACCTGCTCGAGCTGGTCGCCGTCCATGGGTGCCGGCGCAGCCGTGGCAACCGTGGCAACCAGGCTGAGTGCCAGCAACAGGGAGCGCAGGGGGCGGATCATGCAGGTCTCCGGAAACACGCTGGGGTCAGAGCCCTTTCCTGCGGAAAGGGATCCGCCCCCGAAGCGATCATTGATCGGCAGCAACAAATCCACCGGTCTGTCGCGCCCACAACCGTGCGTACAGGCCACCGGTCGCAATCAGCTCGGCATGGGTGCCGGTCTCCACGATGCGTCCCTGGTCCATCACCACCAACCGGTCCATGCGCGCGATGGTCGACAGCCGGTGCGCGATCGCGATCACCGTCTTGCCGCCCATCAGCTCATCCAGGCTGTCCTGGATCGCCGCTTCCACTTCCGAGTCCAGTGCCGAGGTTGCTTCGTCCAGCACCAGGATCGGGGCGTCCTTCAGCAGCACGCGGGCAATGGCGATGCGTTGGCGCTGGCCGCCGGACAGCTTCACGCCGCGCTCGCCGACATGTGCGTCGTAGCCACGACGCCCCTGCCCGTCCACCAGCGTATCGATGAAGGCTTCGGCACGTGCCTTGGCCACCGCAGCGCGTAGCTGCTCATCGGTCGCGTCTGGACGGCCGTACAGCAGGTTGTCGCGGATCGAGCGATGCAGCAGCGAGGTGTCCTGGGTGACCACACCGATCTGCTGGCGCAGGCTTTCCTGGGTGACGTACGCAATGTCCTGGCCGTCGATCAGGATGCGGCCGCTTTCCAGGTCGTACAGGCGCAGCAGCACATTGACCAGGGTCGACTTGCCGGCCCCCGAAGGACCGACCACGCCGATCTTCTCGCCCGGCTTCACCACCAGGTCCAGGCCTGCGATCACGCCACCCTTCTTGCCGTAGTGGAAGTGGATGTCCTGGAAATGCACGCCGCCACGGGTCACCTGCAACGGCACTGCATCCTCGCGGTCCTGCACGGTCAGCGGCTGGGCGATGGTGGTGATGCCATCCTGTACCGTGCCGATGTCCTCGAAGATGCCGTTGATGGTCCACATGATCCAGCCGGACATGTTGTGAATGCGGATCACCAGGCCGGTCGCCAGCGTGATCGCACCGACGGTGATGTGGCCGCCATTCCACAGCCACAGCGCCAGCCCACAGGTACCGGCGATCAGGAAACCGTTGACGATGGCGATGGTCAGGTCCATGCCGGTGGTCACCCGGGTCTGCGCGCGGTGCTTGACCGCCAGTTCCTGGATCGACTCGGCCACGTAGGCCTGCTCGCGCCCGCCATGGGCGAACAGCTTCAGCGTGGGAATGTTGGTGTAGCCATCGACGATGCGGCCCATCGCCTTGGAACGCGCTTCGGACGCAATCCAGGCCCGTTCCTTCGCGCGCGGCACGAAGTAGACCATGATCACCGCATAGGCCAGCAGCCACAGGATCAGCGGCACCATCAGCCGCCAGTCGGCCTGCGCGAACAGGTACAGCGCGGTGCCGGTATAGACCACGATGTACCAGAGCGAATCGACCATCTGCACCGCCGACTCGCGCAGCGAGGTACCGGTCTGCATCACCCGGTGGGCGACGCTGCCGGCGAAGTCGTTCTGGAAGAAGCTCAGGCTCTGCCGCACCACATAGTTGTGCATCAACCAGCGCGAGCGGTTGCTCAGGCCGGGCACGATGGCCTGGTTGACCAGCAGGTTGTGCAGGCCGACCAGGATCGGACGCGCGATGACCGTGATGAACAGCATCCAGCCCAGGTCGTTGGCATGGCGCTTGAAGAAGTCGGCACCGGGCTGCTCGGCGACCATGTCGACGATGCGGCCCAGGTAATCGAACATCGCCACTTCCACCAGCGCCAGCAGCAGGCCGGCGATGAGCGTGGCCAGCAGCACCGGCCACACCGGGCGCAGGTAGTGCAGGTAGAACGGCAGCACTTTGCGCGGAGGCATCCGCCCGTCCACGGGCGGGAACACCGGAATCAGGGATTCAAACCAACGGAACATCGCATTCCCTCGCCATCTTTAGCTGGCGGAGTATCCCATGCCGCATGTGTACGCCGGCCGACGATCGCTGCGGCTGCGGTCGTGCCGGCCGCTGGCCGGCAACCTTGTGACGCATCCGGGGATCATGAGGTTGCCGGCCGCAGGCCGGCACTACCCATCGGATTCGTCAAACGTCAGCGCCGGGCCACGCCCGGCGGCGTCATTTCACTGGGGTGAACAGCAGGTCCTGGAAATCGAAACTGAAATCGGTCAGGTCGGAAATCGGCTGCATGTGCACCTCGCGCACCTTGCCGTCCGGGTCCAGGCTGAAGTTCACGAACGCGTCGGCGTTGAGCGAACGGTCGTCCCAGCGCACGATGAAGGTGTCGTGCTGCCAGTGCTCCAGGCGACCGCTCAGCTGCGCGGTCCTGGCAAAGCGCAGGCGCAGTCCCTTGCCCTCGGCACTGACCTGCATGTCGCCATACCAGCGGTCGCGGAACGTGCCTGTGTAGCCGGCCAGCGCCAGCGACGGCCTGCTGCCCTTGTCGCGCGCGCTCTGGTGCTTGGCCCACGCCTCGTCGGCCTTGTCCTGTCCCTTGGCCACGGCCTTGGCATAGGCGTCCACCCAGTCATGCTTTTCACCGCCCAGGTAGGCATCGAGCACACTCAGGGTGATCGCATTGAACGCCGCGCCCACTTCTTGATTGGTCAGCACCACCACGCCCAGTTTCTCGCCCGGTACCAGGGTCAGCCGCGAGACCATGCCCGGCCAGCCACCGGTGTGCCAGACCAGCTTCTGCCCGCGGTAGTCGCTCAGGCTCCAGCCTTCGCCATAGCCGGCGAAGTTGGCCCGCGCCGGTGCCAGCTCCGGCACGCTCGGCGCCGGGATCGACTGCGGCGTGATCATCCGCCACATCTGCTGCTGGCTCTTCTCGGAGAACAACGGCGTGCCGTCGGCCAGCTTGCCTTCGGCCAGCTGCACCTGCATCCAGCGCGCCATGTCGTGCGCGCTGGAATAGATGCCGCCGGCGCCGGCATTGTTCGACCAGGTCAGCGGCGCGACGGTACGCAGGTCCTTGAAATCGTACTTGGCGTGGCCGACCGCGGCCTTGTCGCCCGGCTTCAGGTGATCGGCGTTGTAGCGCGTGCCGGCCATGCCCACCTTGTCGAAGATGCGGGTCTGCAGGAACTGCTGGTAACTCATGCCGGAAACATGCTCGATCACCTGCTGGGCGACCGCGTACAGGATGTTGTCGTACGCATAGCCCTCGCGGAATCCACCCTTCAGCGGCACCTTGCCCAGCCGTTCCACCACTTCGGCATTGCTGTAGGAGGTGGTCGGCCAGAACAACAGGTCACCGGCGCCCAGGCTCAGTCCGCTGCGATGCGACAGCAGGTCGCGGATCGTCATCTGGCCGGTCACGAACGGATCGGACATGCGGAACGACGGCAGGTGGTCGATCACCTTGTCGTCCATCTTCAGCTTGCCGTCCTCGGCCAGCAGGTTCAGCGAGGTGGCGGTGAACGCCTTGGTGTTGGACGCAATGGCAAACAGCGTATCGGCCTGCACCGGTTCCGGCTTGCCCTGCTCGCGCACGCCCCAGCCGCGCTCCAGCACCACCTCGCCATCCTTGACCACCGCCACCGCAATGCCGGGCACGTCGAACTGCGCGCGCACGCGCTCGACGGTTGCATCCAGCTCCTGCAGCTGCGCCGGGGTGGCAGCGCTCGCCATGGTCGTGCACGCCAGCAGCACGGCTCCTCCAATCCAGGGTTTCATCCAGCACGATCTCCGAACAGGGGTGGCGGCCATGTGCAGGCCGTCACCGGGGTTTCGCGGGATGGTAACGTTCTGCGTTGCACCCTGCCCTGTGCCATAGGAGGGGTGTCATGGGCGAGAACGGCCAACCGAGCAGCGGCTCCACCATCATTCCGTGCCTGCGCTACCGCGATGCGCAGGCTGCCATCGACTGGCTCCAGCGCGCCTTCGGCTTCCATGCCCAGGCCGTCTACGCCGATGGCGATACGGTGTTCCATGCGCAGCTGACCTTCGGCACCGGCATGATCATGCTGGGCTCGGCCAGCAACCAGAGCGCGTGGAGCGAGCATGCGGCGATGCCTGATGAGGTCGGCGGCCGCCAGACGCAGAGTGCCTGCGTGATCGTCACCGATGCCGACGCGCACTACGCCCGGGCCAAGGCCGCCGGTGCCCGAATCGTCATCGACATCGCCGACCAGGACTACGGCGGCCGTGGCTATGCCTGCGCCGACCCGGAAGGCTACCTGTGGTGGTTCGGCAGCTACGACCCGTGGCGCGCGGACCACGGCCAGTGACCGCCGGAGCGATCCGCTGCGGCATCGGTGGCTGGGTGTTTCCCGAATGGCGCGGCGGCGTTTTCTACCCCGTAGGCCTGCCACAGCGTGAAGAACTGGCCCACGCCAGCCGTGCCCTGCGTTGCATCGAAATCAACGGCACCTTCTACCGCACGCCCACCGCCGCGCAGTGCGCGCAGTGGGCCGCACAAACGCCGGAAGGCTTCCGGTTTTCGATGAAGGCGCCACGCTACCTGGTGCAGCGCCGCGACCTGTCCAGCACGGTCGAGGCGGCCGCGCCCTTCCTGCAGGCGGCGACCGCGCTCGGTGACCGGCTGGGCCCGCTGCTGTGGCAGTTCGATCCACGGCATCCGGCCGACGCCGAAGCACTGGAACGGCTGATGGCACAGCTGCCGAAGCATCTGGACGGGGTGCCGCTGCAGCATGCGCTGGAGGTCCGCAACGCCGAGGCACATGGCCCGGCACTGGTCGACGCCGCCCGCCGCCACGGCGTGGCGCTGGTGATCGAGGATAGCGACGAGGCGCCATTGCACGGCGATGTCAGTGCCGGCTTCGTCTATGCGCGGATCAAGCGCAGCCAGGCCCGCTTGAACGAGGGCCTGCCGGCGCCCGTGCAGCAGCGCTGGGCCGAACGCGCACGCCGCTGGTCATGCGGTGAACCAGTGGATGACCTGCCCTGCCTGGCCGCGCCAGCTCCGGAAACCCCGCGCGAGGTCTACCTGCTGTGCATCGGCGCGGGCAAGGCACGCAACCCGGCGGCGGCGATGGCCCTGCAGCGGCGGGTTGGCCAGGGCAGCGATCCCGCACGCGGGTAGCGCTGCGACGTTCGCCTTGCCTCACAATAGGCGGATGAGCACACCCGACACCCGCAAAGCGCTGTGGCAGATCCACTTCTGTGTCCTGCTGTGGGGCGTCACCGCCATCCTCGGCAAGCTGATCACCCTGCCCGCATTGCCGCTGGTGTGGTGGCGCATGCTGCTGGTGACGGCGATGCTGGCCCTGCTGCCGCGGGTCTGGCGCGGGCTGCGCACCCTGCCCCTGCGGCTGGTGGCCGGTTACGCCGGTATCGGTGCGCTGGTCGCCCTGCACTGGCTGACCTTCTACGGCGCGGTGAAACTGGCCAATGCCTCGGTGGCCGCCACCTGCATTGCACTGGCCCCGGTGTTCACCTCGATCATCGAACCCTGGGTCGCCAAGCGGCCGTTCCAGCTACGTGAACTGGCGTTCGGCCTGGCGGTGCTGCCGGGTGTTGCGCTGGTGGTCGGTGGCGTGCCCGATGGCATGCGCCTGGGTGTCTTGATCGGCGCGATATCGGCGCTGCTGGTGGCGGTGTTCGGCTCGCTCAACAAGCGCATGGTCAGCCACGCCGATCCGCTCACGGTCACCGCCCTGGAGCTGGGTGCCGGCACCCTCACCCTGACCCTGCTGGCACCGCTGATGCCCTACCTGCTGCCAGCACTGGCCAGCCCGCTGTGGGTGGTCCCGAATCTGCACGACAGCATCCTGCTGCTGGTGCTGGCCGGGTTCTGCACGCTGCTGCCGTTCGCCCTGGCCCTGGTCGCACTGCGCCACCTGAGCGCCTATACGGTGCAGTTGGTGACCAACCTGGAGCCGGTCTATGCGGTGGTGCTGGCGGTGGTGCTGCTGCGCGAGCAGCACGAGGTCACGCCGTGGTTCTACCTGGGCGTGGCCATCATTGTCGGCGCGGTGTTCCTGCATCCGCTGCTGAACCGCCGCAAGCCGGTGCAGCACCCGGAAATCCTTGGCACGGCCGAGGCACGCAACATCGCCGATTGAGTGCATCCGCGCATGGCGTGGATCTGCCGGATCCGGATCGATGTCTCAACGCTGCGGCCAATGCCAGGCCGGCGCATCCAGCAGGCCCTGCCCGCTCAGCAGCGTGCGGCCCTGTTCCTTGTGCAGATGCAGCGAGTGGCAGCCCGGCGCCTGCTCCAACGCCGCGATCAGCCGGCTGGCGTGTGACACCACCCACACCTGGCTGCGCGCACTGGCGGCGATGATCAGCCGCGCCAGCGCCGGCAGCAGGTCCGGATGCAGGCTGGTCTCCGGCTCGTTCAGCACCAGCAGCGGCGGTGGCCGCGGCGTGTGCAGTGCCGCGGCCAGCAGCAGGAATCGCAGGGTACCGTCAGACAATTCGGCCATCGACAACGGCCGCAGCAGCCCGGGCTGATGGAATCGCAGGGCCAGTCGACCGTCCAGCTCTTCGAAGCCGACCGTGGCGCCGGGGAAGGCATCATCGACACTGCGTGCCAACGCAACCGGATCTCCGATCTCGAGAATGGTCACCCAGGCCGCCGCCAGATCCCGGCCGTCGTGATGCAGCACCGGCGTGCGCGTTGCCATCGCCGGTTGTCGCGCCGGGGCATCGGCGTCGCTGCGGAAATGATCGTAGAAGCGCCAGCGACGGATGTACTCACGCAGGGCGATGGTTTCCGGCATGCGCTGCGGATCGCCGACCTGGGTGAACAGGCTGTCGAACAGTGACAACCGGTCATCCACGAGATCCCAGCCGTGCGCATGGCGTTGCCGCACCATTGCCCCACGGCGATCGACCAGCAGGTTGGCGCTGCGCAGGAACGGCCCGGCCCAGATCGCCTCCGCCTTGATCTGCGGATCCAGCGCAAACGCGGAACGGCTGGGTGGCGGGTAGCCCAGGTCGATGGCATAGCCGAACTCGTCGGTGGTGAATCCCAGCTTCAGCCCCACTGACGCCTGCCGGGGCCCGCCCTGCAGCGGGATCTCGCCGGCCGCGACCCGGCGATCGATGGATCCGGGGCCGGCCCACAGCGCCGAACCAAGTCCCCCTTCGCGGGCCAGCACCGCCGCGACGCCGCCCTGGGCGGTTTCCGCCAGCAGGCGCAGCGCGCGGTACAGGCTGGATTTGCCACTGCCGTTGTCACCGGTGACCACGTTCAACGGCTGCAGCGGCAGTACCAGCCCGTGCAGCGAGCGATAGTGGGCGATGGCCAGGGTCTGCAGCATGGCTGGTGTCCGTGGAAACAGGGACGTCATGCTGGCCGGTTCTGATCGCAGGAGCTGCGACGCCAAGTAAAACGGGAAGAGCATCCACGCATGGCGTGGATCTACTGGAGCGGCATCGAATCATCCACGCGTCGCATGCGTTCAGCGCGCGAACCGCCGTGTTTCAGCCCGCCAGCTCCACCCGGTTGCGACCGTTGCCCTTGGCCCGATACAGCGCCTTGTCGGCGCGCGCCAGCATCTCATCCACGCTTTCACCGGGCTGGTGCTGGGCCACACCAATGCTGATCGTGACCGGGAATCCCAGCGGCAGATCCGCCACGGCCAGGCGCAGGAACTCGCATTGCAGTTCGGCCGTGCGCAGATCAGCGCCCGGCATCACCGCCACGAACTCCTCGCCACCATAGCGCGCGGCCATGCCACGGCCGGCAAAATGCGAACGCAGCAGCACGCCCAGCTCGGCCAGTACCCGGTCGCCGGTGGCGTGGCCCTGGAAGTCATTGATGTGCTTGAAATGATCGATGTCCAGCAGGGCCACGCAGGCTACTCCCGGTTGCCCATCGATCTCCGCAACCGCCTCTTCCAGTGCCGCTGCCATCGCGCGGCGGTTGGGCAGGCCGGTCAGCGCATCGGTGCGGCTCTGTTCGGCCAGGTCGGCATTCTGCGCCAGCAGCACGTCCTGGTACTCCGACAGCAGGCGCTCGTAGTCATCGCGTTCCAGCATGTGCTTCTGGATGTCGAGCGCGAAACGACGCAGCTCCATCACCAGCATCACCTGCCGTGACAGCGCGGCCAGCGCCTCGGCCTTGTCGCTGGGCAGGTGCTGCGGCTGTGCATCGAACACGCACAGCGTACCCAGCGGCAGGCCATCGGAACTGATCAGCGGCGCACCGGCGTAGAAGCGGATGTGCGGGTCGCCGGTCACCACCGGGTTGTCGTGGAAGCGGATGTCCTGCAACGCATCCTCAACCACCATGATTTGGTGCGGCTGCAGGATGGCGTGGCCACACATCGATTCGCTGCGCAGGTTTTCCGCCGCGTCGATGCCCTGGATCGACTTGAACCATTGCCGTTCGACGTCAATCAGGGTCACCGCCGCCATCGAGGTACCGCAGACCGCCTTGGCGATCGCCACCAGGTCGTCGAATGACTTCTCGCGCTGCGAATCAAGGATCCGGTAGCGGTACAGCGCCTCGAGCCGAAGGGCTTCGTTGGCAGGCTTGTCGGGCTTGATCATGCAGCGTCACGTTCCGGCAGGTCACTGCAAAGTCTAGCTGATGCCGGCGCGTAATCCGCACAACGGGTAGTGCCGGCCGCTGGCCGGCATCCCGCGCGCATTCGATGCTTGGAGCAGCCGGCCAGCGGCCGGCACTACCGCGCGTTACCAGTCCAGCTGCTTCGGCAGGAGGCCCTGCAGTTCCTGCTCGGTCAGGTTGCGCCACTGGCCCGGCTTCAGCGCGCCGATCTTGATGTTGTCGATGCGCACGCGGCGCAGCTGGGTCACGCGATAGCCGAATTCGGCGGCCATCAGGCGGATCTGCCGGTTCAGGCCCTGCTGCAGGGTGATACGGAAGCCGAACTTGGCGATGCGCGAGGTCTTGCACGGCAGCGTCATCTGGTCGTGGATGCGCACGCCGCGCGCCATGCCGCGCAGGAACTCATCGGTGACCGGCTTGTTCACCGCCACCAGGTATTCCTTCTGGTGGCCATTTTCGGCGCGCAGGATCTGGTTGACGATGTCGCCGTTGCTGGTCATCAGGATCAACCCCTCGGATTCCTTGTCCAGGCGGCCGATCGGGAAGATGCGCTGTTCGTGGCCGACGAAGTCGACGATGTTGCCCTTGACCGAAGTTTCGGTCGTGCAGGTGACGCCTACCGGCTTGTTCAGTGCGATGTAGACGTGGCGGCGGGCGCCGGGCTTGCGTGCCACGCGGGCGCGCAGCGGCTGGCCGTCGACCAGCACCTGGTCTTCCTCGCCCACCACCGCGCCGGTACCGGCCGGATGGCCGTTGACGGTAACGCGGCGCGCGGCGATCAGGCGATCGGCCTCGCGGCGGGAGCAGAAGCCGGTGTCGGCGATATGTTTGTTGAGTCGGGTGGTCATCGGCCCATTATCCGGCATCGCCGCCCGCTGCGCTTCACGCCAGGGCGGGCGGATCGAGCTCCTCACCGTCGAAGACCCGGTTGCGGCCCGCCCGCTTTGCCACGTACATGGCATGGTCGGCGCGCCGCAGCAGCCCGGCCAGATCGTCCTCGCCCGGTCGCCACTGCGCCAGGCCGATGCTGGCGGTCACCTCCAGCCCCGGCACCTGCAGGGCCTGGCCAGCCTCGGTGATGCGCTGGCGCAGGCGGTCCAGCCGCGCCGACGCCGCCTCGCGCGGCATGCCGGGCATCAGCAGCAGGAACTCTTCGCCGCCCATCCGCACCACTTCGTCCTGGCTGCGTACCGCCGCGCGCAGGGCACGCGCCACCGCCACCAGCACCTGGTCGCCCACTGCGTGGCCGTGGCGGTCGTTGATGTCCTTGAACAGGTCGATGTCGAGGAAGCCGATCACCAACGGGCCGCGCTCACGGTCCACCCGTTCCAGATGGCGGGCCAGCTGCTGCAGTCCGGCGCGACGGTTGGGAAGCCCGGTCAGGCCATCGGTCTCGGCCAGCTGGCGAAGTTCATCACGCTGCTGGCGCAGCCGGCCCAGCCGCTGGTTCAACGCATACGCGGCCATCATCAACAGCCAGGTCACCGCCAGCTGCAGCGCCTCCACCCGGTATTCCAGCAGCCACGCCGCACCACAGGCATCGGCGATGATCAGTACCAGCATCGGTGCCAGCGCGGCCAGACCCGCCTGTGCCCAACGGTCGCCGCGCCAGCGTGCCCAGACGCCGACCATCAGTGCCAGGCCACATCCGGACAGATAGGACACCTGCAAGCCCTTCGCGACCCAGGCCAGATGCTCCCAGCGCAGCCACGGCACCAGCACGGCCAGCGCCATCAGGGTCCACAACACCGCCAGTTGGGCCGGGCGCGATCGAGGCAGCACGCGGTCGCCTCCGTTCAGCCGCCACAGCGCCGGCAGCACCAGTGCCTGGGTCGCAGCGGTCAGCGCCAGCAGCCACCAGGCGCCGTGCTCGCCCACCGGCAGCCAGGGTTCCGGATAGCCGCTCAGCCCGCCGAGGATGGCCTGCCACAGCACCATCACGGTGGTGCCGGCGATGTAGACCAGGAAACTGCGGTCCCGGGTGGTCAGGAAGGCCATCAACGCCGACAGCGCCAGCGCAATCGCCACCGCGATGCAGGCCGCACGCACCAGCAGGCGGGCGGTGTCGTTCTGCTGCACCGGGCTGGGCGCGCCCAGCCGCAGGGTCGGTACCCAACGTGCCTTCAGCGGTGTCTGCCAGGAGACCAGGAACGGCTCATGGCTGCCGGCCGGCGGTACCGCCACCAGGCCGATGCCAGCCCGGAAACGTGAATCGCGGGTGCGCGCGTCGTGCATGTTGCCGCAGATCTCGCGGTCGCCATGCTGGACGCGCACTTCACCGGCAAAGACGTTGAACACGTCCAGCGCCTGCGGTTGGCCTGACCAGCCCTGCGGCGGAGCCGGTACCAGCACCTGCTGGCGGGCGCCGGACAGCATCTCCGGCGTGCATGCGCGGTGCGGCGTCGGCTCGTCGGTAGCGCCGCCGACCAGGAGATAATCATGGCCCGGCACGGCCTCTGCAGCCTGAAGCGGCCACGGCAACGCCAACCACACCATCAGGACGGCCAGCACCGCTCCTGTTCCATACCGCCACTGCCTGCCGCCCACGCCACGTCCTGTTCCTGCTTACGTCCGCGCCCACTGCGCGCCGCCCCTGGCGCGCATTATCGCAGCCGGGCACGCCACGCATGTGTAGACCAAAGTCGGCGCCCGCGGTTCAGCCAGCCGCCGGCGGCCCCTTCACCGCGACCAGCCGTACCGGGCGCAGATCGACCAGGGTCAGCCGCTCCAGCGGCTGCGGCCGTTCGATGGCATAGCCCTGCAGCCCTTGCACGCCAAGCCGGGTCAGCGCACCGGCAACCTCGGCGGTCTCCACCCACTCGGCCACCACTTCCATCTGCAACTCGCGCCCGAGCTCGCTGATCGCGCGCACCGTGGCGTGGCTGACCGGGTCGGTATCCATGTCGCGCACGAAGGCGCCGTCGATCTTCAGGATGTCCGCCGGCAACTGGCGCAGGTAGCCGAAGGAAGACAGGCCGGAGCCGAAGTCATCCAGCGCCATCCGGCACCCCCGTGCCTTCACCGCATCGATGAAGGCGCGGGCCTGGCTGAGGTTGCTGATCGCCGCGGTCTCGGTGATCTCGAAGCACAATTTGGAGGCCAGCGCGCGGTTGCGCTCGAGCAGGTCGCAGACGAAGGCGAGGAATCCCGGCTCGGCGATCGACTGCGCGGACACGTTGACGTTGCACAGGCCCAGCTGGCGCACGTGCGCCGGGCACACCTGCAGGTGGCGGAACAGCAGCCCGAGCACGTGCCGGTCCAGCGCCACCGCCATGCCATAGCGCTCCACCGCCGGCATGAACTGGCCGGGCAGATGCAGGCTGCCATCGGTGCCACGCATGCGCACCAGCACCTCGTAGTGCAGGTAGGACGGATCGCCAACGCGGGCGATGCGCTGTGCATACAGCAGCATGCGATTCTCGGCCATCGCCAGGCTGACGCCCTGCAGGCGCTCGGCCTCCTGCCGCCGCTCCTCCAGCGCGCCATGCGGTTCTCATTGAAGCAGTGCACGCGGTTGCGCCCGGCCTGCTTGGCGGCATAGCAGGCGCTGTCGGCAGCACTCATCAACCAGTTCACGTCCGGCGCATCTGCACTGACCTCGACCACGCCGATGCTGCAGCTCAGCTGCGGGCTGCCCTCGCTGATCGGGAACGTGGCCTGGCCCAGGTTGCGGATCACCCGCTGCAGCACCCGCTTGGCTTCGTCCTGCCCGGCATGGGCGAGGAACACGGCGAACTCGTCGGCGCCCAGGCGGCCGACCCAGTCACCGTCACGCACGGCCGCCACCAGATAGTCGGCGAAACTGCGCAGCATCTGGTCACCGGCGGCATGGCCGAAGCTGTCGTTGACCAGCTTGAAGTGGTCCAGGTTGATGTAGCACAGCGCATGCGTACCGCCATCACTGCGTACCTGCAGCAGCGCACGCTCCAGCAGCCGCTCGATCTCGCGGCGGTTGATCAGGCCGGTCAGCGGATCGTGGCTGGCGTGATGCTCGATCTCACGTGCCAATGCATGGTTCTGGCTGACATCCTCGATGATCGCAAACACCGACAGGCCGCCTCCCGCGCTGCGCACGCCGGTGCCACTCCAGCGCCCCCACACCAGGCTGCCATCGCGGCGGCAGAAGCGCAGTTCACTCGGCCGCAGCTGCCGGTCCCAGTCGATGCGGCCGACGCCATCGATGACCAGTTCGCCTTCCATCAACAGATCGCCGAGCGACATCTGCAGCAGCACGTCGCGTCGGTAGTCGAGGATGTCGGCCATCGCCTGGTTGGCTTCGATCACCTTGCCGTCGGTGTCGAGCTTGAGCATGCCGACATTGGCCTGGTAGAAGGCCGCACGGAAGCGGCTTTCATGCTCGGTCAGGTCCTTGCCGACGCGGCGCGCGAGGGCCACCGCCATCAGGCTGATCGCCAGCACCGACAACCCGCCGACCACAAGCGTGGCGATCCGTACCATCGTGGCCATGCGCAGCAAGGCTTGCGAAAATGCCTGCGCCTGCACCTGCAGCCGCCGGTCCAGATCACGCAGTTGTTGCAGGTACCGATCGCGGTCCGCCGCTGGCAGCACGCCCTGGGCGTGCCCCGACTGCAGCTCGGCAACCAGCCGCTGCATGGCCAACAGATCATCGTCGGTCTGTCGCCACAGCGTGGTTGCTTCCCGGAATGCACCGATGTCGCGTGCATAGCGGAACGAGAACACCAGGCGTGGGATATCGGCGCGCGCGTTGCCACCCTGCAGGAAGCCCTGCCTGGCCTTTTCCTCGTCCGGTACCGCCTGTTCCAGCGCCAGCCGGGCCTGCAGATCGCCCAATGGAATCCGCAGCGCCTGGCGCGCGTCATCCAGGTCCTGGGCATGGCCACGCGCCAGGTAGCGGCTCAGCGCAGCGGTTGCATCCTGCTGTCCTCGTGACCAGTACCCCTGGCCGGCAATCCAGGCCGTCGAGGCTGCCTGCAGTTCCTGGATCAACGCGGACAACGCGACCAACCCGATCGCCATGCCCGTCAACAACGCAAAGCGCAATCCCAGCCCACGGGTCATCGGCACCCGCCGGCTCTGCTGGTCCGTGCCACTTCTACCCATCCCGGATCCCCCCGAATGTGCTGCGGTGACAACCTGCCTTGGAACCGGCCCAGCCTATGACCGGCAATGTGTGGGCCATGCGAAAAAGGGGACGGAGGGGATTAAGTCGTTTTCGGCATAAGCGCATGGCCTGCCATTTACGACTTAATCCCCTCCGTCCCCTTTTCCTGTACGCCAGCCCGGGGGCGGGCGTTGTCATGGACGGATGCGGGTGCGGCTTAGAAGCTGCGCGGGCCGCGCGGCTTGAAGCCGTCACGACGCGGCGGGCGGCTGTCGCGGTCACCGCCGCGGTCGCCACCATGGCCACCCGGACCACCCGGGCCACCACGACGCGGACCACCCGGGCCGCCCGGGCCACGCTTGTCGAAGCGCGGCTTGAACGGACGCGGGGCCGGGTTGGTGTCTTCACCCGGAGCCAGCGCACGCATCTGCAGCTGCTGGCCGGACACCCACACCTTCTGCAGGTGCGACAGCACGTCCGGCGGCATCTGTGCCGGCAGGTCCAGCAGCGAGAAGTCGTCGTGGATGTCGATGCGGCCGATGAATCGGCTTTCCAGGCCCGCTTCGTTGGCGATGGCGCCGACGATGTTGGCCGGCTTCACGCCATGTTGGTGGCCCACCGAAATGCGGTAGGTCTCCATGCCCTGCTCCGGTGCACCACGCGGCGGAACCTCACGGCGCGGACGCTGCTCGAAACCACCTTCGGCGTCGTCGCGACGCGGGCCACGCTCGAAGCGTGGACCACGCTCGTTGCGGTCGAAGCGATCGCCACGCTCCGGACGGTCGCCACGGTCGAAACGCTCGCGCGGGGCGCGCTCTTCACGCGGGGCACGCACCGGCGGCTGCAGCAGGAACGGGGTGTCACCCTGCAGCATCTTGGCCAGCGCGGCGGCGATCTCGATGGCCGGCACGTTCTGCTCGTTCTCGAAGCGCTCCAGCAGCTGGCGGTAGAAGTCCAGGCCGCCGGCACCGAGGGTTTCGGTGATGCGCGTGGTGAATTTGTTGATGCGGGTGTCGTTGACCGCTTCCACGCTCGGCAGCTGCATCTCTTCGATCGGCTGGCGGGTGGCGCGCTCGATCTGGCGCAGCATGCCCTTCTCGCGCGGGGTGGCGAACAGGATCGCCTCGCCGCTGCGGCCGGCACGACCGGTACGGCCGATACGGTGCACGTAGCTTTCGGTGTCGTACGGAATGTCGTAGTTCAGCACGTGGCTGATGCGCTCCACGTCCAGGCCGCGCGCAGCCACGTCGGTGGCGACCAGGATGTCCAGCTTGCCTTCCTTCAGCATGGCGATGGTGCGCTCACGCTGGGCCTGCTGCATGTCGCCGTTGATGGCGGCAGCGGCCAGGCCACGGGCCTGCAGCTTGCTGGCCAGTTCTTCGGTGCCGGCCTTGGTGCGCGCGAAGATGATCATCGCGTCGAACGGCTCGACTTCCAGGATGCGGGTCAGCGCATCCAGCTTGTGCATGCCGCTCACCCACCAGTAACGCTGGCGGATGTTGGCCGAGGTGGTGGTCTTGGCCGCGATGGTCACTTCCACCGGGTCCTGCAGGTAGGTCTGCGCGATGCGGCGGATCTGCGGCGGCATGGTGGCCGAGAACAGGGCCACCTGGCGCTGCTCCGGCAGCTTCTTCAGCACCGCTTCGACGTCGTCGATGAAGCCCATGCGCAGCATTTCATCGGCTTCGTCCAGCACCAGGGTCTTCAGCTCGGACAGGTCCAGGGTGCTGCGGTCGAGGTGGTCGATCACGCGACCGGGGGTACCGACCACGATATGCACGCCACGGCGCAGCGCCGACAGCTGCTGCCCGTAAGGCTGGCCGCCGTACACCGGCAGCACGCGGAAGCCCGGGATCTTCGACGAGTAGGACTGGAACGCTTCGGCGACCTGGATGGCCAGTTCGCGGGTCGGCGCCAGGATCAGGGCCTGCGGCTTGATCTGCTGCAGGTCGATGTTGGACAGTACCGGCAGCGCGAACGCGGCGGTCTTGCCGGTACCGGTCTGGGCCTGGCCCAGCACGTCGCGGCCTTCCAGCATCGCCGGGATGGTGGCGGCCTGGATCGGCGACGGGGTTTCGTAGCCGATGGCGGTGACCGCCTGCATCACGGGCTCGGACAGGCCGAGCTGCGCGAACTGCAGCGGCGCTTGGGAATCTTGGGACATGGGGAACTCCGAAGGCACTGCCGTCTTCCTGGCAGTGCGATAAAAAAGGGATGGTCCGCGCTTTGGGCGCCCTTCTTATCGCGTGCCCTGGCGCTGCTCGGTCGGAGGAGATTTCACTCGCTCAGAGCGGGATGATACCGCATTGATCCTGAACGAGGCGTACAGCTTTCCGTGCGCGTGCCGTCATGCCCCGTGCTGGCGCACAATACGCGCCCTCTTCCCGGCCCGGCCGCTGGCCTGCGCCCCTCTTCCCAGGAACCCCGCTCCATGCAGATTCTCGAATTCGACCTCGACGGCGACTACGTCGAACTCAAGCAGCTGCTCAAGCTGGCCGACCTGGTCACCAGCGGCGGCGAAGCCAAGATGGTCATCAGCGAAGGCCTGGTGCGGGTCGACGGCGAAGTCGAACTGCGCAAGGCCTGCAAGATCCGCGCAGGCCAGGTGGTCGAGTTCGCCGACAGCCAGATCCGGGTGCTGGCCGCCGGCTGATGTGAGGCTGTTCAGGCTACGCGCTGGGTCAGGTGCAAGGCAATCAGCTGCCTGAACGGTGCCACGCCCTGCGCCAGGCGCAGGCCGGCCGCCCGCAGCAGCCGCGCCGGGCGGCGATCGTCGGTGTACAGGCTGGCGATCGCATTGGTGGCCTCGTACAGCGGCCGCGACGCCAGCCGGTGACCCCGTTGGTAGCTGGCCAGCATGCCGGCGGCGGCAATGTCGGCACCGCGACGCTGCTGCGCGACGATGCCCTGCGCCAGCCGCTGTGCGCTGGCCAGGCCCAGGTTGAAGCCATGCGCGGTGACCGGGTGCATGCCGACCGCGGCATCGCCGATCAGCGCCGAACGCTCGCCAGCAAAACGGTGCGCGTACACACCTACCAGCGGATACGCCTGCGGCGTGGCCACCGGCTGCATCCGGCCCAGCCGATGTTCGAAGCAAGCACTGATGGCCTCGCCGAAGGCCACCTCGTCCATCGCCAGCAGCGCCTCGATCTGCCTCGGCGGCAGCGTGATCACCGCCGAGGCCTGGCCCTCGTTGAGCGGCAGCAGCGCCATCGTGCGGCCGTAGCCGAACCATTCCCAGGCAGTGTGGCGATGGTCGCGCTCGACCTGCATGCGGCACACCAGCATCGACTTGCCGAAGTCGCGCATCTGCGCACCGATGCCGAGCATGCGGCGGGTGGCGGAGAAGCGGCTGTCAGCGGCCACCAGCAGCCGCGCATGCAGTTGGCTGCCGTCATCGAGTTTGACCACATGGCCCTGTGCATCGGCTTGCACGCCCTGCACCTTGCGCCCGTCGAACAGTTCCACGCCGTCCTGGCCCTGCACCGCATCCCATGCGGCACGGCGGATCAGATGGTTGGGTACCAGCCAGCCCAGCGGCTGGCCGTCGACCTGGCTGCTGGCGAAGGTCAGCGCGAACGGCGAGCCGCCATTCATCACCCTGGCGTCGCGCAGCTCAGCGACTTCGGCTTGCGGCAGGCGCTGCCACAGACCCAGTTGCTCCATGCTCTGCCGCGAGGCATGGGTCAACGCGATCTCCCTGCCATCGAAGGCGGCCTCGGCCAGGGCCTGGCGCGGCTGCACTTCGACCAGCCCGACCTGCAGCCCGCTGCCGGCCAGCGCGCGCGCGAAGCACAGACCTGCCGGTCCGGCGCCAACCACCACCACGTCCATCCTGCGCATGCGCGCCTCCTGCCGATGATTCAGTCCGCGCCAGCATAGCGCCGCGCACCTGAGCGACCTTGATCTGGATCAGGCCGACCTACAGAAGTGCGAACACCAGCGCCAGGATCGACATCAGCGACACCAGCCACACCAGGCTGCGCACGTAGGGCACGCCGGCGGCGTACAGGGGAAGATAGACCACACGCGCCCAGAAGTAGGCCTGCGCCGCCAGTGCAGTGGTGTCATTGCCGCGACCGGCCACGACCACCGCGATGGCGGCGGCGGCGAAGAACGGGAACGTCTCCAGGAAATTGGCCTGCGCACGCTGCAGGCGCCCGGCCAGAGGGCTGACCGGCTTTGCGTCGCCATCGCGTGCCGAGGCATTCCACTTCATCCCGCGCTCGCGGGTGACCACGGTGGAGGTGGCGAAGATGTAAACGAAGCCGAGCAGGACCGACCAGGCCAGCATCGTCAATTCAGTTGCCATCATTCATCTCCTCAGGGTGCCGACGCACGCAGGCTGTAACCGGCCAGACGCCACACCTGGTCCTCGTCGAAACGGAACGAGACCAGCTCGCGCACCGGCTGCGCGCTGTTGGCGAAACGGGTCGGGAAACTGACGTTGATGTACAGCCCTTCCGGCACCGCGGCACCTGCGCTGTACTTGACCCGGGTGATGGTGGGCTGGCCACGCCCGGCCAGCGCACCCAGGCGCGTGCGCTCGGTGGTCAGCTGGCTGACGAATGCGGCCTTCGGCACCGCACGACGCGCGACGGCGGAGGCGCCATCCCACAGTTCACCGGCGCGGTTGGCATCGACCAGCTGTGCGGCTTTCAATGCAGCAGCGCCCATCTCGGCATCCTGTTTCTGCACCTGGGCCTGCTGTGCAGCGGTCAACGCCGGGGCGCCGGCGGTGGCTGGCTTCGCAGCCGCTGGCGAGGCCGGGGCCGGGCGTGCCGGAGCCGGTGCCGGCGTGGCCGGCGCAGGTGCCTGCGCCAATGCGGTCAGGGGCAGCAGGGACAGCAGCAGGAGCACGCGCTTCATGGACACCGCCGGTTTTCTGGAGAGAACCGCAGTCTACGCCAGCGCGGTGACTATGCCGTCAGCGTGCCGGGGCGTTGCCCTCCACCGCTGCCGCATCAGCCTGCGCGGCGGGCGCGGCGGTGTTCACTGGCGCCTGTTCGGCCACCGGCGGCGGCTCCGGCGGTGCCGGTGGCAGCGTTGCCACATCGATCTCCGACAGTGGGCTTTCTTCCGGGCACACCGCATCCGGGAAACCGAAGCGCTGCTTCAGCGCCTGGCCGCAGCTGTTGATCGATTCCATGTCGGCGCCTTCCCGCTTGCACTGCTGGTCGAAGGCAATCAGGAACGCGTCCTTGCGTTGCACGAAGTCATCACCACAGGCCCGCATCTGCTTGATCCGTTCCAGATCGTCCTGCACCGCGTTGGTGCCGTCCAGGCCGTACTGGCGCAGCTCATCCTGCGTCAGCAGGCGCAGGCTGCGGTTGGGCACGGTCATCATCAGGTCGGCCACACCCACCGCCACGCCGTTGCGCTGCAGGTAGTCCTTCACGTTGTCGTAGACCTCGTGCAGCTCGCGGTTGAGTTCCGCGCGCGAGGTGGCCTTCGAGCTGATCCGCATCATGCGGTGGATGCCGACCTTGCCCGACAGCAGGCGGTTGTCACCGGCAGCCAGCACGAACACGCAGGCACTGTGGCAGATCGAGCCCTCGCGCACCCAGATGGTCCAGCCCGATTCACCGATGCTGTCGCCGGCGATGATCGCCGATTCCACCTGGCCGCCGCTGGAATCCAGGTCGAGGATGCGCTTGTGGATCTTCTGCTCGTCAGCGACCACGGCCAACCGCCACATCATCTCGGCAAAGCCCGGATTGATCTTGCCGGCGTAACGCACGCGCATCAGGCCACGTTCGGCGCACGGCGCCAGTGCCTGGGTGACCTGTTCGCGCTGCAGGCCCTCCAGCTCGACGCCATCGCCCGCCTCACCGGCGTACTCGGTACTGCAGCTGACCCAGGCGCGGCCATTCTCCAACTGCGCCTGCGGCCACGGCCGATCCGCCCGGCTGCGCGGCGGCGCCGGCGGTGGTGGTGCATCGGCGGCATTGATCGACACCATGTTCTCACCATCGCTGGCCGGCGCCCGCGCGGCCTTGTCGGCGGCGGTGACATTGCCCGGATTCTCCAGCTGGCTGCAGCCCGCCAGGGCCAGGCACAACAGGGGCAACCAGCGGAGTTTGGCGGACATCGGGCAACCAGTCTTCACGTGAGCAAGAGCCACAGTCTACCCGTCCGGGGCACGCATTCAGCGCGTGGCACTGAACCCCTTCTGACCCTTGGGAAAAGCGTGTCGACCAAGGTCGACACCCACCAACAGCAGCGCAGAACGCCCGCAAGACAGGTCGCAGGAACCTGTCGAAGGCGGGGTGGGTCCGGTTTCAGGGGCGTGAGCGCCATGGGCCCGAGGCATGCCTCGGGCGGGTTGGGCAGGACGCCCAACCCCGGTCTTGCCGTGTGCGCAGGACAGCGCACACGAGCAAGCGGCGACCGAGCTTACATGTGTGAGGGCGCTTTGCTTGCGAAGCACTGCTTCGCAAGCGCCCGAACGCACAGCCGCCAGCGGCTGGGCCGGGCCCCGGAGGGGTACTTGCAGCGTCCCCTGCAACCGGACCCACCCCGCCCTGCCGCAGGAAACCAGCTTCTGCTGTTGCAGTTGCCGGCCAGCGGCCGGCACTACCACGGGTGCAGGGCGCGGCCCGGCCTGACCCCCTTCAGCATCCATGTCCGAATGTGGCGAGTATCCCTACCCGCACACGCCTAGACTGGCGCCATGGACACCGCCCTCGCCCTCGACACCGCCGCCTGCGACCGCGCCCGCCTGGCCCGTGACGCACGCTTCGACGGCGTTTTCTTCACCGCCGTGCGCAGCACCGG
Organism: Stenotrophomonas sp. YJH_SMC_12-1; assembly: GCF_059370935.1. Lineage (NCBI taxonomy): Bacteria > Pseudomonadati > Pseudomonadota > Gammaproteobacteria > Lysobacterales > Lysobacteraceae > Stenotrophomonas > Stenotrophomonas sp. YJH_SMC_12-1. The sequence goes on along the minus strand of NZ_JCAFUD010000002.1, from coordinate 481,954 downwards.
CATCTATTGCCGCCCCGTCTGCCCGGCGCCGCCGCCGAAGCCACGCAACATCACCTACTATCCGACCGCTGCCGCGGCCGCTGCTGCCGGCTACAGGCCGTGCCTGCGCTGCCGCCCCGAACTGGCACCGCAGGCCCAGCAGGCACTGGCCGGGCAGACCGTGCAGCGCGCCCTCGCCATCATCCACGGCGGCTTCCTGCAGGAGCAGCGCGTTGCAGACCTCGCGCAGAAGATCGGCCTCAGCGCGCGCCAGCTGCAGCGCCTGTTCGTCGAACATCTCGGCGCAACACCCGGGCAGATCCATGCCACCCACCGCCTGCTGCTGGCCAAGCAACTGCTGACCGAAACCACGCTGCCGGTGACCGATGTTGCGCTGGCCGCCGGCTACAACAGTCTGCGCCGCTTCAATACCGCCTTCCTGCAGGGCTGCGGCATGGCACCGACGGCGCTGCGTCGCCAGCACCAGCCGCTGGCCGCCGATGACGGCGGCCTGGTACTGCGGCTCGTGTACCGCCCACCGTTGGACTTCCCGCGCATGCTGGCCTTCCTGCGCAAGCGCAGCCTGCCTGGCATCGAACTGATCGGCGAAGACAGCTACCAGCGCGTGCTCGGCACACCCGAGCGCCCCACCCTGCTGCGCGTCACCGCCGACCCGAAGCGCCCGGAACTGCGTCTGCAGCTGGGTGCGGTCGACCCGCGCCTGATCCCCGACATCGTGCGCCGTGTGCGTCGTGTGTTCGATCTGGACGCCGACCTGCAGCAGGTCCATGCCGCCCTGGGCGAGGAACCGCTGCTGGCACGCGGCATCGCCGAACGCCCGGGGCTGCGCGTTCCGGGCGGCTGGGATGGCTTCGAGGTCGGCGTACGCGCCGTGCTCGGCCAGCAGGTCAGCGTCGCCGCCGCCACTACCTTTGCGCGGCGTCTGGTGGATGCGTATGGGGCGCATCTGCCGGGCATGCCGTCCGAGTTCAATCGCCAGTTCCCAGCGCCCGAGGTGCTGGCCGAGGCGCCGCTGGAATCGATCGGCCTGCCGCGCAGCCGCGCCGCCACGGTGCGTGCGCTGGCCGCTGCATGTGCCAGCGGCCAGCTCGACTTCGGACCCGGGCAGGCCCTGGAAGACTTTGTTGCGCGCTGCGTGGCATTGCCCGGCATCGGCCCGTGGACCGCGCAGTACATCGCCCTGCGCGGGCTCGGCCAGCCCGATGCCTTCCCCGCCGGCGATCTGGTCCTGCAGCAGATGCTCGGCCACGCACAGGGCCAGCGCCTGAGCGAACGTGCAACTGAAGCGCGCTCGCAACCGTGGCGCCCGTGGCGCGCCTACGCCGTGCTGCACCTGTGGCACCTGTCCGGCACGTTCGTTGGAGAACCGACATGACCCTGTTGTTTGATCGTTTCGACAGCCCGATCGGCGTACTGACCATCGCCGGTGACGAACGTGGCCTGTCACACGTGCTTTTCCCCGAAAACCGCCATCCAGCACGCGGACGCGATGACTGGGACTACGCACCGGATGCGCTGCCGGAAGCGCGCGAACAGCTGCTGCAGTTCCTGCACGGCGAGCGCAACAGCTTCGACCTTGTGCTGGCGCCACGTGGCACGCCGTTCCAGCTGCGCGTATGGCAGGCGCTGGCACTGATTCCGTTCGGCCAGACCTGGAGTTACCTGCAGCTGGCGCAGCACCTCGGCCAGCCCAGTGCGACCCGCGCGGTCGGCGCGGCCAACGGGCGCAATCCGCTGCCGATCATCCTGCCCTGCCATCGCGTGATCGGCAGCAACGGCGCATTGACCGGTTTCGGCGGCGGGCTGGAAACCAAGGCCGCGCTGCTGCGGCTGGAACAACGCCAGGCCCCGCTGTTCGCCTGAGAGGGCTGGCCGGGCTGCGCCCGGCACCCGCAGAGGCTAGAGCAACAGCAACAGCGGGCTTCCTGCGGGGAGGCAGGGTGGGTCCAGTTGCAGGGGACGCTGCAAGTACGTCCCTGTAAGCTCGGTCGCGCCATCCATGGCGCTCACGCCCCTGCAACCGGACCCACCCAGCCTTCGACAGGTTCCGGCGATCTGTCCGAACGTCGTTCTGCGCAACTGTTGGTAGGTGTCGACCTTGGTCGACACGGTAGATCCACGCCATGCGTGGATGGAAGCATCAGGAATTGTGCCTGGAGAAAAGCCCCCTTCCTGTTGAAGGGGGCGCGCCGACAGGCGCGGGGATAAGGAAAAATGCGCGGACACGGCGCGCGATAGCGCGCCGTGTCTTGGGCGCGTCATTGCGCGGGCTTATCATGCGTGGATGACTTCCGTACGCCTGACCTGCGCGCTGGCGCTGCTGCTGCCATTGGCCGCCTGCACCACCGCGCCCGCCCCTTCCGCCTCCGTTCCCGGTTCCGCCGCTGCGGCTTCGCCTCCGAAGCTGCTGCTGATCTCCATCGACGGCCTGCGCGCCGATGCGCTGGACCGTGGGCTCACTCCGAACCTGCAGCGACTGATCGACGGCGGCGTGCGTGCACGCTGGATGACGCCGTCCTATCCGTCACTGACCTTCCCCAACCACTACACCATCGTCACCGGCCTGCGTCCGGACCACCACGGCATCGTCAACAACAGCATGGACGATGCAACCCTGGGCCGTTTCGAACTGAGCAACCGCGACGCGGTCACCACCAGCGGTTGGTGGGGTGGCGAACCGATCTGGGTCAGTGCCGAGAACGCTGGCGTACGTTCGGCCGCCACGGCGTGGCCGGGCAGTGAGTCTGAAATCCGCGGCGTGCGCCCCAGCAAGTGGCGCGTGTACGACGGCAAGGAACCGCTGGAGCAGCGGGCCGGCATCGTGCTCGACTGGCTGGCGCAGACCGATGCCGATGCACCGCGCCTCACCACGCTGTACATGGAACACGTGGACAAGGCTGGGCACAACTACGGCCCCGGGTCGAAGCAGTACGCCGACGCCATCGTGCGCGCCGACCAGATCGTCGGCCAGGTGCTCGACGGGCTGCAGCAGCGCGATCTGGCCAAGACCACCAACGTGATCGTCGTCTCCGACCACGGCATGGCCAGCGTCGCCGACGGCAACGTGATCGCCACCGAGTCGATGGCCGACCCGGCCATTGCACGCAATATCAGCCAGGGCCAGTCGGTGGGCTTTGCGCCGGTCGCCGGCCGCGAAGCGGAAGCCGAACGCGCCCTGCTCGGACGCCACGCGCACTACGAATGCTGGAAGAAGGAGAACCTGCCGGCACGCTGGCACTACGGCACGCATCCGCGGGTTCCGGCCATCGTCTGTGTCATGGATGAAGGCTGGGATGCCCTGCACCAGGAGAAGATCGCCAAGCGTGCTAAGCAGGATCGAGGTTCGCATGGCTACGACAACGCACTGCCTTCCATGCGCGCAGTGTTCGTGGCCGGCGGCCCGTCGTTCCGCCAGGGCCTGGTGATCGATGGCTTCGACAACGTCGATGTCTATCCGCTGCTGGCCCACCTGCTGCAGGTGCCGGCCGCGCCGAACGATGGCAATCCGGAAACGCTGAAGAAGACACTGCGCTGATGCGGTTGTAGAGCCGAACCCACGCTCGGCTCACCGGACAGGCATAAAAAAACGCGGCGCCAGGCGCCGCGTTTTTCATTGAACCGGTCGCTCGACCGGATCAGGCCTTGGCGACGGCCTTCTTCGCCACAGCCTTCTTCGCCGGAGCCTTGGCCACGGTCTTCTTGGCAACCGGAGCGGCGGCGCCTACGGCGACCTTGCTGGCGGTGTGCGAACGGGCGTTGCCATAGCTGGCGTTGTAGCGCTTGCCCTTGGCGGTCTTGCGGTCACCCTTACCCATGTCTTCAACTCCTCAAATGTGAAATCTGGTTACCCCGTACTGACACGGGTTCGGCGGGGCCGCCTTGCTGGGCGCCCCCGCGCACGATCGAAAATCCTATCACGGAGCGCCTAGTGCGCGCAGCTGGCGTCGTGCACGTGACCGTGGTTGAGGCGCAGGTTGACCAGATGGGCCACACCCACCAGCAGGCCACCGATGGTCATCACCACCGCGTGCGGCACCGCATTGTGGTGCAGCGGGTCATACAGCACGCCGGCCCACAATGCGACCAGGCCGGGAATCAGGAAGCCCAGCGCACGCAGCGCACCGTGCCGGCGGTAGCCCCAGACCAGGCTGAACAACCCCAGCAGGGTCACGAACACCACCAGCGCCTGTTCCACGCCGTCGCTCAGCCAGAACGACAGCCCCAATGAAGGCGCTGCGGCCAGCAGCACCGGGATCACCGCGCAGTGCACCGCGCACAGCATCGAACCAGTGGCGCCGAAACGGTCGAGCAGGTGGCGCAGGCGTGAGGACAGGGACATGACTTCCAGCAGGTTCGGCGAATCGTTATGGAATAATATAACATCCCTCTCCGACCCGCACGGTTTCCCTCCCCCTGTCCCATCGACGGGATTCGTGCGCCCCGCGATTGATACATTGTAACAAAGGACCCGTCCATGCCCGCCCATACCCCACGGCTCAAGCCGCATTCCCTGGCCCTGGCCCTCGCCGCCCTGCTGCCATCCGTCGCCTTTGCAGCCGGCCAGGACACCGCCCATCGTGACCGCCACCTGACCGAGCTGTCGTCGGTGCAGGTCACCGCGTCGCCGCTGCAGGGTGACGCCGAATCCCTGGCACGCCCGGTGGAGGTTCTGGCCGGTGAACGCCTGGACGAGCAGAAGGCCGGCACCCTCGGCGATACCGTGGCCAAGCTGCCCGGCGTGCAGAGCACCTTCTTCGGCCCCGGCGTCGGCCGCCCGATCATCCGTGGCCAGGAAGGCCCGCGCGTGGCCGTGCTGTCCAACGGCATGGGCAACATGGATGCGTCCACGGTCAGCGCCGACCACGCCACCAGCATCGAACCGTTCCTGGCCGACCAGATCGAAGTACTGAAGGGCCCGGCCACGCTGCTGTTCGGTAGCGGCGCCATTGGTGGTGCGGTCAATGTGGTCGACGGGCGCATCGCGCGCGAGCTGCCTGAGCGGCCGCTCAGCGGTCGTGCCGAACTGCGCGGCAATTCGGTGAACAACGAGCGCAGCGGCATGTTCCGCCTCGATGGCGTCAGCGGAAACGTCGTGCTCCATGTGGATGGCCTGGTGCGCAATGGCGACGACTACCGCATTCCCGGTTACGCGGTGATCGACAGCCTTGAAGACCACCACGACGACCACGACCATGACCACGCGGGCGAGGAAGGCGAAGAACCGCGCCGCGGCCGCCTCGACAACAGTTCGATCCGCACACGCGCAGGTGGCGTCGGCGCAACGTGGCTGGGCGACGGTGGCTACTTCGGCGTGTCGGCCAGCACCTACCGCACCAACTATGGCATTCCCAATGGCGCGCACGTGCACGCCGATGGTGACGATCATGGCCATGACCACGGTCACGACCATGGCGACGAAGAGGAAGGCGGCGACGAGCACGACGTGCGCATCGACATGGTGCAGAACCGCTTCGAGACCAAGGCCGGCATCTACAACCCGGTCTCGTTCCTGAAGAACATCAACGCACGCGTGGCCTACACCGACTACGAACACGTGGAGCTGGAAGCCGGTACGCCGTCGACCCGCTTCACCAACCGCGGCATCGAAGCGCGCCTGGAAGCGGTGCAGCAGCAGATCGGCGGCTGGGACGGCGCCTTCGGCCTGCAGTTCGGCAACAGTGATTTCGGTGCCAAGGGCGAAGAGGCGTTCGTTCCGGATACCGGCACGAAGAACATCGGCCTGTTCGTGCTGCAGGAAAAGCAGTTCGGCCCGTTCAAGCTGGAACTGGGCGGCCGCCACGATCAGGTCAAGCTGGACCCGAGCGGTGACTACCGCCGCCGCACCTTCGGTGCCACCAACCTGTCTGCCGCAGGCATCTGGAAGCTCAACGATGCCGTTGACCTGCGCATCGGCGTGGACAGCTCCGAGCGAGCACCGACCAACGAAGAGCTGTATGCCGCCGGCGCGCACATCGCCACCCGTTCGCTGGAAATCGGCGACGCCAACCTGAAGACCGAGCGCGGCCAGCGCGTGGAACTGGGTATCCACACCCACAGCGAGCGCCTGGACTTCTCCGCGTCGGTCTACCAGACCAGGTTCAAGGACTTCATCTACCTGGCCGACACCGGCATCACCGAGGGCCTGCCGGTGCGCATCTGGACGCAGCAGGACGCGGTGTTCCGCGGTGCCGAGGCCGAAGCGCTGGTGCACCTGTTCGAGGGCGGCGCCGGTGACTGGGATCTGCGCCTGTTCGGCGACTACGTGAAGGCCAAGCTGGATGGCAGCGGCAGCCGCAACCTGGACATCGCCGTGCCGCATGGCGACCACAACCACAACTACACGGTGGAACTGGCCAACACTGGCTATCTGCCGCGTATCGCACCGGCCCGCGTCGGCGCCGACCTGCGCTGGTCGAAGGACGGCTGGCGCGCTTCGGTCGGTGCGGTGCGCTACAGCCGCCAGAAGGACGTCGCCCAGAACGAAGCCCCGAGCGACGGCTACACCCTGGTCGACGCGCACCTGGCCTACCGCTGGGATCGCAACGCCACCAACAGCTACGAGGTGTTCTTGGATGGCAGCAACCTGACCGACCGCGAAGTGCGCCCGCATACCTCGCTGCTGCGCGACTACTCGCCGCTGCCAGGCCGTGGTGTCGCATTCGGCATCCGCGCGTTCTTCTGATCGCGCACGGCGGGGTCAGAGCCCTTTTCGAAGGAAGGGGCTCTGACCCCCACGCCATTCCACGGGGGCCTTCGGGCCCCCGTTTTCATTTCGACCCACGCCATCACACATCCGTCACAAAGATGTGCGTACCACAACAAGCGGACAATCCCGTCACCCAATGTCTCGCCAATCGGACACTTTTGTCCGAAAATGATTCCATGACTGCCCAACGTGCCGATGCCGCCGCCCGCCGTGCCCTCATCCTCGACGCCGCCGATCATGTGTTCGGCCAACACGGTGTCACCGCCCCGCTGGACCTGGTGGTCGAACGCGCCCAGGTGGGCCGCGCCACCCTGTACCGCAACTTCCCGGACCGCACCGCGCTGATCCAGGCGCTGCTGCAGCGCACGGTCGACCGCATCCGGCGCCAGGTCGAGCAGCTCGGCGACCGCGACGACGCCCTGTTCGAGGTGTTCGAGGGCATGGCCCAGCGCATCATTGATTCGCCGGCATTGGCCGATTACTGGCGTGCGGTCGATTCGGACGTGCCGTCCATGCGCGCCGCGCGCGAGACCGTGCGCGACCTGCTGGAGGAACCGATCGCGCGCGCCAAGGCCGCCGGGCTGTGCCGTGCCGACCTGGAAAAGACGGATATTTCACTGATCTCGGGCATGCTGGGTGCGGCCCTGCGCGGCAAGACCCGCGACGAGCGCGCTCAGTTGGCCGGGCGCGCCCTGCAGCTGCTGCGTGGGGGTCTCCAGGGAGCTGCCAGCGAGGCCCGTTGATGGTCCAGCCGTATCTGAAGCCGGTTCCGGATTGGGAGGAGCACGAAAAGCCGACCATGCCCGGTTCGGCATCGATGCCCTGGCACCCGCCGTATCGGCGCGCGGCCTATGCGCTGGTATCACTGCTGGTGGCGATCACCGGCGGCCTCGGCAATGCGCTGGTCACCGCCAACCTGCCGTTCCTGCAGGGCCAGCTGGCACTGACCCCGACCCAGGGCAGCTGGCTGGTGGCGGCCTATGCCATGGTGAATGTCACCGCCAACCTGTTGGCCTTCAAGTTCCGCCAGCAGTACGGCATCCGCCTGTTCGCCGAGATCGGGCTGGGCCTGTACGCGGCCCTGGCGGTGCTGCACCTGTTCGTCGGCAGCTTCGAGACCACGATGCTGACCCGCGCCGCCAGCGGCTTCGCGGGTGCGGCCTGTTCGACACTGGGCACGCTGTACATGCTGCAGGCGCTGCCGCGCCGCTTTACCGGCAATCTGCTGGTGGTCGGCGTCGGCCTTTCGCAGCTGGCGGTGCCGATTGCCTGGATCGTGTCGCCAGGCCTGGTCGATACCGGCCAGTGGCACCAGCTCTACTCATTCGAAGCCGGGCTGGCACTGTGCGCGTTCGCGGCAGTGGTGGTGCTGAAGCTGCCGCCCGGCATCCAGGTGAAGGCCTTCGAACCGCTGGACTTCCTCACCTTTGCCCTGCTTGCACCGGCCGTCGCGCTGCTGGTGATCGTGCTGGCGCAGGGCTACACCCGCTGGTGGCTCAACACGCCGTGGCTGGGCTGGGCCCTGGTCGCCTCGATCGTGCTGTCCACCACCGCCTTCATCATCGAGCACTACCGGCGCAATCCGCTGCTGCAGACACGCTGGCTGGCCAGCCTGCCCGTACTGCATTTCATCGTCGGCGCCTTCCTGATCCGCTTCCTGACCACCGAGCAGTCCTACGGCGTGGTCAACCTGATGCGCACGCTCGGCATGGGCCCTGATCAGTTGCGGCCGCTGTTCGTGGTGATTCTTGCCGGCGTGGTCACCGGTATCGCCGGCACTGCACTGACTTTCGGGCCCAAACGGCTGATCCCGCAGCTGCTGATGGCGATCCTGCTGCTGGGCGCCGCCGCGTTCTTCGACCAGCACCGCACCAGCATGGATCGGCCGCACGACTTCTACGCCAGCCAGTTCCTGGCCTCGGTCGGTGCCGGCATGTTCATGGGCCCGTTGATCATGCTCGGCATTTCCGCCGCGCTGAAACAGGGCGTGGACCACATGATCACCTTCCTGGTCACGCTGTCGATCACGCAGACGCTGGGCGGCCTGGCCGGCTCGGCGGTGCTGGGGACCTTCCAGCTGCATCGCGAGCAGCTGTATTCCAGCGCGCTGACCAGCCAGCTCGACCCAGCCGACCCGGTGGTGGCACAGCGCCTGCGCATCCAACAGCAGCTGTACGTCGCCCAGACCACCGATCCGGTGCTGCGCAGCGCGCAGGGCAGCGCGCAGTTGGCGCAGACGACGCGCCGCGAAGCCAACGTACGCGGCTTCAATGATGTGTTCACGCTGAGCGGTTGGTTGGCCATCGGCTTCCTGTGCTGGTTGCTGCTGCTGTCGCTGCGCACCGCCGTGCTCAAGCAATGGCGCAAGCGCCACCCCACTTCCCCCGCTGTGGCCACGCCGGCCGCGCCCCGCTGAGTTCTCGACCATGCCTCCCGTCCCGCCCCGACCCGACGACGCCGACAACGTGACCCCACCGCCGCCGACCGACGCGGCGCCTGCCCCTACGCCGGTAGAACCCGCGGTCGCGCCGAAGTACCTCAAGCCCAGCGCGCGCAGCGTGGTGGTGATGGTGGTGGTGGCCTTGCTGGGCATTGCGCTGATCCTGCGCGCCTGGCACCTGTGGCCGTTCACCAGCAGCGTGATGGTGACCGACAACGCCTACGTGCGCGGCCAGATCACGGTGATGGCGCCGCAGGTGAACGGCTACGTGACCGAAGTGCTGGTGAAGGACTTCCAGCACGTGAAGGAAGGCGAGCCGCTGCTGCGCATCGATGACCGCATCTATGCGCAGCGGGTCGCCCAGGCGCAGGCGACGCTGGACAGCGCACGCGCGGCCCTGGCCAACTCGGACCAGTCCCAGGCGCAGAACCGTGCGCAGATTGCCTCCGCCCGCGCCACGTTGTCGGCCGGGCAGGCGGAGCTGCAACGCTCACGCAACGAGACCAAGCGCTACGAGGAACTGGCCGCGCAGCAGCTGGTGTCGATCAACGATCGCGACAAGTTCCGCACCGCGCAGGCCTCGGCGCAGGCCAGCGTCCAGCAGTCGCAGGCGCAGATCCGCATCGCCGAGGAGACCCTGGTATCGACCCAGGTAGCGCGCAAGAGCCTGGAGGCCCAGGTGGAGAGCGCGCAGGCGCAGCTGGAACTGGCGCGCATCGATCTGGCCAACACGGTGATCCACGCGCCGCGCGACGGCCAGATCAGCGAAGCCAGCGTACGCGTGGGCCAGTACGTCGCCGCCGGTTCGCAGCTGCTGTTCCTGGTACCTGACACGCTGTGGGTGGTGGCCAACTACAAGGAAGGCCAGACCTGGGGGATGGCGATCGGCCAGCCGGCCACGTTCTCGGTGGACGCGTTCCAGGGCCAGGTGCTGCGGGGCCGCGTGCAGGAGATCGCGCCCGCCACCGGGTCGGAATTCAGCGTGCTGCGCCCGGACAACGCCAGCGGCAATTTCACCAAGGTGGTGCAGCGGCTGCCGGTGCGGATATCGATCAACAGGGATCAGAAGCTGGCAAAGCAGCTGCGGCCCGGCATGTCGGTGATCGTGCGGGTGGATACCCGTTCCAAGGCGATGGACTAGGACGCAGGCCCTGTCGCACCGTTTCCAAAATGCCGGCCAGCGGCCGGCACTACCGTTGCGTTAGCCGGCGCAGCGCGCGCAGAGGCCATGCACTTCCAGGGTCTGCGCCTGCGGCTGGAAACCCAGCTCCTTGGCGCGCTTCTCCAGCTGGGTGACGATCTCGCGGTCCTCCAGCTCCACTGCGCTGTGGCAGCTGTTGCAGATCAGGAACGGCACCGAATGCGCGGCACTGCTGGGGTGATGGCAGGCCACGAAGGCATTGACCGATTCCAGCTTGTGCACGAACCCGTTGGCCATCAGGAAGTCCAGCGCGCGGTACACGGTGGGCGGGGCATCCGCGCCCACGCCCTTGCCGTTGCGCACCCATTCCAGCAGCTCGTAGGCCTTGACCGGCTTGCCGGCCTCGGCGATCAGCTTCAGCACATTGGCGCGGATCGGGGTCAGGCGCAGCCCGCGTTCGCGCGAGACGCGCTCGACCACCGCCACGAAATCCGATGCGTCGTGGACGTGGTGGTGCGGGGCGGTACAGGCAATGGCGGTCTTGGCGGGCATGCGTGTTCTCCGGTTCGGGCCTGGCAAGGATGCCTCAGGCCGTTGCTACCTTGGTGATGGCCACATCAATGCGTTTCAAGGCCTGCTCGCGGCCGGCCAGGTACACGGTATGGGAAATGTCAGGGCTGACCTGGGTGCCGGTGATGGCCACGCGCAGCGGCTGGGCGACCTTGCCCATGCCGATCTCCAGCGCTGCGGCCGCGTCATGCAGGGCCACCCCCACCGACTCGGCGGTCCATTCCGGCAGCGCGGCCAGCAGCTCGCGGGCCTTGCCCAGCGCCACCTCGGCACCGGCCTTGAAGTGCTTGGCCACCGCTGCTTCGTCGTACTCGGTCAGCGGCTGGTACCAGACCACGGCCTTCTCGGCCATTTCCTTCAGGGTCTGCACGCGTTCACGCAGGGCGATCACCACATCCTCCGGAGCCGGGCCGGCGGCCACGTCCAGCCCCAGCTTCTGCAGCTGGTAGACCAGGTGCGGCACGATCGCGGCTACGTCCTCGGTCTTCAGGAAGTGCTGGTTGACCCAGCCCAGCTTGGCCATGTCCAGGCGCGAGGCCTTGGAATTGCAGTCCTTCACGTCGAACAGGTCGATCAGTTCCTGGCGGCTGAACAGCTCCTGGTCACCGTGCGACCAGCCCAGGCGGGCCAGGTAGCTCAGCAGCGCATCGGGCAGGTAGCCGGCGTCCTTGTACTGCATCACGTCAGCCGCACCGGTGCGCTTGGACAGCTTGGCGCCCTGCTCGTCCAGGATCATCGGCATGTGGCCGAACCTGGGCACCGGCGCGCCGATGCCTTCATACAGGTTGATCTGGCGCGGGGTGTTGTTGATGTGGTCGTCGCCGCGGATGACCTCGGTGATGCCCATGTCCCAGTCGTCCACCACCACCGCGAAGTTGTAGGTGGGGTAGCCGTCCGGGCGGAAGATGACCATGTCATCCAGCTCGCTGTTGGCGATCTCGATACGGCCCTTGATCAGGTCGTCGAACACCACCGTACCTTCCAGCGGGTTCTTGAAGCGGATGACGCGGTTCGGATCATCCCTGCGCGGCAGGCCCAGCTCGCGCGCAGCGCCGTTGTAGCGCGGCTTCTCCTGCCTGGCCATGGCGGCCTCGCGCATCGCGTCAAGCTCTTCGCGGGTCTCGTATGCGTAATACGCCTTGCCGTCGGCCACCAGCTGTTCGGCCACTTCCAGGTAACGGGCGACGCGGTCGGTCTGGTAGATCGGGCCCTCGTCATAATCCAGGCCCAGCCACTCCATTGCCTCCAGGATCGCGTCGATCGCGCCTTGGGTGCTGCGTTCACGGTCGGTGTCCTCGATGCGCAGCACGAACTCGCCGCCACGGTGGCGGGCCTCCAGCCAGCAGTACAGCGCAGTGCGGGCACCACCGATGTGCAGGTAGCCGGTGGGACTGGGGGCGAAGCGGGTGCGGCAGGTCATGGACGGCTCGAGGAACGGGAATCCCCCGATTTTACCAGCCCTCCGCCCCTGACGGAAAAAGCGGACGGAGGGGATTAGGTCGCGATTGCCCAGCCTGGGGCGCTGCAACCGGGAAACGGAGGGGAGAAACGACTTAATCCCCTCCGTCCCCTTTTACGGTTCCACCTTGCGCGGGAACGGCTGCTCGCGCATCGCGGCGTTGTAGGCGAACGAGGCGACGATGGCTGCGGCCTGCTTCAGGTCCTCCGGTTCGGCGTGGTCCCAGGTGTCCAGGTGGCTGTGGTGGACATTGGTGAAGTAGTCCAGCCGGTCCTGGATGAACTGGAAGCCCGGCAGGCCGATGCGGTCGAAGCTGATGTGGTCGGTGCTGCCGGTGTTGCGGGTGGCCACGGTGGTGGCACCCACGTCATGGAACGGCGCCAGCCAGGCTTCGAAGATCGGCATCGCCGCCAGGTTTTCCTGCGCATAGATGCCGCGGAAGCGGCCCGAGCCGTTGTCCATGTTGAAGTAGACCTGGAACTTGCCGTAATCACGGGTCTTCTGCAGCGCGCCGGTGGGCTCGCGCAGCGAGGCCGGCAGCGCCTTCTGCGCCGGGTCGGTGGGTTCCGGGAAACGACCGAAGTGCTTGGCCACATAGGCCTGCGAGCCGATCAGGCCCTGTTCCTCGCCGCTCCACAGCGCCACGCGGATGGTGCGCCTGGGCTTGGCGCCGGTCGCCTTGAGGATGCGCATCGCCTCCATCATCACCGCCACGCCAGCCGCGTTGTCGGCCGCACCGGTACCGCTGTGCCAGGAATCCAGGTGCGCGCCGATCATCACCACTTCATCGGGCTTGCTGCTGCCACGGATCTCGGCCAGCGTGTTGTAACCGGGCTGGTCGGCCTCATCGGTGAAGCGTGCTGCCACATCCACGCGCAGGCGCACCGTCTGCTTGGCCTCCAGCGCGCGCACCAGCGGATTGAAGTGCTCGCTGATCATCGCCAGCTCGGGGATGCCCACCGACTCGCCGGCCTTGCGCGAACCACCACCGGCAACCCGGATGATGCCGTTGTCCCAGCTGCTGATGCTGATCGAGGCCAGCGCGCCCTCTTCCACGAAGAACGCATTGACCTTGGTCGCCAGCTGCTGGCGTTCCTGGTACTCCTTGACCCGCTTGGCACGCTCGGCGGTGGCGTCCTTGTCCTTGGGCAGGGTGAACTCCTGCAGGCCTTCCAGCGAGGTGGCGTCGTGGCGATGCGAATCCGCCTCGGTGCCGCGCTTGTACTCGCGCGCCTCGCCCAGCAGCAGGATCTTGCCGCGCAGCTTGCCGCGGTACTTCTCGATGTCTTCGGGCTTCTTGATCTCGACCTGGACCAGCTCGCCTTCAACCGGCCCCTTGGTGCCCGGCGTCCAGGCCTTGGGCAGTGCATGCAGCGGCTGCACGCGGTCGCCCAGCATCTCCACGCTCGCCGAAGTGAACTCCCAGCCGCGCCCGAAGTCGTCGAAGGCCTCGTCGTGGACGTTGTCCAGCTTCCATTCGTTGAACTTGCCGCGGGTCCAGGCGTTGGCGCGACCCATCGCCGGCGAGTTGGTCAGGCGCGGGCCGATGCGCTCGGTGAGATAGCTGAAGGTGTCCATCACCTGCGAACGGTGGAAGGCCTCCTGGCGGATGCGGCTGACCATGTCCAGGTCCACCGTCTCGCGCTGCTGCGCTCCTGCGTTGCCACCCATCGCCAGCGCTGCGGCCAGCATGCCCCACTTCAACACATCGCACCCCTGCCCTTCGGCTCGATCATCAACTCGTCGAGTCTAGCCAGCGGGGGCGCGGGGATACCGTCCCATCGGTCATGGGCGGGAGCGTGCGAACCAAGGTTCGCACCCACAACAGTAGATCCACGCCATGCGTGGATGAACAGCCCAATCACCCGCTCCATCCCAACCACAACTGTGCCCGTTCCGGCAGCAGCAGCAACCAGTGCCGCCGGTCGATGCTGCTGCAGCCGTACACCGCCGCGTGTGCCGGCCAGTCATCCGGAAGGCCACCGATACCGATCTCGGCCAGCGCCTCCGCCCCGGCCTTCCATGGCCGGTAGCGCGGCACCCGGCCAGCCACCGCGCCGCGTCCCTGCCGCGCGCCCTGCAGCCAGCGCAATCCCTGCCCCTGCAATCCTTCGCAGGTCACCGCCGCCAGCTGGAAGCGGACCAGGCCGGGGGCGATCCGCGCCCCCGGCAGGGCCGCCAGCACGCCATGTGCCTGCAGCAGTGCATCCACTTCCAGCAGGGCCGGAATGCCCTGCCGTGCCCGTTGCCGCAATCCCTGGCGCCAGCCCATGGCCTGCTCCTTACTTCAGTTCCGCGCCGAGCGCGTACCAGTCGACCCGGCGGGTCACCCACATCGCCAGCGCCAGGATCACGAACAGCAGCAGCGAACCCATCAGCAGCGCGTTGTTCTCCGACACCAGCAGGCCATACAGCGCGCCGTACAGCACGGTCAGCAGCGCAGCAAAGCCGAGGCCGCGCTTCCAGTGGCCCAGCACATTGGCCAGGTACACCGCCTGCAGGCCGATACAGGCCACGGCCGATACCAGGTAGGCCTTCCAGAACGCGATGTGCTCGGACAGGCTGATCAGCAGCAGGAAGAAGATCGCCAGCGCCAGGCCCACCATCAGGTACTGCAACGGGTGGATGCGCAGCGACTTGATCAGCTCGAACAGGATGAAGCCGACGAAGGTGAGCAGCACGAACAGCACGCCGTATTTCGAGGCACGGTCGGCCTGGGTGTAGGTATCGACCGGATCGACCAGCGACACCGTCACCGCCTGCGATTCGACCGCACCATCATTGCGCAGCTGGCGCTGGGCATCGGAGGCCAGCGAGGACACCGCCCAGCGTGCATCGAAGCCCTGCGCATCAACGCGGCGTTCGTTGGGCAGGAACGCGCCGCTGAACGACGGATGCGGCCAGCTCGAACGCAGCGCGATGTGGGTGTCATCGCCCAACGGCACCACCGACAGCATGCGGCTGCCATCCAGGCGCAGCTCCAGTTCAACCGTGCTGGCAGCCAGCGTGCCGCCCTGATCCGCAGCGAAGCCGGCCACCGGTGCATGCAGGCCGCGCCCCACCTCGCTGGCAGCGCCAACGCCCGGCAGCAACCGCAGCTGCTTGCCATCCACGCGCAGGTTCGGCGTACCGACCAGGCCACGCACATCGGATACACCAACCGCGACATACGGCTGGCCGTAACTGCGGCCGGCCTTCACCGGATAGTCGTCTGCGGCGAAGGTCGCCTTCATCTGGCCGTTCCAGCTGTACACCGGTACCTTGAACAGGCCCACTTCGCGCTGGCTCGGCAGCATCTCGCCGCCCACCTCCAGCGACGCCGGCATCTGCAGCCAGTGCCCCTCGGTGACCTGCATCTCGGTCTTCTTGACGCCCAGCGGGTCGACCAGTTCAACCTGCTTGCGTTCCACCCATGGCACCACCCGCACCGGGCCCACCAGCTGCTGTGCACCGGCGCGGCTGTCGGCCACCCGCGAGAACGCCTCGTCGCGGTATGCGCTGCGTTCGTTGATGACCCCGCGAATCATGGTCAGCGGCACCAGCAGCAGCAGGATCAGCCCGCCGACAATGGCGAACCTCAGCAGCATCTTCAGGGATTTCATGGTCCATCCTCGTTGGAGAGGGCTGCAGGATGGACCGCTGGGGTGAGCAGGGTTTGTGGCGAATTTGAAGCGAGTGTGAAGTCAGCGGCGTAGACGCTGGCCCGCTACACCCAACGGCAGCCACAGGCTCGCCACGGTGCCACCACCGTCGCGGGCGTCGAGGCTGGCACGGCCGTCATGCAGGCGCGCGACTTCCTGCACGAATGGCAGGCCCAGGCCGGAACTGCGCCGCCCGCTGCCGGGCCGCGCCAGCGAATAGAAGCGCTCGAACACCCGTTCGCGCGCATAGTCCGGGATGCCGGCGCCGCGGTCGGCCACCTGCAGGCGCACGCCCTGCCCGTCCACCTCGGCCTGCAGCGCGATCTCCGCGCCGGACGGCGAGAAGGCAATCGCGTTGTCGATCAGGTTGTGCAGCGCCTGCCGCAGCAGGTAGCCGTCGCCCTGCACCCGCAGGTCGGGCACGCTGCCGATGTGGACCCGCACACCGGCCGCCTGCGCGCGCACCTGCGCGGCCGCGGCCGCATCGGCCAGCAATGCCTGCAGCGCGATCGGATCGCGGGTCTGCAGCCAGCCGTGCTGTTCCACTTCGGCCAGCGCCAGCAGCTTGTCGATGGTCTCGGTCAGCCGTTCCTGCTGATCGACAATGCTGCGCGCGAAATGCACGCGGTCCGCTTCGGGCAGCGGCTCCTGCAGCAGTTCGGCGGCACCGCGGATCGCCGCCAGCGGGCTCTTCATCTCGTGCGTCAGCGACTGCACGTACTGCTCGACGTAGGCCTTGCCTTCGAGCTTGCGGCGCATCGTTTCCAGCGCCTGGCCGAGATCGCCGATCTCGTCGCGACGGCGCCGTGGTGGTGGCACCGGTTCGCCCGCGCTGACCGCGCGTGCATAGCGGCTGAGCTGGCCGAGGCCAGTGGTCAGCCACATCGTCACCAGCACGCCGACCAGCGCCGACAATCCGATGAGCCAGGCACCGCGCTCGATGATGGCGCGCTGGCTGGCGGCGATGAACGGATCGATGCTGCGGTTGGGCTGGGCCAGGCTGAGCACGCCGATCAGGGTGCGGCCATCGGCCGGGTCGTATACCGGCGCCGCCACATGCATCACCGTATCGCCTTCCTCGCCCGGAATCTCGGGGCTGGAACGGGCACCGTATTCGCCACGCAGGGTGCGGTAGACATCATTCCAGCGCGAATTGTCGCGGCCAAGGTCACGGCCCAGCGAGTCGTAGATGACGATGCCCTTGGCATCGGTGATGGTCACCCGGTAATCCAGCGAGCGCTTCGGGAACCGCCAGACCATTGCCTTCAGGTCGCGCTGCCGTGCCTTGGCCAGGTTGCGGGTGAAACTGCCGCTGCGGATGGTGCCGTCCTTGACGTCGGCGGCGGCCATCTCGGCCAGCACGTTGGCCGCATCGACCAGGGTCGATTCCATCGCCTGGCGCACACCCGGCTTCACTTCGTTGACGAACACGCGCATCACGAAGAAGGCCGCGATGCCGGTGATCAGGAAGAAGCCCAGGAACAGCTTCAGCACCAGGCGCATCGGCTAGACCTCCAGCGCGTAGCCAAGGCCACGGTGGGTGCGGATCGGGTCGTCGCTGGCACCGGCCGCGCGCAGCTTGGCACGCAGCGTCTTTACATGGGTATCGACGGTGCGGTCGGCACTGTCGGCGCTGCTGTCCCAGCCACGGTCCATCAGCTGGGCACGGCTGAGGATGGCACCGGGTCGCTGCAGCAGCGCCTCCAGCAGCGCGTACTCGTAGCGGGTCAGGTCCAGTGCCTGGCCACGGAAGCGGATGCGCCGGCCTTCGCGGTCGATGGCGAACGCGCCATGTTCCTGCCAGCCTGCATCGGCGCTGGGCGCTGCGATGACCGGCGCCGCACGGCGCAGGCGCGCACGCACCCGCGCCACCAGCTCGCGCGGCGAGAACGGCTTGGTCATGTAGTCGTCGGCGCCCAGTTCCAGGCCGAGCACCCGGTCCACTTCATCGTTGCGGGCGGTCAGGAAGATCACCGGCAGCTGCGCCGTCGGCCCGGGCTGCGCGCGCAGCCGCCGGCAGACCTCGAATCCGCCCAGGTCGGGCAGGCCCACGTCCAGCACCACCACGTCGATATCCCCGGCCTGCAGCCGCTGCAGCGCCTCCCCGCCCAGCAGGCAGTGGCTGGCGGCATAGCCCTCGCTGCGCAGCGCATAGAGCACGGTTTCGGCGATGGCGGCTTCGTCCTCGACTACCAGGACATGGGCAACGGGAGCTGTCATGGCGCGCAGCATAGCCGCTGCGGCCGCCGCCCCGTACACTGCCGGCCATGAACTATCGCCACGCCTTCCATGCCGGCAACCACGCCGATGTGCTCAAGCACATCGTGCAGCTGGCCCTGATCGACAGCTTCAAGCGCAAGGACAGTCCGTTCTTCGTACTCGACACCCACGGCGGCGCTGGCCGCTACCTGCTGGCCAGCGAAGAGAGCCACAAGACCCTGGAGGCCGAATCCGGGATCATGCGGCTGATGGCCCAGCCCAAGCTGCCGGAGGTGGTCGAGCGCTACCTGAAGGCGGTCCAGGCCGACAACCCGGTGGGAGCGCTGACCAACTACCCGGGCTCGCCGCTGCTGAGCGCACAGGCGATGCGTGCCCAGGACCGCATGGCGGTCTGCGAGCTGCAGGAAGCCGAAACGGCCACGCTGAAGGCCCTGTTTGCCCATGACAGCCGCGTCGATGTGCGCGCTGGCGATGGCTATGCCCTGCTGCGCTCGCTGCTGCCGCCGAAGTTCAACGGCAGCAAGATCGGTCGTGGCCTGGTGCTGATCGATCCGCCGTACGAGGCGCAGGACGCCGAATACCAGAACATCCTGGCTGCCCTGGCCGAGACCCTGGCACGCTGGCCGCAGGCCACCTGTGCGGTCTGGTTCCCGATCAAGCAGCGCCGCACCATCCTGCATTTCCTGCGCAAGGCCACTGCCCTGCCGGTCAAGTCGGCGATGACGATCGAGTTCCTGGTGCGCCCGGACGACTCGCCGCTGCGCCTCAACGGCAGCGGCATGCTGCTGCTCAACCCGCCGTGGCAGTTCGACCGGGTGGTCGGCCCGGCCCTGCCGGCGCTGCGCCAGCACCTGGGCGAACCGGGGGCCAGCACCCGCCTGGATTGGCTCAAAGCCCCCGAATAACGGCCTTCACGAGGCTGTACCGCCGTGAGCCTTTCGTTCACGGAATGCAGCCCCGGTGATGCCACAATCGATGGACCACCAAGGAATCACCCGGTATGGCCACTCGCAACCGCATGCCGCCCTGGCATGAGATCTTCAAGGCTCCCAGCGGCCACGAGCTGCTGATCCGCCCCATCCGCCCGGAAGATGGCGCACCGCTGCAAGCGGCGTTCAGCCTGTTCGGGCCGGAAGAAATCCGTGATCGTTTCCTGCAGGCGGTGACCGAGCTGTCACCGGAAACCACCCAGCGCCTGACCCACCCCAATCCCAAGACCGAGATCACCCTGGTCGCAGCCGAATCCCTGCCCGCTGGCGAAGCGGTGGTCGGCGCGGTCGCCCGGGCCTCGATCATCCCCGGTACCCGTGAAGCCGAGTACGCGATCCTGATCAGCCGCTTCCTCATTGGCCAGGGCCTGGGCCGGCAGCTGATGCGCAAGCTGGTGAAGTGGGGCCGCGGCAAGTACCTCGACCGCCTGTACGGCGACGTTGCCGCCGAGAACGAGCCGATGAAGCAGCTGGCCGCCTCGCTGGGCTTCAAGCCGGTGCCGCACCCGACCGGTGCCGAAGGCCTGGTGCGGATGGTGCTGGAGCTGGACAACTGACGGATGCGCCGGGCCCTGCCCGGCCATGCCTCCCGGTAGTGCCGGCCGCTGGCCGGCATTGTGTTCCCCCAACGGCTCGTGAGGCTGCCGGCAAACGGCCGGCACGACCCACCGGGCTTCGATCGGGCTTCTGCTAAAATCCGGGGTCCATGTCGCGTACCTCATACCCCGCCCCGCCGCTGCCGCGCGCCGGCCAGCTCCGCGCCTGGTGGCGCGCCCCCGCCTCGCCGACCGCCCTGGCCTGGTACCTGGCCCAGGCCGCGCGTGCGCATGACGCCCCGCTGCTGGTGATCGCCCGTGACAACCACGGTGCCAACCAGCTCGAAGCCGACCTGCAGACCCTGCTTGGCGGTGACCCGGCCCTGCCGGTGGTCGCCTTCCCGGACTGGGAAACCCTGCCCTACGACCGCTTCAGCCCGCATCCGGACATCATCTCGCAGCGCTTGTCCGCCCTGCACCGCCTGCCGGCGCTGAAGCGCGGCCTGGTGATCGTGCCGGTGCAGACCCTGCTGCAGCAGCTGGCCCCGCGCAGCTACGTGATCGGTGGCAGCTTCGACCTGAAGGTCGGCCAGCGCTTGGACCTGGACGCCGAGAGGCGGCGCCTGGAAAGCGCCGGCTACCGCAACGTGCCGCAGGTGATGGACCCGGGTGACTTCGCCGTGCGCGGTGGCCTGCTCGACGTGTTCCCGATGGGGGCCGACGAGCCCCTGCGGATCGAGCTGCTGGACGAGGACATCGACTCGATCCGCGCCTTCGACCCGGAAACCCAGCGCTCGCTGGACAAGGTCGACGCCGTGCACATGCTGCCCGGCCGCGAAGTGCCGATGGACGAGGCCAGCATCGCCCGCGTGCTGGCCACGCTGCGCGAGCGCTTCGACGTGGACACCCGGCGCAGTTCGCTGTACCAGGATCTGAAGTCCGGGCTGGCCCCGGCCGGCGTCGAGTACTACCTGCCGCTGTTCTTCGAACGCACCGCGACCCTGTTCGACTACCTGCCCGACGGCAGCCTGCCGGTGGTCTGTGCCGGTGCGTATGAAGCGTCCGTCGCGTTCTGGGCGCAGACCGCGGACCGCTATGAGCAGCGCCGCCATGATGTGGAGCGCCCGCTGCTGCCGCCTTCGGCGTTGTACCTGTCGCCGGAGCTGCTGCGCGAGCGCCTGAACGATGCCCCGCGCATCGAGGTGTGGTCGGCTGACCACGCGCGCATCGCCGATGCCCATGCGCTGGGTGACCAGCCGCTGCCGCCGCTGCCGGTGGCCGCGCGCGAGGCCCCCGCTGGCGACGCGCTGAAATCCTTCCTCGGCCACTATCCGGGCCGGGTACTGATCGCCGCCGATTCGCCCGGACGTCGCGAGGCCCTGCTGGAAGTGCTGCAGGCCGCCGAGCTGAAGCCGCCGGTGGTGGCCGACCTGCCCAGCTTCCTCGCCGACGATGCGCGCTTCGCGATCGCGGTGGCACCGCTGGAAGATGGCTTCGCACTGGACGATCCGCGCATCGCGGTGCTGACCGAGCGCCAGCTGTTCCCCGAGCGCGCCGGCAGCACCCGCCGCACGCGCCGTGCCGGCCGCGAGCCGGAAGCGATCATCCGCGACCTCGGCGAACTGACCGAGGGTGCACCGATCGTGCACGAGGACCATGGTGTCGGCCGCTACCGTGGCCTGATCGCGATGGACGTCGGCGGCATGCCCGGCGAGTTCCTTGAAATCGAATACGCCAAGGGCGACCGCCTGTATGTGCCGGTCGCCCAGCTGCACCTCATCAGCCGCTACTCCGGCGCTTCAGCGGAAACCGCGCCGCTGCATTCGCTCGGTGGCGAGCAGTGGAGCAAGGCCAAGCGCAAGGCCGCCGAAAAGGTGCGCGACGTCGCTGCCGAACTGCTGGAGATCCAGGCCCGTCGCCAGGCGCGTGCCGGCCTGGCACTGCAGGTGGACCGTGCGATGTACGAGCCGTTCGCAGCCGGATTCCCGTTCGAGGAAACCCCCGATCAGCTGGCCGCCATCGACGCCACCCTGCGCGACCTCGCCAGCAGCCAGCCGATGGACCGTGTGGTCTGCGGCGACGTCGGCTTCGGCAAGACCGAGGTGGCGGTGCGTGCGGCATTCGCCGCCGCCAGTGCCGGCAAGCAGGTGGCCGTGCTGGTGCCGACTACGCTGCTGGCCGAACAGCATTACCGCAACTTCCGCGACCGCTTCGCCGATTACCCGCTGAAGGTCGAGGTGCTGTCGCGCTTCAAGAGCACCAAGGAGATCAAGGCCGAGCTGGAAAAGGTCGCTGCCGGCACCATCGACGTCATCGTCGGCACCCATCGCCTGCTGCAGCCCGACGTGAAGTTCAAGGACCTGGGCATGGTCATCGTCGACGAAGAGCAGCGTTTCGGCGTGCGTCAGAAGGAAGCCCTGAAGGCGCTGCGCGCCAACGTGCACCTGCTGACCCTGACCGCCACGCCGATCCCGCGCACCTTGAACATGGCCATGGCCGGCCTGCGCGACCTGTCGATCATCGCCACGCCGCCGCCGAACCGGCTGGCGGTGCAGACCTTCATCACCCAGTGGGACAACGCGCTGCTGCGCGAAGCCTTCCAGCGCGAGCTGGCACGTGGCGGCCAGCTGTACTTCCTGCACAACGACGTGGAAAGCATCGGCCGCATGCAGCGCGAGCTGTCCGAGCTGGTGCCGGAAGCGCGCATCGGCATCGCCCACGGGCAGATGCCCGAGCGCGAGCTGGAAAAGGTGATGCTGGACTTCCAGAAGCAGCGCTTCAACGTGCTGCTGTCGACCACGATCATCGAATCGGGCATCGACATCCCCAACGCCAACACCATCATCATCAACCGCGCCGACCGCTTCGGCCTGGCCCAGCTGCACCAGCTGCGTGGCCGCGTGGGCCGTTCGCACCACCGTGCCTACGCCTACCTGATCACCCCCGACCGCCGCGCGATCACCCCCGACGCTGAGAAGCGCCTGGAAGCGATCGCCTCGATGGACGAGTTGGGCGCCGGCTTCACCCTGGCCACGCACGATCTGGAGATCCGCGGTGCCGGCGAACTGCTCGGCGAGGACCAGAGCGGGCAGATGGCCGAGGTCGGCTTCAGCCTGTACACCGAGCTGCTGGAGCGCGCGGTACGCAGCATCAAGCAGGGCAAGCTGCCCGACCTGGATGCCGGCGAGGAAGTGCGTGGTGCCGAGGTCGAGCTGCATGTGCCGGCACTGATCCCGGAAGACTACCTGCCGGACGTGCATACCCGCCTGACCCTGTACAAGCGTATTTCCAGCGCGCGCGACAGCGATGCGCTGCGCGAACTGCAGGTGGAGATGATCGATCGCTTCGGCCTGCTGCCGGATGCGGCCAAGCACCTGTTCGCCATCGCCGAGCTGAAGCTGAAGGCCAATACGCTGGGCATCCGCAAGCTGGACCTGGGCGAAAACGGTGGCCGCATCGTGTTCGAGTCCAAGCCGAACATCGATCCGATGGCGGTGATCCAGCTGATCCAGAAACAGCCAAACCTCTATGCCATGGAAGGGCCCGACAAGCTTCGCATCAAGCATCCGCTGCCGTTGCCGGAGGACCGCTTCAACGCGGCCCGCGCCCTTCTGACCACCCTCGCCCCGGGTTGATCGCCCCCGAATACCCCGCACCGGTCCCCACCCGGTGCGGGCGGATGACCATGTTTCCTGACGCCGTACCCGCCCCCGACCTGCTGCATGCACAGGCCTGCCTGATCGATGCCCTCTCGATGTCGCTGCAGATGCGCGACGCTTACACCCGCCACCATTGCGACCGCGTTGGCCTGCTCGCGCAGCGCCTGGCCACGCACTGCGATCTGGATGACGATGCCAGTGCGCAGATCGGCCTGGCAGCGCGCTTCCATGACATCGGCAAGATCGGCATTCCCGATGAGGTGCTGCTGGCCCCGCGCCGGCATACCGACGAGGAGCGCGCGATCATGCGCGAGCATCCGGTGCGCGGTGAGCATATCTTCCTGGCCACCGGCCGCAGCGATGCGGCACCGGTTGCGCGGCTGATCCGCGCCCATCACGAGGCGTTCGATGGCAGTGGCTATCCCGATGGGCTGCGCGGCGAGAGCATTCCGTTGGGCTCACGCATCGTCACCGTTGCGGATGCCTATGACGCGATGACCAGCGTGCGTCCCTACCGTGCCGCGATGGAGCACGAGACGGCTCTGCGCATCATCGACGAGCAATCCGGTGGCCTGATCGATCCTTACGTTCTGCAACGCTTCCATCGCCTGCTGGCGCAGGAACCTGAGCTGGCCTGAGATCTTCCCGCACGTGAAACGACCCGCCGGTAGAGTCGACTGTTAGTCGACTATCGCGCGCAGCGCGGGATTTTCGCCATCTGTACGAAGAGCAGTCGACTAACAGTCGACTCTACCAGTCGGCGCTGTGCTGCCGGCCTGGAAGACAAAAGGCCCGGCGTTCGCCGGGCCTTTCGCATCACGCATCACGGGTGATCGGTTACCAGATCACCACGCGCTTGTCGTCGGCACGCACCATCGCGTCGCCGGCCTTGCACTGGAACGCCGCAGCGAAGGACGGCATGTTCGACGGTGCACCGTTGGCTCGGAAGTTGGCCGGCGCATGCGGGTCGGTGTTCAGGCGTACGCGCAGCTCACCGTCGGTGAAGTTGCGGCGCCACACGGTGGCCCAGTTCATGAAGAAGCGCTGGTCCTGGCTGTGGCCATCCACTTCCACATTCGCCTTCGGGTCTTCCTTCAGCGCCATCTGCAGTGCGTCGTAGGCCACGGTCAGGCCACCCAGATCGCCGATGTTCTCGCCCAGGGTCAGCTTGCCCTTCACGAACACGCCCGGCACCGACTCGTAGCCATCGAACTGTGCAACCAGCTGGTCGGTACGCTCGGTGAAGGCCTTGCGGTCGGCGTCGGTCCACCAGTTGTCGAAATTGCCGTTGGCGGCGAACTGGCTGCCCGAGTCGTCGTAGCCGTGCATCATTTCGTGGCCGATGACCGCACCGATTCCGCCGTAGTTCAGCGCCGGATCGGCCTTGGCGTCGAAGAACGGCGCCTGCAGGATCGCCGCCGGGAACACGATCTCGTTCTTGGTGGCGTTGTAGTAGGCGTTGACCGTCTGCGGGGTCATGCCCCACTCGGTCTTGTCCACCGGCTTGCCGATCTTGTCGAGCATGTAGCGGTAGTTGAACGCACGCGCCGCCTGCATGTTGCCGAGGTAGCTGTCGCCGTTGGTCTGCAGGCCCGCCCAGTCACGCCACTTGTCCGGGTAGCCGATCTTCGGGGTGAAGCTGGCCCACTTTTCCAGTGCCTTCTTCTTCGTTTCCTCGCCCATCCACGGCAGCTGCTCCAGACGCGCCTTCAATGCCTGCGACAGGTTCTCCACCAGGTGCTGCATGGCCACCTTCGACTCGGCCGGGAACACGGCGTCGACGTACAGCTGGCCCAGCGCTTCACCCATGCCACCGTTGACGGACTCCAGCACGCGCTTCCAGCGCGGCTGCATTTCCTTCTGGCCGCGCAGGGTGGTGCCGTAGAAATCGAAGTTGGCCTTCTCGAACTGGCTGCTCAGGTACGGCGAGGCGTCGTCGATGGTGTGGAAGCGCAGGTAGGCCTGCCAGGTGCTGGCCGGCACATCGGCCAGCATCTTGTCCATTTCACCGAAGAAGCCCGGCTGGGCCAGCGAGAACTTCTGCGCGGCCGGCACTTTCAGGGTGTCGAACAGCGCGGTCCAGCTGAAGTTCGGGGTCAGCTTGTCGGCGTCTGCGGCGCTGAGCGGGTTGTAGCGCTTGGCCGGGTCACGCATTTCGATGCGCGACATCGAGGCCTTGGCCAGGCGGGTTTCAAAGGCCATCACTGCCTTGGCCTGCTCGGCCGCCTGCGCGGCTTCCACGCCGGACAGGGTCAGCACCTGCGCGATGTACGCCACGTAGGCATCGCGGATCTTGGCCTGCGCATCGTCGAAGTAGTAGCCCTTCTCAGGCAGGCCCAGGCCGCCCTGGCCGACGTAGGCGATGACGTTGGCCGAATCCTTGTAATCAGCATTGGCAAACAGCGAGAACAGCACGCCCTTGCCCTCGGCCTGGCTGTCGCGCAGGTACTGGGTGATGGCGGCGGTATCGTTCAGCGCGGTGATCTTGTCCAGCTGCGGCTGCAGCGGCGCGAGGCCGGCGGCTTCGATCTTGGCTTCGTCATTGCCGGTCTTCCAGATGTCACCGATCTTGGCTTCCACCGAGCCGGCCTTGGCCTGGCTGGCGGCGGCCTGCTGCACCAGCGCGTGCTGCACTTCCAGCGAGCGCTCGCGCAGGATCTCGAAGCTGCCCCAGGTGGTCTGGTCACCCGGCACCGGGTTGGCCTTCAGCCACTTGCTGTTGACGAAGCCATTGAGGTCGGTACAGGCCGAGATGGCCGGATCGAGGTCGGCGCTGTTGAGTGAGATCAGCGGCGTCTTGATCTGCGACAGGTCGAAGGCCTGCTTGGCGTCGGCACCGGCCGCCGGTGCGGTTTCGTTCTTGCCACAGGCCGCCAGCGAGGCAGCGATGGCGATGGTCAGGCCCAGCGGGACCAGGTTGCGGACGTTCATGAGGCTCTCCTGCGGGTAATTTCACAGGGTAGCCGGGGAGGCCCTCCACAGGGACCGGCCAAAGGTCACAGGGGGAACGCCCGTGGTCGCAAGCGGGTGTGTGCGGACCGTTGGTCCGCACACACCCAGCAGAAGAATACCCACCAACGGTGGGTATCTACTTATTTCGCCTTGCCCTGGTTGGCCACGGCCTCAGCAGCCTTGCGTGCCGCTTCCGGGTCGCCCAGGTAGCGGAACGACTGCACGGTCAGGTCATCGTTCAGTTCGAACAGCAGCGGGATGCCGGTCGGGATGTTCAGCTCGAGGATTTCCTCGCGCGAGACGTTGTTGAGGTACTTGTACAACGCACGCAGCGAGTTGCCGTGGGCGGTGACCAGCACGGTCTTGCCGTCCTTCAGCTGCGGCGCGATCGCGTCGTGCCAGTACGGCAGCACGCGGTCCAGGGTGGTGGCCAGCGATTCGGTGCCCGGCAGCGCGTTGCGGTCCAGACCGGCGTAACGGCGGTCATGGATCGGGTGGCCCGGATCTTCCAGTTCCATCGGCGGTGGCGGGATGTCGTACGAACGACGCCAGACCTTGACCTGCTCTTCGCCGTGCTTGGCCGCGGTCTCGGCCTTGTCCAGCCCCTGCAGGCCGCCATAGTGCCGCTCGTTGAGGCGCCAGGACTTGTTCACCGGCAGCCAGTCCTGCTGAAGCTCGGCCAGCGCACCCTGCAGGGTGTGGATGGCACGCTTGAGCACCGAGGTGTGGGCGACGTCGAACTGCAGGCCTTCCTCGCGCATCAGGCGACCGGCGGCGGCCGCTTCCCGGCGTCCCTGCTCGGTCAGGTCGACATCGACCCAGCCGGTGAAGCGGTTGTCCAGGTTCCACTGGCTCTGGCCATGGCGCAACAGTACGAGTTTACGGGTCACTGCAGGGTCTCCAACGCGAGGAAAGGCAGGCCGCCATTGTAGCCCCGGCCGCCACTCACCGGGCCGTGGCGCCACCCATGCGATGCTGTGGCCAATGAATACGGTGATCGACCCCGGACGCTGGGAAGGCAGCGTCGCCGCGGCCCGCGCGCAGCAGCTCCAGCTGGCCGGCCGCGTGGAGCGCCAGGACCGCCTGCCCAACGACGTGCGCTGGCTGGCCGGGCTGGATGTGGGCTTTGAGGACAACGGTGCCACCACCCGCGCCGCAGCGGTCCTGCTGGATGCGAAGACATTGCAGCCCGTGGCGCAGGAAATAGCGCGCATTCCCACGGTGATGCCGTACGTTCCCGGCCTGCTCAGCTTCCGCGAGCTGCCAGCGTTGTTGGCCGCGCTGGCACTGCTGCCGCGGGCGCCGGATCTGGTGTTCGTCGATGGCCACGGCATCAGCCATCCGCGCCGGCTGGGCGTGGCCGCGCACTTGGGCGTGGTCACCGACCTGCCGAGCATCGGTGTGGCCAAGTCGAAACTGGTCGGCCGCTTCGTCGAACCGGGCGCCGAAGCAGGCGCGCATACGCCATTGATGGACGGTGACGAGCAGCTCGGCTGGGTGCTGCGCAGCAAGGTGCGCAGCAAGCCGCTGTTCGTGGCCGGCGGCCATCGGGTCAGTGCCGATACCGCGCTGGACTGGGTGCAGCGCACCCTGCGCGGTTACCGGCTGCCGGAGCCGACCCGGTTGGCGGATCGGCTGGCTTCACGTCGGGACGAATAGCTGCGCCGGGCATCTCCCGGCACGCGCGTCATCTTCGATCAGCGATGCACGTGACCGCGATGGCCCTGCGCGTCCTCGCCGTGGTCATGACCTTCATGGCCCTCGTGCTCGCCGCCCTTCACCGGCGCCGGTTCACCACAGGCCTCACCGCAGTGGTCCGCTTCAAGCTGCAGCGTCACGTGCTCGATGCCGAAGTCATCGTGCAGGCGCCCGCTCAGCTCACGGCGCAGCGCATCGGCTTCGGTGCCGTCGCGCATCACGACATGCGCGGTCAGCGCCGGCGTGCTGGAGGCCAGCGCCCACACGTGCAGGTCATGCACGTCCATTACCGCGGCGTGGCTGGACAGGCTGTCGCGCACCTTGGCCACGTCCATGCCCTTGGGCACGCCTTCCAGCAGCACGTTGATCGCCTCGCGCATCAGCACCCAGGTGCGCGGCAACACCCACAGGCCGATCAGCACCGCCAGGATCGGATCGATCGGCTTCCAGCCGGTGAACTGGATCAGCACCGCACCCGCAATCACCGCCACCGAGCCGAGCATGTCCGCCCACACTTCCAGGTAGGCGCCCTTCACGTTGAGACTCTCGCCGCTGCCGGCCTGCAGCAGGCGCATCGAGATCAGGTTGATGACCAGGCCGGCCGAGGCGATCACCAGCATGCCGGTGGAGGCGATCTCCTGCGGCTTGCTGAAGCGCCCGACGGCTTCCCACAGGATGTAGCCGGCAACCACGAACAGCATCGCGCCGTTGATCATTGCGCCCAGCGCTTCCAGGCGCGCATAGCCGTAGGTGCGACGCGCATCCGGCGGGCGCCGGCTCAGCCGCACCGCGACCAGCGCGATCATCAGGGCCAGCGCGTCGGTGGCCATGTGTGCCGCGTCGGACAACAGCGCCAGGCTGTTGGTCCAGAACGCGCCCACCACTTCGACGACGAGGAAGGTGGAGGTCAGGCCGAGCGCCCACCATAAGGGTTTCTCGTGGCGGATCTCGGATGGCAGGTGATCGTGGTCGTGGCCCATGGCAACAGCTCCTTTGCGATGGAGGCAGGCTACGCCGGCGGCCGTGGGGAAACTATCACGGTGTTTATAACATTGCAGACTGCACGTCGCGGCTCGCCGCAGCTTGCGCCCGTGCCGGGCCACACTATGATGACCGCATCCCCTCTGGATGGGGAACGGGCAGCCGGATCGCTTCGGCGTTGCGGCCCGCGATGGACACCCAAGCACAAGGAATCCGGAACATGTGGACTACCAAGACCCCCTGGGTCGCCGTCGCCGTGGCCTGCGCGCTGGGCACGGCCGCAAGCGCCTCGGCCAAGACCTGCCAGCAGAACTTCCAGGCGGTAGGCGATCCCCGCAATGGCCAGTTCTTCACCTCCGAAGTCACCCTCCCCGGCCTGAAGCCCCGCAGCGCCCTGGGCCAGCTGCGCAAGGCAGCGCTTGATGAGGGCAACAACTTCGTCAGCGGAGATGTCATCACCGAGACCGAAGGCCAGATGTACGTGCTGCAGACCGACACCAAGATGCCGCTGGTCAGCATCATCACCGCCTCCAATGGCGGCAACGTGGTGGTCGGTACCAAGCTGTCACGCGGGCAGACCGCCAAGGAAGAGGACGCACGCAGCGCGCTGTGTGGCTGGCTGGACAAGCTCAAGACCGGCCCCGAAGGCGAGGCGATCGCGGAAGCCGTGCGTGTCTCCAGCGGTTTCGACAAGCCGATCCAGGCCACTGCGGTCGGCATGTCCACCGAAATGGGCAAGGACGCCAAGCGGCTGCAGCGGGAAATCAACACCGCACCGCTCAGGGCGCTGTTCTCCGGCACCAGCACCCCGCCGGATACCGATGCGATGTACCAGCCGTTGCTCGTCAAGTATTTCGGCCGTCGTTTCATCATCGATGGCCAGGTGTACACCGCCCAGCCCAACCGCTTTGCCAAGACCTTCGAGGTGGGCTATCTGGTCACCAAGATGAAGGGCATCGGTGGCATCGGCGGACGCCAGTCGAACGACGACAACAATGCCAACTTCACCGTGCACTGTGCGCTTGCGCCGGATCAGATGGCGCTGGGCGCCACCCTGCGCGAGAACGACTGGGTGAAACTGGAAGGCGTGGTCGACAAGATGGACACCGGTGGCGTCCACCTGCGCGATTGCCGGCAGGTGAAGTAGCCTTCAGGCTGCGCCGGGGAACGCCCCGGCGCAGGCCTCATCGGGTCAGAACCCGAAGCGCAGGCTGGCCCAGTACGCGCGGCCCGGCTCGTTGTAGGTCGCCGCGCCGGCATCGCTGCTGTTGGCCTCGCGGAACAGGCGCTTGTCGGCCAGGTTGTTCACGCCGAAGCCGAAGCTGACCGTCTCGGTCACCTTGTAGCGCGCGCTCACGCCCCAGATGTTGTACGCACCGCGATCCTGCAGTGCGATCGATGGGTCGCAGGTGCCGGTGCAGCGCGGATCATTGTTGATGTTGGTGGTGGCCGGCTTCTGCTTGCCGTAGAACGTGCCGGTCAGCAGCAGCGACAGCTTGTCGGTGGCCTTCCAGTCCAGCATCGTGTTGACGGTGTACTTCGGAATCACCGACAGCGGCTGGCCGGTGCGCTTGTTCTCGTTCTCCACCATGTAGGTGAAGTTGTTGCTCCAGTTCAGGCGGTTGCCCTGCTCGCCCAGCAGCGGGATCACCAGGTTGCCTTCCAGCCCCTGCACGATCGCCTTCGGCGCGTTCTCCCAGCGGAAGATGCGGCCCCTGGTGTCGGCAGTCAGGCCGATCTGGGTGTAGCCGGCCTGGATCTTGTCCTTGTAGTCGTTATGGAAGTACGTCAACGAGGCCTGCCAGCCGCTCTGCGGTGCCCACTCGATGCCGAGTTCCTTGTTCAGGCTGGTTTCCGCCTTCAGGTCCGCATTGCCGCGCATGTAGCAGCCGGCGCCCAGGCTCGGCAGTGCATTCGGGCAGCCATTGCCACGGGTGTAATACAGATAGTCCGGATTCGACTGGTACAGGTTCGGCGCCTTGAACGCCCGGGCGATGCCGCCCTTCACCACCCAGTCGCCGTTGATGCGGAACTGCGCGTTGAGGCTGGGGCTGGTGTTGTTGCCGAACTGGCTGTGGTGGTCGAAGCGCAGGCCCGGGGTAACGATCCAGCGCTCACCCAGGTAGATGTTGTCTTCGACGAACACGGCGGTGGTCTGCGCATCGGCCTTGCCCCGCGCACGATCGGCCGACAGCCCCGGGATGCCGCCGCCGCTGCTGCTGGACTGGCTCATCGAGTACGGGTCGGTCAGGCGGCTGTCCAGGTATTCAAAGCCAAGCGTCCAGATGTTCTCGGCACCACCCAGCGTGGTCGGGAAGCTCACTTCGCCGTCCAGCTGGTAGTTGCGCAGTCGCGAGGTCGACCAGCCGGTGCCGTTGAAGCTGCCTTCCGGGCCACCGGCCAGGCCTTCGTTGATGCGTGAGTTGTTCACCGCCTCCACCGCAGCTGTCACCCGCGAGGTCACGTCGCCCCAGCGGCCACGATGGGTGATCGCGCCGGTGTTGCGGTACATGCGGTTGGTCTCCGCTTCGCCCTCGGCCAGTGCCGCCAGGTCAACGCCGGTCGAGGTACCGGTGGTGCTGACCGCGCGATCACCAGCGTAGATGTTGCCCTGGCGGCTGGTGCCGGCTTCGAACTCCACCACCTGGTTGGCGGTCACGTCCCAGCGCAGCAGCGCGTTGACATCGCGGTTCTTGACACCCTCGCGGCCGGCCGGCGGCACCGCGTTGGGGTTGGTAGCGTACTGGCGGTTGAGCTCCAGCGAGTCCGCGTCGGTCTTGTTGAGATTGCCGTACAGGCGGAACGACAGGGTGTCGGTCATCGGCCCACTCAGCTGCAGGCCGACGCGTTCGCTGCCACCTTCGGCGCTGTGTTCGGGCACCAGCCCATACAGGTCCACCGCACCGGTCAGGTCGCCGGTCGGGCGCTTGGTGATGATGTTGACCACGCCGCCGGAGGCACCGGAGCCATAGCGTGCCGCCGCCGGGCCGCGCAGCACTTCGATGCGCTCGATCATTTCCGCCGGCACCCAGTTGGTGTCACCGCGGGTATTGCGCTCGCCGCTGCGCCCCATGCGCACGGCATCGCGTGCGCCGATGCGCTTGCCATCGACCAGGATCAGGGTGTTTTCCGGGCCCATGCCACGCAGGTCGATCTGGCGGTTGTTGCCGTACTGGCCCGAGGCGCTGTTGCCGGTCAGGTTGACGCCCGGCATGGTCCGCAACAGCTCGGCGATGTCGTTGGCTGGCGGGCGCCGGGCGATATCCTCGGCGGTGATGGTCGAGGTACCCAGTGCCTGGCGCGCGATCTGCGAGGCGGTGACGTGCACCGTGTCGATATCGGTGGCGTCGGTTTCGGCCTGGGCGGTCAGGGCGCTGCCGGCCAGCAGAGCGGCAACGGCAAGCGCCAGCGGGCGCGGCGAATGGACAACGGCAGGAGACATGATCAGGACCTTCTGGCAGGGCTGCGGGGCCTCTGGCAAAGGGCTTGAGGCAACGACGAGGGGGGAGGCGGAGCCGTCCTGCAGGCACCTGCAGCCCGCTCCGTGCGCGCATTCTCCCATCAATGCGAGTGATTCTCAAATGCGTTCACTCATTGCCGCAGCGGCGTCGATGTGCTTTGCGCACCGTGCAAGCCTGCACCGCGCGTAAACTGGCCGGCTACCCCGCCATCAACCGTATGCCGCCGCGGCCGATACCCGTGGTTTGCCGTACGCAGTCAGAGATCGACGTAGAACCACCCCAACTGGACGATGCCAGCCAGCCGCTGGCCGAGGCCTGGCAGCAATGCCTGCTACAGGCCGGCCCTGCCGCCACCGCGCTGCTCAAGGCCGCTGCCTCCGATGCCCCACCCGCGCTGGCCCAGCACTTTTACGAAGTGCTGCTGCAGGACGGGCGCGCACGCCGCTTCCTGTCCCACGACCAGGTCAAGCAGCGCCTGCAGCCGGCCATGCAGCGCTGGCTGGTACAGCTGCTGACCACCGACGCCGCTGGCATCGCCACCACGGTCGCCTCGCAGCGGGTGATCGGCGACGTACACGCACGGGTCGGCATCCCGGTCGACCTGGTCACCCGCGGTGCGCGCGTGCTCAAGCACGAGCTGTTCGTGCGCCTGCGCGACGACGCGCCCGACAGCGCGACCGCGTTCGCCGCCATCGCCTGCCTCAGCGCGATCATGGACATCGCCATGGAAGGCATGACCCTGGCCTACACCCATGCGCGCGAGCGCTCCACCCGTGCCGACGCCGCCTACCGGCTGTTCTCGCTGGTACAGAACGTCGGTACCGAACGCGAGCGCCAGCGCGCATTGCTGCTGGACTGGGAGAACGCCCTGCTCTACGCCCTCGCCGGCCACGTGCAGGCCAGCGACAACGCCAGCCTGGCCACCTCGGAGTTCGGCCTGTGGTTCACCCACAAGGGCATCCCCAGCTTCGGCGAAAGCAGCGAAACGCAGCAGGTGGGCCAGTTGATGGCCCGCATTGACGGCCACCTGCAGCGCGCCAGTGGCGATGCTCCGGCGCAGCGACTGGCGGTGCTGCCGGCCATCCGCGAGGACCTGGCCGCCATCCGCACCCTGATGACGCTGCTGTTCGAGCGCATCGGCGAACTGGATGCCGGCAGCGACGCGCTGACCAACCTGCTCAACCGTCGCTTCCTGCCCACCGTGCTGCGCCGGGAAATCGAGCTGGCCACGCGCAACCGCACACCGTTCTCGCTGCTGCTGCTCGACCTGGATCATTTCAAGGCAATCAACGACGGCCATGGCCACGATGCCGGCGACCGTGCGTTGCAGCACGTGGCCGGCCTGCTCGGCCAGCTCACGCGTGGCAGCGACTACCTGTTCCGCTATGGCGGCGAAGAATTCGTGGTGGTGCTGGTGGCGGCCAGCGAATCACAGGCGACCGTGATCGCCGAGAGCCTGCGCCGGCAGATCGCGCAGTCGCCGGTGGCATTGGCCAACGGCCAGGTGCTGGAGCTGACCGCCAGCATCGGCGTGGCCGGCCATGACGGCCACCCGGACTACGAACGGCTGATGGCACGTGCCGACGCGGCGATGTACGAGGCCAAGCGCAGCGGCCGCAACCGCGTGGTGGTCGCCAGAGCGGACCTGCAGGAAGCCCCGGGGCGGCGTGCACTGCAGCGATGACGGCAGGACAGGTAGAGTCGACCGCTGGTCGACTATCGCGCGCAGCGCGGGATTCTTCGCCGTCGGAACGAAGAGCAGTCGCCTAAAAGTCGACTCTACCGGTTCGCGCGCCAGCCGCTGCTTTCACCGCCCCCACCCGCCATGCTGCCCACCACAGCAGCGCCAGCAACGCGATGCCTGCCCCCAGCAGGCACACAGCGGGCCAGCCATGCCGCACCTGCATCCAGGGCCCCGCCGCCGCTCCCGCACCGCTGCCCACCGCATAGAACAGCATGTACAACGCCACCAGGCGCCCATGCTGTTCTGCCGGTGCACGCAGCAACGATGCCTGGTTCGAGACATGCAGTGCCTGGCCGCCCAGGTCGAGCACGACCACACCCAGCAACAGCAAGGACAGCGAATGCGGCAGGCCCAGCAGCGGCCACCACGCGACCAGCATCAACAACAGCGCGCCGAGGCTGACCCGATGCGCGAAACCACGGTCCATCCAGTGTCCGACCCGCGCCGCCATCAGCGCACCGACCACGCCGGCCAGGCCGAGCGCGCCGATGGTTGCGGTCGACCAGTGCAGCGGCGGTGCCGACAGCGGCAAGGGTGCCGCCGCCCAGAACACATTGAGGCCGGCAAACAGCAGCAATGCCAGCGGCCCGCGCTCGCGCAGCATTCGATCGCGGCGCAGCATGCCCAGCATCGAGCCCAGCAGCTCGCGCCAGCGTGGAGGGACCGACGGCACCGGTACTGCGGGCAGGCGCCGCCACAGCAGCGCCGCCAACGCTGCCATCACCACCGCTGACAGCAGGTAGACCCTCTGCCAGCCAAAGGCCGCCGCCACCGTACCGGACACCACGCGCGCCAGCAGCAGGCCGATGAACACGCCGCCCTGCACCACACCGACCACGCGACCGCGCTGCTCGGGCGGTGCCAGCATGGCGGTATAGGCAATCAGGCCCTGGGTCAGCGCGGTGCCCAGCAGGCCTGCCAGCAGCATGCCCGACAACAGCCAGCTCGCCGTGCGTGACGCCGCCAGCCACAACAGGGCCAGCACCAGCGCGATCAACTGCAGCCGCAGCAGGCGTCGCCGGTCGCCGCGGTCCGCCAGCGGCAGCAGGCCAAGCAACGCCAGCACGCTGCCGGCCTGGGTGGCAGCCAGCACTGCGCCGGCCACGGCCCGGTCCATCGCAAAGGCGCGTGCAAGCTGATCCAGCAGCGGCTGCGCGTAGTAGACGTTGGCGACGCTGGCGCCGGCGGCAGCCGCAAGCAGGACCAGCAGCGGGCGGGGAAGCGATGTGGCACTCATCATATGGTTGCAATTTGAAACCAGATGCAGGCTATCGCCATTGGTTTTAAACTGCAACCACATTCGGAGATACCCAGCATGCACGCCGACAGCCCCTGCCCTGTAGCCCGCAGTGCCGACCTGCTCGGTGACCGCTGGGCATTGCTGGTGATCCGCGACGCCTTCGACGGCATCACCCGCTTCGGTGATTTCCAGCGCAGCCTCGGCGCGGCGCGCAACATCCTCAGCGACCGCCTGCGCCGGCTGGTCGAGGCCGGCATCCTGCAGCTGCAGCCAGCCTCCGATGGATCGGCCTACCAAGAGTACGTGCTCACCGCCGCAGGCCTGGAACTGTTCCCGCTGCTGGTCGCACTGGGCCAGTGGGGGGAGCGCCATCGCTTCGGTGCAGGCGAAGCCCATTCGCAGCTGATCGAATTGGCGACGCGGCGGCCGCTGCCCTACATGCAGCCGCGCGGGCGCGATGGCCAGCCGCTTCAGCCCACTGCCACCCGCGTGCGCAAGCTCAAGGACGACGGGCGCGACACCTGATCCGCCCATTCGCGCACACCGACGGACGCCCGCGCCGGTTAGCATCGGATCTTTCCGCCGCTGGATGCCGCCGATGTCGCGCTGTCGCCCTTCCCTGCTGACCGCCCTGCTGTTGCCGCTGCTGGCCTGCGCCACAGCAACCACGCAGGCCCGTGAGGTTGCCGCGCCCGCCGACCACGTGCAGGCCGATGGCCCCTATGTGTTCCGCCAGGGCAACCAGCTGCAGGCCAGTTGGATCTGCGACGACAAGGTCGAGTCGCACACACTTGCCACGCAGGCCGCAGGCGCCGACATCGCCCCGCGTTGTGGCTACGAACACAGCGTGCACGTGGCCGCCCCGAATGCGCCTTCGGTCTCCGTGCTGCCGGCCGTGCCGCGCATCGTGGCGCTGTCCGACATCCACGGCCAGTACGAGCTGCTGGTGCGCCTGCTGCGTGCCCACCAGGTCATCGACGCACAGGACCGCTGGGCGCTGGGCAAGGACACCCTGGTCATCGCCGGCGATGTGTTCGACCGCGGCCCGCAGGTAACCGAAGCCTTCTGGCTGCTGTATGGCCTGCAGCAGCAGGCGGCCGCCGCCGGCGGCGCGGTGCACTTCGTGCTCGGCAACCACGAGACCATGGTGCTGTACGACGACCTGCGCTACGTCAACCCGAAATACCTGCGCAGCGCCCAGCTGCTCGGTCGCAGCTACCCGCAGCTGTATGGCGCCGACTCGGTAATCGGCCAGTGGCTGCGCACCCGCCCGGTGCTGCTGAAGATCGGCGATAGCCTGTTCCTGCACGGCGGCATCTCGCCCGAGGCGGTGCAGCTGGCGCTGGACCCGGCACGCACCAACGCGGCCTATCAGGCCTCGCTGGGCCTGCCCAAGGCCGAAGTGAAGGCCGACCCGGCCACCGCACCGCTGTACGACGGCAAGACCAGCCCGATCTGGTACCGCGGCTATTTCGATGGCCGCCTCGACACCGCGGGTGTGCAGGCTGTGCTCGACCGCCTGCAGCTCAAGCGCATCGTGGTTGGCCATACCTCGATGCCGCACGTCAGCAGCTTCCACGGCGACCGCGTGATCGCCATCGACAGCAGCATCAAGAACGGCGAGAACGGCGAACTGCTGTTCATCGAGGGTGGCAAGCTCAGCCGTGGCCTGCTGGATGGTTCGCGGGTGCCGCTGGCGCTCGGTGAGCCGGGCCTGCAGGACTGAATGGAGGGACAGCGCGACGGTGCCGGGAGGTGCCGACGCGCTCCACCTGCAGCCGGTTTGCGGCTACCCTCGGCAGCCGAGAGGCCCACCCCGTCCATCCGGTGGGCCTGACCGTTACAGGAGCCCCGCGCATGCGCGTTCTGATTGCTGAAGACGACCCGGATATCGCCTCCGGCCTGTGCGCCTCGCTGCGCCGGCAGGGGCACGTGGTCGACCACGTCGACAACGGTGCGCACGCCGATGCTGCATTGGGCTCGACGCAGTACGCGCTGCTGGTGCTGGACCTGGGGCTGCCGCAGCTGGATGGCCGCGACGTGCTGCAGCGCCTGCGCCAGCGCGGTGATGGCCTCGCAGTGCTGGTGGTGACCGCCCGTGACGGCCTGGCCGAGCGCGTGCGTGTGCTCGACCTGGGTGCCGATGACTACCTGGTCAAGCCGTTCGCGCTGGACGAGTTCGAAGCGCGCGTGCGCGCCCAGCTGCGCCGGGTCACCAGCAATGGCAACCCGGACCTGCGCATCGGCCGCCTTCGCATCGACCTGGCCGGGCATCGGGTGTGGATCGACGACCAGTCGCTGGAACTGACCGCACGCGAGTTCGGCCTGCTGTCGGCACTGGCAGTGCGCGCCGAGCGCATCGTGTCACGCGCGCAGTTGGTGGAAGCGCTGTGCGACTGGGGCCAGGACCTGACCGACAACGGCCTGGACATCGCCCTGCACCGCCTGCGCCGCAAGCTGCAGCCCGGCGGCATGGGCATCCGCACCGTGCGCGGGCTGGGCTACATGCTGGAAGACGCGCAGGACAACAGCACCCCGTGATCAGTGGACCGCCCAGCCTGCGCCGGCGCCTGCTCGCCTTCCTGGCGCTGCCGATGCTGGGTCTGCTCACCTTCAACACGATCCTGGCCTATTACGTTGCGCTGGACTATTCCAACCGCATCCACGACCGCAACCTGATCGACGACACGCATTCGTTCGCGCAGATGCTGAGCACCATGCCGGTGACCAGCGACCTGTCGCCGCAGGCGCGCTTCCTGATCGAGTACGACCCCGACGGCCATCGCTACTTCAACGTCGACAGCAGCCGCATGGGGACGCTCAGCGGCAATGCCGACTTCAGCCCGTATGCCCCTTCGCAGGACTGCACCGGCGTGCATCCGGCCCTGTACGACGGCAACCTCAATGGCCAGCAGGTGCGCATGGCCACGGTCTGCACGCAGGCGATGAACGATCCGCAGGACCAGCTGGCGGTGACCGTGGCCGAGAGCATGGCCGACCGCCGACAGCGCGCGCGCGAGATCCTGATGATCATCATCCCGCTGATGACCATGCTGGCGCTGGGCACCGCAGCGCTGGTCTGGTTCGGCGTGACCTACGGCCTGCGCATCCTCACGCCACTGAGGACCCGCCTGGCGCAGCGCCGTGGCGAACTGGCACCGATTTCCGATGCCGACGTACCGGAAGAGATCCAGCCACTGATCAGCACCATCGACGATCTGTTTGCCCGCCAGGCGGAAATGATCACCCTGCAGAACCGCTTCATTGCCGATGCCGCGCACCAGCTGCGTTCGCCGCTGGCGGGCATGGCCCTGCACGTGGACCAAGCTCTGGCACACGGTGATCCCGATACGGTGCGCGAGGCGCTGCAGCACATCCGCCGGCTCAACCAGCGCACTGCCCGGGTCAGCACCCAGCTGCTGGCGCTGAGCCGGGCGCAGACCGTGCCCGATACCGTGGAAGCACTGGACCTGGGCGAGCTGGTGCCGCAGTGGGTTGGCATGCGCGTGCCGGAAGCGATCCGCGATGGCATCGACCTCGGCTACCGCGGCAGCCCCCATCCGCTGCGTGTGCTCGGCAACGGCGCCATGCTGCAGGAGGCGCTGGACAACCTGATCGACAACGCCCTGCGTTATGCCGGCCGCAATGCCACCGTCACGGTGGGCGTGCATGCGCTGGACGACAATGATGTCGAACTCTATGTGGAAGACAACGGCCCCGGCGTGCCCGACGACGTGATGCCACGGCTGGGCGAGCGCTTCTTCCGGGCGCCGGGCACCGCTGCCAGCGGCACCGGCCTCGGCCTGGCCATCGCGCACGAGGCGGTAGAGCACTTCGGCGGCCGCCTGAGCTTCCTCAACCGCCCGGGCGGGGGGCTCAAGGTCGCCATCACGCTGCCGCTGCTGAAGGCCCCCTGACCCGGCCCGGCGCGCTGAAAGGCTGGTGAAAATCGCGCTTGCGATCCTGCCATCCCCACTGCCGTCCCGGAGCCGCCAGGTGACCGAATCGCACGACTTCTTCCTCCCCGGTGGCCCCCAGGGCGTGCTGCTGGTCCATGGCCTGACCGGCACCCCGGCGGAAATGCGCATGCTGGGCAAGGGGCTGAACAATGCCGGCTTCACCGTCCACGGCGTGCAACTGCCCGGCCATTGCGGCACCGTGGATGACCTGCTGGCGACCACCTGGGAACAGTGGTACCAGGGCGTGGAAGATGCGGCGGCCGCCCTGCGCGGCAAGGTCGACCAGCTGTTCGTGGGTGGCCTGTCGATGGGCGCGGTACTCTCGCTGGCGTTGGCGGCACGTCGCCCGGAGTGGGTGTCCGGCGTGGGCGTGTACGGCGCCACTTTCCGTTACGACGGCTGGAACATTCCCGCCGTGGCCCGCTTCTCGTTCCTACTGCCGTGGTTCAAGCGCTTCAACATCGGCCGCGACCGCATGTTCATGGAAGAACCGCCGTACGGCCTGCGCGACGAGCGCCTGCGCGCGCAGGTCAGCGCCGCAATGCTGTCCGGCGACAGCGCGGCTGCCGGCCTGCCGGGCAACCCCTGGCATGCGCTGGCCGAGATGCGTGCGCTGAGCAACTGGACCCGCCGCCACCTGCACCAGGTCATCGCACCGTGCCTGGTGATGCACGCCCGCGAAGACGATGTGGCCAGCATGGGCAACGCTGAGCTGGTGATGTCGCGGGTCAGCGGCCCGAAGGAACTGGTGGTGCTGGAAGACAGCTACCACATGATCACCATCGATCGCGAACGCCGCGATGTGATCCGTCGCAGCGCGCGCTTTTTCACCGAGATCGGTGAACGCACGGGCGTGCTCAAGGCGGTGGCCTGAGATGGGGGCACTCGCCACCCTGCTGTGGCTGGCCAATGTGGTACTCGATACCGGTGGCCAGCTCGCCTTCAAGGCCGCCGCCAGCGATCCGCAGGAAGGTGAAGGTCTGCAACGCTGGAAATACATGCTCAGCCGCCCTTGGCTGTGGATCGGCATCGCCTGCTACGTGCTCGAGTTCGTGGCCTGGATTGCGTTCCTGTCGCTGGTGCCGCTGTCCGAGGGCGTGCTGCTGGGCTCGATCAACATCGTTGCGTTGATGATCGCCGGTCGTTTCCTGTTCCGCGAGAAGCTCACGCCGCTGCGGGTGGCCGGCATGCTGCTGGTCACCGCGGGCGTGGCGGTGGTGGGGGCCGGCTCATGAGGCGCCTGTATGTGATCGGTTTCCCGCTGCTGATGGCCTTCGACACGCTGGCCCAGCTGTGCTTCAAGTACGCCGGTGACGCCGCGCTGCCGGTCGAGGCCAACACCGCCTGGCTGCTGCGCGTGCTGTCGCAGCCGTGGGTGTACGGCGCCATCCTCGGCTACGTGGGCGCGTTCTTCACCTGGATGAGCCTGCTGCGCCATGCGCCGATCGGCCCCGCGTTTGCCGCCTCGCACCTGGAAGTGATCAGCGTGCTGCTGCTGTCGGCGTGGCTGTTGAACGAGCCGCTGACCCTGCACCATCTGTTAGGTGCGGTACTGATCGTGGCCGGCATCGTCTGCCTCGGCCGCGCTGAAGCGGACGACCCGCACAGTCCCGCCGAAAGCGCGTCGTGAGCGGGCTGCGATGAGCCTGTTCGCGCGCGAACTGCCACCTACCGCTGGCCTGCCGATTCAGGCCAGCGATTTCCTGCCCGGTGGTGGCGACCTGCGCGAAGTCCTGGCCAGCCAGCTCGCCACACCGCCACTGCAGCTGACCTGTTCCGGCACGCACGCGCTGCTGATCGCGCTGCGTACGCTGCGCAAGCGCGCGCCAAGGCGCGACACCGTGATCATGCCGGCCTATACCTGCCCGCTGGTGCCGATCGCGGTGCACAGCCTGGGCCTGCGCGTGCAACTGTGCGATACCCGTCGTGGTCACTTCGACTTTGATCCCGGCCAGCTCAGGCGTCTGGCCGATGCGCGCACGCTGGCGATCCTGCCGACCCACCTGGGCGGGCGCATCGCCGATGTCGAACTGGCCTGCGAAGTCGCCCGCAACGCCGGCGCCTGGGTGATCGAGGACGCCGCACAGGCACTCGGCGCACGGGTCGGCAACAGCAGTGTCGGCCTGCGTGGCGATATCGGATTCTTCAGCCTGGCTGCTGGCAAGGGCCTGAGCCTGCATGAAGGCGGCCTGCTGGTCAGCCGTGACGACGAACTGCGTGCCGGGCTGGCCGAACATGCCGTCCAGCACGTTCGCCCCAGCCTGCGCTGGGAGCTGCTGCGCAGCGTGCAGTTGATCGGCCTTGCTGCCTGCTATCGCCCTTCGCTGCTGTCGCTGGTGTATGGCAATCCATTGCGCAGTGCGCTTCAACGCGACGATCTGGAAGAAGCGGTCGGTGACATTTTCCCGCTTGATATACCGCAGCACCGGGTCAGCCACTGGCGGCAGAACATCGGCGCGCGTGCCGCGTGGCGCTTGCCGGCGTTCCTGCAGGCCGGTCGCCTGCGTGCGTTGCAGCTGCGCGTGCAGCTGGCACAGCTGCCAGCCGTTGAGGTGGTCGACGGCCTCGCCGGCAGCGGTGGCACCTGGCCACTGCTGATGCTGCTGCTGCCCAGCCAGCGCGCCCGCGATGCCGTGCTGAAGGACCTGTGGCCACGTGGTCTCGGCGCCAGCCGCATGTTCATCCATGCCCTGCCCGGCTACGCGTACCTGCGCGGCATCGTGCCGCAGGACGACATGCCCAATGCACGCGACTTCGCCGCACGCATGCTGACCCTTGGCAACAGCGCCTGGCAGACCCGCGAAGAGACTGCCGAAATACTGCAGGTCCTGGCCCGCGCCTGACCCGAACGTGCACGCGTGGCCTGCCCTCCGCGCATTCATCCGTGCACCTTCCTGAACGTTTTCCCAGCCTGTCAGAAGAGCCTTTCAACAGGAAAGGAACGAGAAAGGCGGCCTGCCTACATTGAGCCTGCCCCGGCATCGGGCCGGGCGTTTCTTTCATCGACGGACCTGCCCATGCACTGGAGCATCCTGTGTGACTTCGACGGCACCATCAGCCTCGAAGATGTCATCGACTCGCTGCTGGAAAAGTACGGCCAGCCGGGCTGGCAGGAACTGGAAGACCAGTGGAAAGCGGGAAAGATCGGCTCGCGTGAATGCATGCAGGGCCAGGTGCGGCTGCTGAAACTGGACCCGGCCACGCTCGACGCCCATCTGGACCAGGTACAGATCGATCCGGGCTTCGCCGCCTTTGTCAGCCGTGCCGAACAGCTGGGCCTGCCGCTGCGGATCGTCAGTGACGGCCTGGACTATGCGATCCACCGCATCCTGGCCAACCACGGCCTGTCGCAGCTGCCGGTGGTGGCCAACCACCTGCGCTGGTGCGAAGACCATTGGGAACTGGAGTCGCCCTACCAGGCCGAAGGCTGCCGCAGTGGCACCTGCAAGTGCACCTGCGCCGCGCAGGCGCGCGCCAACGAAGCACCGCGCGTGCTGATGATCGGTGACGGCAGCTCGGATTTCTGCGTGTCCGAAGACGCCGACTTCGTGTTCGCCAAGCGCCGCCTGATTACCCATTGCACGAATGCCGGCATCGAGCATGCCGCCATCGACACCTTCCACGATGCAGTCGCACTGTTGCCGCGCCTGCTCGATGGCAGCCTGCTGCAGCCACGTCGCATCGACGCCCGCCCGCAGCCCGCCGCACTGCCCCCACTGCTGGCCACCGCCTGAGCACTCCCTCCAAGCACGCTCCCCCGTCGCCCCTTTCGAACGTCCTTCACGGAACCGAACTGCATGAACATTTTTGACAAGAACGCCGAC
The DNA here is from genome assembly GCF_059370935.1 of Stenotrophomonas sp. YJH_SMC_12-1. NCBI lineage: Bacteria > Pseudomonadati > Pseudomonadota > Gammaproteobacteria > Lysobacterales > Lysobacteraceae > Stenotrophomonas > Stenotrophomonas sp. YJH_SMC_12-1. The sequence goes on along the minus strand of NZ_JCAFUD010000002.1, from coordinate 438,734 downwards.
GCCGCTGCCTCCGACGCGCAGCTGCTGGCCGACGAAGCCCGCTACAGCTCCTTCGGCGATACCGTCCACTACGTCGACCCGCCGAAGATCTTCCAGCGCGGCGAAGGCAGCTACATGTTCGACGGTGCGGGCGTGCCCTACCTCGATCTGCAGATGTGGTACTCGGCCTGCAACTTCGGCTACAGCAACAAGCGCCTGAATGACGCGCTGAAGGACCAGATCGACACCCTGCCGCAGGTCGCCAGCCAGTACCTGCATCCGACCCGCGTGCAGCTGGCCAAGACCATTGCCGTGGACATGCACGAAAAGTTCGGCCTCGACGGTCGCGTGCATTTCAATGTCGGCGGCGCGCAGGCCATTGAAGACTCGCTGAAGATCGTGCGCAACGCGCGCGGCGGCAAGAGCCTGATGTTCGCCTTCGAAGGCGGCTACCACGGCCGCACCCTGGGTGCCTCGTCGATCACCTCCAGCTACCGCTACCGCCGCCGCTACGGCCACTTCGGCGAGCGCGCGATGTTCATCCCGTTCCCGTACCCCTTCCGTCGCCCGAAGGGCATGACCCCGGACGAGTATTCCGACCACTGCGTGTGGCAGTTCGAACGCCTGTTCGAAAGCGAATACAACGGCGTGTGGGATCCCAAGGTCGGCCAGGCCGAGTACGCTGCGTTCTACGTCGAGCCGATCCAGGGCACCGGCGGCTATGTCATCCCGCCGCGCAACTTCTTCACCGGCCTCAAGCGCGTGCTGGACAAGTACGGCATCCTGATGGTGGTCGATGAGATCCAGATGGGCTTCTGGCGTACCGGCAAGCTGTGGTCGATCGAGCACTTCGGCGTGACCCCGGACGTGCTGGTGTTCGGCAAGGCGCTGACCAACGGCCTGAACCCGCTGTCCGGCCTGTGGGCACGCGAAGAGCTGATCAACCCGACCGTGTTCCCGCCGGGTTCCACCCACTCCACCTTCAACTCCAACCCGCTGGGCACCCGCCTGGGCCTGGAAGTGTTGAAGCTGGGCAAGGAAATGGACTACGAGCGCACCGTGCCGGAAAAGGGCGCATACTTCCTCGACGGCCTGCGTGGCCTGCAGAAGCGTCACCCGGAAATCGGCGACGTCGACGGCTTGGGCCTGGCCCTGCGCGCCGAAATCTGCCAGGCCGACGGCTACACCCCGAACAAGGAACTGCTGGACCGCATGGTCGACATCGGCCTGGCCGGTGACCTCCTGCACGACGGCAAGCGCATGGGCCTCGTGCTCGACGTAGGTGGCTGGTACAAGAACGTGATCACCTTCGCGCCGTCGCTGGACATCAGCTACGAAGAGATCGACCTGGCGATCACCCTGCTCGACCAGGCGCTGACCAAGGCCAAGGGCTGAGACTGGATGGGCTGCCGGTTCCCGTGCCGATGGAGATGACGTCACGCGCATCCAGCACCGCGCTGGAACCGGCCGCGCTGCTGGAGGGCTTCCTGGCCCACCCGCCGCTCGGATTCGAGGCAGGCCGCCTTCCCAGCGGCCTGCCGACGTTCCGTGCGCCGCTGGACCTGACCACCACGATGGACGACGCGCTGCGCAGCAAGCTGCTCGGCCTGCCTCTGTCGCGCCTGTGGCGGCCTTGGATCACCTGGAAGACCCGCTTCGTCGGTGCCACCAGCACCGAGTACACCCCGCTGCCGGCGCACGTGGCGCCGGAGGCGCTGGCCGAGGACGTGACGCGTCACGCGATCGGCGATACCCGGCTGCTGGTGGTCAAGGACCTGGCCATCGATTCACCGCTGCTGGACGACGCGGCCAATGCGCACAGCGCGGCGTTCCTGCAGGCCTTGCTGGCGCGCGGCTTCGTTGAACTGGAAGGCATGCCGCTTGCCTGGGTGGCGATCGATTTCGATTCGCTCGATGGCTACCTCGGCCGCCTGTCGCCCTCGCGCCGCAAGAACATCCGGCGCAAGCTCCGTTCGCGTGATGACCTGCAGATCGACTGCATCGCCACCGGTGATCCGGCCCTCGCCGACCCGCAGCTGCAGGCCGAACTGTATGCGCTGTACCTGGGCGTGTATGCGCAGAGCGCGGTGCATTTCGACCAGCTCGACCTGCCCTACTTCCAGCATCTGCTGGCCGACAACCAGGGCCAGGGACGGATGTTCCTGTATCGCCACCAAGGGCAGCTGATCGGCTGGAACCTGTGCTACATCCACACCGGAAAGCTGGTGGACAAGTACATCGGGCTGGCCTATCCGCAGTCGCGCGAGCACAACCTGTACGCGGTCAGCTGGATGCACAACCTTGAGTACGCGCTGCAGCACGGCCTGAGCCACTATGTGGCCGGCTGGACCGACTCGCGGATCAAAGCCGAGCTGGGCGCCCGCTTCACCTCCACCCGGCACGCGATCCACGCCCGTTCCCCGCTGCTGCGCGCTGCCCTGCGCAAGCTGGCGCCGCATCTGCAGGGCGAACCTGATGGAGGCGGCTGAGCGATGCCGTTGCGTTCTCCGTTGATCCTCGACCTGGACGGTGGCGTGCTGCCGCTGCCCCAGGCGCAGACCCTGGCCCTGCCGCAGTGGCACGACCCTCTGCGCTTCGCCTGCAGCAATGCCACCCTGCACCGTTTCGCCGCCGAAGTGCTGGCGCCGCTGCCCGCGCAGCTCGGCACCGTGATGCTGGGCAGTGGCGACTTCCATCATCTCAGCCTGCCGCTGTTGCGCCGCATGCGCACACAGGCGCCGTTCCAATTGGTGGTGCTGGACAACCATCCGGACAACATGCGTTTTCCGTTCGGCATGCATTGCGGCTCATGGGTGAATGCCGCCAGCAAGCTGCCGCAGATCTCGCACACCCATGTGCTCGGCATCACCTCCAGCGACATCGGCCTCGGCCATGCCTGGGAGAACCACTGGCGCCCGCTGCTGGGCGGTCGCTTGACGTACTGGTGCATGGACGTGGATGTCAGCTGGGGCCATCGCCTCGGCATGGGCCACGCGTTCCGCCGCTTCGAGCACCCCGAAGCGCTGGTGGCCGCGTTCGCTGCCGAACAGGCCAAGTCGCCGCAGCCGGCCTACCTGTCGATCGACAAGGACGTGTTCGCCGAGGACGTCGCGCGCAGCAACTGGGACCAGGGCCGATTCCAGCTGGAAGACGCACTGGTGGTGATCGAGGCGCTGCGTGCCGGCGGCCTGGTCGGCAGTGACATCACCGGGGAAGTGTCGCTGGCCCACTACCAGAGTCGCTTCAAGCGCTGGTTGTCGTCGCTGGATGGCCAACCGGACATCAGCGCCGAAGATCTTCCTGCCTGGCAGGCGCGTCACCAGCAGGTGAACCGCGAACTGCTGGCGGCAATCGCCGCCGTACCAACGGCCTGCTGATCGCGCCGGTCGTGCCAGCCGCTGGCCGGCATGGCTTCGGTAGTGCCAGCCGTTGGCCGGCATGGCTTCGGTAGTGCCGGCCGCTGGCCGGCAATGCCAACCAAGGTTGGCATCTACCGGACCAATGCCGGCCAGCGGCCGGCACTACACTGGACTCCCGTCCCGGAGCCCTCGTCATGCCCCAGACCGTCATTCCGCAGCTGCGCATGCGCCACGCCGACACCACCCTGCCGTTCTACGTGCAGGGGCTGGGCTTCGTGGTCGACTGGGAACACCGCTTCGAACCCGGCTTCCCGCTGTTCGCCCAGCTCACCCGCGACGGCCAGACGATCTTCCTTACCGAACACAGCGGCGACTGCGAGGTCGGCGGCGCGGTGTACTTCATCGTTGACGACGTCGACAGCCTGCACCGCGCCTTCGGTGCCGCCAACGTCCCAATCGAGCAGCCCCCGCATGACACCGAATGGGGCAGCCGGGAAATGCTGCTGCGCGACCCGGATGGCAACCGGCTGCGCTTCGCCACCCACACCGACTGAATGACGTTGGCTTGAGATGGATATACGAAACATATACGATTCGTATATTCATACTTCGAGGCCATCCATGGGCATCGTCAACATCGATGACACCCTGCACGACCAGCTGCGCCGTGCCTGCACCGTCTCCAGCCGCTCGATCAATGCCCAGGCCAACTTCTGGATCCGGGTCGGCATGCTCTGCGAGCTGAACCCCACGCTGAGCTTCCAGGACATCGTCGCCAGCGAGCTGCGCGCGGCCGGTGTGCAGCCACCGCTGCTGCCCCCGGGCCAGGTCTGAGCCGATGGGCATCATCAAGCGCCCCGACGAGATCGCGCTGATGGCCGAATCGGGTCGCCTGCTGGCGCAGGTGTTCGCCGCACTCGACCAGCTGCCGCTGCAGGGCCGCAGCACGATGGAGGTCAACGATTTCGTCGAACGCATGATCGTCGATGAACTGCGGGCGCGGCCGGCCAGCAAGGGCCAGTACGGCTTTCCCTACGTGCTCAATACCTCGATCGACAACGTGATCTGCCACGGCGTTCCCAGCACCACCGACGTGCTGCGCAACGGCCAGATCGTCAACCTCGACATCACCCTGGAGAAGAACGGCTACATCGCCGACTCCAGCACCACCTACCTGGTCGGTGAGGTCGACTACGCCGCGCGCAGGCTGGTGCAGGCCGCCTACCAGGCGATGTGGAAAGGCATCGCCGCGGTGCGCCCGGGCGCACGCCTGGGTGACATCGGCCACGCCATCGCCCGCCACGCGCGCAGCCACGGCTACAGCGTGGTGAAGGAATACTGCGGCCACGGCATCGGCCAGGAAATGCACGAGGAACCGCAGATCCTGCACTACGGCCACCCCAACACCGGCATGGTGCTGGAAGAAGGCATGGTGTTCACCATCGAGCCGATGCTCAACCAGGGCAAGCCGGCCATCCGCCAGCAGCCGGACGAATGGCCGGTCTACACCCGCGACGGCAAGCTGTCGGCGCAGTTCGAACACACCGTGGCGGTCACCGGCAGCGGCGTGCGCGTGCTGACCCTGCGCCCGGGCGAAACACCGTTGTGCGCGGTGGATGCCGCCTAGAGCGGGCGCAACAGCAACAGCATGGCAAGGCAGAGCATGAACATCGCCACGCCTGCATCCAGCACCCGCCACGCAGACGGCCTGCGGAATACCGGCTGCAGCAGCCGCGCGCCATAGCCCAGTGCACAGAACCAGATCACGCTGGCTGCGCAGGCGCCGGCTGCAAACGCCCAGCGCAGATCGCCCGGGTAGCGCGTGGACAGGCTGCCCAGCAGCACCACCGCATCCAGGTAAACGTGCGGATTGAGCAGAGTGAAGGCCAGACAGGTCAGCAGCACCTGCCGTCGATCGCCACCGTCCACGTCACCCGCCGCCAGTGCACTGCCACCGCGCCACGCACGCATCCCGGCCTGCAGGCCATACCAGAGCAGGAAGACCGCACCACCGATGCGCAGCACCTGCAGCAGCAACGGCCACTGCAGCACCAGCGCGCCCATGCCGCCCACGCCGGCCAGGATCAACGCGATATCCGCGCCGGCGCAGGCCAGCACCACCCTGCCCACATGACGTTGTTGCAGGCCCTGGCGCAGCACGAAGGCATTCTGTGCGCCGATGGCGATGATCAGGCCGGCGCCCGCGAAGAGGCCGGCGACGGTAGCGGCAATCCACATCGGGACAGGCCAGGCAGCGAGGGGACGCGCAGGGTGCGGCCAACAGCCTTGTTTAGACAAACTGATTTTTCTTTATCCTGTGCAGGAAAACTGAAGAGGCACCGGCATGGACCTGGTACACCCGCAACTGGCCGCGTTTGCCGCGGTGCTGGAGGAAGGCAGCTTCGAGGCTGCGGCACGCCGCCTGTCGATCAGCCCATCAGCACTGTCGCAGCGGATCAAGGCTCTGGAAGACCGGCTCGGGCAGGTGCTGGTGGTGCGCCAGGCGCCATGCCGCCCCACCGCCGCCGGTGAGGCGCTGCTGCGCCGGGTGCGACCGATGCAGGCGCTGGAGGCCGAGGCATTGGCCGAGCTGCTACCCGAGCGTGGCAGCAGCGACGCTGCGCGCACCCCGATCCCGCTGGCGGTCAATGATGATTCGCTCGATACGTGGTTCGTGCCGGCCATCGCCGACCTGCACCAGCGCCATGGTTACCTGTTCGACCTGCGCATGGACGACCAGGACCACACCCTGCGGTTGCTGCGCGACGGCAGCGTGCTGGGTGCGGTCACCGCCGAAAGCCAGCCGGTGAAGGGCTGCAACGTGCACCCGCTCGGCGCCATGCGCTACCAAGCGATTGCTTCGCCCGGCTTCGCCCGCCAGTACTTCAGCGATGGCATGGACGCCACGGCACTGGCACGCGCGCCGATGCTGGTGTTCAACCGCAAAGATGAACTGCAGTGGCGCTTCGTGCGTCGCCTGACCCGCGCGCGGCTGCAGCCGCCGCTACACTACCTGCCCTCCTCCACCGGTTTCGTCGAAGCCGCCGCGTGCGGACTCGGCTGGGGCCTGGCCCCGGAAACCCTGGCCGCGCCCGCTGTGCGCGCCGGCCGCGTGGTGGTACTGGAACCCCGCCGCTGGCTCGATGTGCCGTTGTACTGGCAGCATGCCGCCGTGCGCTCAAGCACGCTGCAGCACATCACCCAGGCGCTGCGTACTGCGGCCAGCGGCACCCTTCGTTGAGGAAAGACCGATGACCGCAGACCCGGGCTTCACACCATGCGCACTACCGTTTGCGCACTTCTTTACCACTGGGACGGCATGGGCGTGATCGGCCGACGTACAAGGATGCACAGCGCGAAAGTCGCGTTGACCCTGGCAGCCTGCCTGCCGCTTGCGGCGGCAGCGCAGAGCAGTGCCGATGCACCCGCACTGGACTGGGAACAGGCGCGGCAACGCCTGGAGCAGGTCTCCGATGCGCTGGCCGCTGCCGATGCAGCCGTTCGCAACAAGCAGGACCTGCAGGACGCCACCCGGCTGCTTCGCCTGCCGGAGATCACCGGCGAAGTGCGCCGCCTGCAGTTCCAGAAGACGCTCACTCTGCCGCTGGGCTCACTGGCGCCGGTGGCTGAAGCCTTCGGCATCGATTCGCCGCTGTCGTTCACCGAGCGCGACTGGCGCACCCGTCCAGTGGTCACCGCGGTGCTGCCGCTGTACACCGGCGGCGTGATTCCGGCCGCGCAGCGTGCGGCCAGTGCCGCCCACGAACAGGCCAGCGCCGAGCGCGAAGCACAACGTCAATCGCTGATCGTGCAGCTGGCCCAGGCCTACTTCGGGCAGCGCCTGGCCGAGCAGGCGGTGGACGTGCGCCGTGACGTGCGCGATGGCCTCAACCGCCACCTGTCCGATGCAGAGAAGCTGGAACGCGAGGGTTTCGCCACCCGCGCGCAGCGCCTTCAGGCCACCGTGGCCCGCGACAAGGCCGAGCGCGAATACCAGAAGACAGTGAACGACCTGGCCACGCTGAAGGCCGCGCTGGCCACGCTGCTGCGCAGTGGGGGCGAGGTGCAGCCGGTTTCGCCGCTGTTCGTGCAGCGCGTGCCGCTGGAACCGGTAGCCAGCTTCGAGCGTACTGCGCAGGCGCGCCAGCCGCAGATCGCACGCCTGCGGGCCATGGTGGCGCAGGCCGAACAGGGCGTGCGCGTGCAGCAGGCCAAGCTGAAACCGCAGATCTTTGCCTTCGGCCAGTACGACTTCCGCCGCCGCGACGAAATGCTGACCGATCCGGACTGGGCGTTTGGTATCGGCCTGAAGTACACCTTCCTGTCGCCGAACTCGCGGCCGGCACAGATCAGCGCCGCGCGCGCGCAGCTGGACCAGGCCGAAGCGGGCCTGCGCGAGGCCGAGAACCAGGTCGCGCTGGGCGTGCGCAAGGCCTGGAACGAACTGGAGACCGCGCGCCAGCAGTACGTGCTGCTCGACAGCAGCATCACCCAGGCACAGGAAAACCTGCGCCTGCAGGAGCTGGCGTTCCGCGAGGGCCAGGCCACCTCGCTGGATGTGATCGACGCGCGGCTCGGCCTGGGCGGTGCCCGTGTAGAGCGCGCACAGGCCGCCTACCAATACGATATTGCGCTGGCGCAGTTGCTGGAGGTCAGTGGACAGATGGACCGTTTTGAAGAATTCCGGCGCCGTGCGGACGAGGTGATCGACCATGAGTGATGTGCTGCACGACGATGCGACAACACCCCCGGCCAAGCGCCGCCTGGGCCCGATCCTGGTAGTGGTGCTGCTGGTCGCGGTGGTGCTCGGCCTGTGGCTGGCCTGGCGCAGCCCGGCCGACCAGATCCAGGGCATGGCCGACGCGGACACCATCAACGTGGCCGCCAAGATCACCGCGCGCGTGGCGGAGTTGAAGGTGCGCGAGGGCGACCGCGTGCAGCCCGGGCAGGTGCTGTTCCTGCTCGACAGCCCCGAAGTGGCCGCCAAGGAACAGCAGGCCCACGGCGCGTTGGCCGCCGCACAGGCGGTGGCCGACAAGGCCGACGAAGGCGCGCGCAGCGAAGACATCCGCGCCGCCGAAGCGAACTGGAAGCGCGCCGAAGCCGGTGCAACGCTGGCCGAAGCCACCTACCAGCGCGTGCAGAACCTGTTCAACGAAGGGGTGATGACCCGGCAGAAGCGCGATGAAGCGCATGCCCAGGCCACCAGTTCGCGCGAACTGGCCCGTGCCGCGCGCGCGCAGTACGACATGGCGTTGGCCGGCGCACGCGAGCAGGACAAGCGTGCCGCTCAGGGCCAGGTGCAGCAGGCGCAGGGCGCGGTGGCCGAAGTCAACGCCGCCCGTGCCGAAGTCGAAGGACGCGCGCCTGTGGCGGGCGAGATCAACAAGCGCATGGCCGACCCGGGCGAACTGGTGCCGGCCGGCTACCCGGTATTCACCCTGGTCGACATCGGTCGCATGTGGGTGGCGATGAACCTGCGCGAATCACAGATGCAGGGCCTGAAGATCGGCAGCAAGCTGCAGGGCAACGTGCCGGCACTCGGCCTGGACGGCGAGTTCGAGGTCTACTTCATCAACCCTGCCGGCGACTATGCGACCTGGCGTACCACCCGCCAGTCGTCCGGCTACGACGTCCGCAGTTTCGAGGTGCGGGTGCGCCCGGTACGCCGCATCGAGGGCTTCCGCCCCGGCATGAGCGTGCTGTTTGCATGGCCCCAGCACTGAGCCCGGACCGCAACGGCTTCGCTGCTTCGTGGCGGCGCGAGCTGCAGTCGCTGCGCGGCAACCGTGCCGACCTGCTGCTGGTCACCGTGCTGCCCCTGCTGATGCTGGCGGTGATGGCGTGGATGTTCTCGCCGTCGGTGATGCGCGACATCCCCATTGCCGTGGTCGACCTCGACCACAGCAGTGACAGCCGCCTGCTGCTGCGCATGCTCGATGCCAGCCCCGGCGTACGCATCGCCAGCCAGCCGGCGGACCTGGAGGACGCGCGTTCGCAGCTGCGCAGGCTGGACGTGTTTGCCATCGTACTGGTGCCGCGCGATGTCACCCGGCAGGCGCTGCGTGGACGCCAGGGCACGGTGTTCGCCTATTACAACGCCACCTACATGACCACCGGCCAATCTGCGTCGCGCGATATCGGCGACGCAGTCTCGGCCTGGAACGCACGCCTGCTGCGCGAACGCATCGGCCTGCAGGTCGGCCCCGGCAAGCTGCGTGCGGCACCGATCGCGGTGCAGTCGGACATCCTGTACAACCCTGCGCGCAGCTACGAGTTGTTCCTGCTACCGCTGATCTTCCCAGCCGTGCTGTCGCTGGTACTGGCACTTGCGGTGGCCGGCAGCCTCGGCCGCGAGATCCGCGACGGCACCCTGCCCGCCTGGCTGGGTCGAACGCCGTGGTCGGCGATTGCCGGCAAGGTCGCGCCGTACATCCTGCTGTTTTCGCTGTATGGCGCGCTCGGCATCGGTTACCTCGCCTGGCTGCGCGGCGATGGTGTGGCCGGCAGCGTGCTCCTGCTGCTGCTCGCACAGCCACTGTTCTACCTGGCCACGGCCGCCTACGCGTTGTTCTTCGTCGGCGTCACCCGCGACATGGGTACCGCGCTGTCCGCGGTCGGCCTCAGCATCGGCACCGCACTGGCGTTCTCCAGCGCTACCTTCCCAGTGCTGGATGGCCCCCTGTTCACCCGCATCTGGCATCAGCTGCTGCCACTCAGCGCCTACATCAAGCTGCAGACCCAGCAGCAGTTCATCGGTTCGCCGCTGCAGGTTTCGGTGTGGCCGTTGGCCACATTGCTGCTGATGGCGGTGGTGGCAGGAGGCATTGGCGGCCTGCGCCTGATCGCCTTTGCGCGCACGCCGAAAGCCGCGCAGCCTGCGGGAGCTGACGCATGAGCGTGCTCTGGCGCAGCCTGCGGCAGACCCTGACGGCGGTGCTGTGCGACCGCTACGCGATCGTGGTGATGGTCGGTGCGGTGATCCTGTATTCGTTCTTCTATCCAGCCGCCTACCGGCACCAGGTGGCCGGCAACCTGCCGGTGCTGGTGGTGGACGAAGACCATAGCGCGACCAGCCGCGAACTGCTGCGCAAGCTCGATGCGCTCCGCGTCGCACACGTGGTCGGGCAACCGGCGGACATCGACAGTGCGCGTCAGCAGCTGGAAGCCGGCCATGCCGAAGGCATCGTGCTGATCCCGGCCAACCTGGAGCGCGACATCCTGCGCGGCCACCCGGCCAAGCTGGTGCTGCTCGGCAACGGCGCCTACCTGGGCCGTGCCAGCTGGGTGCTGGGCAGCGTGGCCGATGCACTGGGCGCGTTCGGGCGTGACGCCGTGGTCGGCCAGGCCGCCTTCATGGGCGCGCCACAGGCGCCGCCGGTCACCCTGGTGCAGCGCCCGCTGTACAACACCCAGGAAGGCTATGGCAGCGCCATCGTGCCCGGTGTGGCTGAGCTGATCGTACACCAGACCCTGCTGATGGGCATCGGCGTGCTGCTCGGTGGTCGTCGTCTTGCACTCGGCCGGCGCCTGCGCTTCGACCTCCCGACCCTGGCCGGCATGGCGATGGGCTTCGGCCTGATCGGCCTGTTCGGCCTGTTCTGGTACGCCGGGTTCACCGCCTGGGTGCAGGACTATCCGCGCGGCGGGAACCCACTGGGCCAGCTGCTGGGCGGCACCCTGTTCATCGCCGCTACCGTGGTTTTCGGTCTGTTCGTCGGCAGCTTCTTCCGCACCCGCGAACGCGCCTTCCAGTACATCATCGCCACCTCGATCCCTCTGTTCTTCCTGGCCAACCTGTCGTGGCCGGCAGTGATGACGCCGCAACCGCTGGTCTGGCTGGCGCAGCTGCTGCCTACCACCTCCGGCATCAACCTGATGGTGCGGCTGAACCAGATGGACGCCAGCCTGGCCGACGTCAGCCACGAACTGATCACCCTCACCGTCCTGCTGCTGCTCTACGGCAGCCTCGCCACCTGGCGCCTCCTCGCAAAAAAGGGGACGGAGGGGATTAAGTCGTAAACGGCAAGGTTGGGGGATTGCGACTTAATTCCCTCCGTCCCCTTTTTTCTGCAACGAAGAACGCCGGCGTGGGGCCGGCGTTCGGGTACTGCGGTGTGGAAGGGGAAACGGGGGCCTTCGGCGATCGATCAGCGGTAGACGCGTTCGCAGCGACGTTCAACCACGCGGTCACCGTTCTTCTGCTGCTGGTTGCCTTGGATCTGGCGGCCGGCCGCACCACCGGCCACAGCGCCGGCCACCGTCGCAAGCTTCTTGCCGTTACCGCCGCCCACCTGGTTGCCCAGCAGGCCGCCGATCACTGCGCCGGTAGCGGTACCCGTGATGCGGTTCGGATCGCGCGAGTTGCGCTGCACTTCCACGTTCTTGCAGACCACGCGACTGCCGTCGTTGAACTTGCGTCCCTCATCGCGCGGCCCATACGTCTGCGCACCGGCCACCGACGAAGCCGCCAGCAGCGTGCCCAGCACAAGCAATCGGGTCGAGGTCTTCATGGCCATCTCCTGAGTTCCGGTATGGCGCAAGTGTCCTCCTGCGGTTGGCAACCGGAAGTGAAATGCGCGTGTCCGCCGCCTCATCGGCCATCGCGCGTTCAGGAAGAAATCCGAGCTCATCACGATCAGCCAGCGTGATAGGCGCTGTCTTCCTACCGGCATTGCCCTCTGCTAGAACTCTTCCCAACCGCCCGCATTGGCGGCCAGCGTCGGTTCCATCCGCGGCGGCAGCACCGCCGGCCGGCGTACCGGTGCAACCGATGCCGCCACGGCTGCCAGCGCCGGGCGGACCGCTGCGGCGGCGGTCACCGCCCCCGTGCGGAACACCGAAACTGCTTCGGCCAGCAGGTTGGCCTGCTCCTCCATGGAGCGTGCCGCCGCGCTGGCTTCTTCCACCAGCGCCGCATTCTGCTGCGTGGTCTCGTCCATCTGCACCACCGCCTGGTTCACCTGTTCGATACCAGAGCTCTGCTCCTGCGAGGCGGCAGAGATATCTGCCATGATGTCGGTCACGCGCTGCACCGAGGCCACGATCTCGCCCATCGTGGTGCCGGCCTGACGAACCAGCGCCGATCCATCGGCGACCTTACCGACCGAATCCTCGATCAGGCCCTTGATCTCCTTGGCCGCACCGGCCGAGCGCTGCGCCAGCGTGCGCACCTCACTGGCCACCACCGCAAAGCCCCTCCCCTGCTCGCCGGCACGCGCAGCTTCCACCGCCGCGTTCAAGGCCAGGATGTTGGTCTGGAACGCGATGCCGTCGATGACACTGATGATCTCGGCGATCTTCTTCGACGAGGCTTCGATGGCCGACATGGTGGTGACCACCTGGCCGACCACCTCGCCGCCCTGTGAGGCGACGCCATGCGCACCGATGGCAAGCTGGTTAGCCTGGCGTGCGTGCTCGGCGTTCTGTTTCACGGTGGAGGTCAGTTCCTCCATCGACGCAGCCGTCTCTTCCAGGTTCGCCGCCTGCTGCTCGGTGCGCCGCGACAGATCGGTGTTGCCCGAAGCGATCTCGCCTGCCGCCAGGTTGATGCTGGACGCGCTGGACTGGATACGGCCGACAATCTGCTTGAGCTGATCGACGGTGGCGTTGCAGTCATCACGCATGCGGGCGAACACGCCGTGGAAGTCGCCCTGAATGCGTACAGTGAGGTCACCGCGCGAGATCGCCTGCAGCAGGGTCGACACCTGCACCAGGTTCTCGTCGGTGGTCTGCATCAGGCGATTGAGCCCGGCCACCATGTCGCGGAAATCATAGGCGAAGCGATCTTCATCGCCGCGCAGGCTGAAGTCGCCGGCGGCTGCGGCCGTCGCCAGCCGGCGGATCTCACCGTTGATCGCCGACAGGCTGGTCTTGGTTTCGTCCATGGCCTGGGTGATTGCGGCCTTCTCGCCCGGCAACGGATCCATGTCCACTGACAGATCACCGCGGGCGTAATGCTTCATTACTTCGATCAGCCGGTTCTGCACCTGCACATGCGAACCGACCAGCGCATTGGTCTCGTGCACCATGCGCCCGTAGTCGCCAGGAAAAGCACTCTCGTCCATGCGATAGCTGAGGCTGCCCGCGTCGTGCTGGCGGGCCAGTTCACCCTGCGCCGCCATCACCGACTGCAACTGCGCCTGCATGCGCTGCATCGACCTGAGCAGCTGCGTCACCTCATCGTTGCCGGACGCGTCGATGCTGCTGTCCAGCCGCCCGTTGGCGATGCCGTCGGCCAGCTTCACCGCACCTTCCAGCGGACGGGTCAGGCTGCGGGTGATGGCCCACGCGGCCAGCGAGCCCAGTACCAGGCTCAACACGCCGAACACGATCGACAACGTGCCGGTCCAGGATTCGGTTGAACGGTATTCCTCGCGACTGCGCTCGGTCAGTGTCTCCTGATGCCGCAGCAGGGTCGAGATCGCCCCATTCCATGCGGTGGCCAAGCCGTGCTCGGCGAGCAGCTCCTTGGCTGCACCGTCGAAATCCCCGGCCTTCATGCGCTCGTGCAGATGCAGGGTGGAGGCGTCGGTGGCCTTGCGTGCCGCGTCGATTTTCGCCACCAGGGCATCACCAGTGGCGTCGCGTGGAATCTTGATGTACTTGGCCCAGATACCGTCGTAGGTCTGCGACAGCTCCTGCGCCTTCTGATAATCCTTGTCGAAATCCTCACCGCGCTTGATCACCATCAGCCGGCGATGCATCAGCACCGCGTTGTTGGTATCCAGCATGTCGTTCAACAGCCGCATCTTCACCATGTTGACGTCCACCACTTTCTCGAACTGGGCGGACTTCAGGTGGTTTCCGTACAGCACGAGGCCAACGATGGCCACGATGAACAGCAGCAGCAAACCGAACCCGGCACCCAGCCGGGATCCCACTCGGAGGTTGCGTAAGGCGAGCATCTCAATTCCCTTGATCATGGCCGTATGAAGGGTGACGGCGCAGCGGAGGGAAACTTTACGGGACTTTATATATGGACCGATCCAAATATATGGAACTGTGCAGGCAGTCAGAAAATGCAGCGACCAATAATGGCGCCACATCATTACCGAATGCCACTGACACGCCAGCGCCCGATGAAAATTACACAAATTGACACCATAATCACGCCTACCCCATCCAAGGCGGCCCGGATTATCTGCGCCGGACACAACCGTCGCCCGGGCGGGCTACAGTCTGCAGATGACACGGATCCCACACATCGAAGGCGCGTCCATCAACGACATCATGGCCAACGAAGACTGGCAGCTGGGCGCAAGCCTGGACGCGCTTGATGACCCGCTGCACGGCAGCTACGGCGCGCTCGCCGGTCATGCCGCCACCACGATGGTGTGGCGTGACATCGCCCACGGCCGCGAGGCACTGGGCCGCGAGACCACGCGCGCCTGGCTGCGGTCCAAACTCGATCAGGACGGCAGGTTCAACGGTCCGGTCATCCAGCCTCAGTTGACGGCACTGTCGATTGGCCAGGGACAGGCCTACTTCGAGATCGTCATGGAGATCTTCGGCAGCCATCCGCAGATCACCCTGGTGCCAGGCTGAGCACTCTGCAGCAACCAGCCCCCATCAGCTCAAAGCTTGGCCAGGGCCTCGCCCAGACGGCGTGGGAACGCCACTTCGCTGGCCAAGTGCCATGCGCGTGCATTGGCGCCCAGCCGGGTCCACTCGGCCTCATCCATCGCCAGCGCACGCTCGACGGCCTGTTCCAGCGCCTTCTCATCCACATGCCAGGTTCTGGACAGATGGCAGGGCTCGCCCTCGTGCGCGGCGACCAGGATACCGCGGCTGTCGTCGATCATCTGGTTCATCGGCGCGCCGTCGCAGGTGATCACCACCGCGCCGCAGCTCATCGCTTCCACCAGGTAATGGCCCCAGCCTTCGGTCTGCGACAGGCACAGGTGAAACGCATGTTCGTTCTGCAGGCGCTGCACCTCCTGGTCGGGCAGCCGCTCGCGGACGATCCGCAGGTTCGCGGCCCCGCCCTCATCTTCGTCCGAAGGGCCGCCGCGCAGGATGGTCAGCAAGGGCCACTCAGGGTGCCGCTTCCAGACATTGACGAGTGCAGCCGTCCCCTTCATGCGACTGGTACCGGCCGCATGCAGGAAGCTGCGCGGTCTGCGCGGCACCGCTGGGTCGTAGCGGTCACGGCTGCAGAAACCGACTTCCAGCGCGCGCATGCCCAGTGCGTTGAAGATGCGCGTGGCTTCTTCGGTCTTGGTCAACAACGCATCGAACCGCGGCAGGATCCGCAGGCTGCGTGCGGACACCCATTCCGGATTCGGAATCAACAGATTGACCTCGGCCAGTCCAAAGCTTGCCGGCCGGACATGCTCCAGCGAGATGTTGATGTCGAACCGGGCCGGCGTGCGCCCCAAGCTGAGCCACGAGGCCAGCAGCCTGCGCAGGCGCATCCCGCGCAGTTTCCAGGCACCACCATTGCGCACCGCGTCCAGACGGCTGACCGTCACCGTGTGCCCGAGCTGCTGCAATGAGCGCTCGATCACCTGGATGTCATGGGACAGGCCACGCTGGTTGTCGGCGGCCAGTAGATGGATATGCGCCATCAGGACGGACTCCCTGGCCGATGCAGATTACGCGCCGGCAAGGCGGTCGCCATCATGAAGCCCAGCACCAGGTAGAAATAGAACGAATGCGGCATCGCCCGGTAGAACACGTTGTCCGTGAACGCCGAAAGCGCATAGACGATGACCACGGCAAGTCCGGCGATGGCGATCGTCGCGGTGATGTCGTCGGCGTGGCCGAGGCGCCGCACGAAATGAATGCCGGGCAGGATGAAGACCAGCAGCATGATCAGCAGCAACGGCACGCCACCGGTCACCGCCGCTTCCAGGTACTCGTTATGCGGGTGGTTGTAGCGGAAGATCGACTCGGACACCTCGCCGCGGGCGATGCCCTCACGTGCATAGGTACCGAACTGGTTCAGGCCCACCCCCGCCACGGGATGCTCGGCGAAGGCGTCGACCGCCACGCCCCACATGGCGATGCGCTCGCGGACCGAGCCGACCTCCTTTTCCTGGTTGAAGCCGGAGATCTCGCCACTGACCTCACCGAAGCGCTGGATCACCTCGTGGTTCAGCACCGAGGTGGCGCCGACCACGCCGATGGCCAAGGCACCGACGAAGACCAGTGCCCCCCGCCAGCGCCGGGTTCGCCGGACGTGCACCACAATCACCATCAGCATGGCGGGAATGAACGCCAGGATCGGCCCGCGACTCTGCGCCAGGATCGAACCGTAGACGCCGACGGCGATGGCCACGCCGTGCAGCCAGCGTTCGGCCGGATGCACATTGGGCTGGATCAACCGGATGACCGAGAACAACGCCATGCACAGCGTCACCATGGTGAACTCGATGGCCGTCCATTCGCCGCCACTGAAACCGTGCGCGCGTTCAAGACCCATCACGTGGTGCTGCACGATGCACGACCCGCCGAAGACCAGGGTGGAAACGGCGAAGATCTTCCAGATCAGGCGCCAGTCCAGCGCAGTGGCGAACACAGCAGCGGTACCCAGGTAGAGCAGTGTCTGCGCCGGCAGATCCAGCTCGTTCCAGCGCAGCCCGTGCCAGAGGATGCTGTAGAAGGCATAGGCCAGGCGCAGGAAGCAGACGATCACGATGAACCGGGCGATGCGGTAGCGCAGGCGGACATCGGGCTGGCGGCGAATCAGAACCACGCCGGTGACCAGCAGGGCCAGCAGCAGCACCGCCTTCAGCAAGGTGTAGGGTGCGGAGCCGGCAAGCGGAACGATGGCGACCAGGATGCTCAGCAGGACGGTACGCCAAGTGTAACGAGGTTCGGCGGCCATGCAGGCTGCAGTCATGCTTGTTCTTTCCATCAACGCCCGCCCGGGGACAAGTCGCCCCGTTTTCCATGGAGGCCGCTTGGCGGAGATCGCCGGGGCTGACACTACCGTGGGACCCTGGGGAAATCAACCAAAGTGCCGGGGCAGGGGCGCAGGCGTTGGCACACGGACAGCCTCCAGGCCCAGCGCGGGTGCCGCGGATCATCGACCGCCCCAGGTCGCTACACTAATGACCTCTCCGGCCATGCCTGCGCGTGGTCACGCCCCGACGCCCTGCCCAAGACGCGAAACGCCCCAAGTGACTGATACAAAAGACAACACCAGCAACGCCAAGGCGTCCAAGGATCACACCCCGCTGATGAAGCAGTTCTTCGCAGCCAAGTCCGACTACCCGGACCTGCTGCTGTTCTTCCGCATGGGCGACTTCTACGAGCTGTTCTACGACGACGCGCGCAAGGCCGCGCGGCTGCTCGACATCACCCTGACCCAGCGTGGCAGCTCCGGCGGCGCGCCGATCCCGATGGCCGGCGTGCCGGTGCATGCCTACGAAGGCTACCTGGCACGGCTGGTGGCGCTGGGCGAGTCGGTGGCGATCTGCGAGCAGATCGGCGACCCGGCACTCGCCAAGGGCCTGGTCGAACGCAAGGTGGTGCGCATCGTCACCCCCGGCACGGTCACCGACGAAGCGCTGCTGGACGAGCGCCGCGACACCCTGCTGATGGCGCTGTCGCGCAGCAAGCAGGGCTACGGCCTGGCCTGGGCCGACCTGGCCGGTGGTCGCTTCCTGGTCAACGAGGTGGAAACCGACGACGCCCTGGAAGCCGAGCTGGCACGGCTGGAGCCGGCCGAGCTGCTGGTGCCCGACGAGGAGAACTGGCCGGAGTTCCTGCGCCAGCGCACCGGCGTGCGCCGCCGTGCGCCTTGGCTGTTCGACGCGGACAGCGGCCGCCGCCAGCTGCTGAACTTCTTCAAGCTGCACGATCTGAGCGGCTTCGGTATCGATGACAAGCCCCGTGCCACCGCCGCCGCCGCCGCCCTGCTCGGCTATGTCGAGGAAACCCAGAAGCAGCGCCTGCCGCACCTGACTTCGATCGCGATGGAAACCGCCGGCGAGGCGATCGCGATGAACGCCGCCACCCGCCGCCACCTGGAATTGGACACGCGTGTCGACGGTGATACCCGCAATACCCTGCTGGGCGTGCTCGACAGCACGGTGACACCCATGGGTGGGCGCCTGCTGCGCCGCTGGCTGCACCGCCCGCTGCGCCTGCGCGAGGTGCTGGTGCAGCGCCACCACGCGGTGGAAACCCTGATCGATCGCGGTGCGGACGCCGACATCCGCGAGCAGTTCCGCCGCCTCGGCGATCTGGAACGCATCCTCACCCGCGTCGCGCTGCGCTCGGCGCGCCCGCGCGATTTCTCAACCCTGCGTGACGGCCTGGGCCTGCTGCCGGCGGTGCGCGAAGTGCTGGCCCCGCTGGACTCGCCGCGCCTGCAGGCCCTGCACGCGGCGCTGGGCGAACACGACGCGTGCGCGCAGCTGCTGGCCAGCGCCATCGCCGAGATGCCGCCGCTGAAGCTGAGCGACGGCGGCGTGCTGGCCGATGGCTTCGATGAAGAGCTGGACGAGCTGCGCCGGCTGTCCACCCATGCCGACCAGTTCCTGGTCGACCTGGAACTGCGCGAGCGCGAGAGCAGCGGTATTCCCACCCTGAAGGTGGGCTACAACCGCGTCCACGGCTACTACATCGAAATCAGCAAGGGCCAGTCCGATCGTGCGCCGGTGCACTACACCCGCCGGCAGACGCTGACCAATGCCGAGCGCTACATCACCGAAGAACTGAAGGCATTCGAGGACAAGGTGCTGTCCGCGCGCGACCGTTCGCTGTCGCGCGAGAAGTACCTGTACGAGCAGCTGCTGGACACCCTTGGCGGGCAGTTGGAACCGCTGAAGCAGTGTGCCGCTGCGCTGAGCGAACTGGACGTGCTGGCCGCCTTCGCCGAACGCGCGCAGGCGCTGGACTGGGCGCGCCCGGAGCTGCAGGCCGAGCCGTGCCTGAAGATCGAACGCGGCCGCCATCCAGTAGTCGAAGCGGTACGCGAACAGCCGTTCGAACCCAATGACCTGGACCTGTATCCGGACCGTCGCATGCTGGTCATCACCGGCCCGAACATGGGCGGTAAATCGACCTACATGCGGCAGAACGCGCTGATCGTGCTGCTGGCCCACATCGGCAGCTTCGTGCCGGCCAGCCGGGCGGTGATCGGCCCGATCGACCGCATCCTGACCCGCATCGGCGCCGGCGACGACCTCGCCCGCGGGCAGTCGACCTTCATGGTCGAGATGGCCGAGACCAGCTACATCCTGCACCACGCCACCGCCCATTCGCTGGTGCTGATGGACGAGATCGGCCGTGGCACCTCCACCTACGATGGCCTGGCGCTGGCCGACGCGGTGGCCCGCCACCTGGCCTACCAGAACCGCTGCTACACGCTGTTCGCCACCCACTACTTCGAGCTGACCGCGCTGGCCGACGAACAGCACGAGGGCGGCCGCAGCGGCATCGCCAACGTGCACCTGGACGCGGTCGAGCACGGCGAAGCGCTGGTGTTCATGCACGCAGTGAAGGACGGCCCGGCCAACCGCAGCTTTGGCCTGCAGGTGGCCGCACTGGCCGGCCTGCCGCGCGCCACCGTGGCGCAGGCACGGCGTCGACTGGCCGAGCTGGAACAGCGCGGCGCTGAAAGCCACGCCGCCGAGCTGGCGCCGCAGGCGCTGGATGCCCCGCAGCAGTTCGGGCTGTTCGCGGCGCCATCCAGCAAGGCGCAGGAAGCGCTGGCGGCGATCGATCCGGACGAACTGACGCCGAAGCAGGCGCTGGAAGCGCTGTATCGGCTGAAGGCACTGCTGTAAGTGCGCCTGGCCAGGGGGCACCATGCCCCCCTGGAAGCCACCGCGGAGAATCCTGCATACTCGGCCACGCAGACCGCCACAGGGGAGCTGGGGCGCCGTTCCGCACAGTCACTGAAACTGCGATCCCAGCGGCATGCAATGGGGCCGGGCAACATGCCGCGGCATCGAAGCGAAGGGATTCGATCACGAGGGAACGAACATGCGGCGTACGGTTCTAGCGTTGTTGCTGGTGTGTGGCGTGGCCGATGCACAGGAATTCGTAAGCAGCGAGCGTACCTACGACGAACGCCTGCGGGGTGCGCGGGTCTCGGCGCTTGGCGATGATCTGTTTGGTGATTCCCTAAACAGGAAGGATGGCACGCTGCAGTTCTCGCAGACCGATGTCGTGGTGCCGACCAGCAGTGGAATGCGGGTCGCATTCACCCGCACAACGCCGAAGCAGAAACAGGGACTGGATCGCGCTGCCGCCCCGCTGGGGGCGTCCTGGGAGATCGATGCCCCCTACATGATGGGCTCCTACGATCAACGCCGGGGCTGGAACGCGGCGGGCGGCGGCCGCTGCAGCGGCAGCAACCTGTCCCCGACCGAGTGGGTGGGCCCGTCACCGGACTTCAACACCCGGGTCATCCCGAAGCACACCTATTGGAGCGGCATCTTCATCAACCTCCCTGCGGTCGGTTATGAATCCCTGTTGCTGAAGGAAGCAGGGGCAAGCCTGCCCCAGGATGGGGCAACCTACATTGGTACCTCGGCCAGCCAGTGGCGCGTCAGCTGCCTGCCAGCCATCAGGAATGGAACCGGCGAAGGTTTTGTGGTGCGGACCACCGATGGCACCCGTTACTTCTTCGATTGGATGGCGGTCCGCGACCAGCACGACGTGCTGGCCAACGAGTACTATCGTGATGGCAATGGCAATGGCACATCGCAGCCCTACCTGCTGGTTCCGGTCGTCGATGTCTTCCTCTACGCGACACGTGTCGAGGACCGCCACGGCAACTGGGTCAGTTACAGCTACGACGGTGCCAACCCGACCCGCCTGCTGGCGATCATTTCCAATGACGGAGCCCGGATCGATATCGACTATGACGCGCAGGGCAAGATCGGCGCCGTCCGGGCCGGGGATCGCACCTGGCGTTACAACTACGTCGACAGCTACTGGGGGCGCACGCTCAACGAAGTCGTACTTCCCGACCAGTCGCGCTGGACCTTCTCCACCGACCGCCATGTGGGCGCCATGCCGTGGACGATGGTGCCCCCCGTCCTGAATCCAGGCTTCTACATGAATTCCTGCGCGCAGAATGCAACGGGATTCCGCTCGGAAGATGCCGGCGACCCGGCCTTCAACGATGTGATCACCATGCGCCATCCCAGCGGTGCACAAGGGGTGTTCTCGCTTCGCCAGTTGATCCACGGATCGGACAATACGCCTGGCAGCTGCGGCATCATCGGCACTAGTTCCTCCAACTTCGGGTTTGGCTCATTCGGCATTCCCAATGCCTACATGGCCAAGTCGCTGGTATCCAAGACCCTGTCCGGGCCCGGCATCCAGCCCGCCTCCTGGACGTACACATACTCACCACACTGGTCATTCACCGGTGGCTGCACCTCCAACTGCGTTTCAACAACCTGGGAAAACCGGCCCGACGGCGTGCAGGCCGAGTATGTCTTCGGCAACGACTACACCGCCAACATCGGCGACCTGCAGATCGAGCGCCTTCGCCGTGCCGGCCTGGTGGTACAGGAAACCCGGTATGTGAAGGCAGGCGCATCGGGGCCCTACCCCGCACGCTATGGAACGCAACTGGCGCCACGCGGGAATCCGCTGACCACCCAGATCCGGCCGATGCAGGACACCCAGCTGCGCCGGGACGGGATGCTTCATCGTCGTTATGTGGATGCATTCGACGGCCTAGCACGCCCGGTGCGCATCGTCGAATCGAGCACTGCTGGCCCATGATCGGAGCGTGTCGGGACGCGAGCCGCCGGGCGACCGGAACAAGGCCCCGGCAATGAATTCCCAACAATCGATAGACAGAAGCTATAGAAGTGAATGATTCATTCGATTATTCATTTCATCTGGCCATAGCTAAAGTCGAGTGAAGATGTTCCACCCCGTCTTCACCTGCAGGAGCCAGCCATGAGCCAGTCCGATAACAACAGCCCCAAGTGCCCGTATCACACCGCGCCGTCGCCGGCGGAAGGCGCCCAGCAGCAGCGTGAACTGAGCACCACGCCCAAGCAGAAGCACGGCGATGATCCGGTCACGCCGATGACAACGGCCTTCGGCGCACCGGTGGTGGACAACCAGAACAGCAAGACCGCCGGCCCACGTGGCCCGCTGCTGATGGAAGACGTCTGGCTGCTGGAGAAGCTGGCCAACCTCAACCGCGAGATCATTCCCGAGCGCCGCATGCACGCCAAGGGCTCGGGCGCGTTCGGTACTTTCACCGTCACCCACGACATCAGCAAGTACACCCGCGCCAAGCTGTTCGAGAAGGTCGGCAAGCAGACCGAGATGTTCGCGCGCTTCACCACGGTGGCCGGCGAGCGTGGCGCCGCCGACGCCGAGCGTGACATCCGCGGCTTCGCGCTGAAGTTCTACACCGAAGAAGGCAACTGGGACCTGGTCGGCAACAACACGCCGGTGTTCTTCCTGCGCGACCCGCGCAAGTTCGCCGACCTCAACAAGGCCGTGAAACGCGACCCGCATACCAACCTGCGCAGCGCGCGCAACAACTGGGACTTCTGGACGTTGCTGCCCGAAGCCCTGCTGCAGGTGACCGTGGTGATGAGCGACCGCGGCATCCCGCGCAGCTTCCGCCACATGCACGGCTTCGGCTCGCACACCTACAGCTTCACCAACGCCGACAGCGAGCGCTTCTGGGTGAAATTCCACTTCGTCAGCCAGCAGGGCATCGAATCGCTGACCGACGCGCAGGCGCAGATCCTGGTCGGCCATGACCGCGAAAGCCACGGCCGCGACCTGTTCGCCGCAATCGAGAAGGGCGACTTCCCGAAGTGGAAGCTGTTCATCCAGGTCATGCCCGAGCTGGAGGCGGAAACCTACCGCATCCATCCGTTCGACCTGACCAAGGTGTGGCCGAAGAGCGACTACCCGCTGATCGAAGTGGGCCAGTTCGAACTCAACCGCAACCCGGTCAACTGGTACCAGGACGTCGAGCAGTCCGCGTTCGCACCGAGCAACCTGGTGCCCGGCATCGGCCCGTCGCCGGACAAGATGCTGCAGGCACGCCTGTTCGCCTATTCCGATGCGCAGCGCTACCGCTTGGGCGTGAACCACCACCAGATTCCGGTGAACGCCGCACGCTGCCCGGTGCACAGCAACCACCGCGACGGTGCGATGCGCGTGGACGGCAACTACGGCGGCCTGCCGCACTACGAGCCGAACAGCTACGGCCAGTGGCAGGAACAGCCGCAGTACCGCGAGCCGCCGATGAAGATCCGCGGTGACGCCGACTTCTGGAATTTCCGTGAGGACGACGCCGACTACTTCAGCCAGCCCGGTGCGCTGTTCCGCAGCTACAACCAGGCACAGAAGGACCGCCTGTTCGCCAACACCGCCCGCGCCCTGGGCGATGCGCCGGACTTCATCAAGCAGCGCCACATCGACAACTGCAGCAAGGCCGACCCGGCCTATGGCGCTGGCGTTGCCGCAGCGCTGAAGGCGCTGGCCAGCCAGCCGTCGGATCCGTTCAAGCCGGCGCAGCCGGAAGCGGACTTCCCCACCGCGACCCCGGGCGCCGAAGACATCGAGCTCTGATCGCCCTGCCCCGTGAACAGCACGCCGCCTCCCCTTGAGGCGGCGTCGCCGTTTTAACGGTCCGCGTCGTACCTTCTGCAGGCCCCACCCCAATCAAGGATTCCGCAGATGAGCCTCACCGACGAACTTCTCGCCAAACTGCAGGGCGCACCGCTGCAGCAGGTGTCGCAGCAGCTCGGCATCAGCGACACCCAGGCTTCCGGTGCGATCAGTGCCGCGCTGCCGGTGCTGATGGGCGCGCTGGGCAACAACGCCTCGCAGCCGCAGGGCGCGCAGGCGCTGCTCGGCGCGCTGCAGAACAACCACAGTGGGCTGGACCTGGGCAGCGTGCTCGGTTCGGTACTGGGCGGCGGTGGCGGTGGTGCCGCCAGCGACGGCGCCGGCATCCTCGGCCACATCTTCGGCGGCAACCAGCAGAAGGTGGAAACCGGCCTGGCCCAGGCCACCCAGCTCGACAGTGGCCGCACCAGCCAGCTGCTGCAGATCCTCGCACCGATCGTGATGGCTTTCCTCGCCCAGCGCCTCGGTGGCGGCCAGGCCGACGCCGGCTCGCTCAGCCAGGCCCTCGGTCAGGAAAAGCAGCAGGTGCAGCAGCAGGGCGGTCTTGCCGGCGGCCTGCTCGGCAGCCTGCTGGACCAGGATGGTGACGGCCAGCTCGGCGTGGGCGATCTGCTGAAGATCGGCGGCAGCCTGCTGGGCGGCAAGCGCTGAGCCAAGGGGGCGCCGGATCCGGTCTGGCGCCCTGCTGCTTACAACGCGTCGATATCGCCGAGCGCGCGGATCAACCGCCGTGCGCGCTTGTCCGGCTTGTGCTCCGGCGGCTGGAAACCATCGCGCGCCGCGATGCGCAACGCGCGCTGTTCGGCACGGCGCGCCTTCGAGGCCTCACTCTCGGCATACAACTGCTGCGCCGTCGGCGCCGGCCCGCGCTGGTCGCTCAGGCCCAGCACCTGGATCTCGAAATGCTCTTCGCCGCGGTCGACCTGCAGCTGCTCACCGACGCGCACTGCGCGTGAGGATTTCGGGCGCTGCCCGGCGACGCTGACCTTGCCGGTCTCGATGGCCTGCTTGGCCAGGCTGCGGGTCTTGAAGAAACGGGCCGCCCACAGCCAGATGTCCAGGCGGACACTGGGCGACAGCGGGGAAAGCTCGGTCATCGGCAGGGACTACTCCGTTCGCTTGTTCAGGGGACGCGGGTTGTCGGGGTCGGTGCGGCAGCCACTGCCCCCGATCAAGGTGGGAACGCCGGCGGAAAGATCCTGGCGCTGGCTGCCGACCAGGCACTCGGGGCGGTCGGTTGGCCGCACCTGGGTATCGCCCAGCCGGTCACCTGTCGAACATGCGGCCAGCGCGGCGCCGATCAAGGCCAGCGCCAGCCTTCGCTTCACCTGCAGTCGTTGACGCATTGCCACATCCCGCAAACCGGCTTGGTGCTAGTGTGCGCCTCCCGGGATTCGATCACCACTCCATGGCCAAAGCGCCGCTTGACCTGACCTCCGGCCCGATCGGCCGCAATCTCCTGTTGTTTTCCCTGCCGATCCTGGCCGGCAACATCGCGCAGTCGCTGAACGGTTCGGTGAATGCGGTCTGGGTCGGGCGCTTCCTCGGCGAGGCGGCACTGACCGCCACCGCGAACGCCAACAACATCATGTTCTTCCTGATCGGCTCGGTGTTCGGCTTCGGCATGGCCTCGACCATCCTGATCGGCCAGGCGATCGGCGCGCGCGACATCGCGCAGGCGCGGCGCGTGGTCGGCACCAGCGCTACCTTCTTCATCGGCCTGTCGGTGATCATCGCCATCGCCGGCTGGTTCATGGCCCATCCGCTGCTGGCGGCGATGGGCACGCCGGCCGCCTCGCTGCCATTGGCCGAGGCCTACCTGCAGATCATCTTCCTGGCGATGCCGACGCTGTATGCGTTCGCCTTCCTCACCGCCGCGCTGCGCGGTGCCGGTGACTCGCGCACGCCGTTCCGTTTCCTGATGGTGTCGGTGGCACTGGACATCGTGCTGAACCCGGTTCTGATCTTCGGCATGGGGCCGTTCCCCGCGCTGGGCATCGCCGGCTCGGCCTGGGCCACGCTCGTCGCGCAGACGCTGTCGCTGGCCGGCCTGCTGCTGTACATGCGGCACAAGCGCCACACGTTGTGGCTGGGCCGCGCCGACATGCGCCTGTTCAAGCTCGACCTGACCATCCTGAAAGCGCTGGTGCTCAAGGGCGTGCCGATGGGCCTGCAGATGGTGCTGATCTCGCTGTCGGTGATCCTGCTGATGACCATGGTCAACCAGTACGGCACCGACACCGCCGCCGGTTACGGCGCTTCCCTGCAGCTGTGGAACTACCTGCAGATGCCGGCGATGGCGATCGGCGCGGCGTGCTCTTCGATGGCGGCGCAGAACGTCGGTGCACAGCGCTGGGACCGCGTACGCGGCACCGCACGCCAGGGCGTGCTGTTCAATTTCCTGCTGACCGGCGCGCTGATCCTGCCGCTGGTCCTGTTCGATCGCCAGCTGCTGGCCCTGTTCCTGCCGCCGGCCAGCCAGGCGCTGGACATTGCCCGTCACCTCAACCACGTGGTGATCGGCTCGTTCCTGTTCTTCGGCGTCAGCTTCGTGATCTCCGGCGTGGTGCGCTCCACCGGCGCGGTGATCCCGCCGCTGCTGATCCTGGCCGGTTCGCTGTGGGGCGTGCGCGTGCCGTTCGCCGAGCTGCTGCAGCCGTATTGGGGCGCCGATGCGATCTGGTGGAGTTTCCCGGTCAGCTCGCTGGCGTCGATGCTGCTGTCGTTGGCGTACTACCGCTGGGGCGGCTGGCGCAAGGCGAAGATGATGGGCAAGCCCTCGCACGCCGAGGAACTGGCCACGCCGTCGGAAATTCCGGCCTGCCCGCCGTCGCCGGTGGCCGACCCGGATGCCGCACCGATGCGGTAGTGCCGGCCGCTGGCCGGCAACCTCAAGCCTCTCCAGCAGCATCGCGGCACAGCCGGCCAGCAGCCGGCTCTACCGCTTCTTCTTCGCCGCGTTGAACATGGCCGCCGCGCGCATCAGCGCCTTGAACGCGGCGGCATCCGGCATCGCGCCTTCATGGATATTGATCGCGCGCCGCGTGTTGCCCTCCAGGCTGGCGTTGAACAGGCCTTTGGGGTCGGCCAGCGCCGCGCCATTGGCAAACGTCAGCTTCACCGCCTGCTTGTAGGTCTCGCCGGTGCACAGGATGCCGTTGTGCTCCCACACCGGTGTACCCCGCCATTTCCAGGTTTCCTGCACGTCGGGCAGCGCCTCATGGATCAACGCACGCACGCGTGCCAGCGCTTCGCCACGCCAGTCGCCCAGTTCGGCGATGCGCGCATCGATCAGTTCGGCGGCCGGGGTTCCGGCATCGGCCGGGTTGGGTGCATGCGTGGCCATCAGCGGCTCTCGTCGGCAAGGAGATCAGAACGGTGGGCTTACATGTGTTCGCCGGGCAATGCCGCGGCCTGGCGCACCCAGTCAAGAAACCGGACTTCATCCAGTACGCCATCCTGTGCAATGTGCAGGTAGCGCGTATCGGCACTCCTGGACGGCTCCGGCGGCACCGGTTTCAGCGCAGCGCCGCGGAAGAACGCCACCTTGATATAGCGGGTGAAGCAATGGAAGCTGAGAAACCAGCCTTCGCCCGCGGCCACCGCATACATCGGCGAGTTCCACTTCACCGCCGTGTGCACCCCGGGTACGGCCTGTTCGACCAGCGCATCCAGCCGTGCGCCGATCGGCCGCTTCCAGTCCGGCATCGCCGCGATATAGGCCTGTACCGTGGCATCGCCCTCGCCCTTGGCGATCTGCGGATTACCGCCTGACAACAGCTTGGGCGCAGCGGAAGGTGCGGTTCGCTTGGCAGGCATCGCACGGCACGTCCATCGGGATGATGCCGGCAGCCTACCGCGGCCTGTGCCGGGCGGTCACGGCGCAGTGCGCCATCGGCTCAGTCCGCCTGCCCCGCGCGGAACTGGCGCCACTCCGGCAATTTGCGGTGACGGCGCAGCGAGCGCATCAAGCCGGCCATCACCACGCCGAACAGCGCACCAGCCAACAGCCCGGCCGCCAGCAGCAAGGCCAGCGGACGCTCGCTGCCCTGCCACAGCATCAGCCACATCAGCGCGGTCCAGAACAGCCCGAACAACAGGCCCTGCACCAGCGCATTGGTACCGAAGCCGGCCAGGATCGGCGGTGGCAGTGCGATGCCCATGCGCCACAGCAGGCGATGCAGCAACGGCGCCGACTGCACACGCGCCAGTCCCTTGCCGTCGAGGAAGCGCAACGCCGACTGGATCACGGCGGGATAGCGCGGGTTGATGTCGTTCATCACCTGAGCATGGCCGATGCGATGCCGGAAACGCAAACGGCCACCCGAAGGTGGCCGTCGCGGCAACAACCGAAGTTGTTTATCAGGCCTTTTCGGCCAGACGGGCAGCCTTGGCGGCAGCAGCGGCAGCCAGGTCTTCCTTGATGCGGGCAGCCTTGCCTTCCAGGCCACGCAGGTAGTACAGCTTGCCGGCGCGGACCTTACCACGACGCTTCACTTCGACCGAGTCGATGATGGCGCTGTGGGTCTGGAACACGCGCTCGACGCCGTAGCCGTGCGAGATCTTGCGCACGGTGAACGAGGAGTTCAGGCCGGCGTTCTTGGTGGCGATGACGACGCCTTCGTAGGCCTGCACGCGCTCGCGGCTGCCTTCCTTCACCTTCACGTTGACGACAACGGTGTCGCCCTGGCTGAACTTCGGCAGTTCACGGGTGATCTGGGCGGATTCGAATTCCGCGACGATGGACTTGTTCAGCTTGCTCATGGGTTACACCGATTCTTGTTCGGGTGGGCGTGTCATGTAGACAACGTGGGCTCATGCAGTCACCGGACTGTGCTGCACGTTTGTTGTGGGTACTGCGCGCGCCGGCCTAGGCTGGCGGTAATTGGCCATGATAGCCGATAAAGCCGGCCCTGCGCTAGGGGGCGGCCTTCTGTTTCTGGGCTTGACGGCCCTGTTCCAGCAGCGTGCGGTCGGCCTTGCCCAGCGTCCGTTCATCCAGCAGGTCCGGGCGCCGCTGGGCGGTACGGACCAGCGACTGCTGGCGGCGCCACGCGGCGATGGCCGCATGGTTGCCTGAGCGCAGCACGTCCGGCACGTCGCCCAGAGGGTGCTGGGCCGGCTGGCTGTAGTGCGGACAGTCGAGCAGGCCCAGATCACCTTCGAAACTGTCCTGGGCCGCTGATTCAGCGTCATTCAGGGCCCCGTCCTGCAGGCGGGCCACGGCGTCGATGATGACCGCCGCACCCAGCTCGCCACCCGACAGCACATAGTCGCCGAGGGAGATTTCCTCGTCGACATTGGCTTCCAGGAAACGCTCGTCGATGCCCTCGTAGCGGCCACAGAGCAGGACCATGCGCGGCAGTGCCGCCAGTTCCCGTACCTTGGCCTGGGTCAACGGCGCCCCCTGCGGGCTGAGGTAGATCACCCGCGCCGGGGTCGGATCAGCATCGCGGATCGCCTGCAGGCAGGCCTGCAACGGTTCGATCAGCATCACCATGCCCGGGCCGCCACCGAACGGACGGTCGTCCACCCGGCGGTAGTTGCCTTCGGCGTAATCACGGGGATTCCAGCCATGCAGGCTGAACAATCCCTTCTCCTGCGCGCGCCCGACCACGCCCAGTCCAGCGGACTGGGCGAGGAACTCGGGGAACAGGGTGATGACGTCGAAACGCATGCTCACACTCAGAACTCGGGATCCCAGTCGACCACGACCAGGTTGGCCTCGAAATCGACCGACTTGACGAAGTCCGGCTGCACGAACGGGATCATCCGCTCGCGGTCACCCCGGACCACCACCACGTCATTGGCGCCTGTACTGAACAGGTGCGAGACCTGGCCCAGGGCAACGCCCTCGGTGGTCTTCACGTCCAGGCCTTCCAGGTCCACCCAGTAATACTCATCGGGCTTCGGCGGTGGCAGGGCACTGCGGGCCACATAGATCTCGGTGCCGCGCATCGCTTCAACGGTATCGCGGTCCTCGACGCCGGGGAACCGGGCGACCAGGTGCTTGCCACTGTCGCGGCCACGCACACCTTCAATCGTGGTTTCCACGCCGGACGGGCTGCGCACGATCCACGGCTGGTAACGGAAAATGGCGGAACGTGGCTCGGTCCAGGACTCGAGCTTGATCTCGCCGCGCACACCAAAAGCGCCGACAACCCTGCCCAGCAGGATGCGGCGCTCGATATCTTTCATCTGCTTCAACCAAGAGGGCCACGCCGAAGCGTGGCCCGTCAGGATCAGGCCGCAGCGGCCTGGGACTTGGTCGCTTCCTTGATCAGGTTGCGGACCTTGTCGGTCGGCTGGGCGCCGTTCTTGACCCAATGGTCAACGCGGGCCAGGTCCAGCTCGATGCGCTTCTCGCCGCCCTGGGCGACCGGGTTGTAGAAACCAACGCGCTCGATGTTGCGGCCGTCGCGCGCACTGCGCACGTCGGTGACGATGATGTGGTAGAACGGACGCTTCTTGGCGCCGCCGCGGGTCAGTCGAATCTTGACCATGGTGTTTTTCCTATTGCCCAGTCGCCAGGATGGCGAGGTAAGCGGGCGATTATAGCGGTAGAGTCCGGCCGAGCCAACCCCGGGCGTTCGCTTGGGGTCAGATCCCTTTTGCGCCGCAAAAGGGATCTGACCCCAGCCCCTGCCAAGCCACCGCCGCCAGCACCGCCCTGCCCTGTTCAGCCAGCGCCTGCGAGCTTGGCAGGAGATGCCCGTCGATGGCCTCCAGCGCCCACAGGCCGCTGGCGTTGCAGGCAAAAGCGGCCTTCACACTGCCCAGTTCAGCCAGCGCCAACGGCCGCGCCAACTGCGTATCGGGCCAATGCCGCTTCAGCAGCGCTTCGGCCGTACCGCGCAGGGCCGGCGCCTGCGGCCAGAGCAGCCGTTCACCATCGTGCACGGCCAGGTTCCAGGTGCTGCCTTCACTCACGTCGCCATCAGCGGTCACGAACAGCACATCGTCGAATCCTTCGGCCATCGCCGCGCGGCGCTCGGCGAACAGGCCAAACGTGCCCACGTGCTTGATCCGCGGCATTTCGCGCTGCCAGACCACGCTGCGCACGCGCTTGGGCGCGATCAGGGCCACCGGCGCTGATACTGCCACCAGCACGTCCACCGGCACCGCCGCCAGCGGGTTGCGGAAATCGAACCGGCGCGAGTACACCGTCACCCGCAGCGAGGCATCGGCCAGGCCGGCCTGCTGCAGGGCCTGTGCCATCCAGGTCTGTACCTGCACCGTATCCAGCTCGCTGCCGAACAGTGCACGCGTGGCCTGTGACAGCCGCGCCAGATGCAGGTCCAGTCCCTGCACCGCGTGGTCGCGCACCTGCAGCGAGGTGAAATGGCCGTAGTTGACCAGCGCCGGCAGCAGATCCTCGACCTGTGCCGGCAGGCCGTTGCAGGTCACCGTCATCGCAGCAGCGCCTGCGCCTGGCCCCACATGCCGCGCAGCACGTCGGCGGCCGGCTGTGCCGGCGCCATCCACGCCGACTGCCCGGCCCAGGCCTGCATCGCCGCCAGGCGGTTTTCCTGCGCGGCCTGCTTGCGCATCGGCGCGGTCAGCCCGCGCTGCACCGGGTACGGGCGTGGCGGCGGGGCGCCTTCTGCGGCAGCGGCGCGCACATAGGCGGTCGCCAGGCCGCGGCCCAGGCGGCCGCTGAAGGCGCGGGTCGGCCAGGTGTCTTCCGGTTCGCTGGCGGCCAGCCCATCGGCCCATGCCGAGGCGATCGCTGCTTCGGGCGTGCGCAGGAACGCGGTGCCGATCTGCACCGCGCTGGCCCCCAACGTGAGCGCGGCGGCGATACCGCGGCCATCGGCGATACCGCCGGCGGCAATCACCGGGATCTGCAGGTGATCGGCCAGGCGCGGCAGCAGCGCGAACAGGCCGACCAGCTGGCGCTCGGCCATCGCCGGATCGAACGCACCGCGATGGCCGCCCGCTTCCATGCCCTGCGCCACCACCGCATCGGCACCGGCGTCCTGTGCTGCACGCGCTTCGGACAAGGTGGTCGCGCAGGCGATCCAGGCAATGCCGGCATCCTTCAACTGCTGCACGTGGCGCGGCAGCAACACACCCATGATGGTCGAGGCCACCGCCGGGCGTGCGGCCAGCAGTGCGGCGAACTGTTCTTCGAAGTCGGCGGGCGTGGCATCGGCGGCGCTGGCCGGCACGTCCGGGCCCCACTGCGCCAGGAAGGCGCGGCTGGCAGCCTCGGCGGCAACGTCACGGGTCGGCACCGGATCCGGCACCCACAGGTTCACCTGCGCCGGGCCGGTCGAAGCGGCGCGGAAATCGTCCATCCAGCGACCGATATCGGCCGAAGAGGACAACACCGCGCCCATCGCGCCCATGCTGCCGGCATTGGCCAGCGCAGCCGACAGCGGCACCGGGCAGGCACCGGCCATCGGTGCCAGCAGGATCGGAAGCTGCAATGAAAAACGCCGACAGAAGGTGTCGGCGCGTTCAAGAATCGGCGATGCATTCACGCGACATACCTGTTGGAGAAGTCGCCATCCAGCATACGCCAGTCATTGTGACCGGGGCCGCGTCGCAATGCGCGCCGGCCCCGTCGCTGCATCAACGGAACGGCATGCCGCGGCCGCCCATGGCGCCCATCATGCCCTTCATGCTGCGCAGCATGCCCTTCATGCCGCCGCCGGCCATCTTGCTCATCATCTTTTCCATCTGCATGTACTGCTTCATCAGCTTGTTGACGTCAGCCGGCGTCACGCCCGAGCCCTTGGCGATGCGCGCGCGGCGCGAGCCGTTCAGCAGGTTCGGGTTGCGCCGTTCCTTCTTGGTCATCGAGCTGATGATGGCGATCATGCGCGGCACTTCCTTGCCCTGGCTGACCTGCTGCTTCAGATGGTCGGGGATGTTGCCCAGGCCCGGCAGCTTGTCCATCAGGCCGCCGATGCCGCCCATGTTCTGCATCTGCTCGAGCTGGTCACGCATGTCGTTCAGGTCGAACTTCTTGCCCTTGGCGACCTTCTCGGCCAGCTTGGCCGCCTTGTCCTTGTCGACCTGCTGCTCGACCTGCTCGACCAGCGACAGCACGTCGCCCATGTCGAGGATGCGGCTGGCGATACGGTCCGGGTGGAACACGTCCAGGCCTTCCGGCTTTTCGCTGACGCCGACGAACTTGATCGGCTTGCCGGTGATGTAGCGCACGCTCAGTGCGGCACCGCCACGGGCGTCACCGTCGGTCTTGGTCAGCACCACGCCGGTCAGCGGCAGGGCATCGCCGAAGGCCTTGGCGGTGTTGGCCGCGTCCTGGCCGGTCATGGCGTCGACCACGAACAGGGTTTCGGCCGGGTTCACCGCAGCGTGCAGGGCCTTGATCTCGGCCATCATCGCTTCGTCGATGGCCAGGCGGCCGGCGGTATCGACCAGCAGCACGTCGACGAACGACTTGCGCGCGTCGTCGATGGCGGCACGGACGATGGCTTCCGGCTTCTGGTCGGCACTGGACGGGAAGAACAGCACGCCGACCTGCTCGGCCAGGGTCTTCAGCTGCTCGATCGCGGCCGGACGGTAGACGTCGGCCGAGACCACCATCACCTTCTTCTTGCGCTTTTCCTTCAGGTGCTTGGCCAGCTTGCCCACCGTGGTGGTCTTGCCGGCGCCCTGCAGGCCCGCCATCAGGATGATGGCAGGCGCGGGCACATTGAGGTTCAGGTCGCTGGCTTCGGCGCCCATCACCGCGGTCAGCTCGTCGCGCACGACCTTGATCAGCGCCTGGCCCGGGGTCAGCGACTTCAGCACTTCCTGGCCGACCGCTCGTACCTTGATGCGCTCGATCAGGGCCTGCACCACCGGCAGCGCAACGTCGGCTTCGAGCAGCGCGATGCGCACTTCGCGGGTCGCCTCGCGGATGTTCTCCTCGGTCAGGCGGCCACGGCCACGCAGGCGCTCGATGGTGCCGGAAAGGCGCTGGGTCAGGGACTCGAACATGCGGCGCAACCTGTCTGAAAGCGGGGGACAATAAGGCAGACAGTATAACGGGTCCGGCTGTCTCCCCGGACTGCGGCCACGGGGCCGTCGCCACCACCGCAGGGGTGTGCGAAACTGCAACGATGACAATCGTTCTCATCGCCGTCCTGCTCTACCTGGCTGCCAGTGCCCTGCTGGTGCGCGCGCTCGGCCGCGATGAAACCACCGGCTCGCCCACCTGGCTGTGGCCGGCCCTGCCGGCGATGCTGCTGCATGGCAGCTACCACGTGATGGTGGCGATGCGCACCAACGGCGGGCCGGACATGCACTTCTTCGCCGCGCTGTCGCTGGTCGGCCTGGGCATGGCCTGGCTGACCTCGCTGGTCGGCGCGCGCGGACGCATGTCGGCACTGGGCGTGGTGGTGTTCCCGCTGGCCGCGGCAGCGCTGCTGGCCTACCACAGCTACGGCCACGAACCGAGCAAGGTGCTGGGCTGGCGCCTGGCCAGCCACGCCTGGCTGGCCCTGTTGGCCTACGCCACGCTGAGCATCGCCGCGCTGCTGGCGATCATGCTGTGGCTGCAGGAACGTGCGCTGCGCCGCCGCGAGTTCCGCCCGTGGCTGCGGGCGCTGCCGCCGCTGGCCGACCTGGAATCACTGCTGTTCCGGGTGATCACCGTCGGCTTCGCGCTGCTGACCCTGACCCTGGTCACCGGTGTGCTGTTCGTCGATGACCTGCTGGCACAGAAGCTGGTGCACAAGACTGTGCTGAGCGTGCTGTCGTGGGTCGTGTTCGGCGTGCTGCTGGTCGGCCGCCGCCGCTACGGCTGGCGCGGCATGAAGGCGGTGCACTGGACGCTGGCGGCAATGCTGTTGCTGCTGCTGGCCTTCTTCGGCAGCCAGTTCGTGATCGAACTGGTGTTCGGGCATACGCGATAGAAGCGTGCCGCCCAACGGTCGGCACCCACCCAACATCACCTGGTAGTGCCGGCCGCTGGCCGGCAACTGGACCGCACCCTGCGTGGATGCTGCCGCCGGTCAGGGCACCGGCTGCGCCAGGATCTTCCGCACCGAACGGCCGCTGTTGGTGAGGATGTCATCGACCTGCCAGCAGCCCTGGCCCTGGCGCACCATCGGCAACCGGGTCACGTAGGCCTTCTTCCAGACCAAATAGCGCATTTCTACCTGGCCGGTGGTCGCCGAGGCCTCTTTCCAGCTGTAACGCACGGGGCTGTCGATGTCGCCATCCTGCGCATCCAGCCACGGATCGGAATCGATCGTGCAGATGCCCTCCTCGCGCTGCTGGCAGGCACGCTCATCACGCAGCGCCTTGCCGAAGGCCGCGCTGACCAGCGCGGCCGGCGGATCCAGCAGATCACCGTTGCCAGTCGTCGCCTCGTAGAAGGCGCGGGCCACAGCCGCAGGCTCCCGGCAGGCGGGAGCAGCCTGCACGGCGGGGGCCAGCAGCAGCCCGGTGATCACGAGCATCCCTGTCTTTCGCATGTATTTCTCCTTGAGGGAGTGCCGGCCGCTGGCCGGCACTACAGGATATCCCGGTGCTGCCGGCCAGCGGCCGGCACTACCCGATACCCGGCTTACAACCCGTAACGCTCGATCACGTCCAGGTGCGGCTGGCGATCCTGGTTGCAGGCTTCGGCCAGGCGCAGCCAGCAATGCGGATGCGGCCACGTCGCGGTCTGCTGCTGGAGGAAGCGGTGCAGCGCCAGCGGTGCATGGTCCTGCGGCTGGGCCACGGTGAACAGCAGGCCGGGCAGCGTGCCGTCTTCCACATCGGGGTCGGTGACGGTGTAGTCCGGGCGGCTGTGCGACCACACCTTCCAACCCTGTGCTTCGGCCGCCTCGACGAAGACGTTCCAGGCCTCTTCGCCCGGGTGCGCGCCATCGATCATCCAGCTGCGGGCGAAGCCTCCGCGTTCCAGCACATGCACCTGCGCATAGGTCGGGATGAAATGCTCGCGTGCTTCCTCCTCCTCGGGTGCCGGATGCACCAGCGCGGCATCGAACACCACCCAGTCGCCCACCTGCTGGGCGCGGTTGGACGGCGCGTTCTCGACGATGCGCGCGGTCACCGGTCCGCTGCGACGGGCGTAGTACTCCATCGGCTCACCGTTCTCTTCGCTGCGGATGATCACCCAGCCCCACGGCTCTTCGACCACGCCTTCCTGGCTGGACAGCTCCATGCCGATCGCCTTGGCCGAGCGACGCACGGCGTCCCAATCCCGTGCCGCGCTGGCGGCACTCATGTGGTCCCAATGCGCGGCATTCGGCTCTTCCAGCAATTCAACCAGCTGCGCATAGCAGGCCTGTGCTTCGCTGAAGCGGCCGGTTTCCATGTACATCCGCGCCAGCGTGCCGCGCGCGCCGTGCGAGCCCGGCGACAGCTCCAGCAGGCATCGGGCCGCCTGCTCCAGCGCCGGCCAGTCGGACACGCGGCGTGCACGCTGCACCTCGCACCAGCGCGCGAACACCGGCACGCTGCCACGGTAGAGATCGGCCAGCTGGCGCAGGCCATCGTCGTCGCCCTGCTCGGCCAGCCAGCGCATCAGCGTGTAGGCCGCGGGACCATCGTGCTGCGCATGGCCGCGTACGAACCGCCACAGCAGCGCGCGCGCCTCGGGCTGCGCGCCGCAGGCATTGAGTGCGCTGGCCGCCATCTCGGCCAGCGCCTCGTCATCGGGCAACTCGGCATGCGCCTGCAGCAACCACTGCGCTTCGCGCTCGGGATCGCGCGACTGGTTCTGTTCGCCCTGCGCGTCCAGCCATGCCAGCAGCTCGCCCGCCGGCACCGGTAGCGGTGCGACATCCGGCAACGCGTCGATGCGCGCGGCCAGGCCGGCCACCAGCGCCGCAGCACCACGATCCTGGCGCAGCTGCGCCAGATGGGTGCGGGCCAGTTCCAGCTGCCGCAGTGCCACCCAGCGCGCGCCACGCTGCAGCGCCAGCTCCAGGCTCAGCGCTGCCACTTCGATCATCAGGCGATGCGATCCGACCCGGGCAAAGTGCTCGATGATCGTGTTGAAGCGCGTGCCCAGATCCCAGGTATTGCGCGCAGGATCCCGCTGGCAGAGCGCGGCGGCGGTGTTGGCCCACAGGCGCCAGTAGTTCGGAGTCAGCTCGCTCCACGGCACCAGCTGCTGCAGCGCCTCTTCGTCGCGACCCAGCTGGGCCAGCGCCCAGGCCTTGGACAGGCGGCGCGGCACCGTGCAGTTGGCCGGCTCGTATTCTCCGGACGCAGCAACTTCGGCCTCCCGCTTTTCGATCAGCGCCAGTGCCTCATCGGCACGGCCCATTCCCAGCAGGATCTTGATCTGCATCTCCGGGAAGCTGTCGAACACTTCCTTGCCACAGGCCTCCACGGCATCGGCCTGCGCCTGCAGGTAATCCAGCGCCGCCTGGCCACGACCATCATCGAGCAGCGCATCGGCCTTCTCGCAGCTCAGGCACTGGAAACAGGCCCAGCTCGGATCGATGCGACCCAGTGTTTCATCGCAGACCTCGATGCGCTCGGGCACCCAGCCCGGGCCATCGATGTTGCCATAGCAGGCAGCCAGATCCTGGGTCACGCAGATCGACTGCGGGCATTCCAGCGTGTCATCACGGTGCGCACGTTCGAACAGCGCCACCGCTTCGCCCAGCGCGCTCTCGCCTTCGACGCGGTTGCCGACGCGGTTGCGCAGCGCCCAGTGGCCGACATAGACGTCGACCCACGGGTTGTCCAGCGCCTTGCCCAGCGCACGCGCTTCGGGCAGCAATGCATCGACGCGGTCGATCTGCAGTTCACTCACCTCGTCGGCGAGACGGTTCAGCAGGTGCGCGTTCTGCGCCTGGCCGGCCTGGCGCAGGTCACCCTGCAGTTTTTCGACCCAGTTCCAGATGTCCATGGGGTAAGTGCTCCTGTCTAGCGAAGGCTGGATGAGAAGGTACGGTGCTCAGCGCAGCATCTGCTGCAGGGCACCGGCGATATCGGTAAAGGCGCCGTTGAGATCCGGGCCGGGCGTAGCGTTCGCGCGTGCCAGCGGGCGGCCCTGCGCGGCGACGATGATCTTCAGTGAGCGCAGCAGACGGGCTGCGGCTTCGGCCTGTGGATGCCCCTCGCGCTGGGCGCGCAGCAGCGCCTGCACTGCCGGGTTGTCGAGATTGAGGTACAGCCGCGACGGCGCGCGCGACTCGATGCGTGCGGTGAACTGCCGGGCCAGGCGCAGCGCGGCCATCGACACGCGCTTGTCGTTCTCGTCGTCTTCCAGGCGCTGCTTCAGCTCGGCTTCGCGGTCGGGCACCACCACCACCGGCAGCGACTCGGGGCTGAAGCGTGCCGGCAGCAACTGTTCGCCGTCGCCCAGCTGCTCGCGCAGCCATGCCAGCTGCGCCTCGTCGAGGCTGTCATCGCTTCGGAACAGTGCACGGTTACCCTGCTCGGTCCCCAGTTCAACCAGGCGCAGGCCCTTGGCCTGGGCCCAGCGACGCAGGAACGGCACGACTGCATAGCGGTGGCCATGCGCGACCGGTACCCCCATCGCGCGGAACAGCATCTCCTCGAAGCCACCGCCATTGTCGAGAATCACATGCACGGCACCACGCGCCGGCAGCGCACTGGCCGGCAGGTCGCCCTGCGAAGTCGGCACGCGCACGTGCTCCAACAGCAGGTCGAACAGGCGGTCATCGCACAGCGCCGCGCCCAGCAAGGCCTCATTATGGCGCGTGAGAACGCGTCGCCAGGCTTCCGGCTGCTGCCGTGCGACGTCGGCCAGGCCATCAATCAGCGCCTCCAGCAGCGCGTGCTGCACGGCCCGGTACTGGTCATCGCGCTGCAGGTCTTCGCGGCTGGCGGTGGGCGTCAGCCGCGAGGATTCGATCACCCCGCCGATGAAACCGGCCCACGGCGGCAGCAGGTCGCGCGCATCGTCATCCAGCAGCATGCCGCGCACGAACACCGAAAGATTGCGGTTGTCACTGGTGCCGTAGGTAGCGCCGTCCTGGACCCACAACAGGCCGGTGGCATCGCTGTCGCCATCCGCGCGCAGTGGCACGGTGACGATCGGCTCGAAATCGTGCTCGAAGCGCGCAGCGAACTGCAGCGCCTGGCGACGCGCCTGTACCGGATGCACGACGACGTCACCCTGGCTGCGCCACGGCGGCGGCTCGGGGTTGAGCGCCTCGGCCGCAGCACCGATGAAGATCGGCTCGGACAGCAGCGCGCAATAGCGGCCCAGCACCTCGTGCAGGCGCGCCTCGTTGGCCAGCGGCAGGAAATCCGGATGCAGCTCCAGTTCCACCTCGGTGCCAACCGCGCGCGCCGGCATTTCGCTGACGGTGTACTGCTCGGCATTGCTGGACACGTACAGATGACCCAGTTCCGGCGTCTGGTACGAGGTGGTACGCACGCTGACCCTGCGCGCCAGCACGAAGGCCGACAGGAACCCGAGGCCGAACATGCCGATCAGGCCTTCA
Source organism: Stenotrophomonas sp. YJH_SMC_12-1 (assembly GCF_059370935.1). Classification (NCBI taxonomy): domain Bacteria; kingdom Pseudomonadati; phylum Pseudomonadota; class Gammaproteobacteria; order Lysobacterales; family Lysobacteraceae; genus Stenotrophomonas; species Stenotrophomonas sp. YJH_SMC_12-1. Next base: position 399,412 of record NZ_JCAFUD010000002.1, on the reverse strand, counting down.
TCGTCCTCCCCGCCCTGGCGCAGGCCCCGGGTGTAGCCGACGCCCACGGTAGCCAGGTAGTCATGGATTTCCTGGCGGGTCAGGCCGGCACCGGTATCGGTGATGCGCAGCACGCCGGCAGCGGCATCGACCTGCACCGAGATGCGCGACGGCACTTCGATGCCAGGCTGCTCGATGCGGCGACGGATGATCGAGTCATGCGCGTTCTGCACCAGCTCACGCAGCGCCACCACCGGGGTGGAATACAGGTGCTTGCCCAGCACCGTCATCAATCCATTGAGATCGACCCCTGCGCGACGGATTTCGGCGTTGGGGGCGGTGGGCGTGGTGTCCTGCATGTAATCGTTTACTCCTGGGCACGGAAAGACGCCAGAGGGCGCCTTCGTCGAGCGGGAAAAACTAGCACAGGCAGGCTGACCGTTGCCGTATACGACGTTTGTAGAGGCAGGGCCGCGCGCATCACGCCGCGTCGATAGCCTCGGACAGGCGCTCCACCGCGATCACTTCCATGCCCTTCACCGAACCGCCCTTGGGCGCGTTGGCCTTGGGCACGATGGCGCGCTTGAAACCATGGGTGGCCGCCTCGCGCAGGCGGTCCTCGCCGTTGGGCACCGGGCGGATCTCGCCGGACAGGCCAACCTCGCCAAAGGCAATCGTCTTTTCCGCCAGCGGCCGGTCCTGCAGCGAGGACAGCACCGCCAGCAGCACCGGCAGGTCGGCCGCGGTCTCCTGTACGCGGATACCCCCGACCACATTGACGAACACGTCCTGGTCGCCGACCAGCACGCCGCCGTGACGGTGCAGCACGGCCAGCAACATGGCCAGGCGGTTCTGCTCCAGGCCGACCGCGACACGGCGCGGGTTCGACAGCGGCGATGCATCGACCAGTGCCTGCACCTCCACCAGCAGGGGCCTCGTGCCCTCGCGGGTGACCATCACGCAGCTGCCCGGCTGATGGGTGCTGCCGCCGGACAGGAAGATGGCCGATGGATTGGAGACTTCCTTCAGGCCCTTGTCCCCCATCGCGAACACGCCGAGTTCGTTGACCGCACCGAAGCGGTTCTTGAACGCGCGCAGCAAACGGAAGCGGCTGCCGCTCTCGCCTTCGAAGTACAGCACCGCATCGACCATGTGTTCGAGCACGCGCGGGCCGGCGATGCCGCCCTCCTTGGTCACGTGGCCGACCAGGAACACGGCGGTGCCGGTCTCCTTGGCGAAACGCACCAGCCGCGCCGCGCTCTCGCGCACCTGGCTGATCGAACCCGGCGCGGCGGTCAGGCTCTCGGTCCACAGGGTCTGCACCGAATCGGCCACGATCAGCCGCGGGCCCGCCCTGGAGGCATGCTGCAGGATCGACTCGACGCCGGTCTCGGCCAGCGCGTTGACCCCATCCAGTGGCAGTTCCAGCCGGTGCGCACGGCCGGCCACCTGCGCCAGCGACTCCTCGCCGGTGACGTACAGCACCGGCAGTTCGGCCGCCATCTTCGCCACTGCCTGCAGCAGCAGGGTCGACTTGCCGATGCCCGGGTCACCGCCGACCAGCACCACCGCGCCCTCGACCAGGCCACCGCCGAGCACACGGTCGAACTCGCCGATGCCGGTGCTGACCCGGCGGTGCTCGGTCTGCTCCACGTCCTTCAGCGCGGTGATCTTCGGCGGATCGATCTTGCCCGCCCAACCCGCCCGGCGCGACGCCGGCGCCTTGGCCGCCGCCGCGCTCTCCAGCACGATTTCCGACAGCGAGTTCCAGGCGTTGCACTCGGTGCACTGGCCCTGCCACTTGCTGAATTCGGCGCCGCATTCATTGCAGACGTAGGCGGTGCGGGCTTTGGCCATCGGATGATTTCCAGCAACGGGAACAGGCGTGGCAGGATAGCCGAGCCGGGTCGCAGGTGCTGCGACCGCTCAAGTCCCGCCTGCCCGCGCCGATAGCTGTCGCGGGCGTGCGCCTTGCGGGCGCCCCCTCCCTCCCCCTCTGGATTCAACATGACTGGCAGTTACAGTCAGAGCCTGGTCGCCATCTCCCTGCTGGTGGCCATTCTTGCTTCGTACACGGCGCTGGACATGGCCGGCCGCCTGGCCACCGCCGAGGGCCGCGTGGCCCGCTGGTGGCTGGCCGGCGGCGCGGCGGCGATGGGCCTGGGTATCTGGTCGATGCATTTCATCGGCATGCTGGCCTTCGACCTGCCGATTCCGGTCGGCTACGACCTCGGCATCACCCTGTACTCGCTGGCCGTGTCGATCGGCGCCTCGGCCTATGCGCTGTGGCTGGTGTCGCGGTCCAGCCTGCCCTGGCGACGTCTGCTGGCCGGCGCCGTGCTGATGGGCCTGGGCATTGCCACCATGCACTACCTGGGCATGGCCGCGATGCGCATGCAGCCGGGCATCGACTATCACCCGGGCTGGTTCGCTGCCTCCATCGCGGTTGCCATCGGCGCCGCCGGTGCGGCGCTGTGGATTGCCTTCCGCCTGCGTGCCGAGCAGCGCAACACCACGCGCCTGCGCCTGCTCGCCTCACTGGTGATGGGCCTGGCCATCGTCGGCATGCACTACACCGGCATGGCCGCGGCGCGCTTCCCGGAGGGCAGCATCTGCGGCGCGGTCGGCAGCGGCGGCATCGACACGCGTTGGCTGGCGGTGCTGGTGATCGTCACCACGGTGGCGACTCTGGGCATCGCCCTGGTGGCCTCGCTGTTCGACCGGCAGATGCGCGTGCGCACCGGGCTGCTGGCCGATTCACTGGCACACGCCAACGACAGGCTGATCCAGGCCGCCCTGCACGACCCGCTGACCCAGCTGCCCAACCGCATGCTGCTGCAGGACCGCATCGAGCAGGCCATCGAGAAGGCGCGGCGGCGCAACCAGGCGGTGGCGGTGCTGTTCTGCGACCTGGACGGCTTCAAGGCGGTCAATGATGCGTACGGACACCAGCTGGGAGATCGCCTGCTGGTGGCAGTGGCGCAGCGTATCGGCGGCCTGCTGCGGCCACAGGACACCTTCGCCCGCCTCGGCGGCGACGAGTTCGTGATCGTGCTGGCCATCGATGTTCCCGACGATGCAGTGGTGGTCGCCGAGCGGATCATCGCGGCGGCGGGCGAACCGTTCCTGCTGGATGCAGCCGAGCTGCAGGTCAGCGCCAGCCTGGGCATCGCCCTGTATCCGGCTGACGCCGGCAACGAGCGCGAGCTGATGGCACACGCCGATGCGGCGATGTACCACACCAAGGAGACCGGCCGGAACGGCTATACGTTCTTCACCCCCTCGATGCAGCTCAGTGCCAACCGCCAGCTGCGCCTGCTGCAGGACCTGCGCAAGGCCATCGCCCGCGACGAGCTGGTGCTGCACTACCAGCCCAAGTTCCCTGCCGCCGGCGCACCGGCCACCGGCGCCGAAGCGCTGCTGCGCTGGCAGCATCCCGAGCTGGGCCTGCTGGCGCCGGATGTGTTCATTCCCATCGCCGAACGCAGCGGTCTGATCCTGCCGATCGGTGACTGGGTACTGGACCGTGCCTGTGCACAGCTGCGCGCGTGGCACGATGCCGGACATTCCGAATGGTCGATGGCGGTGAACCTGTCACCGTTGCAGTTCGCCTCGCCGGCGCTGCTGGACAGTGTGCGCGAGGTGCTGCAACGGCACCGCATCGAACCGGCGTGCCTGACCCTGGAGATCACCGAGACCACGGCGATGAAGGACGTGGACGCCAGCCTGGCGATTCTCAACGACCTGACCGCGATGGGCGTGCACATTGCCATCGACGACTTCGGCACGGGCTATTCCAGCCTGCTCTACCTGAAGCGCATGCCCGCCACCGAACTGAAGATCGACCGCGCGTTCGTGCACGATCTGGAATGCAATGAAGAGGATGCCGCCATCGTCTCGTCGATCATCGCGCTGGGGCGCACCCTGCAGCTGCAGGTGGTGGCAGAGGGTGTGGAGACGCAGGCACAGCGCGAGTACCTGAGCGAACTGGGGTGTGATCAATTGCAGGGTTACCACCTGGGCCGACCAATGGACGCCGAGGAGTTCCTGCGCCGGGTGGGGTGAGACCCCATCCACGCATGGCATGGATCTCCTGGTAGCGCCGGCCGCTGGCCGACTTCCCGTAATTGCCGGCCAGCGGCCGGCACTACCACCCTGTGCCGGCCATGCCGGGTGGGATGAGGCCGATGGCTTTGGGGTCGGATCCCTTGCCGCAGGCAAGGGCTCTGACCCCATCCCCGTACAGCGTGGATCTCCTGGTAGGGCCGGCCGCTGGCCGCCTTCCCGCAACTGCCGGCCAGCGGCCGGCACTACCCCCTGTGCCGGCCATGCCGGGTGGGATGAGGCCAATGGCTTTGGGGTCGGATCCCTTGCCGCAGGCAAGGGCTCTGACCCCATCCACGCATGGCGTGGATCCTGGTAGAGCCGGCCGCTGGCCGGCTTCCCGTAATTGCCGGCCAGCGGCCGGCACTACCACCGCGCGTGCCATTCCCGGTGGGCGCGACAAACAAAAAGGCCGCCCGAGGGCGGCCTTTCTGCGTGGCGACGTCGCGCGGACGTCAGTGCATCATGTGCACGTTCATGTTGTGCATGACCCACAGGGTACCGACCACGATGATGCCGATCACCACCACGGTGAAGGCCGCAGCGTTGACGTTCCAGCGGCTTTCCGAAGAGCGGTCCAGGTGCAGGAAGAACACCAGGTGGACCAGCATCTGCAGCACCGCGGTGATCGCGATCACCACACCGTTGACGGTGCGCGAGAAATCACCCGACATCACCATCCAGAACGGGATGACGGTCAGCACCACCGCCAGCACGAAGCCGATCAGGTACGACTTCACGGTGCCATGGCTTTCGCCGCCGGTGCCGTGGTCGTGTGCATGGTTGTCATGTGCCATTACAGCGCTCCATTGAGGTAGACGACGGAGAACACGCCGATCCAGATCAGGTCCAGGAAGTGCCAGAACAGGCTCAGGCACGCCATGCGGGTCTTGTTGGTCGGGGTCAGGCCGTACTTCTTCAGCTGCACGAACATCACCAGCAGCCACAGCAGGCCGGCGCTGACGTGCAGGCCGTGGGTACCGACCAGGGCGAAGAACGCCGACAGGAAGGCACTGCGGTCCGGACCGTAGCCCTGGTGGATCAGGTGCTGGAACTCCCACACTTCCATGCACATGAAGCCGAAGCCCAGCAGCCAGGTGATGCCCAGCCACAGGTACATCTGGCCCATCTGCTTGCGGTGCATGGCGATCATGCCCAGGCCGAAGGTCAGCGACGAGGTCAGCAGCAGCGCGGTTTCCCATGCCACGAACGGCAGTTCGAACAGGTCCTTCGCGGTGGGGCCACCATCGGTGCCGCCTGCCAGCACCACGTAGGTGGCGAACAGCGAGGCGAAGATGAGGCAGTCGCTCATCAGGTACACCCAGAAACCGAAGACGGTGTTGCCGCCGGTGTCGTGGTGCTCGTGGTCGTCATGGCCATGGGCCGCCGCATGCGCGGCGTGCCCGTGGCTCAGGGTCGAGGTATTGGTGCTCATGCCTTCAGCTCCGACTTCACCAGGCCCTGGGCTTCCAGGTGCTTGCGGTGTTCGTTCTCGATGCGTTCCACCTCGGCGGCCGGGACCCAGTAGTCCACGTCCTGGTCGAAGGTGCGGTAGATGAACGTGGCGATCATGCCGACGAAGCCGACGATGGCCAGCCACCAGATGTGCCAGATCATCGCGAAGCCGAACACCAGGCTGAAGGCACCGATGACAACGCCCGTGCCGGTGTTGCGCGGCATGTGGATGTCGGTGTACTTGGCCGGCTTCGGCCAGGCTTCACCACGCTGCTTGCGCTCCCAGAAATCGTCCAGTTCGGTGACTTCCGGCAGGGTGCCGAAGTTGTAGAAGGCCGGCGGCGAAGAGGTTTCCCACTCCAGCGTACGGGCATCCCACGGGTCGCCAGTCAGGTCGACGGTCTTCTTGCGGTCGCGGATCGACACGGCCACCTGGATGATCTGGCACAGGATGCCGGCGCCAACGATGAAGGCACCTGCGGCGGCGATCAGCAGCAGCGGCTCGTAGGCCGGGTTGACGGTGCTCTGCAGGCGACGGGTCATGCCCATGAAGCCCAGCACGTACATCGGCATGAAGGTCACGTAGAAGCCGATGAACCAGCACCAGAACGCGCACTTGCCCCAGAACTCGTTGAGGCGGAAGCCGAACATCTTCGGCCACCAGTAGGTGATGCCGGCGAACATGCCGAACACCACGCCGCCGATGATGACGTTGTGGAAGTGGGCGATCAGGAACAGGCTGTTGTGCAGCACGAAGTCGATGGCCGGGATCGCCAGCATCACGCCGGTCATGCCGCCGATGACGAAGGTGACCATGAAGCCGATGGTCCACAGCACCGGGGTGGTGAAGTGCACGCGGCCGCGGAACATGGTGAACAGCCAGTTGAAGATCTTCACGCCGGTCGGGATCGAGATGATCATCGTCGTGATGCCGAAGAAGGCATTGACGTTGGCACCCGAACCCATGGTGAAGAAGTGGTGCAGCCACACGATGAACGACAGCACGCCGATGCAGGCGGTGGCGTAGACCATGCCCTTGTAGCCGAACAGCGCCTTGCGCGAGAAGGTCGCGATGACTTCGGAGAACACACCGAACGCCGGCAGGACCAGGATGTACACCTCCGGGTGACCCCAGATCCAGATCAGGTTGATGTACAGCATGGCGTTGCCGCCACCGTCATTGGTGAAGAAGTGCGTACCAAGGTAACGGTCCAGGGTCAGCAGCACCAGGGTGATGGTCAGCACCGGGAAGGCAGCGACGATCAGCACGTTGGTCACCAGGGCGGTCCAGGTGAACACCGGCATCTGCATCAGCTTCATGCTGGGGGTACGCATCTTCAGGATGGTGATGAAGAAGTTGATACCGCTCAGCGTGGTACCCAGGCCTGCGACCTGTAGACCCCAGATGTAGTAGTCCATGCCGACGCTTGGACTGTATTCGATGCCCGACAACGGCGGGAACGCCAGCCAGCCGGTGGCAGCGAACTCACCGATCCACAGCGACAGCATGATCAGCACAGCGCCCGACACGAACAGCCAGAAGCTGAGCGAGTTGACGAACGGGAACGCGACGTCGCGCGCACCGATCTGCAGCGGCACGGCCAGGTTCATCAGGCCGGTGATCAGCGGCATCGCCACGAAGAAGATCATGATCACGCCGTGGGCGGTGAAGATCTGGTCGTAGTGGTGCGGTGGCAGGTAACCCTCGGACCCGCCGACGGCGAGCGCCTGCTGGGTACGCATCATGATGGCGTCGGAGAAGCCGCGCAGCAGCATGACGAAGGCGACGATGAGGTACATCACGCCGATCTTCTTGTGATCCACCGAGGTGAACCACTCCTTCCACAGATAGCCCCACAGCTTGAACTTGGTGATCAGGGCCATGACGCCCAGGCCACCCAGCACCGCGCCGACCAGGGTGGTCAGCACGATCGGATCGTGGGGGATCGACTCAAGAGAGAGTTTTCCCAACATGTTCATTCTCCCGAACCCGCGTGGCCAGCATGGCCAGCGTGTTCGTGTTCGGTGGCATCCAGGTTTTCACCCGATTCCTTGGAATCATGCGCGTCACTGGGGGCATGCCCCTCGTGCGCTTCATGGCTGGCGGCATCGGCAGCGGCGGCACCGGCGTGCGAGTGCTTCATGCCGTAATGCTTGTTGTCGCCCATGTGCTTGGCGATGACCCAGTCGAACAGGCCTTCTTCGGTCTTGCCGAAGTAGGTGACCGGATACCACTCGGCGTTGCGTGCTTCACCCAGGGCCTTGAACGAGGCCTTGTCCAGGGTCTGCTCACCGGCACGGACCTGGTCCAGCCACTGACGGTATTCGGCATCGGTGACCGAGTAGGCGGTGAAGTGCATCTTGGCGAAGCCTGCGCCACTGTAGTGCGAGGACATGCCCGGGAATTCACCGGTCTCGTTGGCGATCAGGTGGAGCTTGGTCTCCATCGCAGCCATCGAGTAGATCATGCTGCCCAGGTGCGGGATGAAGAAGGCATTCATCACCGAATCGGACGTGATCTTGAAGTTCAGCGGCGTGTTGACCGGGAACTTGATTTCGTTGACGACCGCCACCTTCTCTTCCGGATAGATGAACAGCCACTTCCAGTCCAGCGAGATCGCCTCGATGGTGACCGGCTTGACGTCCGATTCCAGCGGACGATACGGGTCCAGCGCGTGCGACGAACGCCAGGTCAGGACCGCCAGCACCAGCACGATCATGCAGGGAATGGACCACACCACCACCTCGATCGCCGTCGAGTGGGACCACTTCGGCTCGTAACGGGCCTTGGTGTTGGAGGCGCGATACTTCCACGCGAAGGTCAGGGTCATGATGATGACCGGGATGACGACCAGCAGCATGAGCACGGTGGCCGTGATCAGCAGGGTCTTCTCATCCTGGCCGATCTGGCCCTTCGGACTGAGGATGGCCACGGCATCGCAGCCGGTGAGCATCACCAGCAACGACAGCAGCAGGCCCGGGCGCAACCAGCGCCCAAGGGTTTTCAACGGAATCATCGGTCGATCCAATTGCGAGGGAATGCCGTTCCCCGTCCTGCCTGTTCCGGCCAAAGCCGGTCCCACCGGTCCGGAAGACAGGTAGGGAGGTGGGTCGAGTCAGCCTTTCAATTTTAGGCCGTCACCCACCATTTAAGAAAGGCATTGACATTGATCGAGCGCAGGAAAGGCCCGATTCTGGCTGCGACACGTTGTCGCACCGCGCGGGCATGACGGGGCGCATGACCCAGGGCGGCATTCCGGCCCTGGACGTTCGCGGGCCGTTCGCCCTCGTTCGGCAAAGTCACCTGAATCGGTTCAGGCGTGCTGACGGGTGCCTGGCATGGGATGCTCGGCACAGGAGGAAGACCCCGATGGACAAGATCGACTTCAAGAACCGCGACCGGGCACTCTATCACCCGCCCGCCGGCCAGTTCGTACCGGTCGATGTACCGCCCCTGCCCTACCTGATGGTCGATGGTCGCGGCGACCCGAACACTGCCCCGGCCTACCTGCAGGCGGTGCAATGGCTGTACTCGGTGAGCTATGCACTGAAGTTCGCCCTGAAGGCCGGGGGCCAGGACTACGTGGTGCCACCGCTGGAAGCGCTTTGGACCGCCGAGGATCCGTCGAGCTTTGTGGCACGCCGCAAGGATGAGTGGAGGTGGACGGCGATGATCCGCACGCCGGATGGGATCCGTCCAGCGCAGTTGGAGGCTGCCATTGCCAAGGCGGCGAAGAAACTGGGCGACGTTCCGGCCAGCCTTCGCCACGAAATTCTCGAAGAAGGCCTCTGCCTGCAGACGCTTCACGTAGGCGCCTACGATGAAGAGGGTCCGGCCCTGGCCCATCTGCACGACGAACTGATGCCCGCACTGGGTTACACCTTTGCCGGCCCCCATCATGAGATTTACCTGAGCGACCCGCGCAGGACCGACGCGGCGCGGTTGAAGACCGTGCTGCGGCAGCCCGTCCGTGCGGAATGACCGCCTGCGAGCACCGCTCTGACAAGGAGCAGAAGATTCATGCCCCTGATTGATCGTTTACTGCGCTGGACCACCCTGCCCACCGGGCGCCGCGCCTTCGCGCTGCTGTGCAGCGTGTTGTTGCTTGTACTGGCCTGCAATCCCGACCTGCTGCCGCTGCTGTCGCTGATCGATGCACTGGGGATGGATGTGGTGGTGTTGCTGCTGGCCGCACAGGTAACGGTGGTACTGCCCTGGCTGCGGGAACGCACCGGGCGATGGTTCCGGCTGGCCATGCGGATCGCGGCCGGGGTGCTGGCCGGGGTGATCGGCGCTATCTGCGGCAACTGGTGATGCTCGTGCTCATCAGATCCGGCACCTGCTGCGCTATATATAGGGCTTGATCCTCCGGGCCTGCAGGGAAGACATGAAACAGCTCGCTATCACACTCGGTGCACTGCTGCTGTCCGGCAGCGCATGGGCCGATACACACCAGACCGGAAAAATCACCAAACTGGTTGTCGAATCCACGTTCGTTTCCGTGTGGCTGGAAGGCCAGCCCACCAACAACGAGTGTGCTTCCGACGGGCGCTGGACAATCGATCTGGCCAGCGACAAATCCGGACGGGAAAAGTACGCGGCCATCCTGTCGGCGGCGTCATCGCGGACACCGATCGGCTTCCACGCACTCACCAGCGAAGGTTGCGGCGTGTTCGGAGCAAAGAAGATCTACTATTTCGATCTTGCTTATTGAGGCAGATCTTCTCCCCAACTCGCGCTGCCCCATGGCGGGGATTGCCAACGCCTTCCATGGCCTGACCGGGCTCATTCAATCCAGACGTTGGAAATCGAATGTGACCTTCCTGGTGCAGCGGGAGGGGACCGGAGGGAAACGCCACTTCGCCACGGCAACCAAGGCTGCGCGCTCATAAGCAGCATTATCGACCCTCCCCCGGTCCAGCGCTTCAAACTGTGACCGCGTGATGACGGGATTTGTCACCCGCCCATCCTCTTCAACGACGACGGTCGCCACGACAGAGCCACGCACCTGCATCTCGGTCGCGGCGGGAACGACCGGCGCAATGGACTCCACCGGACTGCTTGCCGCCTGGCAAGGCCCAGGGAGCTCCTCACCGGCGTGACATGAGGCACTGGACAAGGCCAACGCAAGCATCAGAACGCGGTTCATTCAACACTCCCGATTGCTGGTGGGGGAGCAGACATTAACCGTGCCGTTCGTGTCGCTGTAGCTCTTCCGGGCAGGCTCCCCCAGCTCACGCGCGGCCCGGGTCTCCACCCCCGTAGCCCGCGCCTCCTCCGAAGATACGCCGACTCGGATCTGCATCACGCCGTTGCTCTCCGAGTTGGACTGTGGCGCAACAAGCGAAGCCTGGAAAGCGGACAATCCAACCCGATCATGCTGGGCAGCATGGCTCACCTCGTGACCGCCCCCCAGAGCAGGAGACTGGATCTCCCCGGAGGATTTGACGCGAAGTCCAGAGGTGACATCAATGCTGATGATTCTCTTGTTCTCGTCATATCCAAAATCACCATTGCGATTGAACTGTATGGTGTAGGTCTCATCGGATAGGAGAATCTGCTTCAGTTCAGAGCTGATGGTTTCTGACTTCATCCAATGGTTGAGCACGGCAGCACCATCACGCAGCGTCGCTCCGCCTTCAAATGCGTACTTGACGATTCGCCCATCTGGATCGGTGAACCTGTAAGGATTCCCGTTCGCATACCTATACCGGTTGAACTGCCCCACCGGCTGCTCATACGCCGTGACCGGATCAACCGACAGGAACACCCCCAACTGCGGATCCATGTAGCGCTGCTGCATGTAGATCAGGCCCGTTGCCGAGTCGCTCACGTGCCCGGTATACCCCGGCCCGTCCGTGACCTGACCACCGACCACGGCCCCGTAGGGCTCGTAGTCATAGCGCTTGATCACATTGCCGTTGGCATCGCTCTCAGCCACGACCGAGCCCAGGGCGTCAGTGTGGATGTACGTCACAGTGGTCTGGGCGACTGCGGTTGGCGACAGGCCAAGGCCGATCAGCAGCACACAACACAGCCAGGCGCCTGATGCCCCCAGCTTGCGAATTCGATCTCCACATCTCCTGAAGCGGGTAAACACGCCGCCTGCAGTTCCCCCGAACCTGCGCATCCTTCCAATCTCTGAAAGAGCCTTGAAGCAAGGCTGGGTATTCATAGCACAGGAATGACCGGCTGCAGTTGCCAGGTCAGGAACTGTGCAAGGAGCCAAGCGCCTGGGAAGCCGGAGGGGCGGGTAGATCGCGAGACTCAGAAATCGCGACCTGCCAGCCATGGGCTGGCACTTCTGGGGTTGCCGGCCAGCGGCCGGCACTACCAGAGCATAAAAAAAGCCCCGACCAAGGCCGGGGCTTTTCTACAACTGGTGCCGGAAACAGGAGTCGAACCTGCGACCTACGCATTACGAATGCGCCGCTCTACCAACTGAGCTATTCCGGCGGAGCCCGCGATTTTACGGGCTGGGCGCCCCGGCGGTCAATCCACCCGGCTCAGTCCGCCTCTACCCGGTTGGCACACACCCGCCCAGCCGCGAAATCCTGCAGGTTCCCCAGCGTGATCGCCGAGATCTCCTGCAGCGCCTCCACGGTGAAGAAGCCCTGGTGGCCGGTCACCAGCACGTTGGGGAAGGTCATCAGGCGCTGGAAGGCCTCGTCGTCGATGATCTCGCCGGACAGGTCCTGGAAGAACAGCGCGCTTTCCTGCTCGTACACGTCGATGGCCAGGTGGCCGAGCCGGCGCGACTTCAGCCCGCGGATCACTGCATGGGTATCCACCAATCCGCCGCGCGAGGTATTGACCAGCATCGCGCCCGGTTTCATCCGCGCCAGCGAGGCGTCATTGATCAGGTGCTGGGTATCGGGCGTCAGCGGGCAGTGCAGCGAGACGATGTCAGCGCGCGCCAGCAGTTCATCCAGCGCCACCATCTCGCCGATATCTGCGAAGGCCGCCGACGGATACGGGTCGTGCCCCAGCACCGTGCAGCCCATGCCCTTGAAGATGCGCGCGGTGGCCAGGCCGATCTTGCCGGTACCGACGATGCCGACCGTGCGGCCATGCAGGGTCCGTCCAAGCAGTCCGTCGAGCATGAAGTTGCCTTCGCGCACGCGGTTGTAGGCACGATGGGTCTGGCGGTTGAGGGTCATCACCAGCGCCAGTGCATGCTCGGCCACGGCTTCGGGCGAATACGCCGGCACCCGCGCGACGAACAGGTCCAACGCTTTCGCAGCGGCCAGGTCCACATTGTTGAAGCCCGCACAGCGCAGCAGCACCGCACGCACGCCCAACGCGTGCAGCGCGCGCAGCACCTGCGCATCCAGCCGATCGTTGACGAACGCGCAGACCGCGGCGCAGTCCTGTGCCAGCGCTGCGGTATGCACATCCAGCGCGGCATCGAAGTAGACGAACGTGTAACCCTGCCCCGCCGCCTCACGCAGGTTGGCTTCGTCCAGGAAGCGACGGTCGTAGGGTCGGGCGCTGAAGACGGCGATCTGCATGGAATAACCTGGATGGAATGCCATGCCGACCATACCGCAGCCACGCGTCCGTGGGGATGGCACCGGCGATGCGAACATCGCCGGTGCCCTGTGCCACTCAGAACTTGTAACCCAGCCCCAGCATCACGCCGTTCTGGATCTGCCCGTCACGACGCTCGCCCACGTAGTCGGCCATGATCGACAGGCGTTCGCTGGCGCGGCTGGTCACGCCCAGGTTCCAGGCCAGCACCTGCTCGCCCACGGCCTGGCTGCTTGCCCCGAACACCAGATCCGGTGCTGCGGCGAAGCCGGTGCTGTAGCGCGCCTGCGAGTCGCCCAGTTCCTTCTGCCAGACCACGCGGGCACGCGGGGTAATGCGCTCGCCGTTGTTGCCTTCGAAGGTCCTGAACAGCTGCAGGCCGGCGCCCACGCGGATGCTCTCCAGGCTGCCGCTGCGACCGACCAGTGCACCCGCGCCCTGCCCTTCATTGAAGCGCGTGGCCGAGGTACGCGCGTAGTCCACCACCGGCAACAGCGGCTGGATCACCAGGCCCTTGCCCGTGGTGAATGAGAACGCATGCTCCACCCGCGCGGAGATCGCATCGTTGCTGTACTTGGCACGCAGCGGCTGCTGCAGGCCATCGATACCGCTGACGCTGCGGCGGGTGTCGTGACGCAGGTCTGTGTAGCGCACCGCCGCCGAGAGATAGCCGCGCGAATAGGTCGCGTCCAGGTAGCCACCCACGTCCAGCGCGCGCACGTCACCACTGAAGTCGGAGCCGTCGCGGCCCTTGGTCGACATATCCGCCGCGGCCACGCTGACGCCCAGGGTGACGCGGTCATCGGCAACGCGGGTATCGGCGCCGACGACGATGCCGCCGATGTTATGGCTCAAGCCTGCCACGCCACCGTCGGCATCGATGCGGCCGTGGCTGGCGAAACCGCGCGCCCACAGGCCATGGTTGCGACCAGGGCCACTGCCTTCACCGCCGCCCGCCGCCGGCTCGACCAGATGCATGGCCAGCTGGTTGAACAGGCTGCCGTGGCGCATGCCCGGCTGCGCCGACACCGACTGCGCGGCCTGCGAGGCCAGGCCGTCGGCATCACCGCCACTGCGCATCGCGGCCTGGTGCTGCTGCACCACGTTGCCGATGCTGCCCACCAATGCGTTGTCGGCCAGGCGCAGGGTCGCGTGCGCGTCACCGCGCAGGGCACCGGCCTGCTGTGCGATCACATCACGGTCGGCGAACTGCAGGGCGCCGAGCAGCGACTTCAGGCCACCATCCCTGCGATCGGAAGCGGTCGCCAGCGCGCGGCCCAAGCCATCGCCGGAAGTGCCGTTGGTGAACAGGCCCAGCTGGTCGAAACCCGGGTTGGCGGTCAGCCACAGGCCGTCAGCGGCCTGCTTCACGTTGAAACTCAGCAGCGAGTTGTGGCGCGGGCGGAACACTTCGCCGCCGGTGATGCTGGCGCTGTAGCCGGTGTCACCCAGACGCACGACCTCTTCGAAGCCGCCCTGGTAGATCGGGCCCTGCACCAGGTCACGGCGGAAGTCCTGGCCGTAGTAACCCTGCGCCACGTTCAGTTCGAGGAAGGCCCCTTTGGAGATCACCAGCGCGCCGTCGGTCTGCTTGCTGTCGAAGAAACTGCCTACACGCAGGCGGCCACTGCCCGCCCCGCCGTTCTCGGTCACATCGAACAGCACCTTCCCGCCCGGCATGATGTTGACGTAGCCATGGGTGACCAGATCGCCGCCGCGCGGCATCAGGGTCCCGTACACGCGCAGGCGGTTGAAGCCGTCCTCGCGCCAGGACGGGCGGGTACCGCTGGCCAGCGCACTGAGATCCATAGCGGTGCCGGCCACGTCACCATTGCCGACCAGCATGCCTGCGCCCATTACCCGCACCTCCGAAGCGCGCAGGGCGCCGCCTTCCAGCGCGATGGTGCCGTTGTCGACCAGCATGAAGTCGGCACCGGTGGTCGCGGAGGTCCGCCATGTCGCGCCATTGGTCACGCGGATCACGCCCATGGAGTTGTCCAGCGTGGACGCATCCAGATCGCCCAGGCGCAGCTTCGACAGCAGCAGGGCCTTGTAGTACGGATCGTTCTGGTAGTCCTGTACCGAGTTCGCGCCGATGCCCTGCGGACCATTGCTGGACGCGTTGTAGATGCTCTGCGCCAGGTTGATGTAGCTGGATTGCCAGTTGGTGTTCCAGCGCGCGAAGTCATCATCGACGAAGGTCTGCAGCTGGCGACCGGTGCGCAGGTAGCCCGGATTGATGTCGCCGCTCACGTTGGCGGTGACATTCAATGTATCGCCCGGATCGCGGTAGCCCTTGGCGGTGATGACCCTGTTGCTGTAGATGTCCTGGCCCGGGAACGACTCCAGCTTGCTGCCGCTGCCATCAGGATCGAAAGTGACCGAGGCACCCGTGGTGCGCGCCGGATCGCGGAACACCAGCAGGCCGTTGGGCTGCACGACTTCATACATGGCCTTGTGCAGCAGCCCGGCATCGATGCCGCCGCCGTAGTTGCCGGTGTAGATCTGGGTCATCCGCGGCGATGGCGTGTAGATCACCTTGCCGCTGTTGCTGGCCGCGTGGATCTGTACCGAATCGACGATCGGCAGATCACCGGCCAGATAGCGTTCGACGCCACCGGACTGCATGATCGAGCAGGACGAAATGCAGTGGCCGGACACGATGGTGTTCAGGCCGGACGTGCGGATCACGCCCTGCAGCCACTCGCCGGCGATCAGCGCGCCACCATTGGAGGTGCGCAGCACCACTTCGCGGATCGGCCGGCCCTCGGCCTGTGCCTTGGCCAGCAAGGCGGGCAACGACACCACATCGGCGTAGGTCACCCCGCCGCTCAGGAAGATGCGATCCCCCTGCACGTGATAACTCATTGCCATGACGTCATCAGCCGCCGCGATGGCGCCAACGGCGATCAGCCCGGCCAGGGCCAGGCTCAACTTCGAATGCTTCATACGTTCTCTCTCTCCACCCGCAACACGCGGGTAAGGAGTCAAACGGCAAAGCGCCGGAATCTCCCCCAGCCCGGTCGGCCGGAAAAAATGAATGCATTCACAATGAGAGAGGGGCACCACACACTCTTCCCCATCCGGTCATCGTCGCGTAAAACTCGAAGGCGCACCCGCCAACGTCAGCCGAGGCCAGCCCTGTCCGTTCCGTCCCCCCTGATCCACCACGCGCCGGAGCCACCCGCGCCTGCGGACGCCTTCATCGCGTTCGTACGCGAGGAACGCGCGCCACTGTGCGCGTTCCTGCGCACACGGGGCGTCGGGCCGGAGGATGCAGAGGACATCGCGCAGGACTGCATGGAGCGGCTGATCCGCTATCGCGCGCACGGCACCGACGAACTGCGCCTGCTGCTGTATCGTATCGCGCGCAATCGCCTGGCCGATCGCGGCCGATCGCCGCAGTCGCGACCGCACCTGTCACTGGCCGAGCATGATGGTCACGACGAGCCCACCAGCCCGTCGCCGGACCCCTTGCGCCAGGCAGAGTCCGGGCAGATGTTGTCCCTGCTGCGGCAGGCCCTTTTCAAATTGCCCGAGCGTGCGCGCGAGGTGTACCTGCTCAACCGGATCACCGGCATGAGCTATACGCAGATCGCGCGGCACTGTGGAATTACAGCCAAGACCGTGGAAAAACACATCGCCCGCGCCCTGCAGGGCCTGCGCCAGGAGTTGGGACCGGATCCGCTGCACAACGACGGGGATACCGAATGAGCAGCCACCGGCACACGGAAGACGCCTCGCTGTTCGCACGCGCCAGCGCCTGGGTGGCGCGGTTGGAGGCCCCGGACTGCACCCCTGCCGAACGCGAGTCGTTCGAAGACTGGCTGGCTGAAGACCCTGCCCATGTCAAAGCCTGGGCGCAGGCCGAAGATCTTTTCCAGCAGGGCCAGGGCCTGGCTGCGGACCCATGGCTGCGGACGGCTGCGGCGCGTGCGGCACGGCCTGCCCGACGCCGCTGGCTGCCTGCCGCGGCCGCGGCCGCTGGTATCTGCCTGGCCATCGGCGTGGGCTGGATGGTAGCGGTGGATGGCAACCCAGCCCCGCAGCGCTTTGCCAATGACACGCATCAGGCGCAGCGGCTGACCCTGCCCGATGGCAGCGTAGCCACGCTCGATGCCGGCACGACGCTGCACGCACGCTTTGGCTGGCGCCACCGCGAGCTGGACCTCGAACGCGGCCGCCTGCAGCTGCAGGTCGCGCCATCGAACAAAGCACTGCAGCTGCGCGCCGGCACCAGCACCATCCGCGATATCGGCACCACCTTCCAGGTCGAGCGCCTGCACGATGGCCTGGTCGAGGTCGCGCTGCTGGAGGGTGCGGTGGAAGTCAGCAACGGCGCCGCCCAGCACACCCTGGCCCCTGGCCAGCAACTGCAGGTACTCCCCTCCGGGCGCATCCAGCCCGGTCCAGCGCTGTCCTCCACGGCAGCCGCCGAGGGCTGGCTGCATGGGCAGCTGGTCTTCGATGCCACCCCGCTGTCGATCGTGGTCGAACGCATGAACCGCTATGGCCATGCACCGCTGGTGATCGCCGACCCGGAGATCACCGATCTGGCAGTCAGCGGCACGTTCCGCGCAGGCGACGCACAGGAGTTGCTGTCCGCGCTGGAACTTGGCTGGTCCATTGCTGGCCAGACGCGCCCGGATGGCGCGCTGGAACTGCGCCGCACGTACTGAGGAGGCCTGCGGTGATGGCAGGACCAGGCGCGCTGCAGTGGGGGCTGCTCCGCCCCCTGCTGTGCCTGGCGCTGCTGGTCGCCGCGCCGCCTGCCGCCCTCGCAGGCGATCCGGCTGCCACCCACGACTACCGCATCAACGCTGGCCCGTTGCCCTCGGCATTGCAGCAATGGGCACGGCAAAGCGGCATCGCTCTGGTGTTCGATGCCCGGGAACTGGCGGGGCTCCATGCCAACGGCACCCATGGCCAGGCCGATCCAGCATCGGCCCTGAAACAGCTGGTCGCCGGCATGCCGGTGACCATCCTTCGAACACCGTCCGGTGGCTTCGTGGTCCGCCGCATCCGCGTCGCGCCCGCCGTCGCGCCGCCGGTTCCGGCAACGGTGGCGCCGCGCCCGCGCATGCCCCCGCAGTCGCCCCCCCAGGTGGACCTGGCGCCGATCCATGTCACCGGCAGCCGGTTGCCGCGCACCTCCGTGCAGACCACCCTGCCGGTGACCACGATCGATCGCGCAGATATCCTGCGCAGTGGCTACGGCAGCCTGTTCGACCTGCTGCGACACCTGCCGGGCATGAACGGGCTGCCAGCGATGAGCAGCGCACGCAGTGGCGATTCGCAGTACCTGCCTGTCGGTGCGGCCGCCACCACCAGCCTGGATGGCATGGGACCGCGCGCCACCCTGTTCCTGGTCAATGGCCGGCGCCTGCCCCGTTATCCGATGGTGTCCCTGGAACAGGGCGGGCTCACCGACCTGGGCGGCATTCCACTCAGCTTTGTCGAACGCATCGAACTGGTGCGCGGCGGTGCTTCGGCCATCTACGGTGCCGATGCCATGTCCGGCGTGGTCAACATCATCCTCCGCGACCAGGCCGACGGTCCGGAGGCAACGCTGCAGACCGGTCTGAGCAGTCGTGGCGACGCCGGCCAGTACCGCGTGCAGGCCGCCACCGGAGGCCTGCGCGGGAGCGGCGACCGCTGGTTCGCAGGCATCGACCTGCATCGCGTCGATCACCTGGCGGGGGACCAGCGTGACTGGCACGCGGAGACGTCGCAGTACCTGATCGGCGCCTTCCGCGATGGCGACTACTGGCCCGCTACGCGCTGCGACGGACCATTGAAACGACGCAATGGCGCCTGCTGGTTCGACAGTTCGCGCCCTCGTTCGCTTCAACCGGCCTCCGATACCGCCTCGGCCTATCTGCGCTACCGGCATGAGCGTGGCCAGGGACGCTACGTCTATGCCGAAGCCCGCGCCAGCCACAACCGGCAGCGTTTCGATCTGGGCCCGACCGCCGTCGCCCTCGGCCTGTACGGCTACACCTTCAACAGTGTCCTGCGCGAAGCCGGCAATGTGCGTCCCCAGGTCCGTGCCACCGACGCCGATCTCACCCTGGGCATCGGCCGGGACCAGGGCAGCCACAGCTGGGACGCTGGCATCAGCGCGCAGCGCAGCGACGTCACCCTGGCCACGCCGGGTACCGTGCGCGCCGAACCGTTCATCGAGGCGGCGCAGTCGCTCAGGTTCCTGCCAGGCTTCGATGCATTGCCCGCCGATGAAGCCACTTCGCTGTTCCCATCGATCCGCAACCGTGGACTTACCGAGCAGTGGCAGGGCTGGTGGGGCATACAGCGCGCATTGATGCCGATGCGGGGCGGCAATGCGCAGCTGGCTACCGGCATCGATCTGCGCCATGAACGCTGGACGTCGCACCCGGACACCCTGCTGAGCCAGGGCGATCTGGCACTGGGGCTGCCGCAGCAGCAGCGGCGCCTGTCGCGGCAGAGTGGCGGTGCGTATGCGGAACTGGGCCTGCCACTCACGTCGGAACTGCGCATGGACCTGGCCGCGCGCTGGGACTACGACGGCGACTACACGGCATTCTCGCCCCGTGCCGGCCTGCGCTGGACGCCAACACCGCACTGGTCGTTCCTGCTGGCCAGCGGCCGCGGCTATCGCGCGCCCAGCCTGTTCGAACAGCGCCGCCCGCCAGGACAGTTCGGTACCCTTACCCTGCCCGTCTCAAGCGCACTGCCACCTTGTGCACAGAGCGAGCCGGACGGCCGCTGCGTGGTCACTGCGGATG
The DNA here is from genome assembly GCF_059370935.1 of Stenotrophomonas sp. YJH_SMC_12-1. Taxonomy (NCBI): domain Bacteria; kingdom Pseudomonadati; phylum Pseudomonadota; class Gammaproteobacteria; order Lysobacterales; family Lysobacteraceae; genus Stenotrophomonas; species Stenotrophomonas sp. YJH_SMC_12-1. The sequence continues at coordinate 379,579 of NZ_JCAFUD010000002.1, read as the reverse complement.
TGGAGGAGAACAACGCGCTCAAGGCCGAGAGCTCACGCAGCCATTCGCTGGCGGCGACCTGGTCACCCAGCGATGCGTTCTCGCTTTCGCTGACCCACAACATCGTCGAGCTGCGCAACGAGATCCTCGCGCTGCAGCCGGCCGATGCCGTGTGGAACCGTGACACCTGGCAGTTGGATGAGGATGGCAACCTGAGCAGCCTCCGCCTGTCGTTCGACAATATCGGCCGCACCACTTCCCGCAACTGGGTGCTGCGTGGCGAATACCGGGTCGACACCGGCAGCGCCGGCCAGTGGTTGTTCTCCTTGGACGCGCTGAAGCAGCAGGAGCTGCGCCGCCGTCGGGACCACGAGCCGGCGATCGACCTGCGCGGGCATGTCACGCCCGAGATGGCGGCGGTCCTCAACGTGCAATGGCAGAACAGCAACTGGGACATCGCCCTGCGCGGCAACCAGGTGGGCCGCACCCGCGCATGGCTGCCCGGCGCCGAGTGCCCGCAGCGGCAGATCGAACAGAACCACTGCATGAATCCGCGCCAGCTGCGCTGGAACCTGCACCTGGCGCGCCGCCTGGGCACACGCGTCATCGCGGCGCTGGACGTGCACAACGTGCTTGATGCGCAACCGGTGAACTACCTGGTCGGCAATGGTGGGCAGATGCCGGGGCTGGACGATCCACTGGGTCGCTACTACCTGCTTACCCTGCAGTTCCGCTGAGCGTAGTACGCTACGCGGCCTGTTCCACCGGTCTGCCACCTTCCCCATGAAAGCCTATCTCTGGTTCTGGGGCGCGTTCCTGCTGTTCTTCGCGTTGCCCTTCCCCTGCATCCTCTATTTCGGAACCTCCTGGCCGGTGGCGCTGGCTGATCGCAGCGCGCCATGGCTGTCCCTGCTGCTGCTTGTGCTGTCGCTGGCTGCATGGCTCTCTCTGCTGTTCGCGTTCCTGCATTTCCTGCTGCTCGGCCCACCGCGCGCCCTGCATCGCGTCCGCTCGATCCTCGCCGATGGCGAACCGCGCGATGCGCTGATCGAACACGCTGAACAGACCGGCGTACAGGTGCGTGGCTTCGCGCAATGGAAACTGCAGCTGTCCTTCAAGAACCTGTCCGGCACGCCGATCCGCGAACAGCTGCTGGTGGTCGACAGCAAGCCGCAACTGCAGCGCTTCGGCGTCGGCAGGCACGTCGATGCACGCCTGAGCCGGGTGCCGGGCGCGTTCCCGAACGTGGTACTGGACGGTGCCCAGCCCGAACTGGATGTCGCCAGCCTGTGGCGGCGAAGCATCGGCGCAGCGCTCGGCATCGTCCTGGTAGCCGCTGCCTATGTGGCGGCCTACCGGTTGCAGAGCGAGGGCCTTGGCTGGACCTTCCTGTCCTTCGGCCATCCGCTGCTGGTGTGCCCGCTGGTGCTGTGTGGGTACATTTTGGGGCTGCGCCTGCTTGGCCGCCTGCTGCAGGCTGATGCGCGCGGCGACGCGTTGAAGTACCGCGGCATCGGCGTGGAGGCCAGGGTGCTGAAGGTGCGTCAGACCGGCACCTACCTCAACGAACAGCCGCAGGTGGAGTTCCAGCTGGAGTACACCGATCGTGACGGCCACGTGCAGCAGGTGAGCGTGCGCCGCTTCATCCCGCTGATCGATCTAGCCAACATCCCGCGCGAAAACGTGACCCTGCTGTACGACCCGGATGACCGTGGCAACGTGCGCCTGGAGGACGTATGAAACAGCCGCCCTCCACCCGCACCGTGTTCCTGGTACTGCTGCTGGTTCTGGCGGGCGTGGCCGTTGCCGGCGGCGCCCTGCAGACCATCAGCGAAACGCTGGGGCATTCGGTACAGCCGGACCGGTTGCCACCCTCCGTCCCGTCTCAGTCGCCGCGCGAGCAACCCGCATCGCTTGTGCCGTCCCCGGCCGCCTTCCCCGCGGCGAGTACCGCTGCGGCGCCCGAGCGCAACAATCGCCTGTTCGATGCGGACTACCTGCTGGCTGCCCGCCAGGCACTGGAGCAGCTGCCAGCACTGGCCGGACAGCGGTTGACGGTGTTCCACAGCATCCACTTCTATGACGATGGCCGCATCAACCTCGATCTGGTCGACCCGCAACAGCCGGGCCACGTCGACAGCTACCACTTCGAACGTGGCCAGTGGCGCAAGGGCAATCCGGTGAACCCGCAGCAGTTCGCGCCGACCATCAGCCTGCAGCGCAGCAGCACACCCCTGGCCAGCATCGATTTCGAGGCCGTGTCGCGCGTGGCGCAGGCACTGCAGGAACAACGCAACGCGCTGCAGAACCCCGCATCCGAAGTCGGCCACGTCTACGTGATCGTGCGCAAAGGCGGCAAGCTGGTGTGGCTGCCGGATGACGTCGCCGGTGACCGCGAATCCGTGCGCCTGCAGTTCGATGCGCAGGGCACCCTGCGCGGCGTGAACCGCCGATAGGCTACAAAAAAAGGGGACGGAGGGGATTAAGTCGCATGTGCCTTGGTGCGGATTGCGACTTAATCCCCTCCGTCCCCTTTTTCTATTTCACCGAGCGGGCGATGGCGTACTGCGCGCCGTAGTACGTGGACAGCACCAGCAGGCTGGCCAGCGGCAGGCCGCCGGCGAAGCGGTCCCAGGCCAGTAGTGAATCGCTGGCGACGAACAGCAGCGCACCAGCGGCCGCCCAGCGCGCGCTGCTGGCTTCCACGGCAGCGGGCTGTGGCCGGCGCCACTGGCGTGCCAGTGCCAGCACCGCCATCGAGGCCAGCACCACCACATACGCCAGCACCGGCGCACGCATCGGTGCAGGCAGGTGCGGCCACAGGCCAAGTACGTTGAGCACGGCAAACGTCGCCAGCAGGACGCTGGCGGCGAGCAGGCCACGTCCGGCACGCAGGCCGTCGCGGAAGGCGACGATATAGCAGAGGTGGGCCAGCAGGAACGCGACCAGGCCCGGCACGAACGCATCCATCGGCAGCATCAAAGCGATGTCACCCACGCACGACAGCAGCATGCCGGCCAGCACCGCGCGTCGATAGAACGGCTGCGCGGGATCATGCACGCGCCAGACGATGGCAGCGATCAGCAGCGTGGTGGTCGGCTTGGCCAGCCAGTGCAGCCAGCGCCCGTCACCGTGCAGGAACGTGCCGACGATGGCCAGGATCGCCATCAGCAGGATCACGCCATCGCGGGCGCGCGGCTTCATCGCGCCTTCCACAATTCTGCGAGGCGGTCAGGCTTGCCGGCGATACGCTCCAGCACCGGGTACTGCAGGCCACCGTGGTAGGCGATGCTCATCGTTTCGATGCGGTCGAACTGCTTCACCAGCAGCACGATCGGCGCCTTGTCCTTCGCTGCCGCAGCCACCGCGTCCTTCAAGCGCTGGCTGCTGTACTCACGGCCGCCAACCGCGATCACCTTCATGCCCGGTGCAAGACCGGCGTTGAACGCCGGGCTGTCCCAGATCACATCGCCGACCGTACCGCTGTCGAGCACGGTCGCGCCCAGCGAATAGGCGAGCAGTGCCGCCTTGGCGCGTTTTTCCTGTGCCTTGTAGGCGTCGTTCGGCGTATCGCGGTAGACCAGCTTCCAGCCTGCCAGCTCCAGGCCGCCGGTCAACGAACCGTGGCCGTCCAGGCGCCCGCGCAGGAACGTCGCCCAGTCGTACGGCGCGATGCCGTTCAAGGTCGCGACCACATCATCGAAGGTGTACGGGTTGACATCCCAGTCGCCATTGCCGACGCCGAAGAACGCACGCGCGAAGTCGTCCAGGCTGCGGCGGTTGCCGCTCAGTTCGCGCAGCTTGCCCTCCACTTCAAGCCACAGCATCTGGCCGCCGGAGTAGTAGTCCTCGCTCATCTGGTAGTTGCGGTAGGGCAGCGTGCGGCGCTGGGCGATGGTCGGATCGTTGGTAGTGTCCTGCAGCGGCCGCCAGGCCAGGCCCGGTCGGCCACGGTCGTAGGTCGCGGCCACATTGGCCAGCATGTCGCGCGCCTGCGCGGTCGACCACAGCCCCGAACGCGCCGCCAGCACCTGGCCCCAGAACTGGGTCTGGCCCTCGTACACCCACAGCAGGCTGTCGCCCATCGGCACGTTGAAGTTGGCGGTGGCCAGGTCGGCGCCGCGACGGTACTTGCCGTTCCAGGAATGGGTGTACTCGTGCGGCAACAGATCGCGCATCCACGCGTTGCTGTCCCACTCGGTGAAGTAGCCCGGGTCAGCGCTGTTCTCGCTGGAACGGTGATGCTCCAGGCCGATGCCACCGAGGCGGTCGGTCAATGCCAGCAGGAACTCATAGTGGTTGTAGTGGCGCGCACCGTAAAGCTTGTCGGCCTGCTGCACCAGCGCGCGATGCAGGGTGATCTGTGCCTCGCTCGGCTTCAGCGATTTGGCGTCGTCGGCAAACACATTGAGGTGCACCGGCACCTTCGCGCCCGGGTCGAGATCGATGCGCTGGTAGTGCTCGCCGGCGAACAAGGGCGAATCGACCAGATGGTCATACGAGATCGGCTTGAACACCACGGTGTCACCGTCGCGCCGCGCGGTTTCCAGCGCGGTTGCGAACGACCAGCCCTTGGGCAGGGTCACGCTGGCCTGCGCCTGCAGGTTGCGCGCATCGACGCCGGCCTGATACAGCGAATTGGCGTTCCACTGCAGGTTGAGCATTTCCGGGGTCATCACCACCCGGCCCTGGCTGCCGCCCTGCGAGGACAGGAAGTCGAAGTGGGCGACGATCTCGCTCACGCCCTCGGGCACGTTCACCTTGAACGCATAGACGTTGAACTGGTCACGCTGCCAGGCCAGCGGCTTGCCGTTGGCGGTCACGCGCAGGCCGGCCAGCTTGTCGATCGGGCCGGTGGGCGAATGGTTGCCGGGAATCCACTGCGGGTACAGCAGGGTCATCGGGCCGGGCTTGGCCGGCACCGTAGCGGTCACCTTGAAGATGCGCCGGGCCAGATCGCGCGCGTCGACATCGATGCGCAGCAGGCCGGGGGCCTCAGCGTTCGCCGGTGGCGAGGTCTGCGCCAGTGCAGGCGTGGCCGCCAGCGCGAACAGCAACGACATCGCCAAGGCTCGGGTCTTCATCGGGCAGGTTCCAACAGCGGAGAATCTTCCGATGCTAGGCCTGTAACGTGCCCTGCCCCATGGCCAAAGGTCATGGGCGGGCCGCCCATCCTTGCGTGCGAAAAAGCGTGCGAACCAAGGTTCGTACCCACCTTGTGCCGGCTCGCACCCACCTTGTGCTGGTTTGCACCCACCGTGTGCCAGTTCGCACCCACCAGAGCAGTTCCAGTAGATCCACGCCATGCGTGGATGAGGCGCTTCCCGGTCAGTCGACCAGGCGCAGGCGCAGTTCCTTCGGCAGCGCGAACACCATCGATTCCGGTTCGCCGTCCAGCTCGCCCACGCCGGTGGCGCCCAGTTCGGCCAGGCGCGCCAGCACGCCATCGACCAGCACCTGCGGTGCAGAGGCGCCGGCGGTCACGCCGATGTGCTGCTTGCCTGCCACCCATGCCGGGTCGATCTCGTGCGCGCCGTCGATCAGGTACGACTCCACGCCCTCACGGCGGGCCAGCTCGCTCAAGCGGTTGGAGTTGGAGCTGTTCGGCGAACCGACCACCAGCACCAGGTCGCAGCGCTTGGCCAGATCCCGCACGGCATCCTGGCGGTTCTGCGTGGCGTAGCAGATGTCGTCGTTCTTCGGGCCCTGCATCGCCGGGAAACGCTCGCGCAGCGCATCGATGATGCCGCGCGTGTCATCCACCGACAGCGTGGTCTGGGTGGTGTAGGCGAAGTTTTCCGGCTGGTTGATCTGCAGCGTGGCAACCTGCTCCACGTCTTCCACGAGGTAGATCTGGCCGGTGCCGGCTTCGCGGTTCCACTGGCCCATGGTGCCTTCCACCTCCGGGTGACCGGCGTGGCCGATCAGCACCACGTCACGGCCGGCACGGCAGTGGCGGGCGACTTCGAAGTGGACCTTGGTCACCAGCGGGCAGGTGGCGTCGAACACCTTCAGGCCACGGCGCTCGGCTTCCTGGCGCACGGCCTGGGACACGCCATGGGCGCTGAAGATCACCGTGTTGTTGTCCGGCACTTCGTCGAGTTCCTCGACGAAGATCGCCCCGCGCTGCTTCAGGTCATCGACCACGAAGCGGTTGTGCACCACTTCATGGCGAACATAGATGGGCGCGCCCAGCGTTTCGATCGCGCGCTTGACGATCTCGATCGCACGATCGACACCGGCACAGAAACCACGCGGGTTGGCGAGCAGCACATCCATCAGTTCAATCTCCCGGCAGCGGCCGGCTTACGGCTTCGGATTGGCATTATCCGCCTTTTTGGCGGACTTGCCGTCGAACAGGCCAAACAGGGCGATGCCGATGGCACCCACCACGATGGCCGAGTCGGCGATGTTGAACGAGGGCCAGGTGTAGCTGCCCACGTACCACTGGATGAAGTCGACCACGTGGCCGTGCACCTGGCGGTCGATCACGTTGCCGATGGCGCCGCCGATGATGAGCGCATACGGCACCGCGGCCTTCCAGTTGCCGCGCGCGGTGCCGCGCAGCCACCACGCCATCAGGCCGCTGATGGCGATCGCCAGCGCGGTGAAGAAGTACTTCTGCCAGCCACCGGCGTCGCTCAGGAAACTGAACGCGGCGCCGGTGTTGTAGGTGCGGTACCAGTTCCAGAAGCCGTCGATGACCACCACCGGCTGGAACTCCGGCAGGCTCGACAGCACCCAGGCCTTGGACCACTGGTCCAGGCCGATGATGGCGGCCGACAGCAGCAGCCAGACCAGGGCGTTCGGATGCGGACGGGGCGCGGCCATCAGAACCAGCTCCGCACTTCGCCGACGCCGGTCACGTTGCTCACGCAACGGCCGCACAGTTCCGGATGGTCGGCGTTGCTGCCGACGTCGGCGCGGTGGTGCCAGCAGCGCACGCACTTGGCCTTGGTGGTCGGCTGGGCGCTGACGAACACCTCGTCGGTGGTCGCCGGGCGCACCTGCACGTCGCCACTGATGAACAGGAAGCGCAGTTCATCGGCCAGCGGCTGCCACTTCGCGGCCTGCTCCTCGTTGGCGGCAATGGTGATCTCCGCTTCCAGCGCGGCACCGATGGCGCCGTTGGCACGCATCGGCTCGAGCACCTTGGCCACCTGCTCGCGCACAGCCAGCAGCTGGTCGAAGTCGGTGGCGTTGAGCTGGGCATCGGCCGGCAGCGGCGCCAGGCCGTCGTACCAGGTGGTGAACAGCACATGGCCGGCATGCTCGCCCGGCAGGTAGCCCCACAGCTCGTCGGCGGTGAAGGTCAGGATCGGCGCCACCCAGCGGGTGAACGCTTCGGCGATGTGGTACATCGCGCTCTGTGCCGAACGGCGACCGTGCGAATCGGTCGGCATCGTGTACAGGCGATCCTTGGTCACGTCCAGGTACAGCGAGCCCAGGTCCACGCTGCAGAAGTTCAGCAGCAGCTGCACGATCTCGGCCATGTTGTAGCCGTCGTAGGCCGCCTTGATCTTCTCCTGCAGCTCCCACGCGCGATGCACGATCCAGCGGTCCAGCGCGACCATCTGGTCGAGCGGACGCAGGTGCTGGGCCGGATCGAAACCGTCCAGGTTGCCGAGCAGGAAGCGTGCGGTGTTGCGCAGGCGGCGGTAGGCATCGGCATTACGCTTGAGGATCTCCTGCGACAGCGACATCTCGTTGCTGTAGTCGGCCGAGGCGATCCACAGGCGCAGGATGTCCGCGCCCAGCTTGTTCATGATGTCCTGCGGCTCGATGCCGTTGCCCAGCGACTTGGACATCTTGCGGCCGTGCTCGTCCACGGTGAAGCCGTGGGTCAGGCACTGCTTGTACGGGGCGCGCTTGTCGATCGCCACGCCGGTCAGCAGCGAGGACTGGAACCAGCCGCGGTGCTGGTCGGAACCTTCCAGGTACAGGTCGGCCGGCTTGCCGAAGCCACGCGCGGCGAGCACGCCTTCATGGGTCACGCCCGAATCGAACCAGACGTCGAGGATGTCGGTGACCTTTTCGTAGTCGGCGGCTTCAGCGCCCAGCAGTTCGGCGGCATCCAGCGAGTACCACACGTCAATGCCCTCGGCTTCGACGCGGTCGGCGACCTGCTGCATCAGCTCCACCGAACGTGGATGGATCTCGCCGGTCTGCCGGTGGGTGAACAGTGCGATCGGCACGCCCCAGGTGCGCTGGCGCGAGATGGTCCAGTCCGGGCGACCGTCGACCATGCTCTGGATGCGCGCCTTGCCCCAGGTCGGGAACCAGCCGACGGTGTCGATGGCGGCCAGCGCATCGTTGCGCAGGTTGGCCTTGTCCATCGAAATGAACCACTGCGGGGTGGCGCGGAACACCACCGGCGTCTTGTGGCGCCAGCAGTGCGGGTAGCTGTGGCGGATCGGATGGAACGCCAGCAGCGAACCGTTGTCGCGCAGCACGCCGACGATGGCCTCCTGCGCCTTCCACAGGTGCTGGCCAGCCAGCACCACGTCACCGGCCGGCGGGGTCGATTCCAGGTACACGCCACGGCCGTCGATCGGGGTCACCTGGCCGGCGTTGTACTTGTCCAGCAGGCCGTACTTCTGGCTGACCACGAAGTCTTCCTGGCCGTGGCCGGGGGCGGTGTGCACCGCACCGGTACCGTCCTCGTCGGAGACGTGGTCGCCGTTGAGCACCAGGATCTCGCGCTCCGGGTAGAACGGGTGCGCCAGCAGCTGGTTCTCCAGCGCCGCACCGGTGGTTTCACCGTGCAGCACCACGTTTTCGACGCCATAGCGCTGCAGCGCGCGCTCGGCCAACGCCGCAGCCAGCACCAGCCAACGGCGCTTGCCGTGGTGCGCCGGGCCTTCGGCCAGCACGTAGGTGATCTCCGCGCCCAGCGACACCGCCAGCGAGGCCGGCAGCGTCCACGGGGTGGTGGTCCAGATCGGTACGGCCACGTCCACGTCGGCCGGCACGCTCACGCCGAACGCCTGGCCGATGGCCTGCGCATCGCGTGCGGCGTAGGCCACGTCGATCGCCGGCGATTCCTTTTCCTGGTACTCGATCTCGGCCTCGGCCAGCGCCGAGCCACAGTCGAAGCACCAGTACACCGGCTTGGCACCACGCACCAGGTGGCCGTTGGCCACGACCTTGGACAGCGCACGGATCTCGTTGGCTTCGAAGTCGAAGCTCAGGGTCTTGTACGGGTTGTCCCAGTCACCGGTCACGCCCAGGCGCTTGAAGTCCACGCGCTGGATGTTGATCTGCTCTTCGGCGAACTCGCGGCACTTCTGGCGGAATTCAACGGCGTCGAGCTTGGTGCCGACCTTGCCCCACTTCTTTTCCACCGCGATCTCGATCGGCAGGCCATGGCAGTCCCAGCCCGGCACGTAGGGCGCATCGAAGCCGGCCAGGTAGCGCGACTTGACGATGATGTCCTTCAGGATCTTGTTGACCGCGTGGCCCAGGTGGATGCGGCCGTTGGCGTACGGCGGGCCATCGTGCAGCACGAACAGCGGGCGGCCGGCGGCGTTGTCGCGCAGCTGCTGGTAGAGCCCCTGCTCTTCCCACCGCGCCAGAATGCCCGGCTCGCGCTTGGGCAGATCGCCGCGCATCGGGAATTCGGTGGCTGGCAGGTTCAGGGTGGTCTTGTAGTCCTGGCTCACGCAGTGGCTCGCAATCTATGTTCGGAAAGGATGGCGCGCGCCTGTTCGGCGTCGCGGTGCATCTGGTCGGTCAACGCCGCCAGATCATTGAATTTCTCTTCGTCGCGCAGCTTGGCGACGAACTCCACATCGATGTGGCGCCCGTACAGGTCGCCCTGGAAATCGAACAGGTGGGCTTCCAGCAGCGGCTCCACGCCCTCCACCGTCGGGCGGGTGCCGAAGCTGGACACCGACGGCCACGGCTGGTCGAACACGCCATGCACCCAGGTCGCGTAGATGCCCGACAACGCCGGGGTCTTCGGGAACCGCAGGTTGGCGGTGGGGAACCCCAGCGTACGGCCGAGCTGGCGCCCGCGCACCACCCGGCCGCTGATCGCGTACGGACGGCCCAGCAGGTCGTTGGCACGGGCGAAGTCGCCCTGCTGCAGCAGCTGGCGGATGCGGGTGCTGGAAATGCGTTCGCCATGCAGGTCGACCGCTTCAATTTCGCCCGCAGTGAAACCCAGTTCGGCACCCATTTTCTGCAGCAGAGCCAGGTCGCCACGGCGGCGGTTGCCGAAGCAGAACTCCGGGCCGATCCAGACCTCACGCGCACTCAGGCGCTTGACCAGCAACTGGCGCACGAAGGCCTCGGCCGGCATCGCTGCCATCGCCGCGTCGAATCGCAGCAGGCCGACCGCATCGACACCGAGCTCGCGCAGGATCTCGACCTTGCTGCGCGCCAGGGTCAGCCGCGGCGGCGGTGTGCCCTGGGCGAAGAACTCACGCGGCAGCGGCTCGAACGCCACGGCCACGGCGGCCACGCCCAAGGCGCGCGCGCGGGCAACCGCGTGGCGGACCAGCGCACGATGGCCCAGGTGGAGGCCGTCGAATGCACCGATACAGACCACGCTTCCGTTGGGGAACAACCCCCCGCCCTCGACGCTTCTGAACAGCCTGCTCATCAACTCTCGTTCCGGCCCGACCGGGGCCGCCGCTTCAATGGTGTAACCCTGAAGTATAGCCGCCACAAGCCGCGATCAATGCCCACGCAGATCGCGCGGGCGGAAGCCCATCGCCAGCATGGCTACCGCGTAGGTGGCACCGCCACCGCCGACCAGCAGCGACAGGCTGCCGATCCGCTCCCACACGCTCATCGCCGAGAAGCCTGGCAGCCAGTGCAGCAGGGCCAGCAGCACACCAACCATGGCCGCACAGGCCAGCAGCAGTCGCAGCAGATAGCCGCCCCAGCCCGGCCGGCGCTGGTAGACGTCGGTCTTGCCCAGCCAGTACCACAGCAGGCCCAGGTTCAGGTAACTGGACAGTGCACTGGCAATGCCCAGCGCCAGATGCAGGCCCGGCTGCTTGCCGATGGCCGCCATCACGCCCTGCGCCTTCAGCTCGTCCGGCACCATGACCTGGTACAGCACCGCCAGCAGGGCGAAGTTGAACACCATGTTGGCCACCAGCGCGGCCACACCCGCGCGCACCGGGGTCTTGGTGTCCTGGCGTGCGTAGAACGCTGGCAACACCACCTTCAGCAGGGCGAACGCCGGCAGGCCGAAACTCAGGCCGTACACCGACAGCGCGGTCATGCGGGTATCGAAGGCACTGAACTGGCCGTGCTGAAAGATGGTCGCGATCAGCGGTTCGGCCAGCAGCAGCAGGCCCAGCATGGCCGGCACCGAGATCAGCAGGGTCATGCGCAGGCCCCAGTCCAGCGAGCGCGAGAAGCCTTCGCGGTCGGTGCTGACGTGGTGACGGGCCAGCGCCGGCAGGATCACCGTGCCCAGCGCCACGCCGAACACGCCCAGCGGCAGCTCCAGGAAGCGGTCGGCCAGCGACAGCCAGGACTGCGAGCCATCGGTCAGCTTGGCCGCGATGACGGTGTCCAGCAGCAGGTTGATCTGCGCCACCGAGGAGCCGAACAGGGTCGGCACCATCAGCGTCATCACCTTGCGCACGCCCGGATGGCTCCAGCCCCAGCGCGGCAGGGTCAGCAGGTTGATGCCCTTCAGCGAGGGCAGCTGGAACAGCAGCTGCAGGATGCCGGCAGCCAGTACCGCCCAGCCCAGCGCCAGGATCTGCTTTTCCGGGGTGCCGCCCAGCCGCGGGGCCAGCCACAGCGCGCCGGCGATCATGCACAGGTTGAGGATGACCGGGGTCAGCGCCGGCATGGCGAAGCGCTGGAAGCTGTTCAGCGCGCCGCCGGCCAGGGCGGTCAGCGACACGAACAACAGGAACGGGAAGGTCAGGCGGAACAGGTCGACCAGCAGGCCCTGCTTGACCGGATCGGTATCAACGCCACTGGAGAAGACCGAGGCCAGCTGCGGCGCGAAGATCAGCGCCAGCGCAGTGACCAGCATCAGCACCCCGCCCAGGGTGCCGGCGGTGCGGGCCATCAGTTCACGCAGCTCGGCGTGGCTGCGGGTCTCCTTCACTTCCGTGAACACGGGCACGAAAGCGGTGGCGAAAGAGCCTTCGGCGAACAAACGCCGCAGGAAATTGGGTACCCTGAAGGCGACCCAGAAAGCATCAGTGATGGCGTTGGTGCCGAACGTGGTGGTCACCACGAAGTCCCGGACAAGTCCGAGAACGCGCGAGACCATGGTCATGCTGCTGAACGACAGCAGGCCCCGCAACAACTTGGGTGAACTCACTCAGCGTCCCTCTTGACAATCGACTTGACGTGCATTTCTTACGCCATCATACTAGCTAGCTTGCTGTTCCCATAACACCGATTTTTTCAGGAAACCACCACCGTGGCCAATATCAAGTCCGCCAAGAAGCGCGCCAAGCAGACCGTCGTGCGCAACGCGCGCAACGTGGCTCAGCGCTCGATGCTGCGCACCGCTGTCAAGAAAGTGATCAAGGCGCTGGACGCCAACGATGCCGCCGGCGCCGAAGCCGCCTTCGCCGTTGCCCAGCCGATCCTGGATCGCTTCAGCGCGCGTGGCCTGATCCACAAGAACAAGGCTGCTCGCCACAAGAGCCGCCTGAACGACCGCATCAAGGCCCTCAAGGCCGCCTGATCCGGCGTTGCCGCCCTGCCCTTAGGGGCCGGGCAGCAGACAAGAACCCGGCCCCGGCCGGGTTTTTTGTTGCCAGCGATCCACGGGGTCCGCGCGATCCGGTAGTGCCGGCCGCTGGCCGGCAACCCCGAGGAATGCCGGCCAGCGGCCGGCACTACCGGGGAACAAAAAAAACCCGGCCGAAGCCGGGTTTTTCGCATGGAACCACAACAGCATTAACGCGCGTCGCGGGCTTCCTGCTCTTCTTCCTTCTGGCGATCGAAGAAGGCCATGATCCGGCTCATGATCGGGAAGGTGCCTTCGCGACCCAGCGCGGAGACCAGGAACCACGGCTCCTTCCAGCCCAGCTCGGCGACGATCTGCTCGGCCGCAGCCTTCGCTTCATCCTCGAACATCAGGTCAGCCTTGTTCAGCACCAGCCAGCGCGGCTTCTGCAGCAGTTCCGGATCGTGCTTTTCCAGCTCGCGCTCGATGGCGCGTACCTGCTCGACCGGAGAAATGCCTTCCACCCCACCCTCCATCGGCGAGATGTCCACCAGGTGCAGCAGCAGGCGGGTGCGCTGCAGGTGGCGCAGGAACTGCGCACCCAGGCCGGCACCGTCGGCCGCGCCTTCGATCAGGCCCGGGATGTCGGCAATCACGAAGCTGCGGTAGTTTTCCACCTTCACCACACCCAGGTTCGGGTACAGCGTGGTGAACGGGTAATCGGCCACCTTCGGCGTCGCCGCCGAAACGGCACGGATCAGGGTGCTCTTGCCGGCGTTGGGGAAGCCCAGCAGGCCGACGTCGGCCAGCAGCTTCAGCTCCAGCTTCAGCGTGCGCTCCTCACCCGGCTCGCCCGGCAGCGCCTGGCGCGGCGAGCGGTTGGTCGAGCTCTTGAAGTGCATGTTGCCCAGGCCACCGCGGCCGCCCTTGGCCACCAGCAGGCGGTCGCCGTGCTGGGTCAGGTCGCCGATGACTTCATCGGTGGCAACGTTGATCACTACGGTGCCGACCGGCACGGTGATGGTCAGGTCTTCGCCGCCCTTGCCGTAGGCCTGGCGGCCCATGCCGTTCTCGCCACGCTGCGCCTTGAAGATGCGGTCATGGCGGAAGTCGACCAGGGTATTCAGGTTTTCGTCGGCGCGGATGTACACGCTGCCGCCCGCACCGCCGTCGCCGCCGTCCGGGCCGCCGAGCGGAATGAACTTCTCGCGACGGAAGCCAATGCAGCCGTTGCCGCCGTTGCCGGCGAACACTTCGATTTCTGCTTCGTCTACCAGTTTCATTGTTTCGATGCCTGCGATGGGCGCGGCCTGCCGGCCGCCACCTTGAATGTTATGCCTGCCGATGGCCGGCAGCCCGGCCTGGCCGGTCTTGCTTCAACTCTAACGAAAAGCCCCGCCGAAGCGGGGCTCTTCATGCAGCACCCCCATGCCGAGGCACGGGCGCCGGCGATGCCTGGATCAGGCGTCAGCCGAGACGATGCTGACGGTGCGACGCTTCTTGGCGCCCTTGACCGAGAACTCCACCTTGCCGTCCACGAGGGCGAACAGGGTGTGGTCACGGCCCAGGCCAACGCCGGTGCCCGGGTGGAACTGGGTGCCGCGCTGACGCACGATGATGTTGCCGGCTTCGATGGCCTGGCCGCCGAAGATCTTGACGCCCAGGTACTTCGGGTTGGAGTCGCGACCGTTGCGCGAGGAGCCTACGCCCTTTTTATGTGCCATGACTGCTTCTCCTGATGCTTAGCCGGCGATGCCGGTGATCTCGATTTCGGTGTAGTACTGACGGTGACCCTGACGCTTCATGTGGTGCTTGCGGCGACGGAACTTGATGATCCGGACCTTGTCAGCACGACCCTGGGACAGGACCTTGGCGGTGACGGCAGCGCCCTTCAGCGCATCGCCCAGCTTCACGCCGTCGCTGTCACCCAGCATCAGGATGTTGTCAAACTTGATCTCGCTGCCGACTTCGACTTCGAGCTTTTCAATGCGGAGCTTTTCGCCCTGCGCCACGCGGTATTGCTTACCGCCGGTGACCAGTACTGCGTACATGACCAGGCCTTCCTCTGTAGTTATTGTGGTCTGAGCTGCCGCCATCGAGGGCGGACAGGAGCGGAATTTTACGCAGATCAGCGGGCGCGGGTCAAGTCAACCCCTGAACGTCGAAGGAGACGGCACCGGAAAGGGGTCAGAACCCTTTTCACGCCGTCAGCCAGGGATCTGACCCCTGGCTGACGGCCTGTCTCACAAGGTGAGACACCGGGCTGGCAATGTCGCCCATTGCCCCCATCTGGTCACCTCGGTAGGCTGACCGATTGCCGTTCCCTGCTGGCCCGGCACCCAGCCAACGCCCCCACAACCGGATCCCCCATGGCGATGGATTTCATCCGCATCCGCGGCGCGCGGACGCACAACCTGAAGAACCTCGACCTCGACCTGCCCCGCGACAAGCTGATCGTGATCACCGGCCTGTCCGGCTCGGGCAAGTCCTCGCTGGCGTTCGACACCATCTATGCAGAAGGCCAGCGCCGCTATGTCGAGTCGTTGTCGGCCTATGCGCGCCAGTTCCTGAGCGTGATGGAAAAGCCGGACCTGGACCACATCGAAGGCCTGTCCCCGGCCATCTCGATCGAGCAGAAGTCGACCTCGCACAACCCGCGTTCGACCGTCGGCACGATCACCGAGATCTACGACTACCTGCGCCTGCTGTACGCCCGCGTCGGCACCCCGCGCTGCCCGGACCACGGCTATCCGCTGGAAGCGCAGACGGTCAGCCAGATGGTCGACCAGGTGCTGACGCTGGACCCGGAACAGCGCTACATGCTGCTGGCGCCGGTCATCCGCGACCGCAAGGGCGAGCATGCGCAGGTGTTCGACCAGCTGCGTGCGCAGGGCTTCGTCCGTGTGCGCGTGGACGGCGAGCTGCATGAAATCGACGCGGTGCCGCCGCTGGCACTGCGCCAGAAGCACACCATCGAGGCGGTGATCGACCGCTTCCGCCCGCGCGAGGACATCAAGCAGCGCCTGGCCGAGAGCTTCGAGACCGCGCTGAAGCTGGGCGACGGCATGGCCTCGGTGCAGAGCCTGGACAACACCGGAACCGCGCCGACGCTGTTCTCCTCCAAGTATTCCTGCCCGGTCTGCGATTACTCGCTGCCGGAGCTGGAACCGCGCCTGTTCTCGTTCAACGCACCGATGGGCGCCTGCCCCGGCTGCGATGGCCTGGGCATGGCCGAGTTCTTCGACCCCTCGCGCGTGGTGGTGCATCCCGAACTGTCGCTGGCCGCCGGTGCGGTGCGCGGCTGGGATCGTCGCAACGCCTATTACTTCCAGCTGATCGCCTCGCTGGCCAAGCACTACCGGTTCGACGTCGACGCGGCGTGGAACTCGCTGCCGGCCAAGGTGCAGCAGGCCGTGCTGTACGGCAGCGGCGACGAAGCGATCACCTTCACCTACTTCACCGAAGCCGGTGGCCGCACCCAGCGCAAGCACCGCTTCGAGGGCATCATTCCCAACCTCGAACGCCGCTACAAGGAAACCGAGTCGCCGGCGGTGCGCGAAGAACTGTCCAAGTACATCAGCGAGCAGCCGTGCCCGGAATGCCACGGCGCGCGCCTGAACAAGGCGGCTCGCAACGTGTTCGTGGCCGACCGCCCGCTGCCGGACCTGGTGGTGCTGCCGATCGACGAGGCGCTGAAGTTCTTCAGCGAACTGAGCCTGCCGGGCTGGCGTGGCGAAATCGCCGCGAAGATCGTCAAGGAAATCGGCGAACGCCTCGGCTTCCTGGTCGATGTGGGCCTGGATTACCTGACCCTGGAGCGCAAGGCCGACACCCTGTCCGGTGGCGAGGCGCAGCGCATCCGCCTGGCCAGCCAGATCGGCGCCGGCCTGGTCGGCGTGATGTACGTGCTCGACGAGCCGTCCATCGGCCTGCACCAGCGCGACAACGAACGCCTGCTCGGCACCCTCACCCGCCTGCGCGACCTCGGCAACACGGTGATCGTGGTGGAGCATGACGAGGATGCGATCCGCCTGGCCGACTATGTGCTGGACATCGGCCCGGGCGCGGGCGTTCATGGCGGCGAGATCGTCGGCCAAGGCACCCTGCAGGACATCCTGGAGGCACCGCGCTCGCTGACCGGCCAGTACCTGTCCGGCAAGCGCGCGATCGAGATTCCGGCGCGCCGGCACAAACCGAATCCGAAGATGACCCTGCACCTGCGCGGGGCCAGCGGCAACAACCTGAAGGGCGTGGACCTGGCGATTCCGTCGGGCCTGCTGACCTGCGTGACCGGCGTGTCCGGCTCGGGCAAGTCGACCCTGATCAACGACACCCTGTTCTCGCTGGCCGCCAACGAGATCAACGGTTCCTCGCACCCGATCGCCCCGTACAAGGAGATCGATGGCCTGGACCTGTTCGACAAGGTGGTGGACATCGACCAGTCGCCGATCGGCCGCACCCCGCGTTCCAACCCGGCCACTTACACCGGCCTGTTCACTCCACTGCGCGAACTGTTCGCACAGGTGCCTGAAGCGCGCGCGCGTGGCTATTCGCCGGGCCGCTTCAGCTTCAACGTGCGCGGCGGCCGCTGCGAAGCCTGCCAGGGCGACGGCCTGATCAAGGTCGAGATGCACTTCCTGCCGGACGTGTACGTGCCGTGCGATGTCTGCCATGGCAAGCGCTACAACCGCGAAACGCTGGAGATCCTGTACAAGGGCTTCAACATCAACGACGTGCTGGAAATGACCGTCGAGGATGCGCTGAAGCTGTTCGAGCCGGTGCCGTCGATCGCGCGCAAGCTGGAAACGCTGGTCGACGTCGGCCTGAGCTACATCAAGCTGGGCCAGAGCGCGACCACGCTGTCTGGTGGTGAAGCGCAGCGCGTGAAGCTGTCCAAGGAACTGTCGCGCCGCGATACCGGCCGCACCCTGTACATCCTCGACGAGCCGACCACCGGCCTGCACTTCCACGACATCGAAGCGCTGCTGGGCGTGCTGCACAAGCTGCGCGACGAGGGCAACACGGTGGTGGTGATCGAGCACAACCTGGACGTGATCAAGACCGCCGACTGGATCGTCGATCTGGGCCCGGAAGGCGGGCATCGCGGTGGCACCATCCTGGTCACCGGCACGCCGGAAGACGTGGCGGCCTGCCCGCAGTCGTACACCGGCCAGTTCCTGGCCCGCATGCTGCCATCCACCAGCGCGCGCCCGGAACAGCCGGCCGCCGTGGCCAACAAGCCCGATGCCCGCCCGCCGCGCAAGGTGAAGCCTGAGAAGCCGGCCAAGGTGGCGAAGAAGGCGGTGGCTACCAAGAGCACCGGCAAGGCCAGCAAGAGCACGACCAAGAAGAAGGACGCCTGATGAGCAGCGAACACAAGATCCTGGCCCGCATCCCGATCAGCGTGCGCTGGCGTGACATGGACAGCATGGGCCACGTCAACAACGCCAAGTACATTTCCTACCTGGAGGAAGCGCGCGTGCGCTGGATGCTGGGCGTGGACGGCGTATCGATGACCGACCGCATCGCACCGGTGGTGGCCGCGACCAACGTCAATTACCGGCTGCCGATCGTGTGGCCCAACGACATCGTGGTCGAACTGTTCGTCGAGCGCCTGGGCAACAGCAGCGTGACCATCGGCCACCGCATCGTCGATCAGCAGGACGATTCGAAGCTGTATTCCGATGGCAACGTGGTGGTGGTCTGGATGGATACCCAGACCGGCAAGAGCGCACCGCTGCCGGAGGCGATCCGCAGCGCCTCTACCTGACGCGCCCTGGTGGGTGCCGACCTTGGTCGGCACGCTTTGGCTGCAATGAGGTTGCCGGCCAGCGGCCGGCACGACCGACACTGATCAAAGGACTGACATGATCCACAAGACCGAACTGCGCGACCTGCTGCCCGGCATGGTCCCCTTCCCCACCGACGTCTTTCCCGCCGACCAGGCCTGGCTCGGCCAGCACCTGCTGCCGCTGCTGAAGATCGACCTGGGCGTGCTGCGCCCGGAACTGGCTGGCCAGGTGGCAACGATGCTGTGCCCGATCGAGCCGTACGACGGCTGCATCGGCGAGACCACCGAAGACCACCACAACGATTTCACCGGCACCAACTGGATCGCCTTCGAACTGACCGCCGGCAACCAGATGCGCTTCCTCGGCAACGAGGGCTATTTCATCGGCGATGCGGTACAGGACAAGGACGCACAGGAACACATCGCGCAGATGCGCGAGAGCTACGCCAAGGCCCGCGACTACCATGCCACGCACGGTCGTCTCGCCTGCTACTCGCGCTACGGCAAGGGTGAGGCCAGCGAGCGCGATTATCTGGATACGCTGGGTGGCCCCATTGGTTTCGGCAACTGGACCGAGACCGCGGAGATTCCCGCAGCCTTCGAACTGGGCTTCACCGAGGCGGCCGATGACCCCAACGCTGCGGACGATGCCGAAACGGTGATCATCACCCGCAATGGCAACAAATTCTTCGCCGTGGCCGACGTAGCCGGCTACAACTGGTGCGCCACCGGTGCCGACGCGATCGTGATGCTGTACGAGCCGGTCAGCCGCACGGTGCTGTTCTCTTACGACTGGTCGTAAGCCTGTTTGGTAGTGCCGGCCGCTGGCCGGCACTGCCATCCCGCTACGGCGCGGCCTTGCGCACGGTCAACGTCGCACTCGCTTCGCTACCACCTTCCAGCTGCAGCCGCAGCGGCAGCACCTGCCCTTCCTTCAACGCACCCTTGCCCTGCATCAGCATCAGGTGCAGGCCACCGGGTTTGAGCTCGGCACGCGCGCCGGCTGCCAGCGGCAGGCGCTCGATCGCGCGCATCCGGCTGACCCCGTCGACAATCGTGGTCTCGTGCAGCGACACATCACCGAAGCTGCTGCTGGTCGCGCCGGTGATCGCCATCGCCTTGCTGCAGCCGTTGTGGATGACGCCGTAGCCGGCGGTCATCGGCATTGCCGGATTCGGAGGCAACCGCGCCCAGCCCTGCTCCACCGTGACGCACGCCGGTTCGGCGGCCGAGGCCGATGCTGCGGTCGCACACAGGACCCACAGTACGCCAACGAATGGTTTGGTTATCATCGCCCAGGTTCCTTCTTCGCAACGAGACCGCAGCATGACGACGCTCATCGAGGTGATCAACCATGGCCCCATCCGCGAACTGCGCCTGGCACGGCCGCCGGTCAACGCACTGGACACCGAACTGTGCCGGCAGTTGATCCATGCCATCGAGCTGGCCATGGCCGAAGACGCGCATGGCATCGTGCTGTCGGGCAGCGAGCGCGTCTTCACCGGCGGCATGGACGTGCCGCACCTGCTCTCGCATGGCGATGACAAGCACAAGTTGTTGGACACCTGGAACGCCTTCTTTGGCGCCGTGCGCACGCTGGCCGAGAGCCGCATTCCGGTGGTCGCGGCGATCACCGGCCACGCCCCGGCGGGTGGCTGCGTGCTGGCCCTGTGCTGCGACTACCGGGTGATGGCGCGCAGCGCCGATCCGTCGCGGCCGTATGCCATCGGCCTGAACGAGGTGCAGGTGGGCCTGATTGCGCCGGAGGGCATCCAGCGCCTGCTGCGCCGCGCGGTGGGCGTGCACCGCGCCGGCGTGCTGCTGACCACCGGTTCGCTGGTGCCGGCCGAACAGGCGCTGCAGATCGGCCTGGTGGATGAGCTGGCCGAGGGAGACCTGGTGGTGGCACGCGCCATTGCCTGGCTGCAGAACCTGCTCAAGCAGCCGCGCCAGCCGATGCTGCTGACCCGCGCGATTGCCCGTGCCGACCTGCATGAGGCGCTGCACCCGGACCTGATCCAGCTGGACCGCTTCGTCGAGGCCTGGTTCGCCCCGGATGCACAGAACGCGCTGCAGGCCCTGGTAGCCCGGCTCGGCAAGTAAACGGTAGTGCCGGCCGCTGGCCGGCAACCAGGCAATCCTTCCGGGACGCCTGAGGCTGCCGGCCAGCGGCCGGCACTACCGATGATGGGCTGGCCTGCACCGGTATAATCGGGGCCTCTTCACTGCTGTGGCCGCCCCCCTTGAACGACACGCCCGAACCCGTCGTCTCCGAGCTGATCGACCTGCTCACGCTGGAGCGGCTGGAGGACAACCTGTTCCGCGGGCAGAGCCGCGACATCGGCACCAAGTACGTGTTCGGCGGGCAGGTGCTGGGCCAGGCGCTGGCCGCGGCGCAGGCCACGGTCGACAACGGCCGCCACGTGCACTCGCTGCACGCCTACTTCCTGCGCGCCGGCAACATCGACCACCCGATCGTCTACGACGTGGACCGCACCCGCGATGGCGGCAGCTTCTCGGTGCGCCGGGTCACCGCGATCCAGCACGGCAAGGTGATCTTCTTCTGCGCGGCCTCGTTCCAGCAGGCCGAGACCGGCGCCGAGCACCAGCACAAGATGCCCGAAGTGCCGCAGCCGGAAGACATCGAGCCGAATCGTCCGCTGCCGGCGGAAGTGCTCGAACGCCTGCCGATCAAGGTGCAGCGCTGGCTGTCGCGCGGTGGCCCGTTCGAGTTCCGCCACGTGTACCCGCGCGACGAACTGAACCCACCCAAGCGCCCGCCCTACCACCAGGTATGGCTGCGCCTGAGCGAACCGGTGGGCGATGCGCCGGAGCTGCACCAGGCGCTGCTGGCCTACGCCTCCGACTTCCACCTGCTGGGCACGGCGACCTTCCCGCACGGTATCAGCTACTACCACCCGCACGTGCAGATGGCCTCGCTCGACCACGCGATCTGGTTCCACCGCCCGTTCCGCGCCGACGACTGGCTGCTGTATTCGCTGGACAGCCCCAGCGCGCAGGATTCGCGCGGCCTGGCCCGCGGCCAGTTCTTCACCCGCAATGGCGTGCTGGTGGCCAGCACCGCGCAGGAAGGCCTGATCCGCGTCGTTCCCGACCAGGCCGCGGCCGCTGCCGTGCCAGCCAAGGAGTAACCCCATGCGCCAGATCTTCAGCAGCCAGCGCGTGGAAACTGTCGAAGGCGTGGCCGAGCTCCTGCGCGAGCATGGCATCGACGTCAAGGTGACCAACGGGCGCTCGTACAAGACCCGCCGCCGCGGTCAGTTCAGCTATACCGACCTGGGCAACGCCAACGCCTATCCAGCGGTGTGGATCGTACGCGCCGACGACCAGCCGCGCGCGCGTGAAATCCTGCGCGAGGCGCGCCTGCTCGACACCACCCGTCGCGACCACCCGACCGCCGAGTTCGCCTTCCGCGACGCGCCGGAACCGGGCAGCGGCGGCCGCAGCTGGGCCTGGCGCATCCGCATCGCCCTGCTGGTGGTGATCGCCGGCGTGGCGCTGGTGATCGGCCTGCGCCATCGTGGTGCCCCGGCACCGGTCGCACCGGCCCCTGCCCCGCAGGCCCAGCCGCAGCAGGCACAGCCGGCACCGCAGGCCGCGCCGGAAGAGGAAGAAGAAGTCCGGGTCCGCATCCAGCCCTCAAAATGACGCACGGGTAGTGCCGGCCGCCGTCCGGCAGCCGCAAAAAGGGGACGGAGGGGATTAAGTCGTTTGAGGCACAAACGACTTAATCCCCTCCGTCCCCTTTTTTTGGCATGAGGTTGCCGGCCAGCGGCCGCCACTAACGCACAGAAAGTCGGTCACATTGGGCGCGCGGCTCCGTCATGGGACACAATCCCCGCAGGAGAGCCGCCGCCATGACGACGTTCGCCGCATCGATCGACCAGACCCTGGAACGCGAACTGCCGGCCGCCGCCAGCGGTTGCCAGCACGCCTATGGCCGCATCGTGCTGGCCTGCCAGAACACGGTCACCGCCATCGCGCTGGCCATCACCCGCGACCGCCAAGCCAGCGAGGACATCGCGCAGGAGGCTTTCGTCAAGGGCTGGCAGCAGCTGCACCAGCTGCGCAGTTCGACCAGTTTCCTGCCCTGGCTTCGGCAGATCACCCGCAACCTGGCCCGCGATTGGCTGCGTGCACAACGTGGCCGGCCGCTGACCGGCGAGGCCGCCGAGGTGGCGATGGGCATGGCCGCCGACCCTTCACCGGGCGCGGCCGACCGGCTGCAGCGGGTGGAAGAAGAGATCGCCGCCGAGGACATCATCTCCGCGTTGCCGGCCGACAGCCGCGAAGTCCTGCTGCTGTACTACCGCGAAGGGCAGCGCTCGCAACAGGTCGCCGACCTGCTCGGGCTCAGCGATGCTGCCGTGCGCAAGCGCCTGTCACGTGCACGTGCCCTGGTGCGCGACGGCCTGCTGCAGCGCTTCGGTGAGTTCGCGCGCAGCAGCGCGCCGAGCGCCGCATTCGCTACGGCGGTGGTTTCGATGGTACTGGTGGCCGCGCCCGGCACGGCCAGCGCAGCGATCCTGCTCGGCACAGGTGTCGGCGTGGGCGGCAGCAAGCTGGGCCTGGGCGGCGTCAGTGCCGCAGGCGGGGCTGCCATGGGTTCACTGACGGCCGCCGCCAGCCAGCTGCACCTGATTCCCGCCAGCGACTGGGCCACCGTTGCCGGTGGCGTCGTCGGCGGCATCATCGGCAGCCATCTGGGTGGCCGCTTCCTGCTGCGCTTCGCAGACACCCAGCAGGAACGAACAGCAGTGCGGCGCTTCGTGCACCTCAATACGTTCACCGCGATGGTCGTCTGCACCAGCCTGCTGATCTCGCTGATGCTGCAGGTGCCAATCTGGCTGCAACTTGCGATTCTCGTCATCGGCCTGGGTACGGTGAACTACCAGTGCCTGGTGCCGCTGCAGCGCGTGATGGCACCCATGATCGCGCGCGATTCAGCGCGGCGCGGCCGCAGCGGAACCAACTGGAAATACGAATCCGTGTACGGGCGCACCGGCATCATCGGGGCGAACGTATTCGTGATCGGCCTGGTGGCATATGCGCTGATGCGCAACGGAAACGCGTAACGGACAACGCCGGCAGCCTGCCGGCGTTGTCGTCATTCACTGCGTTGAACCTCAGCGCTGCGGCTTCGGCGCAGCGCCATCACGCGGACCGCCATGGCGCGGGCCACCGTGCATCGGGCCCTTGGCGGCGTCGAACTCGGCCTTGCTCAGCTGGCCGTCCTTGTTGGTGTCGGCGGCAGCGAACCAGGCATCACGATGCTGCTTCATGCGCAGCTCGCGGTCGGCCTTGTCCAGGTAGCCGTCCTTGCTCAGATCAAGCTGGTCGAAGCGCGCGGCCAGGCGCGGATCGGCCTTGGCTTCCTCGCGGCTGATGCGGCCGTCCTTGTTGACGTCCAGCCTGGCCCAGCGCTCACCGCCGTGGCCACGTCGCCCATGCTGCCAGCGCGGCAGCTCATCGCGCGAGAGCTTGCCGTCCTTGTTCTTGTCCAGCTCGTCGAACTTCGCGGCCAGGCGCGGGTTGGCGGCGGCCTCGCTGCGGTCGATGACGCCGTCGCCGTTGGTGTCCAGCCTGGCCGGGCGCGGCGCGGGCGTGGTCGGGGTGTCGGCCGCGAGCGCGATACCGGAAGCGGAGGTGCCCAGCAGCAGGGCCAGCAGCAGGGGGGTACGGATCATGAGGTCACTCCTGGGGATGGGAACAGCGTCGGGGTGATCACTTCACCCTCGGGGGACAACAACGCCCGGGCGCGACGTCGGTTGACGCTACTGCCGATTCCATTCATCCGCCGGACAGTCGCCGCCACTGCGACAACCTGGGGCTATGCTGTGCCCATGGCGATACATGGCGACAGAGACGACGAACTGCGACTTTTCCAGACCGGCGAGCACCCCTGCGGGTACTGGTCGGACCGGGTGGCACGCGACCTGGTGCTGGACCCGAACGACCGCCGCCTCGGTGCGCTCTATCCGCTGGCACTGAGCTGGGGCTTCCGCCGCAGCGGCGACCTGGTCTACCGGCCGCATTGCGCGCACTGCCAGGCCTGCGTGGCCGTGCGCATCCCGGTGGCGCGCTTCGCCCCGGACCGCAGCCAGCGCCGGTGTGCCGCCCGCAATGCCGACCTGGAGGTGCGGATCACCGCCGCCACCGCCCGCGACGACCTGTTCGCGCTGTACCACCGCTACCTCACCCACCGCCACGCCAACGGCGGCATGGACGACCATGGACCGCACGAGTTCGAGCAGTTCCTGATCGGCAGCTGGTCGCACACCCGCTTCATGGAAATGCGCCTGCCCGGCCACGACGGCCAGCCCAGCCAGCTGCTGGGGGTGGCGGTGACCGACGTCACCGAGCACGGCCTGTCGGCGGTCTACACCTTCTTCGACCCGGACCACGCCGCGCGCGGGCTGGGCACCTTCGCGATCCTGCAGCAGATCGAATGGGCGCGCCGCGAGGGGCTGCCGCACGTGTATCTGGGCTACTGGATCCGCGGCCACCAGAAGATGGACTACAAGCGTCGCTTCCATCCGCTGGAAGCCTACGATGGCCGCCGCTGGCACGATTTCGACAACGATCTGGACGGGCGCTGACAAACCGCTGACACCGGGCCGGGTGCACAATACGGCCCATGAACATGACCCGCCGCCATCCCCTGATCCTCGCCCTGGCCCTGCTCTGCGGCGCCACGGCCCCCGCCTTCGCCACGTCCCCTGCGATGACCGAAAAGCCGTCCGCTGCGCTGCGCCTGGCCACCTACAACACCTCGCTGTACTCCGATGACGCCGGCGGCCTGATCAAGGAGCTGGAAGGCGACAGCGAGCACGCGCGCAAGATCGCCGCGGTGCTGCAGCAGGTGCGCCCGGACCTGGTGCTGCTGAATGAGTTCGACTTCGACGACGCCCATCGCGCCGCCGACCTGTTCCAGAAGCGCTACCTGGAAGTGGCCCAGCCTGGCGGCGGCAAGCCGCTGCACTTCGCCTACCGTTACCTGGCACCGGTCAATACCGGCGTGCCCAGCGGGCTGGACCTGGACAACAACGGCGTGGTCGGTGGCGAAGGCCGCAGCCGTGGCAATGACGCGTGGGGCTACGGCCTGCACCCGGGCCAGTACGGCATGCTGGTGCTGTCGCGCTATCCGATCGACGAAGCCAAGGTGCGCAGCTTCCAGCTGTTGAAGTGGAGCGCGATGCCCGGCGCGATCCGCCCGGTCGATCCACGTACCGGCCAGAGCTTCTACAACGACCACGTGTGGTCGCAGCTGCGCCTGTCGTCGAAGTCGCATTGGGACGTGCCGGTGAAGACCCCGGCCGGCGTGGTGCATGCGCTGGTCTCGCATCCGACCCCGCCGGTGTTCGACGGTCCGGAGAAGCGCAACGCGGCGCGCAACCACGACGAACTGCGCCTGTGGCAGGAATACCTGTCCAAGGGTGACAAGCCGTGGCTGTGCGACGACAAGGGCCAGTGCGGCGGCTTGGCGCAGGACGCGCGCTTCGTGATCCTCGGCGACCTTAACAATGACCCGGTCGATGGCGATGGCCGCCATGAGGCGATCGTCGAGCTGATCGAGAACGCCCGCGTGCTGCGCTACCCCACCCCACGCAGCGTCGGCGGCGAGCAGACCAGCCTGGCCTATGCGGCCAAGGGCATCGAGCGCAAGGGCGCACCGTTCCACGCCACCGGCGATTTCGGCCCGAAGTCCGGCACGATGCGCCTGGACTACGTGCTGCCCTCGACCGGTTTCGAGTACGTGGGCAGCGGCATCTTCTGGCCGGCCAATGAGAGCCCGGAAGCGAAGATCGCCGACGGCAGCGACCACCACCTGGTGTGGGTGGACGTGCGGTAGCGTCGACTGGGTAGAGTCGACTGTTCGTCGACTGCACGGTGGAAAAAGGGGACGGAGGGGATTAAGTCGTTTGTGCCACAAACGACTTAATCCCCTCCGTCCCCTTTTTTGGTTTACGGGCGCAGTTCGACGCCGATGGCGTCGGCGGCATCACGCGCGATGGCGCGTGCTTCGTCGATGGTTGCCGCGCGCGCCAGGGTCACGCCCACGCGGCGGTGGCCATGCACGCTCGGCTTGCCGAACAGGCGCACGGCGGTGTCCGGCACCTGCAGCGCGGCAGCGACGTTGTTGAAGTACGGCACGCCCTCGCCGTGCGCCAGCAGCGCGCACGAGGCCGACGGGCCGCTCTGGCGTATCACCGGAATCGGCAGGCCGAGGATGGCGCGCGCGTGCAGCGCGAACTCGCTCAGTTCCTGCGATACCAGCGTCACCAGGCCAGTGTCGTGCGGGCGCGGCGACACTTCGCTGAACCACACTTCGTCGCCCTTCACGAACAGCTCCACGCCGAACAGGCCCCAGCCGCCGAGGTCGTCGGTGATCGCGCGCGAAATCTCTTCGGCACGCGCCAGTGCCGCGCTCGACATCGGCTGCGGCTGCCAGCTTTCGCGGTAGTCGCCGTCCTTCTGCAGATGGCCGATCGGCGCGCAGAACGAGGTGCCACCGGCATGGCGCACGGTCAGCAGGGTGATCTCGTAATCGAAGTCGATGAAACCTTCGACGATGCAGCGGCCGGCGCCAGCGCGGCCACCGGTCTGTGCGTACTCCCACGCCGGGGCGATGTCCGCCTCGCTGCGCAGGGTGCTCTGGCCCTTGCCCGAGGACGACATCACCGGCTTGACCACGCACGGCAGGCCGATGGCGGCCACGGCAGCACGGTACTCGGCCTCGGTATCAACGAAGCGGTACGGCGAGGTCGGCAGGCCCAGGGTCTCGGCGGCGAGGCGGCGGATGCCCTCGCGGTCCATGGTCAGGCGTGCGGCACGCGCGGTCGGAATCACCCGCAGGCCCTGCTCCTGTTCCAGCTGGACCAGGGTTTCGGTGTGGATGGCCTCGATCTCCGGCACCACCAGGTGCGGCTGCTCCTGGGCGATCAGCGCGCGCAGCGCCATCGCATCGAGCATGTCGATCACGTGCGAGCGGTGCGCGACCTGCATGGCCGGCGCATCGGCATAGCGATCGGCGGCGATCACTTCCACGCCCAGCCGCTGCAGCTCGATGGCCACCTCCTTGCCGAGTTCGCCCGAGCCCAGCAGTAGCACGCGGGTGGCGGAGGGGGACAACGGAGTTCCAAGCTTGGCCATGGCGGTTCCAGCAGCGATGTGAAGGCGGGTGGGCATTCTAGCTGGCCGACCGCCCCGGCCACGGCATCCGACGAACGGTAGCCGACAAGTGATATCACTTTGATATCTTCATTCCGAACCCTCAAGGACGTACCGCCATGAAAGAGAAGTCGCTGTCTTCCCTCAACGGCCTCGGCACGCTGGCCGGCGCCCTGCTCGTCGCCCTCGCTGGCGCCGCCCTGTTCGTACTGGGAGTGGCAGCCAAGGCCAGTGCCGGCTCGCCCAACCTGCTGCTGATGCTGCTGGGCGCCCTGCTGGTGGTGCTGGGCGTGTTCATCCTGGCCGGCCTGTACACCATCCAGCCCAACCAGGCCGCCGTGCTGAGCCTGTTCGGCAAGTACGTGGGCACGGTCAAGGACAACGGCCTGCGCTGGAACAACCCCTTCTATGCCAAGCGCCGGGTCAGCCAGCGCGTGCGCAACTTCGAGAGCGGCAAGCTGAAGGTCAACGAGCTGGACGGCAGCCCGATCGAGATCGCCGCGGTGATCGTCTGGCAGGTGGTCGATGCCTCCGAGGCGGTCTACAACGTGGACGACTACGAGAGCTTCGTGCACATCCAGTCCGAATCCGCGCTGCGCGCGATGGCCACCAGCTATCCCTACGACCAGCACGAGGATGGCCAGCTGGCCCTGCGCAGCCACGCCAGCGAGATCTCCCAGCACCTGAAGAACGAGCTGGCCGAGCGTCTGGCCGACGCCGGCGTGCAGGTGATCGACGCACGCATCAGCCACCTGGCCTACGCCGCTGAAATTGCCCAGGCCATGCTGCAGCGTCAGCAGGCCAACGCGGTGATCGCCGCTCGCACGCGCATCGTGGCCGGTGCAGTCGGCATGGTCGAAATGGCCCTGGCCGAACTGCAGAAGAATGGCGTGGTTGAACTGGACGAGGAACGCAAGGCGCACATGGTCAGCAACCTGCTGACCGTGCTGTGCTCGGACCGCGGCACCCAACCGATCGTCAACGCCGGTTCGCTTTACTGAGCCATCCTCGCAACGGGGCGCCCCACCGCCCCGCCAGGAGTTTTCATGAGTGAGAAGAAAGCCTATCCGCTGCGCATCAATGCCGAGGTCCTGGCCGCGGCACAGCGCTGGGCTGACGACGAGCTGCGCAGCCTCAACGCGCAGATCGAATACGTACTGCGCGACGCCCTGCGCAAGGCAGGACGCCTGCCGAAACCCACGCCATCGCCGGAGGACAAGGAATGAGCAAGCGCTGGAGCTACCAGACCATCGAGGTCAAGACGTCCATGATGGGTGTACTCAAGCCCGAGGACATCCAGGCCGAACTCAGCCGCCAGGGCCAACTGGGCTGGGAACGGGTCAACATCATCATCCCGGCGCCGATGCGCCCGGCGATGCTGGTGTTCAAGAAGGAGGCCTGAACCATGGGCGGCAGCGACCCGAAACCCTTTGACGTGGCCGAGAGCTCGCCGCTGCGCGTGCTCTGGATCGTGCTGCCGCTGCTGGCTGCCTTCGTGGCCTGCCTGTATGCACAGCTGTACAAGGCACCGGCGAGCGCACCCTGGATCGAAGTAACGCTGTCGCCGCCCTGGTTCCGGATGGGCGGCAGTGCGGCATGGAGCCTGCTGGTGATTGCCCTGCTGGGCATTGGACTGGGCACGGCCTTCTTCCGCCGCCGGGTGGAACTGGCCGGCGATGTGCTGGACGTCCGTTCAACGATGTACCGGCGGCGGGTGCCGGTGGCGCAGTTGCGGCTGGACCAGGCCGAGGTGGTCGACCTGCAGCGTGACCGCCGCTATGGCATCCGTGTCAAAACCAATGGCTATTCAATGCCGGGCTTCTACTCGGGCCACTTTCGCCTGCAGGGAGGCGGCAAGGGCTTCGCCCTGGTCACCGACCGTGCGCGGGTGCTCGCCCTGCCGGTCAGTGATGGCAGCACGCTGCTGCTCAGTGTGGACCGGCCGCAGGCGCTGCTCGATGCGCTGCGCAAGGTGGCCGCGTCGGCGCCGCGGCAGTAAGCTGCGGCGATGCAACGACGCGCCCCCCTGCTGATCAATACCGAGGCCATCGAGCTGTGGCCCGCCCACCTGTTGCGCGCACGCAGCAACCTGGATGCACGCCTGCTGTCGCAGGCGCAGTGGGTGCTGCGGCGCAAGCGTGATGGCCGCTATCTGGCGGTGGTACTGGCGCAGGGTGTGCACCCCATGGTGCCGCGCCTGCCGCGCGAACCCGGGGTCGAGGAAGCACTGGCACTGCTGGATGCCGCGGCTGCACGGCCCTTCGGCGCCGGACTGGAAGATCAGTGGCTGCCGCTGGCCGGGTTGCAGCAGCGCCTGCAGCAGCTTGGCCTGGATGGACAGCGCTATGCCGACGACAGCGGCCTGCCGCTGGAATCCGAGCCGTGCCTGCTGCACTTCGCCGGTCGCGACCGCTTTGCACGTCCATTGTGGCTGCGCCGTGGCGCCGCGCAGGGCTGGCGACGGATGCGACTGCACGCGGCACGGGATGGAATTGCGCTGGATGCCATCTCCGGCTTCCGCAGCCATGCCTACCAGTTGGGCATCTTCGAACGGAAGCTGGCGCGCGGCTTGAGCGTGGCAGAGATCCTGAAGGTGAATGCCGCACCGGGTTTCAGCGAACACCACAGCGGCCACGCGCTGGACATCGGCACACCGGGCGACGCCCCGGCCGAAGAGTCGTTCGACGCCACCGATGCGTTCGCGTGGCTGCAGGCGCATGCCGGCGGGCACGGCTTCCATCTGAGTTACCCGCGCGACAACCCGCACGGCATCGTCTACGAACCGTGGCACTGGTGCTGGAGACCGGCCAACGGCTGAGCCCCTCATGGCGAAAGCCTGGAGCGGTCAGCGCATGGCCGCGGGATGGAACAAGAAGGCAAAGACAGAAGCCGGTCGCTTCACTCGAAGCCTCTATAAGGGATCAGCGCGCGGCTGTTGGGTCCGCCTTCAAGCGAGCCGAGCACCGCAGGTCCGGCGAGGGCGAAGAGGTGCGGGTGTCTGAGCGCAGCGAGTTCCCGCACCGCCCCTCGACGGGCCGAGGAGCGCAGGGGACCGGTGCGCAGCGCCGGCTCGCGGCCGGCGGCGCGTTTCTTTTGGTTACTTTTCTTTTCGCGCGAAAAGAAAAGTAACGCCCATGAACCATCACGATCGCATCGGCATGGATCGGAGCGACAGCCCTGCGACCGTCACCGCCTCAACGCATTGATCGCCAGCAACACCCATCCGGCCATCGTGCTGGTGCCCCCGATCGGCGCCATCCGCGTCGGCCACTGCCACAAGGCACCGCCCACCAGGCTGCCGGAAAACAGCAACACGCCCAGCAGCAGCACGTACAGCGCCAGGTGCGCGGTCGCCCCCTGCGCACGCGGGCCAAGCGCCACCAGCACCGCGCCATGCGCGAACGCATACAGTGCTGCCATGTTCAGGTGCTGCTGTGAAAGCGGGTCAGCCACACCGTGCGATGCGTAGGCGGACAGGCCGATCGATGCCGCCGCCAGCAGCGCACCAAGGCAGGCCAGCAGGGAAGGCTTACGTGCGCGACGTTCCAGGTTGAACATGGGGACTCCTTGCACAGCGCCCTTTCCGGGCGCCAGATGAAAAAAAAACGCGCCGCAATGAGCGGCGCGTTTTCGTGTCCAACACTACATGGGTCAGCCGAGGCTTACTTGACGGCCCAGTAGATGTCGTAGGTACCTTCCGGGGTGAACGACTTGTCGATGCCATCCTTCCAGGTTTCGTACGGACGGTCGATCACTTCGTTGCCGGAGGTCACAGCCCAGGCGCGCAGGCCGTTGCGGGCAACGTCCAGACCCGCCATGTGGCCGGTGTAGGCCGCATGTGCCGAGCGGTGCGGAGCCACGTGCACGTACTTCACCGGAGCGCCACCGTCGATCTTGACGGTCAGGGCCTCAGCGGTGGCACCTTCAGCACCCTTCTTCTTCACCGGCTGGGCGATGTCGAAGGCGTACTTCTCCTGGCCGAAGTCGGTGGTGATGATGCGGAACGGACCGGCGGCTTCAAGGCCATTGGCCTCCATCACGCGCTTGATCCACTCCTGGTTGTCCTTGATGGACTTGGTGATCGTGTCCTGACCGCGGTCCACGTTACCGGCGTTGACGACCAGCAGATCCTCAGCCGGCACATCGACGATGGCCAGATCGGTCAGCGGGGCTTCCGGCGTGCGGTAGTCGACGTTCGGGACGGTGGCCAGCATGTTGGCCATGCGCGACAGGCCCATCTTGATGTCGTCGCCGATCTGGCGGCTGACATACAGGCCTGCATAACGGCCGAACAGGTCGAAGCCGTACTTCACCGAGTAGTCCTGGGTGATCTTCACGTTGCGGCCACCCTTGCCGGTCGGCTCCAGGGTGAAGGTGGTGACCTTGTCGTGACCCTTGGTGGCGTCTTCGATGGCGATCGCAACGCGCTTGTTCTCTTCGGCGTCGGTGATCTTCCAGGAGCCGGTGCCCAGGTCCTTGGAGGTGAAGTCCAGGGTGGCACCCTTGCCGGAGGCCGGGCCGGACAGCTTCAGTTCAACGGCGGGATCGCGCAGTACCAGCGGGTTCCAGTCCTTGAAGCGGCGCAGGCTGCTGACCGTGTCGTACACGATCGTCATCTTGCGGTTGGTCTCGATGCTTTCGGTGATGTGACGCTCGCCCGGCAGACATACGCCAATGATGACGAACAGGCCAGCCACGATCCCCAAGGCGATCAGGAACTCGATAATACGGGTCATTCAGAGAGTCTCCGGGGCCGATCCCACGGCCGGGTTGATTGAAGCGAAGCGCCAATCCTAGCAGGCTTCGCGGGCATTGTTTATCGGGATTGGCGCACCGGTTTCCCTGCCGGCTGCGTATTTGTATGGACAAAGAATTCGAAGGGTAACGCATACCGCTACCCGGCAAGTAGGGGGGCACCTTGGCCGGAACCCCCTGCCACCACCCAAGTCTTTGTACCGAAACGATTTTCCTCAGACCAGCTGGAGTTCGAACGCCTTCAGTACCGCGCGCGTACGGTCGCGCACACCCAGCTTGGAGAGGATGTTGGACACGTGGTTCTTGATGGTGCCCTCGGCCACGCCCAGCGAGTTGGCGATCTCCTTGTTGGAGAAGCCGCTGGCCATCAGCCGCAGGATCTCGGTCTCGCGGTCGGTCAGCGGGTCCGGGCGGTCCAGGCTGACGAACTCGTTGCGCATGTGCTCCAGGCCCGACAACAGGCGCTGGGTCACCGCCGGCTGTACCAGCGAACCCCCTTCGGCCACGGTACGGATGGCACCGACCAGCTGTGCCAGGGTCACATCCTTGAGCAGGTAACCCTTGGCACCGGCCTTGAGGCCAGCCAGCACCAGCTGATCGTCATCGAAGGTGGTGAGGATGATGGTCGGCGGCAGCTGTTCCTGCCGCGACAGCACCTGCAGCGCTTCCAGTCCGGACATCACCGGCATGCGCATGTCCATCAGGACCACGTCGGGGCGCACCTGCGGGATCAGCTCGACCGCCTGCCGGCCATCGCCGGCCTCGGCCACTACCTCGATGCCATCGTCGAGCGCCAGCAGGGAGCGGATTCCCTGCCGCACCAGGGTTTGGTCATCGACCAGGCAGACGCGAATCATCAACGTACTCCTTCAGGAACCTTGGTAAGGGCGGCCACCAGCACCGTTGCCGGCACCGTTGCCCGCAGGCGGAAGCCTTCACCGGGACGGGTCTCGATCTGCAGCTGGCCACCACATTGTTGCAGGCGCTCGCGCATGCCGCGCAAGCCATTGCCCACATTGACCATGTCCGCGCCGACACCGTCGTCGCGGGCCTCCACCACCACCCGGTCCGGGGCTTCACGGTACACCTTGATCCACAGGTGGCGCGCACCGGCGTGGCGCACCGCGTTGGTGATGATCTCCTGGGTACAGCGCAGCAGGACGTGGGCCCGCTGGGGGTCCTCCACGTTCAGCGGATCCTCGATCTCCAGCTGGATGTCCAGCGAGGGCACGTTCTCGGTCAGCGGGCGCAGCGCCGCGGCCAGGTCGATCGCGCCGGTCTCGCGCAGCTGGCTGACCACCTCGCGCACGTTGCCCAGCAGCAGTTTGGCCAAGGTATGGGAGCGCTTCACGTGCTCCAGCGCCTGCCCTTCGGCCAGGTGCCCGGCCACTTCCAGGTTCAGGGTCAGCGCGGTCAGCTGGTGGCCCAGCAGGTCATGCAGCTCGCGCGAGATGCGGGTGCGCTCATTGACGCGGGCACTCTCGGCAAGCAAGGCGCGGGTGGCACGCAACTCTGAATTGAGCCGGCGCTGTTCGTCGCGCGCCTCGGTCTGCTGCCGGGCAACCAGGCTGGTCACGAAGATGAACATGGAAAAGCCGCCGTACAGCAGCGACTGCATCACCGCTTCGAACAACGGGAAGCGCAGCAGCAAGTAGTAGACCGGGGCCACCGCCAGTTGGCTGACCAGCAGCCACAGCACGCCCAGCCGCACCGACAGCATCCACGGGATGACCCCGGCGGCCACCATCATCAGGATGCTGCCCAGGCCCGAGCCGCTGAGGAAGCTGACGCCCAGCGCCGAAATCGTCAGCAGCAGCAGCAGGCCGCGGTCCAGCCAGCTGGTGGGGCTGTCGCTGCGCAGGATGCGGGTCAGCCAGTAATAGGAGGTGCCGAAGGACAGGTAGGCGACGAACAGCAGGACCGCCCAGCCACCCATGTCACCGCGGCTGTGCAGGTTCTCGAACTGCGAGTACGCCAGGGGCAGACCGACCATGACCCAGGTGAACAGGCCGGCCAGGCGAAGGACGCGGGTATGGCTGAGGACTCCCAACATGCCAGCACTCTACGGGCCCGGCCTGCACACCGCACCCCACGGAAGTCATGCCTGCCCGGTCGCCTGTTCATGCCGCAGCCCACCCCGGGCATGCAATAATCGTGCGCAGGGTCCCTTGATGGACCAACCGCGTTACCCCACGGAGTCACAATGTCGATTGTCATCCGCGACGTGCGCGAGCACGAGCTCGATTCCGTCCTGGCTTTGAACAACAACGCTGGCCTGGCCATCCTTCCCCTGGATGCGGCCCGTCTGCGCCTGTTCTATGAAACCGCTGAGTATTTCCGCGTCGCCGAGCGCGACGGCAACCTGGCCGGCTTCCTGATCGGCTTCGGCAGCGACAGCCAGCACGACAGCAGCAACTTCGCCTGGTTCAAGCAGCAGCTGGACACCCCCTTCTTCTACATCGACCGCATCGTGGTCGCCAGCCGCCGCCGCGGCGGTGGCGTCGGCCGTGCGTTCTATGCCGACGCGCAGAGCTTTGCCGAGCTGCGCTACCCGCAGATGACCTGCGAAGTCTTCCTCGACCACGGCGCCGATGCCGCCCTGCTCTTCCACGGCAGCTTCGGCTTCCGCGAGCTGGGCCAGAACACCATGGCCCAGGTCGATGTGCGTGCCAGCATGCTGGCCAAGGAACTGTGCAGCTACCCGTGGGTCCAGGAGACCTACGGCGGCAAGCTGCCGGATGTGGCATGGACACGCGCCCGGCAGCTGCCGGCGCAGGCACAGCGGCCGACGGGGACCTGAGCGTGGCGGTGAATTTCGATTACGAACAGGCCGGTGAACTGAAGATCGGCCAGGTGGGCATCGCCAACCTTCGCATCCGTACCCTTGATGTCGAACGCCTCGTGCAGGAAATGCGCGAGCGCGTGACCCGTGCGCCGAAGCTGTTCGGCCGCGCGGCGGTGATCCTCGATTTCGGCGGCCTGAGCCAGGTTCCGGACGTGGCCACTGCACAGGCGCTGGTCGATGGCCTGCGCAGCGCCGGCGTGCTGCCGGTGGCGCTGGCCTATGGCACCAGCGCGGTCGACCTGCTCTCGCAGCAGCTCGGCCTGCCGCTGCTGGCCAAGTTCCGCGCCCAGTACGAACGTGCCGAGGCCGAAACGGCCCCGCCGCCGCCCGCACCGGAACCGCGCCGCGCCGCGCGTGCCGAACCGAAGCCAGCCCCGGCCGCACCGGTAGCCAAGATCGCCGATGCAGCCGCGCCGCAGCCGGGCCGCATGCAGCTGGGCAACGTGCGTTCGGGCCAGCAGCTGTACGCGGAGAACTGCGACCTGACCGTGATGGCCACCGTCGGCGCCGGCGCCGAGGTCATCGCCGATGGCAGCATCCATATCTACGGCACCCTGCGCGGCCGCGCGCTGGCAGGGGCCCAGGGCAACACCGCGGCACGCATCTTCTGCCGTGATTTCCATGCGGAACTGGTGGCCATTGCAGGCCACTACAAGGTACTGGACGATGTTCCGGACAACCTGCGCGGCAAGGCCGTGCAGGTGTGGCTGGAACAGGACCAGATCAAGATCGCTGCGCTGGACTGACGCAGCCCCAAACTAATGCAGAACCAGGAGAAGTCCTTTGGCTGAAATCATCGTAGTCACCTCCGGCAAGGGCGGCGTGGGCAAGACCACTTCCAGCGCGAGCCTGGCCTGTGGCCTGGCGCGGCGCGGCAAGAAGGTGGCGGTGATCGACTTCGACGTCGGCCTGCGCAACCTCGACCTGATCATGGGGTGCGAACGCCGCGTGGTGTACGACTTCGTCAACGTCGTGCATGGCGAAGCCACCCTCAAGCAGGCCCTGATCAAGGACAAGCGCTTCGACAACCTGTACGTGTTGGCCGCCTCGCAGACCCGCGACAAGGACGCACTGACCCAGGAAGGCGTGGGCAAGGTCCTGAAGGACCTGGCCGCCGATGGCTTCGATTACATCATCTGCGACTCGCCGGCCGGCATCGAGAAGGGAGCATTCCTGGCGATGTACTTCGCCGACCGCGCCGTGGTGGTGGTGAACCCGGAAGTGTCCTCGGTGCGCGACTCCGACCGCATCATCGGGCTGCTGGACTCGAAGACCCACAAGGCCGAATCCGGCCAGAACGTGCCTGCCTTCCTGCTGCTGACCCGCTACACCCCGCTGCGCGTGGAAACCGGCGAGATGCTCAGCATCGCCGACGTCGAGGAAGTGCTGGGGCTGAAGGCCATCGGCGTGATCCCCGAATCGGGCGACGTGCTCAATGCCTCCAACAAGGGCGAACCGGTGATCCTGGATGTCGAATCCGCTGCCGGCCAGGCGTATGACGACGCCGTCGCGCGCATCCTCGGCGAAGATCGCCCGATGCGCTTCACCAGCGTCGAGAAGAAGGGCTTCTTCAGCAAGCTGTTCGGAGGGTAAGCATGGGCCTGTTCGATTTCCTCAAAGCGAAGAAGACCACCGCCGAAACCGCAAAGAACCGCCTGCAGATCATCATTGCGCAGGAACGCAGCCACCGCGGTGGCCCGGACTACCTGCCGCTGCTGCAGCGCGAGCTGCTGGAAGTGATCAAGAAGTACGTGAACATCGACGTCGATGCGGTCAAGGTCGACCTGGTGAAGGATGGCCAGCACGATGTGCTGGACATCTCCGTGGCGCTGCCTGAAGGCCCGGACAAACCCTGATGCCCCGCCCCGCCCGTGCCTGCATGGGCGGGGCCGCGTGACCTGCATGACCGATACGACAACCGCCGTGGACATCACCTGCGTGGGCGACATCGCCTTCGCCGACGCGCAGTGCCTGCTCGCCGCGCATGGCCTTCGCCTGCACCACGTGGCCGCAGGCGAACCGATTCCCGGCAGCTACTGGGGCGAGCCCGAGGCGGGCATCATCGCCAGCAATGTCTATGTGCGCGATGACACCCCGGTGCATTCGATGCTGCATGAAGCCTGCCACCTGATCGTACTGCCGCCGGAGCGGCGCGCGCAGGTGCACACCGACGCCACCGATTCGGTGGCCGAGGAAGATGCCACCTGCTACCTGCAGATCGTGCTGGCCGGGCGTTTGCCTGGTGTCGGCAGTGCGCGGTTGATGGCCGACATGGATGCCTGGGGGTACACGTATCGGCTGGGGTCGACACAGGCGTGGTTCGAGCAGGACGCCGAAGACGCGAAGGCGTGGCTGGTCGAACGCGGGTTGCCGGTGGCGTAAGGCCGCGGGCGCGGTTGGCCACGGGCGCGTGGCGACGCGCCGGACCTTGCGGCGCCCCTCTTTTCACTCGGCGCGGTTCGAGCAGGACGCCGAAGACGCGAAGGCGTGGTTGATCGAACGTGGGTTGCCGGTGGCGTAACGCATCGGTAGTGCCGGCCGCTGGCCGGCAACCTCATGAACCCGTGAAGCATTACCTGGTTGCCGGCCAGCGGCCGGCACTACCCCATCATCCCTGCCCTGCCAGCGCGCGCAGGGTGATGCCGACGATGTAAGCCAGGTACGTGCCGGTGGCGTAGCCCATCGTGCCCAGCAGCACGCCCACCGGCGCCAGTGCCGGATGGAACGCCGCGGCCACCACCGGCGCCGAGGCCGGTCCACCGATGTTCGACTGCGAACCGATGGCGAAATAGAAGAACGGCACCTTCAGCAGCTTGCCCAGGCACCACAGCAGCACGATGTGCACGGCAATCCAGATCAGGCCGAGCAGGAACAGCCACGGGCGGTCCAGCAGCGCCAGCAGATCCATCTGCATGCCGATGCAGGCGATCAGGAAGTACAGCAGCAGCGAGCCCAGGCGCGATGCGCCCGCGCCTTCCAGCGTGCGCGCACGGGTGAAGCTCAGGCTCAGGCCCAGCGTGGTCGACAGCACCACCACCCACACGAACGGCGCGTCCAGGCTGAACTGCGAGGCCCAGCTGACGTTGGCCTTGAACCAGGCTGCCAACGGCGCGCCGATGGCGTGCGAGAGGCCCACGCCGCCGAAGGCCACCGCCACGATCAGCATCAGATCGGTGAGGCTGGGAATGCGCTCGTGTTCGGCCTGGAAGCGCGCGATGCGCTCCTTCAGTTCATCGATGGCCGAGGTATCGGCGCCACTGCGCGCATCGATCTTCGCTGCCCGCCCCGCCAGGAAGATCAGTGCGGCCATCCACACGTAGCCGACACCCACATCGACCACGGCGAACTGGCCGAACGTGGTCGCATTGACGTCGAATACTTCGCGCATTGCCAGCATGTTGGCACCGCCACCGATCCAGCTGCCTGCCAATGCGGCCATGCCAGCCCAGGTGTCACCGGCCACGGTTTCCGGATGCAGCGCGCGCATCGCCAGGAACGCCACCACCGCACCGAGCATGATGCTGGCCGAGGCGCCCAGGTACATCAGCACCAGCTTCGGGCCCAGCCGCAGGATGCCCTTGATGTCCACCGCCAGGGTCAGCAGGATCAGCGCTGCCGGCAGCAGCATGTCGCGTGCGATCGGGTTGTAGAGCTTGGTGTTCTGCCCATCGATCAGGCCGACGGTGTTGTAGATGCCGGGAATCAGGTAGCACAGCAGCAGCGCCGGCACGAACGTGTAGAAGCGCTTCCACAGGCCCTGCTCGCGCGAGGCGGTCCAGAACACGGCGCCGAGGGTGGCGGCGATCAAACCGAAGACGACGATGTCGTTCTGGATCATGCAGGTGCTCTGGGTAGAGCCGGCCGCTGGCCGGCTGCTGTTGGCGGCGGATCATGAGGGTGTGCCGACCAACGGTCGGCCCCCACCGGTAAAGCAGATGGCGAAACAAAAGCGCCGCCCCGAAGGGCGGCGCTGCAGTCATCAGTTGCCGATGTGCTGCTTCAGCCAGGCATTGACGGTGTCATGCCACAGGATGCTGTTGTTCGGCTTCAGCACCCAGTGGTTTTCATCCGGGAAGTACAGGAACTTCGATTCGATGCCCTGACGCTGGGCAGCGGTGAACGCGGCCAGGCCCTGCTCGACCGGAATGCGGAAGTCCTGCTGGCCGTGGATGACCAGGATCGGCTTCTTCCAGTCCGCCACGTGGTTGACCGGGTTGAACTTTTCGTAGTTCGCGGCCTTCTGGTACGGCGTGCCGCCCTGCTCCCACTCGGTGAACCACAGCTCTTCGGTGGCGTAGCCCATCATGCGCTGGTCGAACACGCCGTCGTGGTTGACCAGGCACTTGAACGGGCTGTTCCAGTTGCCGGCGATCCAGTTGACCATGAAGCCGCCGTAGCTGGCGCCCAGCGCACAGGCCTTGTCACCGTTGAGGAAGGAATACTTCTTCAGCGCCGCGTCCCAGCCCTTCTGCAGGTCTTCCAGCGGGCGGTCGCCCCAGTGCTGGCTGATCGCATCGGTGAAGGCCTGGCCGTAGCCGGTGGAACCGTGGAAGTCGATCATCACCACGGCGTAGCCCTGGCCCGCGTAGGTCTGCGGATTCCAACGGTAGCTCCAGCCATTGCCGAAGCTGCCCTGCGGGCCACCGTGGATCAGGAACGCGACCGGGTAGGACTTGCCTTCCTGGTAGTTGTGCGGCTTGACCACATAGCCATGCACGGTGTCGTTGTTCCAGCCCTTGAACTCGAACTGCTCGTAGTCGCCGAAGCTGACCTCCTTCAGCACCTCACCAGCGGCCGGGGTCAGCGCGCGCAGTTCGCCGATGGCCTCGCCCGCAGCCGGCAGCAGGCCGACCAGCACCTGGTCGTTGCTCTTCAGGCTGTTGCGGGTGATCGCCACGCTGTTGCCGGCCACATCCACCGAGGTCACGCTGCCGTCGCCGATCAGCTTGGTGGCCTTGCCGCTGGCCACGTCGATCTGGAACAGCGGGTGTTCGCCAAGGTCATCGGCCGTGGTGTAGATGCTGGCACCATCGGCGGACAGGGTGATGCCGCCCGCCGAGCGATCCCACTGCGGCGCAATTTCGCGGGTCTTGCCGCTGGCCAGGTCCATCGCCATCAGGCCGAAGCGGTCGGCCTCGAAGCCCGGGCGCTTCATCGCACGGTAGAACAGGGTCTTGCCGTCCGCACTGAACACAGGGCCGGCATCCCAGGCCGGGTTGGAGGCGGTCAGGTTGACCGGTGCCTGCTTGCCGGCGGCGTCGAAGCGGTACAGGTCGAAGTTGGTCGACCACGGCTCCTGCTTGCCGGCCACGCGGATGCTGGCCACCACGCTGGCGCCGTCCGGCGACCACGCGAAGTCATCATTGCCGCCGAACGGCTTGGACGGCGCATCACCATCGATGGTCGCGCTCAGCGCCGACGCGCCCTTGACCGCACCGGCCTTGGCCGTCGGCAGCGGAGCGACGAACAGGGTGTTGCGGCGACCGTCGTTCCAGGTGTCCCAGTGGCGCACGAACAGCGAATCCCACACCTGGCCGCTGGCCTTGGCGTCCTTCTTTTCCTTCAGTTTCTTCTCGGTGCAGGCCAGGTCCGAGGCACAGTCCTGGAACACGCCGGCGCTGAACAGCACGCGGTCGTCCTGCGGCGACACGTGGTAGCTGTCCACGTCGACCGGGAAATCGGTCAGCTGGCGCGGAGCACCGCCGCTGATCGGCTGCGCGTACAGCTGCTGGCTGCCGTTCCTGGCACTGAGGAAATACACGGTCTGGCCATCGGCCGACAGCGAAGCGGAATTGACGTTCCAGCCGGCCGGGGTGATCTGCTTCGGCGGCGCTGCATCGCGGGTGCGCAGGCTGCGCGCGAACAGCGCGGTGGAGGCCTTCAGGTTGGCATCGACGCTGCGCTTGGCGAACACCACGGTGCCACCGTCAGCGGTCAGCACCGGCGCGGAGACGCGGTCCATGGCCACCATGTCGCGGACTTCCAGGCCACGGGCAGCGGCGACGCTGGGCAGGGCGGCCAGCAGGCTCAGTGGCAGCAGGGCATGACGCAGTTTCATCGGGGTCTCCGCAGGACGGCAAAAAACCGATGGTAGGCCCGTGCGGCCGGGGCTGCCAAGGCCATCGGTCATGGCTGCAGACGGACAATCGCCAGAAACAGCAAACCCCGCCGAAGCGGGGTCTGCGGTAGTGCCGGCCGCTGGCCGGCAACCAGGGGTATCACGGGATTCCGGGATTGCCGGCCAGCGGCCGGCACTACCCGTTGAACCCAGGGGCAGAGCCCCCTTACGCCTTGGCGTACTTGCCGGTGCGGTAGATCAGCCAGCCGACCAGGAACAGCACGGCCAGGCCGATCCACTGCGCGCCCGGCAGGTGGAACGGCACGGCCAGCACGTCGGCGCGGCTGCTGACCACGATCGGAATCGCGATGGCGATGCCCATCAGCGCTTCGCCGGTGATCAGGCCGGCGGCGAACAGCACGCCCGGCTTGTGCACGCGGTCGCGGCCTTCTTCGTCATCGGCGCGCACCTTGTGGAAGCGCTCGACCAGGTGGGCGATCAGGCCGCCGAGGAAGATCGGCACCATCAGTTCCAGCGGCAGGTAGATGCCGATGGCGGCGGCCAGCACCGGCACGCGGAAGCGGGCGTTGCGCGCCTTCAGCCAGCTGTCGAAGGCGATGATGGCGGCACCGACCACGGCACCGATGCCGATGAAGGTCCACGGCAGTTCACCACCGAACAGGCCCTTGGCCACCGAGGCCATCAGGTTGGCCTGCGGTGCGGCCAGCGCGTTCGGGTGCAGCTCGGACTTCACGCCGATGCCGTAGGCGGTGGCCAGCAGGTTCAGCACCGGGGCCATGATCAGCGCACACGAGAAGGCACCGATGCCCAGCATCAGCTGCTGCTTCCACGGGGTGGCGCCGACGATGTAGCCGGCCTTGAGGTCCTGCAGGTTGTCACCACCAACCGCAGCGGCGCAGCACACCACCGCGCCGATCATGATGGCGGCCACGGCGCCCAGCGGCGCGCCGCCGGCACCGACCGGCTTCAGGCCGTCGGCGCCCAGCAGCACGACCAGCACGGCCGAGGCGAACAGGATGGTGGAGATGGTGATGCCCGACACCGGGTTGTTGGACGAACCGATCAGGCCAGCCAGGTAGGCCGAGACCGAAACGAACAGGAAGCCGGCGACGATCATGATGAGGGTCATCGGGATCGACACGTGCCACTGGCCGACGATGGCCTGGTACAGGGCCAGCAGCGGCAGCACGAAGACCACCAGGGCCACCAGCATCCACTTCATCGGCAGGTCGCGCTCGGTGTGCGCCAGCACCGGGCCACCGCTCTTGCGGGCGGCGGCAAAGCCGCTCTTGACGCCGTTGAGCAGCGACTTGCGCAGCGAGATCAGGGTCCAGATGCCACCGATCAGCATCGCGCCGACACCCAGGTAGCGCATCTTCGCGCCCCAGATGGCGAACGCCGCCTCGGTGGACGAAGCCGCGGCAACCGACGCGGCCAGTGCCGGATCGGTGTTCATGAAGAACGCCTGGTAGATCGGAATGGCGATGTGCCAGGTCAGGATCGAACCGGACACCACCACGATGCCGACGTTGAGGCCGACGATGTAGCCCACGCCCAGCAGTGCCGGCGACAGGTTGGTACCGATGAAGGCGGTGACCTTGGAGCTGCCGACGTAGGCCGAAGTGGCCCAGGCATCCGGGATCAGGCGCATGCCGCTTTCCGCGGCCAGCTTGACGAAGGCACCGATCACCGCCGACAGGCCGAGGATCTTCAGGCCCGGGCCCGGATTCTCACCGGCCTTGAGCACTTCGGCCGCAGCCTTGC
The DNA here is from genome assembly GCF_059370935.1 of Stenotrophomonas sp. YJH_SMC_12-1. Lineage (NCBI taxonomy): Bacteria > Pseudomonadati > Pseudomonadota > Gammaproteobacteria > Lysobacterales > Lysobacteraceae > Stenotrophomonas > Stenotrophomonas sp. YJH_SMC_12-1. Next base: position 336,516 of record NZ_JCAFUD010000002.1, on the reverse strand, counting down.
CTTCCGGGAACGGAAGCGGGTCTTCGACGATCATCGAACGACGCAGCGGCACCGAGAACAACACGCCCAGCAGGCCGCCGAGGCCGGCGATGCCGAGCACCCACCAGTACTTGAAGTCCGGCCAGTAGCCCATGATCACCAGCGCCGGGATGGTGAAGATCACACCGGCGGCGATCGACGAACCGGCCGAAGCGCCGGTCTGCACGATGTTGTTTTCAAGGATGGAGCCACCGCCCAGCAGGCGCAGCACGCCCATGGAAATCACCGCGGCGGGAATGGCGGTGGCGATGGTCAGGCCTGCGAACAGACCGAGGTAGGCGTTTGCGGCCGACAGCACCACCGCCAGCACGATGGCCAGGGCCACTGCGCGGAAGGTGAGCTGCTTGGGCGCAGCGTCGTGGTTCATGGAAGCCCCTGCTGGCAAAAAATCCCTTGCACGCTAGCGTTCAGGAGGCAGCAAGTCCAGTGCGGTTCGGGAGGGTTGCGGCCAGGTCGGCAGTGAGATAGTCGCTTCCAGCCAAACTCGGCCAACGCATCAAGCGCATGGGGCACATGCCGGAGGGCTGCCGGGCCTCGCGGTCTCTTTGTCCTGTAGGGGCCCGGCCAACCAGTACTGCAGCATTCCAGCCATCATCGTTTGAAGTGCCTCAACGCCCCGTGCATCGTGTTCATGATCTGAACCGATGACGCTGAGCCGCCCGATGAACAACCCACTGCGGATCCGCCCGATCAAATTACCGGTCGTGGCTGTCGTGACCCTGACCTGCCTGATGCCGCTTTGCGATTACGCATCTGCCTGGAGCCGCATTGGCGCAGTCGAGATCACCGACAACGCCGGCAAACCTTGTTTCGGACTACCCAGGAAGGAGCGCAAGCGTATCGGTAAAACTCCGGAGGTGTTTGGTGTGGAGGTGCATGACGCAATTACTCCACCGCTGCGGCGGCAATGGTCGTTCTACTTTGCCCATCCCGCATCAATCCCACTTCCGCCCGGAGCCTGCGTGGTCTACGGAGAACTGCCAGCCAACGCCATTTCAAGGCAGACGGCGATGCCGCTGCAGCCCGGACGCCTGTACGACGTTTCGCTGTCGGCCTCCAGGACCGGCGCCACGCAACACCACAGCGCCCGATTCTGCTTGAAGGCCAACCCCGACGGGAGCCTGCGAGCGATCCAGGTCCACTACGACGAGGCGCTGGGCTGGAGCCCCTCGGTTTGCCTGCCCTGAGCCGACGCGCGCGCTCGTCGGAACCGCCCAGCACGCGCTGGAAAGACGCAATTGTAATGTTATATCCTGTCACGCCGACCGAACCTCGCACGTGGCCCCTTCCCCCACTACCCGCCTGGCCTCCATCGACCAGCTGCGCGGCACCGTGATGCTGTTGATGTTGCTCGACCACGTGCGCGAGACCTTCTTCCTGCAGCACCAGGTGAGCGACCCGATGGACGCGGCGACGGTCTCCCCCGCGCTGTTCGCCTGCCGTCTGCTGGCCCACCTGTGCGCACCCGTGTTCGTCCTGTTGACCGGCCTGTCGGCCTGGCTGTACGGCCAGCGCCAGGCGGATCCGCGCCGGGCCACGGCCGCGTTCCTGCTCAAGCGCGGGCTGTTCCTGGTCGTGCTGGAACTGACCCTGGTGAATTTCGCCTGGACCTTCCAGCTGCCGCCGGAAACCCTGTACCTGCAGGTGATCTGGGCCATCGGGCTGAGCATGATCGCGCTGGCCGGGCTGCTTTGGCTGCCGCGCCCGGCCCTGCTGGTGCTGGCAATCGCGGTGTTGGCCGGGCACAACCTGTTCGACGGCTTACGGGTGCAAGGCAATGGCCTGCTGGCGGTGCTGTGGAAAGTGCTGCACCAGCGCGACTGGATCGAGGCCGGCGCGCTGCGCCTGCGCACCTCCTATCCGGTGCTGCCGTGGATCGGGGTGATCGCCCTGGGTTATCTGATGGGGCCCTGGTTCGCCCGCGAGCGCGCGCCGGCGCAGCGTCATCACTGGCTGCTGTGGGCAGGCGTCGGCGCGCTGGCCCTTTTCACCTTACTGCGGTTCGCCAACGAGTACGGGGATGCCCCTTGGCAGTACCAGACCACAGCACTGCGCACCTGGCTGAGCATCCTCAACATCACCAAGTACCCGCCGTCTCTGCAGTTCCTGCTGTTGACCCTGGGCGTGGGGTTGTTGCTGCTGCGCCTGTACGAATGGCCGCCACTGGCGCGTGCGCTGCGCCCGCTGGCCGATATCGGCGCCGCGCCGATGTTCTTCTACCTGCTGCACCTGTATGTGTTGAAGGCGCTGTACCTGGGCGCGCTGGCGGCCTGGGGGCCGACCCATGGCGAGTTGTATGCCCTGGATTCGGTCAGCGGCCTGCTGCTGGTGGCCTGTGCGCTGGCGGTGGTGCTGTACCCGCCGACCCGGGCATTCGCGCGGTTCAAGGCGCGAAGGCGTGACCTGCCGTGGTTGCGGTACCTGTGATCGCCCAGGCCAGTCCGGCAATCCACGCATGGCGTGGATCTACTGAAAGCGGATCGGGCCACAGGCCTATAATTCCGCGATGAATTCCACCGCTATCGCTTCCGACGACTTCCTGGGCCACCCCAAAGGCGTCTATGTCTGCTTCTTCACCGAAATGTGGGAGCGCTTCTCCTTCTACGGCATGAAGGCGCTGTTGCTGCTGTACCTGACCAAGTACCACCTGTTCGGCGACAAGGCCGGCCTGGACCTGCTCGGCGCCTACGGTGGCCTGGTGTACTGCATCCCTGTATTCGGTGGCATGCTGGCCGACCGCTGGCTGGGCATGCGCCGGGCCGTGCTGTTCGGCGGCATCCTGCTGGTACTCGGCCACCTCGGCATGGCCTTCGAAGGCCACGCTGCGTACCGGGTGAACGGCGAAGTGGTGCGCGACACCTCGGCACTGGCGGTGACCTACCTGTCGCTGGCGCTGATCATCATGGGCGTCGGTTTCCTGAAACCGAACATCTCCACCATTGTCGGCAAGCTGTACGCCAAGGACGATCCGCGCCGCGATTCGGGTTTCTCGCTGTTCTACGCCGGCATCAACCTGGGCGCGCTGTTCTCATCGCTGGTGTGCGGCTTCCTCGGCGAGGCCTACGGCTGGAAGTATGGTTTCGGTGCGGCCGGCATCGGCATGCTGGCCGGCCTGGCCATGTTCCTGTGGGGCCAGAAGTACCTGCAGGGCCACGCCGAGCCGCCGCAACCGGCGGCGTTGAAGCAGAAGGTGCTGGGCCTGCCGCGCGAATGGCTCATCTATCTGTGCGCAGTGCTCGGTGTGTTGCCGGTGGCGTGGCTGATGTGGGCGGCCGGCAACGGCGCGTTCGCGCTGGGCGGTGAAATCAGCCTGGCACTGATGTTGATGGTGGTGGTGCTGGGCGGCGTGCTGGTCTGGTTCGCCTGGTTCACCGGCAGCAAGTGCACGCCGGCACAGCGCCAGCAGATGATCGCGCTGATGGTGCTGATCTTCATGGCGCTGGTGTTCTTCACCATGTACGAGCAGTCCTACGGCTCGTGGGTGACCTTCACCGACCGGCTGCTGACCAAGGACATCGTGCCCTCGCTGGTGATCACCGGCGGTACGCCGCTGCCGTGGTCGATCCTCTCACTGCTGCTGGCACCGCTGGGCTTCGTGGTCAGCGCGCGGTTGTCCGAGCGTCGTCCGGGTTCGGCTGCGCCGCGCACGTTCTTCGCCGCCATCGTCGTGCTGATGCTGGTGCTGCTGGTGCGCGACTGCCTGGTGATTCCGCAGACCGCCGGCTCGCTGACCTACCTCGGCGGCCTGTTCCTGGTGCTGCTGGCACCGGCCTTCGCCGCGCTGTGGACGTGGATGGACCGCCGCGGCTGGGAACCGGGCAAGCCGGTCAAATCAGCCTGGGGCCTGGTGATCGGCGCACTGTCGTTCGTGCCGCTGGCACTGGCCGCGCAGCAGGTGGGCGCTACCGGCGAGATGGCCAGCGTGTGGTGGCTGGTGCTGGCCTACTTCCTGCTGGCCAGTGGCGAGATGTGCCTGTCGCCGGTCGGCCTGTCGGCGGTGACCCAGTTGGCCGTGCCGCGGGTGATGAGCCTGATGATGGGCACCTGGTTCCTGGCCACCGCCTTCTCGGAGACGCTGGCCGCGCTGTTCGGCAAGCTGGCCGCGATCGAGGTGCCGGAAGGCGAATCGCTGGACATGGTGGCCGCCGCCGGTGCCTATGCGCACCTGTTCTGGCTGCTGATGTGGATCGGCCTGGGCTGTGCGCTGGCCGCTTTCATTGCCGCACCACTGTTGAAGAAGATGATGCACGGGGTGAAGTAAGCCCACGCACAGGCAGGAACCGGGGCGGCGGTTGGATCATCCGCCGCCCTTTGCGTTACGGCGCCCTGCCCTTGCCGTCCGCAGCCGCAGTCGTGGCGGTCTTGCCACCCAGGCTGCGCGACAGGAACGCCAGCAGCTTGCCGTAGTACTCGCTGCGATGGGCCTGGGTATAGAAGCCGTGCCCTTCGGTCTTGTAGTACAGGCTTTCCACCGGCGTACCGGCACGCTTGAGCGCCGCTTCCATGCGTTCGGTGTGCTGGATCGGGGCGCGCTTGTCCTGACCCCCGGCCGCCAGGAACACAGGCACCTTGATCCGCTCGGCCAGGTTGACCGGCGAGACCGCGCCCAGCGTGGCCGGATCACCCAGCCACTCGCGCAGGTAGCTCATTCCGGAATCGCGGTCCTGGATATCGCCGCCAGTAAACATCAGCGGCAGGTCGTAGACGCCCACATAGCCGGCCGCGCACTGGTACAGCCCCGGTTCGCGCGCGGCGCCCATCATCGCCGAGTAGGCGCCGTAGCTGGCACCGTAGATGCAGATGCGCCGGGCATCGGCGATGCCTTCGCTGATCGCCCAGCGCGTGGCGTCGGTCACGTCGTCCTGCATCGCGCGCCCCCACTGTTTGAGTGCTGCCCGGCTGTGGGCACGGCCGTAGTTGCCCGAGCCGCGGAAATTGATCTGCAGCACGGCGTAGCCGGCAGCGGCCAGCAACTGGTTCTCGTGGTCGAAACTGCCGTTGTCGAATATCCCGATCGGCCCACCATGCGGCACCACCACCATCGGCAGGTCACGGCCAGTGCTGCCATGCGGGACTGTCAGGAATCCATGGAGCTCCAGCCCGTCACGCGCCTTCAGCAGGACCGGCCGCACCGACGCAGTGGTCTCCGGATCAATCCATTCGCTGCGCGCCATCAGGAAGCGGGCCTGGTTGCGGTCGCGGTCGTAGAGGTAGAACTCGCCCGGATTGGAACCGGACCCGGTTTCCACCAGCAGCCGGCGACCGTCGCGGGTACTGGAGGTGATGAATACTGCACGCCCGGGGAAGGCCGCCTCCAAGCTGCGGTACAACCGTGCCTCGTCCGAGCTTTCGTCGAAGAACCGGGTATGCGGCGTGTTTCCCAGGAACAGCGCGCCGACCGGCACGGTGCTGCCCGGGCTGCGGATCAGTCGTGCCGGATCGACAACCTCATCGCGCAGCACGACCTTGCGCTCCTGCGTGGCCGGGTTCCAGCTGACGATGGCATCGGGGCCGCTGGGCTGCTCGCTGAGCAGGTAGGCCAGCTGGCCGTCGGCGGAAAAGCCCAGCGCCGCCTCGCTGCGACCACTACGTGTCTCATCGTTGACCAGCGCCCAGTCGCCACCATTGCGGTGGTAGAGCCGATGGACGTTGTCAGTACCGGCGCCCTGTACGAAACGTACGTCGCCGCGGGCATCCACCACATAGGAGGCACCCGGCATCGGCGCGCGGGCCAGCAGCCGCTGCTTGCCGCTTGCCAGTTCCAGCTGGGCCGCATAACCGTTGGCATCCAGCCGCGATCCGCCTACCGCGATGACCACGTGCGCATCGTCGCCAGGCAGGGCGTCACTGAGGAACGCTGCGGCCGACGTCCGGTACTTGGGCCGCACGCGCAAGCCAAGGTCGCGGTAGCCCACCAGTAGTTCCGGTCGTCCGGTGCGTGCATCCAGTGTCAGCAGCTCGCCGGTGGCCCATGGCGCGTCGCGGGTACCGAACTTCTGCGCCAGACCGAACATCACCTGATCGTTGTTGACCCAGTGCAGGCCGAAGACATGCGAATTGAGTGGTGGGCGCAGGTTGCCCACCGGCGTGTTGTCGTCCGTACGAAGGATGATCACAGCGGTGAAGCCGTCCGCTGGCACGGTCGCGGCCAGATAATCGCCCCCGGGAGACAGCATGACATCGCCGAACTTGTCCGCTCGCACATAGGCGCCCAGATCGATCGCAGCAGCGGTTCCACACCAAAGTCCCGCCACGATGATGGCGGCCAGCCAGCGCTTATGCATCCTTCTCTCCCCCTGCCTGGACCCCTTGTCCCGGCTGGCCGATTCTAGGCAGGCCAGTGCCCGGCCCGCCAGTGGCGCACAAAAAACGACGGCACCGTTGCCGGTGCCGTCGTTACCACTACCTTGGAGAGAGAGTCAGGACGTGGGTTCGGGGGGCGTGCGCCGGGTCAGTGGACCCCGCGCACCGCCAACGTGAGGGCCAGGATGCTGAGGATCACCGCGATGGTGCCGTCGAGCACGCGCCAGGTGCTGGGCTTGGTGAACAGCGGCGCCAGCAGGCGCGCGCCCAGGCCCTGCGCGGTCAGCCACAGGCAACTGGCGGTGACCACACCGGCAGCGAAGGCCATGCGGGCGTTGCCGAAGTTCTCGGCGATCGAACCGATCACCATCATGTCCAGCCAGAAGTGCGGGTTGATCAGCGAGAAACCGACCGCCGCCATCAGCACCGCGCGGCGGCTGCCGTCGTCGCTGTCAGCCTCGCCCATGCCGCCGCCACCGGCGATCGCGCGGCGCGCCGACTTCATCGCGTACCAGGCCAGGAACGCCACGCCGGTCCACAGCACGGCGGTGGTCAGCCACGGCAGCGCCGAAGTGAGCGTGCGCAGGCCGGCCACGCTGGCAAAGATGAAGATCGCATCGATGGCCGCACAGGTGGCGACCACCGGCACGATGTGCTTGCGCAGGATGCCCTGACGCAGGATGAAGGCGCTCTGGGCGCCGACCACGGCGAACAGGCCGATGCCGGTAGCTGCACCAGAGAACCAGGCACCGAGGCCGGTGCTGGCGGAGATGACCGAGAACATGGGATTCACTGCCTTTACTTGCTTGGGGGGACGGTGCCTCGCGAAGGCGGACAGCACCGGAACGAGCGCCATTGTCGCGCCGCAACATGAAAAAGACGAGCTAAACTTCCTAAACCAACATTAGCGGAACTTAATTCGATGCGTATCGACCATGCCCAGCTGCGTGCCCTGGCCGCAGTGATCCGCGAAGGCAGCTTCGACCGCGCCGCGCAGTCGCTGAATGTCACCCCGTCCGCCATCTCGCAGCGGGTCAAGGCGCTGGAGGACCGGATCGGCCGGCTGCTGGTCAAGCGCGGCACCCCGGCCACCGCCACCGCCGAGGGGCAGTTGCTGGTGCAGCTGGCCGAGCAGACCGCCCTGCTCGAGCACGATGCGCTGCACCGGATGGGCCTGGCCGACGAGGACCTGCCACAGGCCAGCATCCCGGTGGCGGTGAACCACGACAGCCTGGAAACCTGGTTCCCGCAGGCGGCCTACCAGTTCGCGCAGACCACCGGCACCACGCTGGACCTGCGCGTGGAAGACCAGGACCACACCGTGGAGCTGCTGCGCCAGGGCACGGTGCTGGGCGCGGTGACCACCCTGGACGAGCCGGTGCAGGGCTGCCAGATCCATGCGCTGGGCAGCATCCGCTACGCCGCCACCTGTACCCCCGAGTTCCGCGAGCGTCATTTCGCCAAGGGCGTGACCGCGCAGGCGCTGGCGCAGGCCCCGGTGCTGGTGTTCAACCGCAAGGACGACATGCAGTCGCGCTTCGCCCGGCGCATGGCCGGCGACGACCTGCCCAGCACCGCGCCGACCTGGTGGATTCCGTCCACGCGCGCCTTCGTGCAGGCCAACCTCGGCGGCATGGGCTGGACGATGAATCCGTTGCCGCTGGTCAAGCGGCACCTGGACGCGGGCCGCCTGGTCTACGTACGGCAGCGCGCATGGGAAGACGTGCCGCTGTACTGGCAGCATTGGAAGGGCGACGTGCAGACCATGGCCTTGCTGACCCGCGCGGTGCTGGAGGCCTCCTCGGCACTGATCCGGCGCAAGCGCTGAAAAGGGGACGGAGGGGATTAAGTCGTATAAGGCCCAAGCGACACATCGGGCAAAGACGACTTAATCCCCTCCGTCCCCTTTTTGCTCCATCCAATCTCCATCAACCCTCCACACCGGGTCCATGCGTGATGCGGATACTGGCGGGCCAATCACTACAAGGGTGTCCGGTATGCCGATAGCCGTCCGCGATGCGCGCCCCGAAGATGCCGGCGCCTGCATCGACCTGCGCGGGCGCACCCGCGAAAACGCCTTCAGCGCCGCGCAGTTGGCAGAGCTGGGCATCACCGAGGGCAGCTGGGCAGCCGGCATCGCCCAGGGCGATTCGATCGGCCGCGTCGCCTGGGAGGGCGAGCGCATGGCCGGCTACTGCTTCGCCGACCGCGACAGCGGCGAGGTGCTGGTGCTGGCCCTGCTGCCCGAGTATGAAGGCCGCGGCATCGGTCGCCAGCTGCTACAGGACGTGGTCAGCCTGACCCGCGATGCCGGCCACCAACGCCTGTTCCTGGCCTGTTCGGCCGACCCACGCTCGCGCTCGCATGGCTTCTACCGGCGCCTGGGCTGGCGCCCGACCGGGCAGGTCGACGAGGCCGGTGACGAGATTCTTGAGCTGGTCTGAGTGAAGCTGTCGCCAGGGATGGCCTGACGCTGGCAAGGCTTCGTTCGCCGGGTATCACCCGGCGCCAGCGGGTGAGGATGGCGCGAAACGCCGGATGCTGCGTTGCATCAAAAACAGACCGGATCCGGTTAGAATCGCATATGGATGCTGCAAGGCGTTGTTTCTTCACGCCCTTTCCCTGTCCCACGCGCATCCTGACCCCTTCCCCTCCGCCAACGATCCCGCCCCCATGAAGAAATTTGGCAAGGCTCTTCTCGCCCTGCTCGTGCTGCTGTTGCTGGCCGCCGCGCTGTTCCTGTACTGGCCGCTGACCCAGCGCTCGGTGCCCGCCGCCAGCAACGACAAGCCCGTCGACGTTGTGCTGGTCGGCGCCGGCATCATGAGCATCACCCTGGCCACCTACCTGCAGGAACTGCAGCCGGACTGGAACATCCAGGTCTACGAACGCCTCGACGGCGTCGCCGGTGAAAGCTCCGACGGCTGGAACAACGCCGGCACCGGCCACTCGGCCTTCGCCGAACTGAACTACACACCGGAACTGCCCGACGGCAGCATCGAGACCAAGCGCGCGGTCGGCATCGCCGAATCGTTCGAGGTCTCGCGCCAGTTCTGGTCGCATCAGGTGAAGGAAGGCCGGCTGAGCCAGCCCAGCGACTTCATCAACCCGACCCCGCACATGAGCTTCGTCTGGGGCGATGACAACATCGCCTACCTGCACAAGCGCCAGCAGGCCCTGGTGAAGAATCCGCTGTTCTACGGCATGCAGTACTCCGAGGATCCGGCCCAGATCAAGCAGTGGGCCCCGCTGCTGATGGAAGGCCGTGACCCGAAGCAGAAGGTTGCCGCGACCTGGATGCCGCTGGGCACCGACGTCAATTTCGGCGTGATCACCCGCCAGCTGACCGCCGGCCTGCAGCGCAGCCCGAACTTCAGCCTGCACCTCAACCACGAAGTGAGCGCGCTGCGGCAGAACGCCGACAAGAGCTGGAACGTGACGGTGAAGGACCTCAAGGCCGGTACCGAGTCCACCACCCACGCCCGCTTCGTGTTCATCGGTGCCGGTGGCGCTGCACTGAAGCTGCTGCAGATGTCCGGCATTCCGGAATCGAAGGACTACGCCGGCTTCCCGGTCGGTGGCCAGTTCCTCGCCTTCCAGGGCCAGGACGTGACCTCGCGCCACGGCGTGAAGGCCTACGGCATGGCCGAGACCGGCTCGCCGCCGATGTCGGTGCCGCACCTGGATGCGCGCAAGCTGGACGGCAAGCCGGTGGTCCTGTTCGGGCCGTTCGCGCTGTACAGCACCAAGTTCCTCAAGCACGGCTCGTGGTGGGACCTGTACTCGTCGGTGAACCACAACAACGTCGGCCCGATGCTGGAAGTGGGCAAGGACAACCTGGACCTGGTGCAGTACCTGATGGGCCAGGCGCGCCTGAACGATGCCGACCGCCAGGCCGAGCTGGTCAAGTACTTCCCCACTGCCAAGCCCGGTGACTGGAAGCTGGTGACCGCCGGCCAGCGCGTGCAGATCATCAAGCGTGATCCGCTGAAGGGTCCGGTGCTGCAGTTCGGTACCGAGATCGTGACCGACAGGGACCACACCCTCGCCGCCCTGCTCGGCGCTTCGCCGGGTGCGTCGACCTCGCCGCCGATCATGCTGGACCTGATGGCCAAGGCCTTCCCGGACCAGATGAAGGCCGGCTGGGAAGCCCGCCTGCGCGAGATCGTGCCGTCGTACGGGCGCAAGCTCAACGACAGCGCCGCGCTGGTCAACGAGATCCGTACGCTGACCAGCCAGACCCTGCATCTGCCGTATCTGGAGGTGCCGGTGGATGCGAACGCGGCATCGCACGCTGCGGCTGCAGTGCCGGCAGCGGCCAAGGAAAAGCGCAACGCCAACGAGGAACTGCAGGCGCTGTAAGCCCGCAGTTTGCTTTCGATGCAGACGGACGGCCACCTTCGGGTGGCCGTCTGTTTTTGTGCGAGGTGGGTCGGAGCCCTCCCGCACGGGAGGGCTCTGACCTGCACCTGGGCGCCGATGATGGGGTCAGAGCCCATTGCCTGCGGCGACGGGATCCGACCCCGGCCCGCCACTGCTCTGCGCCGGAAAGCCCCTGCGAATGACGCGAATTGTAATGTTGTTAAGAATTATTTACATTTGCTTCCTGTGCAGTGATCGCACCTCCCCAGATGGACCTGACCGTGCCCGAAGCCGCCGCCCCGGGTGCTGGACGACTGTTGCCGCCCTTCCCCGCTTCCGAGCCTCGAGCCCACCATGTCCCTGATCCTCCGTAACCGCCTGCCCCGCCGCGCGTTGCTGCCGGCTGCCCTGCTTTCGTCGCTGACCCTGCTGGCCGCGCCCAGCGCGTTCGCCGCCGCCGATGGCACTGCCGATGCCAAGACCCTGGACCGGGTCAGCGTCCGCGCCGAACAGTCCGCACCACCGTCGAGCACCACGCGCCTGCCGATCACCCTGCAGGAGACCCCGCAGTCCGCCACCGCCGTCAGCCTGCAGCGCCTGCAGGACGAATCACTGTTCAGCATCAACGATGTGATGCGCAATGTGACCGGCGTGAGCGTGTCCTTCTATGACACGCAGCGCCCGCTGTACTACGCGCGCGGCTTCGCCATCACCGACTTCCAGGTCGATGGCATTCCCACCTACAGCGGCTCCACCAACCAGGAGTACGACACCGCCTTCTACGACCGTATCGAAGTGATCCGCGGCGCCAACGGCCTGCTCAGCGGCGCCGGCGTGCCGTCGGCCACGGTCAACCTGCTGCGCAAGCGCCCGGGCAAGGAATTCGATGCGTCGTTCGCGGTCAGCGCCGGCAGCTGGGACTACCGTCGCATGGAGGCCGACGTGACCGCGCCGCTGACCGCCGACGGCCGCTTCCGCAGCCGCGTGGTCGCCGCCTACACCGATCGTGGCCTGTATTACGACCGCTACGACGAGAACAAGATGGCCGGCATGGCGGTGCTGGAAGGCGACGTCACCGACAGCACCACGATCACCCTCGGTTACCAGAGCCAGGACAACAACCCCACCGGCTCGACCTGGGGCACCGTGCCGTTCTTCGACAACCAGGGCCATTTCGCGCACCTGCCGCGCTCGACCAACCTGTCGCCGAAATGGAGCTACTGGAAGCGCGAGAGCAACACCGCCTTCGCCAACCTGGAACAGCGTTTCGGCGACAACTGGCTGTTGAAGATCAACACCGCCTATACCCGTGGCAACGTGCAGAACGTGCGTCTGTACGGCACCGGCAACCCGGACCCGGTGACCGGCTCGGGCATCTACCTGCGCGCGGCCGCCGGTGATTCGAAGGACACCCGCCGCAATGTCGATGCCTACCTGACCGGCAGTTTCGATCTGTTCGGCCGCGACCACGACGTGACCCTCGGCGCACAGTGGTCGGACCTGGAAGGCACGACGAATACCCTGGCACTGAACTTCCCGAGCGACTGGGCGCGCTGCGGCGGCGAGCGCTGCTACTACATTCCCAACGTGTACAACTGGAACGGCGACATCTCCGAGGTGACCTACCGCCGCACCGGCGCGCGCCGCGTGGCCAAGACCACGCAGAGTGGCGTCTACCTGGCCACCCGCCTGCGCCTGGCCGATCCGCTGTCGCTGATTGCCGGCGCACGCCTGAGCCGCTGGGAAACCCTCACCCGCTCCTACAACGCCGCTGGCGCCTACACCGGCACCAGCGGCGCGTACAAGGTGAGCGATGAAGTCACTCCCTACGTGGGCCTGGTCTACGACATCACCCCGAACGTGTCGGCCTATGCCAGCTACACCGAGATCTTCAACCCGCAGAACTTCAAGGACCGCAACGAGAACCTGCTGGCACCGGTGCAGGGTTCGAACCTGGAAGCGGGCATCAAGACCCAGTGGCTGGACGGCCGCCTGACCGCCAACGCCGCCGTGTTCGAGGCCAAGCAGGACAACTACGCCGTGCGCGACATGGGCGTGCCGGAAGGTTCGCTGAGCGATGGCACCTCCGCCTACATCGGCGTCAACGGCACCAAGGCACGCGGCTGGGAAGTGGACGTCAACGGCGAGATCCTGCCGGGCTGGACGGTCAATGCCGGCTACACCCACGTCAAGGTCACCCGCGCGGCTACCGACCTGCTGTACGCCAACCCGCCGAAGGATCTGTTGCAGCTCAACACGCAGCTGCAGCTGCGCGGCGCGCTGGAACGCCTGAGCGTTGGCGGTGGCGTGCAGTGGCAGAGCAAGGTGCAGGGCTACAACATCGCCTATCCGCTGGGCGGCACGGTGACGGTGAACCAGCCGGCCTACATGCTGGTGCAGTTCAATGCCAACTACCGCATCAGCGACAGCTGGACCGCAACGCTGAGCGTGCGCAACGCACTGGACAAGACCTACTGGGCGAATCTGGACTACAACAACTACGGCGAACCGCGCTTCGTGTCGGCCAGCCTGCGCTGGAAGTTCTGAGCAACCCGCGAACCGGTGGGTGCCTGGTGGGTGCCGACCGTTGATCGGCACGCCCTCCGCCACGACCCACCGTCGCGGCATACCTGAATGGGCCCGCCTCCGCGCGGGCCCTTCCTTTTGCTGCACTGCAGGTTGCGGCGCCCTTCGTAATTATGTCGTAATTACATCGACACCAATCGGAAGCCGGTCGATGAACCCGAGCTGGGATACGTTGGAACGCAGCCGCCAGGCCCGCCTGGAACGTGCCGCGCCGTGGGCCCGGGGACGCGAGGTCGCCGCCGGCGACGTAGGCGAGCTGCTGCATGCACTGCTGGAGCCAGGCGACAAGGTCTGCCTGGAGGGCAACAACCAGAAGCAGGCCGATTTCCTCGCCCAGGCCCTGGCCGACCTTGACCCGGCCCGCGTGCACGACCTGCACATGGTGCAGTCGGTGCTGTCGCTGCCCTCGCATCTGGATGTATTCGAGCGTGGCATCGCGTCGAAGCTGGACTTCTCGTTCTCCGGCCCGCAGTCGGTGCGGTTGGCCAACCTGGTGGCTGAAGGGCGCATCCAGATCGGTGCCATCCACACCTACCTGGAACTGTTCGGCCGCTACTTCATCGACCTGACCCCGCGCGTGGCCCTGGTCGCCGCGCAGGCCGCAGACCGGCACGGCAACCTGTACACCGGGCCGAACACCGAAGACACGCCGGTGATCGTCGAAGCCACTGCCTTCGGTGGCGGAATCGTCATCGCCCAGGTCAACGAGATCGTCGACACCCTCCCCCGCGTCGACATTCCCGCTGACTGGGTCAACTTCGTGGTGCAGGCGCCGAAGCCGAACCACATCGAACCGCTGTTCACCCGCGACCCGGCGCAGATCTCCGAGATCCAGGTGTTGATGGCGATGATGGCGATCAAGGGCATCTACGCCGAGTACGGCGTGAACCGCCTCAACCATGGCATCGGCTTCGACACGGCGGCCATCGAACTGCTGCTCCCCACCTACGCCGAATCGCTCGGCCTGAAGGGAAAGATCTGCCAGCACTGGGCGTTGAACCCCCACCCGGCACTGATTCCGGCAATCGAATCGAGCTTCGTCAGATCGGTGCATTCGTTCGGTTCGGAACTGGGCATGGAGAAGTACATCGCCGCGCGAGGCGATGTGTTCTTCACCGGCGCCGATGGCTCGATGCGTTCCAACCGCGCCTTCTCGCAGACCGCCGGCCTGTATGCCTGCGACATGTTCATCGGTTCCACATTGCAGATCGACCTGCAGGGCAACAGCTCCACCGCCACCCGCGACCGTATTGCCGGCTTCGGTGGCGCACCGAACATGGGCTCGGACGCACGCGGCCGGCGCCATGCCAGCGAGGCCTGGATCAAGGCCGGCCAGCAGGCCGCGCGCCCGGGTGAGATGCCGCGTGGGCGCAAGCTGGTGGTGCAGATGGTGGAAACCTTCCGCGAGCACATGGCGCCGGCCTTCGTCGAGCGCCTCGATGCCTGGGACCTGGCCGAACGCGCGAACATGCCGCTGCCGCCGGTGATGATCTACGGCGACGACGTCAGCCATGTGCTGACCGAGGAAGGCATTGCCAACCTGCTGCTGTGCCGCACCCCTGAGGAGCGCGAACAGGCGATCCGTGGCGTGGCCGGCTATACCGCCGTGGGCATGGGGCGCGACCGCGCGATGGTGGAGAACCTGCGCGACCGCGGCGTGATCCGCCGTCCCGATGACCTCGGCATCTCCGTGCGCGATGCCAGCCGTGACCTGCTGGCGGCGCGTTCGGTGAAGGACCTGGTGCGCTGGTCCGGCGGCCTGTACGACCCGCCCAAGCGCTTCCGCAACTGGTAAGGGGCTGAGCATGGAAACCCTCGACTATCGATTCGAAGGGCACACTGCGGTGCAGTTTCCGCGCGATGCGGTGCTGGTCGGCGTGCTGGCCTCGGGCAACCTGGAAATCCTGCTGGAGCCGGCCGCACTGGACGGCGCGATGACGGTGCGCATCATCACCGCCGCGAAGGGCTTCGGCAGCGTGTGGCAAGCGGTGATCAGCGACTTCGCACAGCGTCATCCGCTGCGCGATGTACGCATCTCGATCAACGATGCCGGTGCGACCCCGGCGGTAGTCAGCCTACGCCTGGACCAGGCCGTGGAAACCCTGCGTGCTGGAGATCCACGATGAACCGGACGCAGCGCTACAGCTACTACGAAGCCGATGCGCGCGAGCGTATCGCCAGCCTGGTCGATGCCGGTTCCTTCAGGGAATTCCTCGGCCCGGCGCGGCGGATGATGAGCCCGCACCTGGCACAGCTCGACCAGCCCGCGGCGTTCGACGACGGCATCGTTGTCGGCGAAGCCACGCTGCGTGGCCGACGCGTGCTGCTGGCCGCGCAGCAGGGTGAATTCATGGGCGGCGGCGTGGGCGAGGTGCACGGCGCCAAGCTGACCGGGCTGCTGCGCCGCGCAGCCGAAACACATCCCGAAGGTGTGCTTCTGCTGCTGGACACCGGTGGTGTGCGCCTGCACGAAGCCAATGCAGGGCTCATCGCCATTTCCGAGATCATGCGCGCCACCCTGGACGCGCGTGCAGCGGGTGTGCCGGTGATCGCGCTGATCGGCAGCGGCAACGGCGCCTTCGGCGGCATGGGCATCGTCGCCCGCTGCTGCACTACGGTCATCATGTCCGAAGAGGGTCGCCTGTCGCTGTCCGGCCCGGAAGTGATCGAGACCGTGCGCGGCGTGGAAGAGTTCGATTCCCGCGATCGCGCGCTGGTCTGGCGCGTAACGGGAGGCAAGCACCGCTACCTGATCGACCAGGCACAGGTGCTGGTGCCCGATGCCATCGAGGCCTTCGCGCAGGCGGCCAGCAACGCGCTGCAGCCTGATACCAGCAGCACCGATCCGGATACTGCACTGGCTGCGCTGCAGGAACGCCATGCGGCATTGAAGGCGCGCGTGCAGGCCTGGGGCGATTGCCGCGATGGCCTGGAGATCTGGGCCCGCCAAGGCATCGCAGCCCCCGAGCGACTACCGCTGCTCGACACCGATGAGTTCCTCATCGCCACCGCCGACCGGAGCCTGCCATGAGCATGCTGCTGCAGACCCTGCTCGATGCCCTGTTCCCGCATGGGCATGCCATTGCGGTGAACGATTCGGTGCTGACCGGCAGCGCTGCCACCGAGGATGGCAAGGTGACCGTGATCGGTACCGCCGACAAACTTGAAGTCGGCGTGGACCACGCCTTGGCACTGGCCGGGACGGTACTGGACAGCACCTGCGCGCATCCTCAGCGACCGATCGTGATGCTGGTGGATACCGCCGGCCAGCGCCTGGCGCGGCGCGACGAACTGTTGGGCATCAATGGTTACTTTGCGCATCTCGCGCAGACGCTCGATCTGGCACGCCGCCGTGGTGCGCGCCTGATCACCCTGGTTTACGGCGAATCCGTCAGTGGTGGCTTCCTCTCATTCGGCCTGATGGCCGACCACATCCACGCCCTGCCCGATGCACAGGTGCGGGTGATGGACCTGCGCGCAATGGCGCGGGTGACCAAGCAACCGCTGGAGAAGCTGCAGGCGCTCAGCCAGAGCTCGCCGGTGTTCGCACCGGGCGTGGGAAACTACGTGGCGATGGGCGCGGTGGATTCGATCTGGAGCGGCGAGCTGGCCGCACACCTGCTGCAGGCGCTGCGCACGCCCACCGATGGCGACCGCCGCGCCGTGCAGGGTGCCGAACGTGGCGGTCGCATGCTGGCCGCACGCGTGGCTGCAGCCGTGAGCCAGGGCGATGCCTGAGCGGCTGCCACGCCATACGCTGGTCTGGTTGCCAGCGCACGCCCGCTGGCAGGCGGACATCGCCGCGCATGAGCCGCGCCTGGGCGACTGGTTTGCGCAGGGGTTGCCCGCCATCGTCGCCCGGCGAGCCGCCGACGATGCCGATCCCCGCCTGCGCCTCGGCGTGCCGCTGCCACCCGCCGAGGGCAAACTGCGCCTGGCCCTGCGCGTGCCGGCACACGATGTGCTGCGCACCGCGGCGCCACCGACACTTCAGGCGGTGCTGGAAGGCGACCTTGTGCAGGACTGGCAGCGCCCGCTGCAGGCATTGCAGGACATCGCCGCAGCGCGTGTATTCGGTGCCTTCGCATGGCAGCACCTCACGGGCCTGCACTATGTGCACGCGCGCTCGGACATCGATCTGCTGTGGCGGATCGACACCGCCGCACAGGCCGATGCCCTGGTCGCACGGCTGCAGGCATGGGAGACCGAACACGGCCGGCGGGTCGATGGCGAATTGTGCCTGGTGGATGGTGGCGCGGTGAACTGGCGCGAATACGCCGGGCGCAGCCGCGAGGTACTGGTCAAGCGCCTCGATGGTGCCGCACTGGAACTACGTGATGCGTTGTTCGCCTCCACCGGGGTGAGCGCGTGAACGCCCTCGTGCAACCGGCGGCCAGGCCAGCTGCCGTGGACAGCGCGCGTCTGGGGCGCCTCGCCATCGCCAGCCTGCACGCCGAACTGGCCCTTGCACCCAAGCCAGGGTTGGTCACCCCCTTCGACAGCGGCAGCCACCACGACATGGACGCCGGCACGTTCCTGCGCAGCCTGTTCGCGCTGCGCCACTACTTCGTCGCCGTGGCCGACGCCGGTGTCAGCGCGGCGCCGTTCCAGACGTTGCGCCGGCACGGCATCGCTGCGGAGATATCGATGCTGCACGCCACTGCGGGCATCAACACTCATCGCGGCGCGATCTTCAGCCTTGGCCTGCTGGTGGCGGCTTCCGCTGCCTGTCGGGGCCGCGCGGGCGGTGCCATCGCAGCCGAGCAGGTCTGCCAGGAAGTGCGCCGCTGGGCTGCCGAGCTCGCCGGCGCACCGCTGGATGCGAACAGCCCTGGCCAGCGCGCGCGCGCACGGCACGGCGTGCAGGGTGTGCGCGAACAAGCGGCCGCCGGCTACCCGCTGCTGCGCGAGGTGGCACTGCCTACCCTGCGCCACGCGCTGGCCAGCGACCTGCCACGCGAGGCCGCGATGTGCCAGACCCTGGTGCAGCTGATCGCGTGCGTGGATGACCTCAACCTGCTGCACCGTGGCGGCGCCAACGGCCTGCGCTGGGCCCAGCAACAGGCGCGAGGGTTCCTCGATGCCGGTGGCGCCTTCGTACCCGGCTGGCAGGCACGCCTGCACAGCATCGGTGATGGATTCGTCGCACGCCGGCTGAGCCCCGGCGGCAGTGCCGACCTGCTGGCCTGTGCATGGTTCCTGCTGCAGCAGGAGGTCGCATGAGCCTGGCCCTGCTCTGCCCCGGCCAAGGTGCGCAGCATGCGGCGATGTTCGACCGCGTGCGCGATCTGCCTGCCGTGCGCGACGTACTGGAGACCGCCAGCGCAGTGCTTGGACGCGACGTGTTCGCGGCAGCTGCTGACGAATCGCGCTTCGACAATGTTCTGGCGCAGCCCTTGCTGTGTGCAGCCAGCCTTGCGCACTGGCAGGGACTTCGCGAAGCGGTGCCTGCACCGGTGCTGGTGGCCGGCTACAGCATCGGCGAGCTCGCCGCGCACGCCATCGCCGGCAGCTTCGATGCCACCACCTGCCTGGCGCTGGCTGCGCAACGTGCGCAGTTGATGGACAGTGCCAGCCCCGCCGATGCAGGCCTGCAGGCGGTGCTCGGGCTGGATCGCCGCAGCCTGCAGTCGCTGTGCGATGCGCAGGGCACCTACGTGGCCATCGCCAACGGGCAGGACCATTTCATCGTGGGCGGCACACACGCCTCGTTGCAGCGGCTGGCCGATGCAGCGCGGGCGCAGGGCGCGGACATCCGTCTGCTGCCGGTGCGCGTGCCCGCACACACACCATTGCTGGCGGCGGCGGTCGCACCGTTCGCTGCCGCACTCGATGCCTCGCTACTGCAGGCCCCACGCCTGCCGCTGCTGGCCGGCATCGATGCGCGACCGGTGCGGGATCGCGCAACGGCGGTCAGCACGCTGTCGTTGCAACTGGCGCAGACCATCGAATGGGCGCAGGTGATGCGCCAGGCCTTCGAGCGCGGCGCGCGGGTGTTCCTGCAGCTGGGCCCGGGCAACGCGCTGGCGCGCATGGTGGCGCCGGCCTATCCGTGCTGCGAGGTGCGCGCGGTGGAGGAGTTCCAGAGCCTTGAAGGCGCCGCGGCCTGGGTCCGCAGCGCACTGGAGCGGCTGCAGTAACGGGTTCGAGCAGTACGTATCACGCAACACGCCGTACATCGCCTTACCCCGGGATGGCGGGTCTCCATCCGCGCTGTACGTGAGTCACGTGTCTGGGAGGGCGCATGAGTCCACAAATCGCAACGATCATCGGTCTGGTGATCATGTTCATCGTCGCCACCGCGATGCCAATCAACATGGGTGCCGTCGCTTTCGCGCTGGCCTTCATCGTCGGCGGGCTGTGGGTCGACATGGGCGGCAAGGAGGTCCTGGCTGGCTTTCCCGGCGATCTGTTCCTGACCCTGGTCGGCATCACCTATCTGTTCGCCATCGCGCAGAAGAACGGCACCATCGACCTGCTGGTGCACTGGGCAGTAAAAGCCGTGCGCGGCCATATCGTGGCCATTCCGTGGGTGATGTTCGTGATCACCGCGGTGCTGACCGCCTTCGGCGCGCTCGGCCCGGCAGCGGTGGCCATCATCGGTCCGGTCGCGCTGCGCTTTGCCAAGCAGTACAACATCAATCCACTGATGATGGGCCTGCTGGTCATCCATGGCGCGCAGGCCGGTGGCTTCTCGCCGATCAGCGTGTACGGCAGCATCACCAACGGCGTTGTGCAGAAAGCCGGGCTGGAAGTGACAGAGATGGCGGTATTCCTGACCAGCCTGGGCTTCAACTTCATGATGGCGACGATCTGCTTCTTCGCGTTCGGCGGCATCGCCCTGCTGCGGCGTGGCTCGATCACCGCGGCCAGAACGATCGGCAATGCCGAGATGGCAATGGCCGGTGGCCCGCAGGCATCGTCGCGGCAATTCGCCATCGAAGGCCATGGCGCGCTGGTCGCAGCTGGCGGCGGCACGCTCAGCAATGATCCGGCGGCACTGGATGCGGTGGGCCTGACCCGCGAGCGGTTGTTCACCCTGATCGGCCTGCTCGGCCTGGGCGTGGCCGCGCTGATCTACAACCTCAACGTCGGCCTGGTCTCGATCACCGTGGCTGTCGCGCTGGCACTGCTGTCGCCACAAAGCCAGAAGGGCGCGGTGGATGGCATCAGCTGGTCCACCGTGCTGCTGATCTGCGGTGTGGTGACCTACATCGGCGTGCTGGAGCATGCCGGCGCGGTGGACTTCATCGGCAATGGCGTGTCCGACATCGGCATTCCGCTGCTCGGCGCGCTGCTGGTCTGCTACGTCGGCGGCATTGTCTCCGCATTCGCCTCGTCGGCTGCGGTGCTGGGCGCCACGATTCCGCTGGCGGTACCGTTCCTGATGCAGGGCCACCTCAGTGCGGCCGGCGTGATCTGTGCGCTGGCGGTGTCGTCCACCATCGTCGATGTCAGCCCGTTCTCAACCAATGGCGCGCTGGTGGTGGCTTCGGCCGCGAAGGAAGAGCGCGAAACCCTGTTCCGCCGTTTCCTGGTCTACAGCGGCCTGGTGGTGGCCCTGGGGCCGCTGCTGGCCTGGCTGGTATTCGTAGTACCGGGCTGGATGTAACCACCCAACGGTAGTGCCGGCCGCTGGCCGGCAATCCCATGAAGCCATCCAGCGATCATGGGTTGCCGCCCAGCGGCCGGCACTACCTGGCGGTACACTTCCTCCATGGCCATTGCCCCTGCCCCGCGGTCACCGAAGAAGCGCGCACCTCTGTACGAAGAGGTGGCCGAACACGTGCGCGAGCGCATCTACGACTACCGGCTGCCGCCGGGTGAGTGGATCGACGAGCCCGCACTGTGCGAAGAACTGGGCATCAGCCGTACGCCGCTGCGCGAGGCGCTGAAGCTGCTGGCTGCCGAAGGCCTGGTGCAGATCGATGCCGGTCGTGGCTGCCGGGTCACCCGGTTGACGCTGGAAGACCTCAACCAACTGTTCCCGGTGATGGCCATGCTGGAAGGCCGCTGTGCGCACGAAGCGGTCAGGCACATCGACGATGCCGGCGTGCAGCAGCTGGAAGACCTGCATGCGGCGATGGAAACCGCGGCGGCCGAGGGCAACATCGCCGAGTACTACCGCAACAACTACCTGATCCACGAAACCGTGCAGCACTACGCCGGCAACCCGTGGCTGATCCGCATCACCCACGACCTGCACCGCATCCTGAAGATGCATCGCGGCCGCCAGTTGCTGACCCCGGGCCGCACCGCGCAGTCGCTGGCCGAACACCGCGAATTGATGGAGTGCTTCCGCCGCCGCGACGCGCAGGCTGCCGAACGCACCATGGAGCGCCATCTGCTCAGCCAGGGCCAGGCACTGGCCGCCTATGTGGCGGCAGGTGGGCTGTTGAACGTGCCGGCGCCGTTGCCGACCGAAGGCGGCGGTTGAGCGGATGAGGTTGCCGGCCAGCGGCCGGCACTACCAGGACGTGACCTTGGCCGGCATCCTGGAACATCTCGTCAATCGCCACCACCGCAGCTGCCACCGTCACCACCCCCACCGCTGTCGCCGCTACCGCAGTCGGAGCTGCTGTAGCTGTGATGGCTGTGGTTGTCACTGGAATAGCCAACGGAGGTGTCATGGCTTCCGCCGCCATCCCCCCGGCTGCCCGAGCCATCGGCCGTGGCCACCGCCATGCACAGGATGGCGCCGACCAGCGGCAGTAGCCAGACCAGCAGCAACTGCACCGTCCGGCCGCCTGCCGACACCTCTTCGCGCCCCAGCACCACGAAGGTGGCGACGAGGTTCAAGCCCAATACCAGGGCGACCAGGACCAGGGTTACCACCAGCATGGCGCAGCTCCTTGAGCAGGGGGGCATACCCACCGCGACTGATCCATTGGTTGCAGCGCGGCTTTTTTCATCGAATTTCCGTTCGAATAAATATTCTGCGGGGCTATCGATAAATGTTGACCAGGCATTTTAGTCAGACCTGCAGGAATTCTACAAAGCATCTTGCACGAGCCGGACATCCTCCGGTTCGCTTAGCAATTCAAGATGTCTGATATAGCAGCTGGCCGCTCCCGACCTACTCCCTCTACACCTTTCTATCTCCAGCTACTTCGGCCCATCACGCAGACTTCTGACAATCCTATTCCAGTAGCGCACAGCCTCAAAATGCTGCTCTCTCGTCAACCAGGCTTTATTCTCAGGGCTGACCGGATCACCACCAACGATAACGGGTCTAAGCTCGAACAGCTCCATGCCTTTAGGGCGTTCGTGCTTATCCAGGCCAATCATTCTCGCTCTGCCAATTGCACGAATAAATCTGGAAGGTCGGCCGCTACCAAGATGGCGTATTGACGATCCATGCCTATAAAAGGAATCATTACTACCGGCATAGCGACATCCCACATGTCGAATCCATATGCTTCTCCTCCCCCGCTGGAGCCGAACAAAAATACACCGGGCGCATCCGTCTCGACTTCATATTCACGATTGAAATCAACCAGCTCTTCTGCCCTCCAAAAAATGATGTAGTTATCGCCAATGAATCCTTCGCCGCCGTCGTGAGTCTTAAGGAATTCAAGGTAGCTCTTAGGGAGTGCCGTTCTCAATCCTTCTGGCAGGCTATCAATGGCCGAAAGTTGAGCTGGGCCATTGAGCTGCCCTTCTGTTAGTTGATATTTCATCGCTATCTTCCTGAAATTCTCTGCAATTGTTTCCACCAAGGAGTCACCTCCAGCCAATGAGCCAGGTGCGCTCTTCAAATACGGAAGTGCTGCCGTTCTCTGCATAGTAGGTGTCGGCAATGCAAAGTGGCACTGGCTCATCATCGATGAAGATGGTTCGGAGTCTGGCAGGACAGCTCTCAAACGGTTCGAGTCGATACCCTACCTTGAAGGCGATGATATGCCCCCACCGGCGCCCCGGTTCGCTCTGCCTGTCATGAAGATGGGACAATGTAGGGCGCGCCGGCCTGCTTCCGGGCCGCCGGCGCCCCCCGCACCACACGGAAGAAGAAGAACAACAACATGCTGAAAGTCATTTTCGATACCGACCCGGGCGTCGACGACGCCCTGGCCCTGCTGTACCTGCACAAGCACGCCCAGATCGACCTGATCGGCGTCACCACCACCTTCGGCAATGCCTCGGTGGAGTCGACCACGCACAATGCGCTGTACCTGAAGCAGGCCTGGGGCTTTGCCGCCCCGGTCGCACGCGGTGCCGGCGGCCCGCTGCAGCCGGAAGCCACCCCGGAAGCCTGGCCGGTTCACATCCATGGCCACAACGGCCTGGGCAACCACGCGGTGCCGGCCGAACTGGACGTGGCCGCCGACGCGCGCCCCGCCCACCAGCTGATCATCGACCTGGTCCGCGCCCATCCGGGCGAGGTGACCCTGGTCGCGGTCGGCCGCATGACCAACCTGGCCCTTGCCCTGCAGCAGGCGCCGGACATCGCCGGCCTGGTGCGCGGCGTAGTGATCATGGGCGGCGCCTTCCACGTCAACGGCAACATCACCCCGGCCGCCGAGGCCAACATCTGGGGCGACGCCGAAGCGGCCGACGTGGTGTTCACCGCCAGCTGGCCGGTCACCGCCATCGGCCTGGACGTGACCACCCGCGTGGAAATGGACCGTGACGGCCTGGACAAGCTGGCTGCGATCGGTGGTGCCGATGCCGAACTGGTGCGTGCGCTGTCGCAGGATTACGTGGACTTCTACCTGCAGGCCGGCCACAAGGGCATGGTCGTGCACGACTGCTGCGCCTGCATCGCGCTGACCCGTCCGGAGCTGTTCCAGTTCGAGCGCGCCAGCGTGCGCGTGGCCACCGACGGCGTCGCCCGCGGCATGACCATTCCCAAGCCGGAAGGCCTGGCGTTCGGCCCCAGCGTGTGGGACGGCCACGTGGTGCAGTCGATTGCCATCGGCGTCGATGCGGCCGCCGTGCTGGCCGACATCGAGCAGACCCTGAAGGTCTGACCCGCTAGCGCTTGGCCCTGCCCGGGACCGTCTCGGGCAGGGTCCACAGCACCGGCAGCACCAGCACCGCCACCAGCGCGATCATCGCGCCCGGCGCCGCCGCCCAGCCGCTGCGTTCCACCCACCATTGCGCCAGCCAGGGCGTTGCCCCGCCGAAGAAGGCCGTGGCCATGGTCACGCCCAGTGCCAGCCCACTCACCCGCCCTTCGCCGGGGAACTGCTCGGCCGTGGCCGGGGCCGCCACCGCGCTCACGCCACCGGCCACGCAGGCCAGCAACACCGCGGCCAGCGCGATGCCCAGCGGCGTCGCCTGCGCCATCCACGCGAACAAGGACAGCGGCAGCAGCGCTGCCAGCACGGTCAGGCCCAACAGCACCGGCCGTCGTCCGACACGGTCGGACAATGCGCCGCACAGGGGCGTGATCGCGATCACCGCCACGGCCGCAATCGTCGACAGCCACAGCGCATCGCCCTCATCGTGGCCCCGCGCATGCAGGAATGCGGGCACATAGGTGATGCCGACGTAGTAAGTAATCGAGCCCAGCGCCGAGATCGCGAACGTGCGCGCCACCGCCAGCGGATGGTTGCGCAGCACATGCTTCAGCGGCGTCGCGGGAATGCTGCCCTCGCGGCGCTGCCGCTCGAACTCCGGCGACTCGTGCATGCCCGAGCGCGCGACCAGGATCACCAGTGCCAGCGCCGCGCCAACGAAGAACGGAATACGCCAGCCCCAGCTGTCCAGCTGCGCGGGCGCGAGCAGCGCCACGGTAACCGCAGAGATCGCCACCGCCAGCAGCGCACCCACCTCGCTGGCTGCGGACGCCAGCGAGGTCACCAGGCCACGTCGCTGCGCCGGTGCGCTTTCCAGCAGGTACGCCACCACCCCGGTGTATTCGCCGCCCACCGAAAACGCCATCACGCAGCGCAGTACCAGCAGCAGCACACCCGCCGTCGTTCCGGCCATGGCCGCTGTCGGCAGCAGTGCAGTGGCCAGCATCGCCGCTGCCATCAACGCCATCGATGCCAGCAGCATCCAGCGCCGGCCGAGTCGGTCGCCCAGGTGGCCGAAGCACAGCGCGCCCAGCGGGCGCATCAGGTAGGACACCGCAAAGCCGGCCAGGGTGGCCAGCAGCGCCTGTTCGCCGCCGCCGAAGAACACCCGCGACAACACCGTGGCGAAGTACAGGTACAGGGTGAAGTCGTACCACTCCACCACCGTGGACAGGCCCGCCACCCACATCGAGCGCTGCCGCGCCAACGTCATTGCGTGTTCGCCTTCAACAGCCTCGATCCCGGTTGCGCAGGTTCGGAGCAGGATGTCATGACCGGGGTGAAATACGGGTCATCGGCTATCCGTCGCCTGCATGTACTGGGTTTCATGACCGGTGAAACGCTCGCCGTCAAAGCCGAAGCAGAAGCGCCCCTGCTCGAACACGCGGTAGACCAGCAGCGCGCCATCAAGGCAGAACTGCGGCTGGTCCACGCCCGTTTCCAGTGTCCCGTAGCCGGTGGCCTCTCCGCCCTTCCCCGCCGGGCCGGTGAAGGCATCGAACGGCAGTGGCGTCGCCCTGCCCGTGCGGGTATCGACCAGCACCAGCGTGCGCTGGAAGTACTCGGGTCGATCATCGACCTGCACCAGCAGGTAGTGCTTGTTGAAATTGGGTTTCTGATGCTGGAGGGCATCTTCGATGGCTCCGCGGTGCCGCGCATCGCAGAAGTCGACCGGGCTGTAGCGGTAGCTGCAACCGTCGTGGTCGTAGGGCAGGTTCATGCCCGAGTAGCTGACGCCTGCCTGGCTGCCCAGGTCGTCTCCCGGTTCAGGGATGCTGCACAGCAGCCACGAACGCTGCGCATCCTCCGGGTCGGCCAGCAGCTTCGGCTCGCGCCCTTCCTCGTAGGCCGCACCACCCGGGAAGTCCTGCCCGAAACGCTGGCGGACGATGGGACGTGCCTTCTCCAGCGGCAGGCCGATCCTGG
Source organism: Stenotrophomonas sp. YJH_SMC_12-1 (assembly GCF_059370935.1). Lineage (NCBI taxonomy): Bacteria > Pseudomonadati > Pseudomonadota > Gammaproteobacteria > Lysobacterales > Lysobacteraceae > Stenotrophomonas > Stenotrophomonas sp. YJH_SMC_12-1. The sequence goes on along the minus strand of NZ_JCAFUD010000002.1, from coordinate 310,279 downwards.
CCCCACGGAACGAAACGAACGTCATCGTCGGCAGGATCACTTCCTCCACCGGCAGCCCCTTCCATTGCCCCTGCACGCAGAACGTGGCGGTCTCGTTCTCCCCGTCTTCCTTGCAGGGCTTCGGTGCGTTCGTCGCCAACCAGGGATGGGCCGGGCGCCCGGTCTGCTGATCGATGTACCAGCCGTCCAGCGCGCAGGTCGGCAGGGCATCGAGCAGCGGAGAGAGGTCTGTTGCGGTGGCCGGGGCGGCAAGCGGTGCGCCCGCTGCGGGTGCCCCGGTCGGCGCATCCGGTGTGCGCTGGCATGCCGCCAGCGCGAGTAGACCGACCAGCAGCGCGGCGTGGCGCGGGCGCCGGATTGAATGCTGCGTTCCCTGCATTGCGTGTTTCCTGGTTTCGACACTCCCTGCAGATGATCGCCGATCCCGAAGCCGTGCAGGAACGTCGCAGATCCCACATCGGGGTCAGAGCCCTTCGCTCCCGCAAAGGGATCCGACCCCGCCCGTTACCCCGGCAGCTGCAGTTCCGCCCGCAGGCCGCCGCCCTCGCGGTTGTGCAACCTCAGCGAGCCGCCCAGCGACTGTGCCAGCTGCACCGCGATGGCCAGGCCCAGGCCAGTGCCGCCGGTATCGCGGTTGCGCGAGCTTTCCAGCCGATGGAACGGCGCCAGCACTGCCTGCAGCTGGTCCTCGGGAATGCCAGGGCCACGGTCGGAAATGCTGATCCACACTCTGCCGGCGTCATCACGGCCCGCCTCGACCTCGGCGGCACCGGCGTAACGCAATGCGTTGTCGACCAGATTGCCGACCACCCGGCGCAGCGGCTGCGGCCAGGTCTGCACGACCAGTCCAGCGGGCGCACCACCGCTGACCGGCTTGCCCATGTCCTCGTAATCGCCGACCACACTGGCCAGGAACGCGCCCAGGTCCATCGACATCGGTGCGCCACTGGCGACGTGGCTGCTGCGCGCATAGGCCACGCCCTCACGCACCAGTTGACCCAGGTGGTCGAGGTCGTCCAGCAACCGCTGCTGGGTGCTGTCTTCAGGCAGGGTCTCCACCCGAAGCTTCATGCGCGTGATGGGGGTCTGCAGGTCATGCGAGATCGCGGCCAGGATCTGCAGACGCTCAGTGACATGGCCACGAATGCGTGCCTGCAGTGCGTTGAGCGCGGCCGCCGCGCCGCCCACTTCCGCCGGGCCATCTTCAGGCAGTTCGGGCCCGTCCTTGCCCGGCTGCAGATGCTCCACCGCATGCGACAGCTGCTGCAGCGGGCGCATGGCCAGGCGCACCGCCAGCCACGCGCACACCAGCAGCAGCGCCAGCTGCACCAGCAACACGGCGGGCAGCCAGCGCGCCAGCGGCAGGCCCGACGGGGTGACCTCGATAGTCAAGGGAGTGCCGTCGTGCAGGCGCAGTTCCACCTCGAACCGCTCCGGCAGGCGAGCCACCTGGCGCGCCTCCAACGGATAGCGGCGCTGCAGGCTGTCGTCGATGATCGCGGTGACCTGGCGTGCACGATCGGTCTGCAGTCCCGGCCCGGCCGCAGCCGGGCGCAGCAGGTAACGGTAGGTGCGCCGCTCCAGCCGCGGCATCCAGGCCGCGCGCTGGCCTGCGGGCAGGTGCTCCAGCAGCGCGACACTCACGGCCACGTCTTCATCGAGGTTGCGCAGCATCATGCTGCGGGTGGACTGGTAGCGTTCGAAGAACAGCAGGCCGAAAGACAGTGCGTGGGCCAGCGCCAATCCACCCAGCAGCACCAGCAGCAGCCGCGCCGACAGCGTGCGCGGCCAGCGTGGGCGGTGTGCGGTGGTGTTCATTCGTCCGGCCCCAGCAACTGCACCGGCACGCTGAACACATAGCCTTCGCTGCGCACGGTCTTGATGTAGGTCGGCTCGCGTGCGTCGTCACCCAGGCGCTGCCGCACGCGGCTGACCAGCAGATCGATCGAGCGGTCGAACAGTTCGGCATCGCGGCCCTGGGTGAGGCTGAGCAGCTGGTCACGGCTGAGCACCCGATTGGCGTGATCGAGGAACACGCGCAACAGGCGGAACTCGGCGCCACTGAGCGGATGCACGGTGTCCTGCGCATCCAGCAGATGGCGTGCGGTGGTGTCCAGGCGCCACTCGCCGAAGGCCAGCTGGCGACCTGCTTCGCTCACCTGCAGATTCGGCGGCAGCATCTGCGTGCGGCGGATCACCGCATTGATGCGTGCCAGCAGTTCGCGCGAAGAGAAGGGCTTGGTCACATAGTCATCAGCGCCCATTTCCAGGCCGATGATGCGGTCGGTCTCGTCGTCGCGGGCGGTCAGCAGCACCACCGGCACCGCACGATGCTTGCCGGCGCGCAGGTTGCGGCACAGGCTCAGGCCGTCCTCGCCCGGCATCATCACGTCCAGCACCACCAGGTCCACGGCATGGGTATCCATCAGCGCGCGCATGGCCCGGCCACCGTCGGCCTGGCTCACGCGCAGGCCGTTGCGCTGCAGGTAATCGGCCAGCATCTGACGGATCTCGCTGTCATCGTCGACGACCAGGATATGCGGTACGTGGTTCATTGCGTTCTCGATGAAGACGGAGGTCAGGGCCGCGCTGCGCGGCCATGGTAGCGCGGCTCAGGCGTTGGCCAGCAGGCGCTGGATCTCGCTTTCGGTACGTGCGTAGTCGCCCTCGCCGTAATGGCGGTAGACCACCCGCCCCTGACGGTCGAGCAGGTACAGCGCGGGCCAGAAGCGGTTGCGCCAGGCGTTCCAGATCCGGTACTGGTTGTCCTGCACCACCGGCCAGGTGATGTCCAACCGTGCGATGGCCTTGCGCACGTTGCCGGGCAGCCCTTCATAGGCGAACTCCGGCGTATGCACGCCGATCACCCTCAGGCCCTGCGACGCGTAGCGTGCATGCCACTGGTGGACATGCGGCGCCACGTTGAGGCAGTTGCTGCAGGTGTAGGTCCAGAACTCGACCAGCACCACCTGCCCCCGCAACTGCTCCAGTGTGAGCGGTGGGCTGTTGTGCCAGGGTCCGCCACCGTCGAACCCGGCGGCGGGAACGGCCTGTGCCGGCTGCGCATCGGCCTCCGGACTGGGCCAGGCCATCAACAGCGCAGCCCCACCCAGCACGCCCATCAGCAACGGCAGCACGTACGCACGCAGTGCGGCCATCGCTCAGCCCCCCTGCTCGGCCAGTGGCAGTTCCGCCGGCTTCACCCCCGCCGCTTCCAGGATGCTGTCGGCCACCTGCGCCGGATGCGAAAGCAGCGACACATGGCTGCTGCCGATCGATTGCAGCTGTGCACCGATGCGACGTGCGGTCGCGGCCTGCAGCTGCGGCGACAGCATGCGGTCATCGCGGCTGAGCACGTACCAGCTCGGCTTGCTGCGCCACGCCGCAACGTTCACCACCTCGCCCAGCGCGCTGGCCTTCAACGGGACCTGCGTGCTGTACAGCAGTGCGGCCGATTTTTTCATCACGTCCGGCGCGAAGTCCTGGGCGATGGCATCAGCCGGCAAGGTCAGGTACCCATCCCTTTCCCGCAGTCGGGTCAGACCCGGACCGACCGGGAAACCTTCGCCCTGTTGCGCCGAAGACTGCCCTGCATCCGGTGCGAAGGCCGCCACGTACACCAGCGCCTGCACCTTCGGGTCATTGCCCGCTTCGGTGATGACCGTGCCACCCCAGCTGTGGCCGACCAGCACCACCTTGCCAGGCGCGGCGGCAATCGCGCGGCGGGTGGCGGCGACATCGTCGGCCAACGAGGTGAGCGGATTCTGTACGGCCACCGCCGGCAGCTTCCAGTCATGCAGGGTACTGATGACCTTGCTCCAGCTGGAGCCATCGGCGAAGGCGCCGTGCACCAGGATGACGGTGGGCGGTGCAGCGGTATCGGCCTGGCTAGCGAAGGCGGGGGCGGCTGCGCCGGCAAGGGCGAGAGCAGCGGCAAGCAACGAGGTACGGATCATGGGTGGCACTCCGGTGTTGGGAGTGGCCATTTCCGCCTGCCGGTGTATCACCGCTGTTTCTCCGCGGCGCGGAGTGGTACCGGACTGTAGGGCGCAGGCGGGTTTCTACAGTGGGATACATTCGGGCGCCGGTCCTGGCCGGGCGCTACCGGGTGGATATCGCTCCCCGCACGCGGGCGCGCAACGCCCCGATGTGCGTCAACGCATCGTCTTTGTATCTGACTGTACGAAACCCGGCCGCGGCCACAGTCGCTGACAAAATCCCGGGCAACGGCACACGTTGCCGATACCTGCGCCGCCTGGAATGGCCTCCATCGACCACTGGCCCGCAGGACACCACCATGATCAGCACCGCCTCTTCCATGTATACCCCCCGCCTGGACGCCGTCGGCCGCTGGCTCTCGCCATTGGCGCTGCGCACCCTGCTGGCCTGGGAGTTCTTTGAATCCGGCCGCGAGAAGCTGGGCGGCCAGAACTGGTTCGCCGACCTGGAAGGCCGCTTCCCGTTCCCGTTCTCCGCCCTGCCCGCCTCGCTGAACTGGCAGCTGGCGACCTGGCTGGAACTGGTGGGCGCGGTGATGCTGCTGCTCGGCCTGGCCACGCGCTCGGTGGCCTACGTCTTCTGGGTCCTCACCATCGTTGCCATCGCCGCCGTGCACTGGCCCGACCAATGGAACGGCCTGGGTGAACTCTGGCAGGGCTATGCGATCACCGACCAGGGCTACGGCAACTTCAAGCTGCCGCTGCTGTTCCTGGCCATGTTGCTGCCGCTGATCCTCAACGGCGGTGGCGCGCTCAGCGTGGACCGGCTGTTGGCCGGCTCACAGCATGCCGCTGTCGGCAATGACGGCCTGGGCTGGGGCGTCAGCCTGATCGCCCTGCTGCTGCCGGTTGCGGCGCTGCTGCCCGGCATCGGCTTCGGCGGTGCCCTGCTCGGCGGCGTGCTGCTGCTGGGCTATCTGCTGCGCCGTCGCCACGCCGCCTGAGCTGATTCCCCTGTTCCCGCGCCTTTCGCTTTCCGTCGCCTCCTCGGCGGCGTCCATCCCGCACGCCCCGCGTGCTTTCCCAAGGAGTCATCACCATGTCCATCTCGACCAGGAACACCCCCTCCTCCCGCCTGCCGCGCATTGGTGCCATCGGCATCGCCCTGGCCGGTGGCCTGCTGCTGGCCGGCCAGGCCGCAGCGATCCAACCGCTGGCGATCAGCGCGGTGGCCATGAGCGCCGCCGCCGAAGGCAAGTGCGGCGAAGGCAAGTGCGGGGCCAACAAGGCCACCACCGGCAAGCCCGCCGGCAAGGCCAAGGTGGCCGAGGGCCAGTGTGGCGAAGGCAAGTGCGGCGACGCCTCGTTTGCCCGCACTGACCGCGACCACGATGGCAAGGTCTCGCGTGCCGAGTTCAACGCTGTGGCCGCCAAGCGCGCCGCCGAGTTCGACCGCATCGACACCGACCACGACGGTTACATCAGCGAGCAGGAAGCGCACGACTACCTGCGCAGCGTCTACACCGCCAACGGCAAGCCGATGCCGAAGGGCCTGTTCTCCCGCGTTGCCGATTGATCGACGTTCACCCGGCGCTGCCTTCAAGGCGGCGCCCTCTCTCTGGAGCATCCACCATGTCCCTGCCCCTGCCCACCCATGCCGCCGGTCTTGGCCTGCGCCGCGGCCTGATCGACGAACTGCTGGCCATGCCGGCCGGAGCCATCGACTTTCTCGAAGTCTCTCCCGACAACTGGATCGGCATCGGCGGTGCACGCGGCGCTGCGCTGCGCCAACTCAGCGAGCGCCACTCCTTGACCTGCCATGGCCTGTCGCTGTCGCTGGGTGGTCCTGATCCGCTGGACCGCACACTGCTGGCACAGACCCGTGCCTTCCTCGACCTGCACCAGGTGCAGCTGTACAGCGAACACCTGAGCTACTGCGCCGCCGGCGGCCATGTCTACGACCTGCTGCCGCTGCCGTTCACCGCCGAGGCCGTTCACCATGTCGCTGGTCGCATCGCCCAGGTGCAGGACATGCTGGGCCGACGCATCGCAGTAGAGAACATCTCCTACTACGCCGTTGCCGGCGCGGACATGAGCGAGATCGACTTCATCAACGCCGTGCTCGCCGAAGCCGACTGCGACCTGCTGCTGGACGTCAACAACGTCTTCGTCAACGCCTGCAACAACGGTTACGACGCCTTCGAATTCCTGGCCCGCGTGCCGGCCCACCGTATCGCCTCGCTGCACGTAGCAGGCCACTTCGATGAAGACGATGGCTTCAAGATCGATACACACGGTGCGCCGGTGAAAGGCGTGGTCTGGGCACTGTTGCGCGAGGCCTATGCGCGGGTGGGCGTGCGCCCCACGCTGCTCGAACGCGACTTCAATTTCCCCCCGCTTGCCGAATTGCTGGCCGAGGTCGGGCAGATCCGCCAGGCGCAGGCCGAGGCACGTTGGCCCGAGGTGACCCATGGCTGAGTCGCTGGCGACCCTGCAACGGCGCTGGGCCGATCGTGTGCGCGACCCTGCAAAGACCGCACCCGATGGCATCGAGGCGCGGCGGATGGCGGTCTACCGCCGCCTGTGCATTGACAGTCTGGACAGCCTGCTGGCGGGCAGCCTGCCGCGGCTGAAGTCGCAGCTGGGCGATGCCTGCTGGCGCAACACCGTCGAGCACTACTACGCGAGGCACGCCTGCCGCACGCCGTTGTTCCCGCAGATCGCGGGCGAGTTCGCGGCCTGGCTGGCGGTGCAGGACACGCTGGCGCTGCCGGGCTGGGCAGCGGAACTGGCGCACTACGAGAGCACGCAGCAGTCGCTGCACATTGAAGCGCGTGACGGCGGGCGGCCGCTGCAGCGCGCTCCCGTAGGCAATGATGTGCTGGCGATTTCGCCGTTGGTGCGGGTGCTTGGCTACCAGTGGCCAGTACATGAGGACGGGGCGCTGGAGCCGGTGTTGAGCACGGCTCCCACGCTGCTGGTGATCCAGCGCCTCGCCGATTTCAGCCTGCAGACCGAGGAACTGTCACCGCTGGCCTACGCGCTGCTGTCGGTGTTCGGTGACGACAGCGCGTCGGTGGATGAAGCACTGCAGCTGCTGTCCGAAACACATGGCGTGGCAGCGGACGCATTGCGCATGGCCTGCGTGCCTGTTCTGGGCGAGCTGTGCGCGGCGGGCGTGCTGGTTGCATTGCCTGCTTTCTGAGGTTGCCGGCCAGCGGCCGGCACTACCCGTTCCTTGGCCGGCCAACGGCCGGCACTACCCCTTCCTTGACCGGCCAGCGGCCGGCACTACCGTCCCCCTACTTCGAGGTCTCATCATGGCTCCTTCCAACACGTCCTTCCTGCATGGCTGGCGCCTGTTCGTGGCCGTAGCGGTGGTCCTGATCGCCTTCGCGCTGGCGGCCTTCGCCCTGTATCCCGATGCAGCCGAAGGCAGCCGAGCCGCGATCCGGGTCACTGCGCGCACATCGTTCCTGCTGTTCCTGGCAGCGTTCACGGCATCGTCGTTCGCCAGCCTTCTGCCCGGCCCGTTCACCCGCTTCCTGCTGCGGGAACGGCGCATCATCGGCCTGTCCTTCGCGTTCTCGCACCTGTTGCATGCAGTCGCGATCACCAGTTTCGGCGTCCTCAACCCGGCGTTCTGGCCAGCACGATCCGCGCTGGCCAACCTCCCGGGCACGGTGGGCTACATTGCCATCCTGGCGCTGGCCATCACCTCGCACCGGGGGCTCGCCCGGCGCATGGGACCCACCGCCTGGCGTCGCCTGCACGTCACCGGCATGTGGATCATCGCGGCGGTGTTTACCTACTCGTACTTCAAGCGCGTTCCGGGCAACTTCTGGTATGCGGTGCCGTCGGCGCTGCTGTTCACCGCCTTCGTGGTGCGCTGGATTGCCAAGCGGGCGCAGGCGCTGCGCCGAAGTGCGCATGTGCGGCCGCCGCTGCGGGCGGCCTGAGGGGCTGGGGCCAGATACCTTTACCTGCGAAAATGGGATATGACCCCACTTCAGGTCAAGGCGCGCGGCGCAGCGTGATCAGGGTGATCTCCGACGGCACGCCGATGCGCGCCGGGAAACCGGCCCAGAGGCCCGCACCGTTACCCACGTACAGCGTCATCCCATCCACGTCGTAGCGGCCGGACACAAAACCGCCATTGGCTCGCTTCACCAGCTGGTCCATGCCGATGATCTGCCCGCCGTGGGTATGCCCAGAGAGCTGCAGCTTCACGCCGCGCGCGGCCGCCTCGCGCGCATTGCGAGGGCGGTGATCGAGCAGGATCACCGGTGCAGAGGGATCGGCACCGGCCAGCGCGGTTTCCAGATCCGGCAGCGGCAGGCCATAGCGTGCCGCCACCGGATCGGTGACGCCGGCGATGGTCAGCGCCGCATCGCCGCGCCGCACCTGCAGGTGGCTGTTCTCCAGCACCTGCATGTGCAGCGCCCGGAACGCCTGCATCCACTCTTGGTACTGCGCGTAGTACTCGTGGTTGCCGGTGATGGCGACGACGCCGTCCGGTGCATGCAGGTCAGCCAACGGGCGTGCGTCCTCGCGACGCGCCTCGACGCTACCGTCGATCAGGTCGCCGGTGATCACGATCAGGTCCGGCGTCAGTGCGTTGCTCTCGTCCACAACCCTGCGCACCCAGTCGCCCGTCAGCAGGCGGCTGGCATGGATGTCGGTCAGCTGCAGCACGCGATAGCCGTCGAACGCAGCAGGCAGATCCTTGATCGCCACGTCGATCTGCCGAGGCTGGGGCACGGCCATGCCCTGGCTGATGCCATAGCCACTCACAAGCAGCGCCAGCAGGCCGGCCAACGGCCGCAGCTTCGAGGCGCGCAGGACCGATACGATGCGCGGCCAACGCAGCAGGTGCGAAAGCAGCAGGCCGGCATCCAGCACCAGCATCATCAAGGCCAGCAGCAGTACCGCCGTGGAGCCGGTGGCCAGAACGGCGATGGCCAGCTTCGGGATCTCCGGCGAGGCCATCGTGCCCCAGAAGGTGGCGACGATGCGCAGCTGCACGGCCACGCCCACCAGCAGCAACGACAGCACGACCTTCATCCAGATGGGCATGCGCAGTGGCCAGAACAGGCGCCAGGCCACATACAGGCCCATCAACAAACCGATCGTACTCAGCACTGCAACCATCCATGACAGAAAGCGGGCCCGCCATGGTGACGGCTGCGGGTCGTGTTGTGTAGAGCCGGGCCCATGCTCGGCTGCTCAGGAAGCCGTCGAGCATGGCTCGACGCTACAGAACCTCGATCGCGCATGGCTCGACGCTACGGATGCCCCAGGCGCTCCACCCGCAGGCGGGCGATGCGACGCTTCTCCATCGCCAGTACGGTGATGCGAACATCCGCAATCTCCACCGCGTCACCGATGTCCGGCAGGCGCCCCAGACGCTCCAGCACCAGGCCGGAGATGGTCATGTAGTCGGCACTGCGCGGCAGCGATACGCCGGCCAGCCGCTGCAGGTCGTCCAGGGTCAGGGCACCGTCGGCCTCCCATTGGTCCTCGCCCTGCGCGACCACGCCATAGCGCTCGTCCTGGGTATCGACCAGGTCACCGGCAATGGCCGCCAGCAGGTCGTTGGCGGTCACCAGGCCTTCCACGCTGCCGTACTCGTCCACCGCCACCGCCAACGGCACCGGGTGCTGGCGGATCAGTTCCAGCGCCTGCAATGCGCTGGCACTGGACAGCACGTACTGCGGCTCGCGCAGGTTGCCTTCCAGCTGCAGCGGCCTGCCCTGCAGCAGGTCAGCCAGCAGGTCGCGGCTCTGGACCACGCCACGCAGGCTGTCCAGGTCGCCATCACCCACCAGCAGGCGGGTGTGCGGCGACGCCACCAGGCGTGCCACCACATCCTCCTGCCCACGGGCCAGGTCGATCCACTGCACGTCGGCACGCACCGTCATCACGCTCGACACCGGGCGATCGGCCAGCCCCAGCACGCTGCGGATCATCTCGTGCTCCGCCGGCTGCAGGCGCTCTTCGGCATCGACGTGTTCGTCCGCGCTTTCGTCGTCGTGGCCATTGGCCGGGCGCGCGCCCAGCATGCGCAGCACGGCGTCGGCGGTGCGCTGGCGGAACGGCTGGCGGCGTTCGTTGCGCTCACGGTTGAAACGCACCCACTGGTTGAACGCCTCGACCAGGATCGAGAAGGCAATCGCCGCGTACAGGTAACCCTTCGGAATCTTGTAGCCCAGGCCCTCGGCCACCAGGCTGAAACCGATCATCAGCAGGAAGCCCAGGCACAGCACCACCACCGTGGGATGCTTGTTGACAAAGCGCGTCAGCGGCTTGCTGGCCAACAGCATCAGCGCCATCGCGATGGTCACGGCGGCATACATCACGCCCAGGTTGTCGACCATGCCCACCGCGGTGATCACCGAGTCCAGCGAGAACACCGCGTCGAGCACCACGATCTGTGCCACCACCATTGCGAAGCTGGCGTAGACCTTCTTGCCATCCTCGTGGTGTTCGCGGCCTTCCAGCCGTTCGTGCAGCTCCATGGTGCCCTTGAACAGCAGGAACAGGCCACCGCCCAACAGGATCAGGTCACGCCCGGAGAAGCTGTGGTCGAACAGCGTCAGCAGCGGCTCGGTCAGTTTCATGATCCACGCCAACGCCGCCAGCAGCACCAGCCGCATCAGCAAGGCGAGCGCCAGGCCGATTACCCGCGCGCGGTCACGCTGGTGCGGCGGTAGCTTGTCGGCAAGGATCGCGATGAACACCAGGTTGTCGATGCCGAGAACGATCTCCAGCACGACCAGGGTTGCAAGGCCCATCCAGATCGAGGGGTCAGCCAACCATTCCATTTCAGGTCCGTTTCGTCAGTAGGTAAGGGAAAAGAGCGACCGCTCAGTCAGCGTCCTGTGCCTGCGCCGGGTCGTGCCCGAGCAGGTCGCCGGGCGTGCACTGCAGCTCGCGGCAGATCGCATCAAGGGTGGAAAAGCGGATGGCGCGCGCCTTGCCGGTCTTCAGGATCGACAGATTGGCCAGGGTGATGTCGATGCGCCCGGCCAGCTCGGACAGGGTCATGCCGCGTTCCTGCAGCATGCGGTCCAGGGTGATGACGATCGCCATCAGATGACACCGTCGAGGTCGTCGCGCATCGCTGCGCCCACGGCGAAGACGCGCGCCAACACGAACAGCATCAGCACGGCCACCAGGCCAGTGATCGACATGCCACCGCCGACCTCCATCCAGGTGAAATCCGGGCCCATCCAGGCCGAATAGGCACCGATCAGGATCGACAGCAGTTCCATTGCCAGCATCAGCCAGGCCATGCGCTGCAGGCGCCGTGCATTGGCGTGGGTGAACGGCCGCTCGCGCGCCGCCGACTTCAGCAGCCTCAGCAGATGGCGCAGGAACAGCAGGCACAGCACCAGCAGCGCGATGATCGCGCCCAGGCCCAGGCAGAAGTGCAGGAACAGATCATTGCCGTGCGCGGCAGCGGCCTCGGCGTCATGCACGCTGTCGAGCAGCCAGCGGCGGTCGTGGGCGACCAGCGGCACCGCCAGCAGTGCGGCCAGGATGCCCAGCCAGCACATCGCCCGGACGGCCTGTACGGCGGCCTGGGCCAGGGCAAACAGGCCTCGCGCGGGTCTGGCGCGGGCGGGACGAGCGGTCAAGCGGCCTCCGGTGTTGGGGTGGACGCGCCGCCCCCGGGATGGATTTATCGATAAACGATATATCACACGCTGCGTGAAAGGCTGAACCGCAGGCGTGGCTCCTGTCAGGGCCCGGGCGCGCCCCGCTCCAGCATTGCCTCACCCGGCGTCGCAGAGGCCATCGCCTGCACGCCGGCATCGGCGGCCTGCCGCGTGACCAGGCGGAAGCGCACCTGCAGCTTGCCCTGCCCCGGGGTGGCCCAGCCGTACTGGATGGCCACCTGATCGGCCGACAGCGGCCCACGTCCCGGCAGCGAGCGCACCTGCAACGGCATCGGCGCGGCCTGCACCAACCGGGCGAATCCCTTCTGCACGACCGCCGCGTCGGCCTTCTCGGCGTAGACCGTGCACGTGCCATCGTCAGCCCAGCTCACCGCATAACGGCCACTGGCCAGGGGCACCATCCAGGCCACACCCGATTGCCCCTGCAACAGCGTGGCGGCTTCGGCGGGCTGCAGCGGCGACAGCCCATTCGATTCCATCAGCGACTGCAACCGCGCCGGGGCCCCGATGTGCTGCATGCAGGCGGTATCGAACAACTCGCTGAAGGGATCCTGCGCCGGAGCTTTGGCCTTGGGCGTGCGCGCGGGTTGCGCCGCCGCCAGGGTGGGCAGCAGGGCCAAAGCCAGCCAGAACGCAGGACGCATCGGGATTCCACGCTACGGAAAACAGCAGGGAGGATGGCAAAGCCCGGGCGTGCCGCGCAATGGGTCATGGCTTGACAGCCGCCACCGGCGGGAGGAGTATCAGTTAACGAATTAGTTAATTAGCTCGCCATGGACCGCATCTTCGAAGCCCTTGCCTCCACCGCCCGCCGGCAGATCCTGGCCTATCTCAGTGCCGGCGAACTCAGCGCGGGCGAGCTGGCCGAGCGCTTCGACTTCAGCAAGCCGGCGTTGTCCAGCCACCTGCGCATCCTGGAGGAAGCCGGACTGATCGAACGCGAGAAACGCGGCCAGTTCGTGTACTTCAGGCAGGTACCCGACCGTTTGGCCAACACGTTGTTCTCGTGGGCGGCCGAAGTCTGCCCGGTCGGCGGCCCGCTCAAGCGTGAAGCCCGCGCCCGTCGCAAGGCCCCCGCCCGCTGATCCGCCCCGCCAAGGAGCATGACGATGCCTGGTTCGACCCGCGATCGCCGTTCGTTTCCAGCAGTGCAGCTTCCGGCACAGAACGGCGGCAGTCCGACCGAAGTCACCCTGATCGCGCAGCTCGGCATCGGTGCCGGTGACGCGCTGGTGAGTGACGCCGGCCAGCGTCAGCGCCACCACCCGGCGTTCATCGATGCGTTGGATGAACCTTCGGCGCGACTGGGTGGAATGCACCTGCAGCACGGGGATGCCTCCTCGCTGTACAGCTTCACCGTCGGTGCCGGTGGCCACCCGTTTCATCGCCATGCAGGCCCGCGCATGTTCACCGCCATCGCCGGCAGCGCGGGAGCCGAGCTGCGTTTCGCCACCGCCTCCGACACGCAGCTGGCAGCAGATCCCGGTGCCTTCGCGCGCACGCTTCGGCGCATCCGCATCCCACCGGACTGCCTGTTTACCGTGCGCTTCGGCGGCGGCACCTGGCACCAGTTCGCGTCGAACCATCCTGCACATCCCGCGCTGTTCGCGTTGTCCTGCCACAGCAATGAACTGGCCGGCGCGATGAGCGAGCAGGCGCGTGCACAGGTGCAACGCAATGCCGCCGATATCCCCAGCCTGACCGAGGTGCTTCCGGAATCGCACTGGCCTTCGGGCACTTCGCTTGCGGCGGCACCGCTGTTGCAACTGTCGCTGCAGGCGGCGCCTCCCAGCCTGTGCGCACACCTCTGCGCGCGTACCCGTGCCCTGCTCGGCCCGCTGCGCCGCATCCCCATGCGGCCGCTGCACGGGTTCGTCGAACGTGCCACACCGGCCTATCCCATCCGTTCGCGGCCCGCCGCCACCGATGGCCTGCTGCCCACAGCGCTGCCGCACAGCCACTACCAGGACCTGACCACCCTGTGCCTGGAACCCTCGCAGGTGGTCCACCGCTCCGCGTCGGCACTGCTGGCCGATGTACTGGACGGCTTCCTGCGCAATCCGCCCAGCGGCGTAGGCCATCTGATGGCGCTGCGAAACCGACTGGTGGCGCCGTTGCGGTTGCGCACGTCGCCGCTGGGATGCCCGGTGTCGTCACTGCTGTCCACCGATCGCAGCCGGTTGTTCGCTGGTCGATTTCCGGTGCTGGATTCGCACATCGATACGCAGGACAACGACGCCGAAGTCCTGCTCGGCGCCGACGATCGGCACCTGCGTTTCCGCAGCAGCGTGCGCGTGCAGCGGCGTAGCGATGGACATGTCGAGATCAGCCTGGGCTCTCGCGTGCAGACCCTCAATGCGTTCGGCGGCATGTACATGGCACTGATCGACGCCGGGCACCGGCACTATGTCGCGCCGGCACTGCTGCGGCGTGCGGTGGAACACGCCTTGGCACCGGAGCTGGCCAATGTTGGGGATCCGGCAGCACACCCTGCGCACTGCTGACCCTGGAACACGATGCGCCGGGCCCTGCACGGTTCCGCTCAGATAACGATTTCGCCCTCGTCCTCGCCATCCCAGTAGTGGATGCGGCTGGCGCGCACGTGAATCAGCACCAGTCCCGGTGTATCCACGCCCTGTTCGAACCATCGCTCCAGGTCCTTCACCCAGTGCTGGCTCATCGTGGCCCGGTCGCGCACCAGCGCTGCCCTTCCCTGCACGTGCACGAACAACGGTGGCTTGCCCAGCAGCGACTTGCTGCCGGAAAAACCCAGCGCGACGGCGGGGTCAGCTTCAATCTCGCGCACCATGTCGGTGTCTTCGGTGGTGAAGAACCAGCTGTCACCGTCATAGTCCACGTCGCCGTTGTTGCTCATCGGACGACCGGCAATCTCTCCGCCGGCGTGGGTCTGCAGCATCGTGAAATCGATGCCGGCCATTTTCCTGGACAGTTCAGGCAGGGTGAGCTGGGTCATGTCGTCGTCCCTCGTCGGATGGAGTCCCAGCGTCTGCGCAGAGCGGTGACCGAAGCGTGGGTGGGCAGTTGCGACCTCTTCACAGAAAACGCGATAGGGCGCATGGCACGTGTGTGACGCATTCCTCACCACCACACCCGCGCTAACCGCGGATGGAGGAACGGTCCTCCACGCCGCGACACGCCTCTAACAGGGCATTGCCCGAGAATCGCGCAACCTCGCGATGCATCCGGCATGGCCGCCGGCATCACCGGGGCTCCCCTCCGCAACCGCATGGCCCCCACATGGACCTGTTCGCCTGGCTCGCGTTCGGCTGCTACCTGTTGACGTTCTTCATTGTCTCGCTGTTTGCTGCGGCCTACCTGAAACGCTCCGACTTCATGCCCTACCACGGCCAGGCCGTGGGCCTGCCATGGAAGGAGGTCGAACCGCGCATGCAGTTGCTGCTGATGGCACTCATCCGCGTGGTCGGCGCCGGTTGGATCGCACTGGCCGGCGCTGGCGTGATGCTGGCCTGGTTGATCTTCTTCGGCGGACACTTCGCGCTGCCGCAACTGCTGGCCTTCCAGTTGTTCTGCCTGTTCGCCACCGTACCGCCGGTACTGGTCGCTTCCGGCGTGCGGCGACGCACCGGTGCGCGTACACCGGTGCCCGCCGGCGCCGCGGTGGTGCTGCTGTCGGTCATCGGATTCGTGCTGGCCCTGTTGGCACTGTCCTGATGCGTGCTCCCTCCTCTCCCTCCATCGAGGCTCCCATGAATCCCGAATCGATCTTCTACAGCGTGGTCAACGGTGATCTGCCGCCCTCCCAGGCGGGCACCCTGCTCGGCTGGCGATTCGTCGACTACGACGACGCACTGCGCCGCATCCATGTCGAGTTCGACGCCGGGCCGATGCTGACCAACCCGATGGGCAACGTGCAGGGAGGCTTCCTGTCGGCGATGCTGGATGACTGCATGGGGCCGGCGATCTACGCCACTCTGCCCGCCAACCGCATCGCGGTCACGGTGGAATCCAAGACCAGTTTCGTCAGTCCAGCACGACCAGGGCGCATCATCGGTTGGGGCGAAGTCGAGCACAGCAAAGGGAGCATCGCCTTCGCGCGTGGCTGGCTGACTGACCCGGCAGGCAACGTACTGGCCACCGCCACCGCCACCTTCCGCGTGGGTGCGCTGCGCTGGCGTGGCTTATCGGTACCACGTCCGATCGCGCGCCGGATGATCGCGCGGACGCTGCGGCGGGTGCATGCACGCATCGGCTGAGGCGTGCCCTCAGCGCATGATGCGACCGCCCCCCGCCACCCGTACCCGATCACGCCCATGCGCCTTGGCCCGGTACATGGCCGCATCGGCGGCACGCAGCAGGGTGCGCCAGCCCAGCGCGTCGGTGCCGCCCTCGGCCACGCCGAAACTGGCGGTCACCCGCAGCACGGTGCCGCCGGCCAGCGCGATGTCCATCTGCTGCAGGGCCAATCGCAATGACTCGGCCAGCTGCCGGCCACCGGCCAGATCACCGTCGGCCAGCAGCACCAGGAATTCCTCGCCGCCATAACGGGCGATGCTGTCGCTGCGGCGCAGGTGGCGCTGCAGCAGCTGTGCCACCTGCACCAGCACCTGGTCGCCGGCAGCGTGCCCATGGCCGTCGTTGATGGCCTTGAAGCGATCGACGTCAAGCAGGATCACCACCGCGCTGTTGCCACCGTCGGCATGGCGCTGCTGCACCCTCTGGTCCAGCGCGCGCCGGTTCAACAACCCGGTCAGTTCATCGGTGCCGGCCAGCTGGCGCAGCTCGCTGGTCAAGGCCGAGCGCTCGCGCGACTTCTCGCGCAGCACTTCGATGGCATCGAACAGGCGCTGCATCTCGGCCAGCGGGTGGGTCACATGCTGCTCCGGGCCGGGGGCTTCCGAGGCGATCTGGATGACCTGCTTCTGCGCCTGCAGCAGCGGCCGCAGGATCTGCAGATGGGCAATGCGCAGCGCCACGCCCAGCACCACCAGTGTGCCCAGCGCGGTCGCCACCAGCACGGCCAGGCGCATGGCCTCGCGATTGCGGGTGCGTTCAAAGCGGGCGATGGACACGCTCAGGTAGCCATCACGCAGCGCCTCAAGCGACTGCAGGGTCGGCACGTAGCGCGTGGTGAATTCGGCGGCGGTCCATGGCGGCGGCAGGCCTCGGCGGCCATCTTCGATCAACTGCTCGATCATCGGCAGCGATTCGCCGAAGAACTGCCGACGCGCCATGTCCCAGTGCCATGACAATTCCGGGTCACTGCGGAACACCGACTCGTGGCTGCCCGCCAACCGCCACAGCTCCAACAGGCGACCCTCGGTCTGCAGTGCAGCGCGTACCTGTTCCTCCCGCCATGCCCCTGGCACCGCCACCGGCGCCATCACATTCGAGGCCAGGCGGCCACCATGCTCGCGAAGATCGATCAGCACCTGGCCCTGCATCGCCGGAATCGCTGCTTCACGGTCGGCGCTGACCAGCACGTTGATCTGTGCCGAGGTCAGCAGGTGCAGGCGATCGACCACGGCGAACATGCCACTGATCGCACGCTCCACCTCCTCCACGCGGCGTGCGTCATGGGGTTGCGCCAAGACCCGGTCGACCGCAGCCCGCGCCGATTGCAGGCGACGTTGCGCGTCGGCCAGCAGCCCATGCTCGTCGACCACTCCCGGATCAGCCTTGAACACGGTGTCCAGCTGCAGCAGGGCAGCGTCGACCCGCTTGCGCGCGGCCGCCAGCTGCGCGGCCAGCGGTGCCTGCTCGGCCGCATCGGCCGGGTCGGCCCCCAGCAGGCTGTTGGCGGGGCCGCGTTCGGCCGACACCAGGTTGGCCAGGTCGAAGGTCTGCCGCAGCTGGCGCAGGCTGGCCAGGTTGTCCTCGGCGGCCGTGAAGCGCAGCGTGCCCTGCACCAGTGCGATGGCCATCAGCGGCAGCGTACAGACTACGAACAGCCCAGCCAGGATCCAGACCCAGGTCCGCAATCCGATGGGCGACGCCTTGCGGGCCATGCACATTTCCCCTGTAGTGCCGAACACTGTAACGGCCGGCTACAAAGGCGCCAAGCCACTCGCGGGCCAACCGTGGCGGTGGGTATACCCTGCCGACCGCGAACGCACCGACAAGGCCGTGCGGGCATTCGAACCGGGACAACTACGTCATGCCCAGCCGCGTCAGATCCAGCGCTGGTCGACCAGTTCGCGCTTCACGTAGGCATAGAACACCGGCGCGGCGACCAGGCCCGGCAGGCCGAAGGCCGCCTCCATCACCAGCATGGCCAGCAGCAGCTCCCAGGCACGCGCCTGGATCTCGCCACCGACGATGCGCGCATTGAGGAAGTACTCCAGCTTGTGGATCACGATCAGGTACAACAGCGCGGCCACGGCCACATAGAACGAGACCGACAACGCGACGATGCTGATGATGGTGTTGGAGATGATGTTGCCCACCACCGGCAGCAGGCCGGCGACGAAGGTGATCAGCACCAGCGTCTTGGAAAGGGGCAGGTGCACGCCGAACAACGGCAGCACGCCCAGCAGGAAGATGGCGGTGAAAAGGGTGTTGAGCAGGGAGATCTTCACCTGCGCGAACACCACCTGGCGAAACGCGGTGGCCAGGCGGCTGGTGCGCCCGATCAGCTCCTGCGCCAGCGGCCCCATCGTCGGCAGCGGCAGTTCGTCGTACAGCGCAATCATCGCGCCCAGCACCATGCCGATCAGTACGCGTACACCCACCTGCACCACCGAGGTACCGGCCACGCCCAGCTGGCGCTGGTGCTCGGCGGCCCAGTCATTCAGCGCCGCACGCAGCGCCGGCATGTCCTCGGGGATATACGGCTGCAGCAGCGCTGGAACCTGGTGGCGCGACGAATTGAGGATATCCATCAGCCGTGCCAGCAGCGCGTCCGGCCCACCGGTCTCGTTGCGGAAGAACGAGGCCACGCCGATGCCGGCCAGCACCAGCGCGCTGATGATGATCGCCGACAGCACGATCACCGCGATCGCCCGCGCCCGCCCCGGCGGCAGCTTGCCTTCCACGGTGGACGCCAGCACATGGGTCAGCTGGAACACCAGCAGGCCCGACAGCAGCGTCACCACCAGGCCGAGCTTCAGCGCCAGCCACATGCCCAACAGCATCATCAGCCAGGCCGCGATTCTCGCAACGGGGGGCTTGGGCTGGGCAACGAGGGCGTCTTGCATGGGCGGCGCGTCCGGGCGGGGTGGCCCATGGTAGAGGATTGGCGTGCCGATTCCGCGTGCAGGATGAACGGGCGTTTCGGCCTCGTTCGGCGGCAGCCGTGCCGCACTCACTCGCCGTAGCTGGCTGTGTTCTTGCCCTGCCGCTTGGCGTGGTAGAGCGCGCGGTCGGCCAGTGCCAACCAGTCCTCGACACTACCGCCACGCGGCGTCGCGGCAATGCCGATACTCACGCTGAACTCCACGCCCGGCGTGGCCTGCCGCGCGGCCTCCCGCAGGTGCAGGCGCACCCGCTCGGCCACGTGCATCGCATCGATGGGCGCGCAGTCGCGCAGCAGCACCACGAACTCATCGCCCCCCAGCCGCGCGGGCGTATCACCGGGCCGGGCAAAGGTGCGCAATGTCGCCGCGATATGCCGCAGCACCTCGTCACCGGCGCGGTGGCCATGCGAGTCATTGATGCGCTTGAAATCATCCACATCGAGCATCAGCAGGCAGGCAAAGCCGCCCTGGCCCTGGGCCCGGTCCAGCGCCTGCTGCGCACGCAGGATCAGGAAGCCACGGTTGGCCAGCTCGACCAGCGGGTCCATCCGGCTGAGCCGCTGCAGCTGACGGTTCTGCGATTTGACCCGGCGCGCCAGCTGCCAGCTGAGAATGCTGAGGCCGATGCCATACACGAACAGGAACGGGACACTCAGCACGATCGTGCGCTGCGAGGTGACCGGCTGGTAAGGGAAGCCGAGCAACCACCAGGTGAGTGCGAAGCCCAGCAGCAGGGCCAGCGTGGCGCGCATCGCCAGGCGCACGCCACCGGCAGCGATCTTGTCGGCCACCAGCAGCGCGGCGAACAGTGCGCTGGGCACCGCGCTCAACGCCATGAAGGCGATCCAGCCACCGCCGAAGAAGGAGTCGGCCACCATGCAACGGAACTGGACGACCGCCGGCTGGCGGGAGCGCTGGGTCAGCAGCAATGCCAGTGCCGGCCACGCCAGCGCGTTGAGCAGCAGCAGGACCCACGCCAGCCCGCCATCCTGGCGTTCAAGCATGATCGAGGCGATGGGAATCGCTCCCAGTCCATTGCCGACGAAACGCATCCAGCCGATGCGACGTGCCGCGCCAATGCCTTCGACCGCGCCTTCCGCCGAATCGGTGAAAAATGGCATTGCCGCCCCCCTTGCGCGATCGCACCTGCTGCTACGGCCCTTGCCGGGCTGCCTGCGATGAGTCTGACAGCTTTGCGTCAATTCGGGATCAAGGTTGCACGATATCGCGCGGGCCGGCTGCCACCCTCCCGCGGCCCCACCCCGTGGTCACCTGCGTCGGGGCGCAGCCGTCGATCCCCGCACCATCAGGCTGAAATCCAGCGTCTGTTGAAGCGGAACATCCACCTGTTCGATGATGGCGAGCAGCAGGTTGACCGCGCGCGCGCCGATTTCCCGCATCGGCTGCCGGATGGTCGTCAGCGGCGGCGTGAGGTAGCGGGAAGACGCCAGATCATCAAAGCCGACGATGGACAGGTCTTCCGGCACGCGGATGCCCAGCTCCCGGCAGGCCGCCAGGGTGCCCAGCGCCATCTGGTCGCTGAAGCAGAAGATCGCCGTTGGTGCGGACGTGCCGTCCAGCAGCGCCATGGCAGCCGCATGGCCGGATTCCACTGAAAAATCCCCGGGCACGATGCTCAGCTGGCGCAGGCGGCCACGCGCCTTGCCGGCCGCCCGTACCCCTTCCAGGCGCTGCTGGTGCAGGGGATTGTCCGGCGGCCCACCGACCACGGCGATCCGTTCATGGCCCAGTGCGTACAAGTGCTCCATGACGGCGCGTGCGGCGGCGGCATTGTCGATGTGAACACTGGGCAGGCCCAGCGCGGGATCGAACTCGCAGCCGTTGACCACCGGCGCGGCAGCCCCCCTCTGCTGGACAATCTCGCGCGCCGTCGGTGGCAGGCGATGGCCAAGCACGATCATGCCGTCGGCCTCGTTGCGCCGGAGCATCTGCGCGTAGCGCTCCTCGCGGTCGGGTTGGTCCTGCGTATCGCCCAGCAGCACCGCATAGCCGACAGCCTGCGCGGCGTCTTCCGCGCCCTGCAGGATCTGCGCGAAGAACGGGTTGGCGATATCCGGCACCGTGACCAGGATCTTGCCGCTGCGCTGGGTCTTGAGCGTGCGGGCGACCGTGTTGGGCACGTAGCCCAACGCCGCGGCGGCCTGCTCGATGCGCGTGCGCGTGGCCGGCAGTACTTTGTCCGGCCGCGATAGTGCACGCGACACGGTGCCGGCGGAGACGCCGACGTGCTTTGCGATGTCGTAGATGGTGGCCATGGCGTTAGTTCTCCCGCCCGCTGTGCACTGCACAACAGGTCTTGCGTAAGCCCCTGCTAGGATAATGCAATCGATTGCATCGAGGGCGAATCACGTTGAAGACGCTCAAGGGTCCAGCGCTGTTCCTGGCGCAGTTCATCGGCGACACGGCTCCTTTTGATCGGCTGGACACGCTGGCCGGATGGGCCGCGGGTCTGGGCTATTCTGGCGTACAAGTCCCCACCACGGCGCCCCACCTGTTCGATCTGGCCGAGGCCGCGCGCAGCCAGGCGTACTGCGACGACCTCGCCGGCATGCTGGCCGGTCATGGCGTGCAGATCACCGAGCTGTCCACCCATCTGCAGGGGCAGCTGGTCGCGGTCCATCCGGCCTACGACAGCTTGTTCGACGGATTCGCACCCGCGGACAAGCGTGGCGATCCCGCCGCCCGCCAGGCCTGGGCGGTGGAGCAGCTTCTGTTGGCCGCCAAAGCCAGCCAGCGGCTGGGGCTGACCGCGCATGCCACGTTCTCCGGCGCATTGGCCTGGCCCTATTTCTATCCCTGGCCGCAGCGCCCACCGGGACTGGTGGAAGAAGCCTTCGCCGAACTCGGCCGCCGCTGGCGCCCGATCCTCGATGCCTTCGATGCCTGCGGCGTGGATCTCTGCTTCGAGATCCACCCAGGTGAGGACCTGCACGATGGCGCGACCTTCGAACGCTTCCTCGATGTGGTGGATCATCACCCCCGCGCCAAGATCCTGTACGACCCCAGCCACCTGCTGCTGCAGCAGATGGACTACCTGGGTTTCATCGACCGCTACCACGCGCGCATCGGCATCTTCCACGTCAAGGACGCGGAGTATCGCCCCAGCGCAAGCAGCGGCGTGTATGGCGGCTACCAGGACTGGATCGAGCGTCCGGGCCGCTTCCGTTCGCTCGGTGATGGCCAGATCGACTTCAAGGCGATCTTCTCGAAGTTCGCCCAGTACGACTTCCCCGGCTGGGCGGTACTGGAATGGGAATGCTG
Source organism: Stenotrophomonas sp. YJH_SMC_12-1 (assembly GCF_059370935.1). Classification (NCBI taxonomy): domain Bacteria; kingdom Pseudomonadati; phylum Pseudomonadota; class Gammaproteobacteria; order Lysobacterales; family Lysobacteraceae; genus Stenotrophomonas; species Stenotrophomonas sp. YJH_SMC_12-1. The sequence goes on along the minus strand of NZ_JCAFUD010000002.1, from coordinate 288,163 downwards.
CCTGAAGCACCCCGAGGACGGCGCACGCGAGGGTGCCGCCTTCATCCGCGACCACATCATCCGCGTGACCGAACACGCCTTCGACGACTTTGCCGACAGTGGCACGGACGCCGCATCACTGCACCGCATGCTGGGAATCTGAGCCAAGACCGCCCCGGGAGGGCAAGCCATGACGCACGCCATGTCGCGCCTGGGCGCGATGATGTTTCTGCAGTTCTTCATCTGGGGGGCGTGGTTCGTCACCCTCGGAACCTACCTGGTGCAGGGCCCGCTGCAGGCCAGCGCCAGCCAGGTGGCCTCCGCCTTCCTCAGCCAGTCCATCGGCGCCATCGTGGCGCCGTTCCTGGTCGGGCTGATCGCAGACCGCTACTTCGCGGCGCAGCGCATCCTCGCGGTGCTGCACCTGGCCGGCGCGGTGCTGATGTGGCTGGCGTCCACCGCCACCAGCTTCAGTGTGTTCTCGGCCTGCGTGATGGGCTACATGCTGCTGTTCATGCCGACATTGGCACTGGCCAACAGCGTGGCGATGCGGCACATGCAGTCGCCCGAGAAACAGTTCCCGCTGGTACGCGTGGCCGGCAGCATCGGCTGGATCATTGCCGGTGTGCTGATCGGCTGGCTGGGCTGGGAGCAGGCCCATCGGCTTGAACTCACCTTCCGCATGGCCGCGCTGGCATCATTGGTGCTGGGCCTGTATGCATTCACCCTGCCGCACACGCCACCGCTGGCGCAGCAGCGCGATGCCGGGCTGGGGCGGATCCTGGGGCTGGATTCGTTGCGTCTGCTGAAATCGCGTGCCTATCTGGTGTTTTTCCTGGCTTCCATCGCCATCTGCATCCCGCTGTCGTTCTACTACAACTTCACCAATCCGTATCTCAACGACCTGGGCGTGCGCGGCGCAGCAGGCCTGCAGTCGCTGGGCCAGGTCTCCGAAGTGCTGCTGATGCTGGCCATGCCGTTCCTGTTCGTGCGGCTGGGGGTGAAGACCATGCTGGCGGTCGGCATGGCCGCCTGGGTGGTGCGCTACGCCATGTTCGCCTTCGGCGATGCGGGCAGCGGCTTCTCGCTGCTGGTGATCGGCATCGTGCTGCACGGCATCTGCTACGACTTCTTCTTCGTCACCGGCCAGATCTACACCGATGCGCATGCCGGCCCCGCCGCGCGCAGCAGCGCGCAAGGCTTCATCACCCTGGCTACCTACGGCGTGGGCATGTTGATCGGCACCTTCCTGTCCGGCGCGGTGGTGGAGCACTTCACCACCGAGGCCGGCCCCGACTGGCAGCAGATCTGGCTGTTCCCGGCCGGCGTTGCACTGGTGGTGTTGATCGCCTTCCTGCTGCTGTTCCGCGACCGGCCGGCGGCCACGGCCGCGCCCTCCACACCCTGAGGATCCCCGTCGATGCCCAAGCTTGGAATCGCCATCGTCGGCGCTGGCATGATCGGTGCAGTGCATCGTCGTGCCGCACTGCTGGCCGGTGCCGAGGTGCGCGGCGTAGCCGCCTCGTCAGCGCAGCGCGCGCATGAGGCCGCGCAGTCCTGGAATGTCCCGCGCGCCTACCGGGATATCGAGGAGGTGATCGCCGATCCGCAGGTACAGGTCGTGCACGTGTGCACGCCCAACCATCTGCACCGCGCCATGGCACAGGCTGCGCTGGAAGCCGGCAAGCACGTGATCTGCGAGAAACCGCTGGCGACGACGCTGGACGATGCACAGGCGCTGGCGGCGCTGGCCGCATCGACCGGATTGGTTGCCACGGTGCCCTTCGTCTACCGCTACCACCCAGTGGTCCGGGAGGCGCGCGCACGCATCGCCCGGGGCGATCTGGGGCCGTTGCACCTGATCCACGGCAGCTACCTGCAGGACTGGCTGCTGGATCCGGCCAGCAACAACTGGCGCGTGGACCCCGCGCTGGGAGGCACGTCGCGCGTGTTCGCCGACATCGGTTCGCACTGGTGCGACCTGGTCGAATGGGTCAGTGGCGAGGGCTTCGCCGAAGTGAACGCGGCGTTCTCCACGGTAATCGCCGAGCGTGGCGCCGTCAGCGGGCAGAGCTTCAGCACGCCAACGGCCGCCAGCGCGATGCAGGCTGTCACCAGCGAAGACGTGGCCGCAGCGATGTTCAGGACCGGCGCCGGCACGCTGGCGTCATTGACGGTCAGCCAGGTCTCGGCCGGACGCCACAACCGCCTCTGGTTCGAGATCGATGGCGCCAAGGCCAGCGTGGCCTTCAACCAGGAGGATGCCGAACGACTCTGGATCGGCCTGCCCGACCAGCGCGAGGAAACCTTCATGCGCGGCCCCGGTGCCGGCAGCGCCGAACAACGCCGCCTTTCCGTGCTGCCGGCCGGGCATGCACAGGGCTACGCCCAGTGTTTCGAGGCGTTTGTGGCCGACACCTATCGCGCCATTGAAGGCGGGCGGCCGCAGGGCCTGCCCACCTTCGAAGACGGCCTGCGCTCGGCACGGATCGTCGATCGCGTCATTGCATCAGCCAGGTCACGTGCCTGGACCACCATCGGTTGAATTCCGGGAGGATCTGTTGATGAAAGCTCTTTTCCGTAGAAGTGCAAGTCTCGTCCTGCTGCTCGCTGCCCTGCCCGCCTTCGCGAGCGAAGCCGCCACCACGCAGAAGCCGATCGCGGTGCAGATGTACACCCTGCGCAATGCAGGCTCGCTCGATCAGCAGTTGAAGATCGTCCACGACGCGGGCGTCCGTGCGGTGGAAACGGTCGGTACGCAGAACACCAGCGCCACCGAACTCAAGCAGCTGCTGGACCGGTATTCGATCAAGGCGGTTTCGTCGCACGTGCCACTGGCCGAGCTGCGGGGCAACCTGGATGGTGTGGTGACGTTCAACCGGTCGATCGGCAACAGCACGCTGGTGGTGCCTTACCTGGACCAGAAGGACCGCCCAACCGATGCCGCGGGCTGGACCGCATTGGGCAAGGAGCTGGGCCGCATCGCCAAGCAGGTGCGCGGCAAGGGCATGCGCCTGGCCTATCACAACCACGATTTCGAGCTGGCCGACTTCGACGGTCAGACCGGGCTGGAGCTGCTGTTCGCAGCGGCCGGGCCCGACCTGCAGACCGAGCTGGACCTGGCCTGGGTTGCACGCGCGGGCCTGGACCCGGCGGTGATGCTGGGAAAATTCCGTGGACGCGTGTTTGCGGTGCACGCCAAGGACAATGCGCCGAAGGGCCAGGCCCAGGATGAAGGCGGATTCGCCGCGGTGGGCCAGGGCGTGCTGGACTGGAACGCGATCCTGCCCGCCGCTGCGGCGGCCAAGGTGCAGTGGTACATCGTCGAACACGACCAGCCACGCGACCCGGCCAAGGTCATCCAGACCGGCGCGGACTACCTGCGTGAACACCTGCCCGCCAACGTGCCCACCCGTGCACGGCGCTGACGCATCAAGGAGCCCCACATGAAGATGATCCTGGCAGTGGCCCTGGCTCTGGGCGGCATGAGCACTTCAACGGCAGCCCGGGCCAAGGACGATCCTGCCGCCGGCGCGAAACTCTATGCCCAGCACTGCACTGCCTGCCACGGTGCTGAACGCGCCGGCGTACCGCCGACCTTCCCAGCGCTTACCGACGTCGGCAAGCGGCTTCAACCCGCCCAGGTCAAGGACAAGATCAGGAAGGGCGGAGGATTGATGCCGCCCTTTGCCCAGCTGTCGCAGCAGGAGATCGACGACCTCGCCAGCTATCTGGCGAAGTAGGCGGCCGGCGACCACGCCGGCCGCGTGCCGCTACAGTTCGCGCACCCAGATGTTGCGGTAGCTGACCCTGGAGTCATGCTCCTGCAGATAGAGCGGCGCGCACGCATGGGGTGCGTACGAAGGCGCACCGATGTACTCGGTCCTGCCTGCCAGCACGGTGTCGTCCTGCACGAGTACGCCGTTGTGCAGCACGGTGATGCGCGCGGGCGACGTCAGGCCGCCGCCCTGCGAGAAGCGCGGTGCCTTCCAGATGATGTCGTAGACCTGCCACTGGCCCGGTGCGCGCGAGGCGTTCACCCGTGGCATGGCCTGCTTGTAGATCGAACCCGCCTGGCCGTTGGCATACGTCGGGTTGTTGTAACTGTCGAGCACCTGCAGCTCATACAGTTCCTGCAGGAAGATGCCGCTGTTGCCCCGGTTCTGGCCGTCGAAGCCCTTCGTCTCGGTGGGGGTACGCCATTCGACATGCAGCTGGACATCGCAGAAGCGTTGCCGGGTGCGGATGCCCTTGCTGCCCGGAACGACGGTCATGGCGCCATCGGCAACCTTCCAGGGCACGCGCCCGCCCTGCTCTGCCTCCCACGCCGAGACATCCTTGCCATCGAACAGCACGATGGCATCGGAGGGGGCCTTGCCTGGCGGCGTGGCCACGAATGCGGGCACGGGCGTCCACACTTCGGTCTTCTTCGGGTCACGCGCAGCGTCGGCGCCGTCCTGAGCGAATGCAGATGCAGCGGCCAGCAGGCCGGCCGTGATCAACGCAGGGCGGAGCATCAGGGTGGTGTCCATCAGCTGGTCCCCCACGCGGGCGTACCGGGGACATAGGCCAGGTCACCGTCGTAGCGGCCCGGCACGGCGACGTACTGCAGCACACCGGTCGCCCCGACCTTTGAAGTGAAGAAGCCGAAGATGGCCAGCTGCTTGATCATCGTGAAGTAATGCGGCATGGCCTCGCCTTCCTCGGGAGTGCCGGTCTCGGTCACGTCGGCATTGCGTGCCTTGGCTTCGGCGTCCAGCCTTCGCAGCAACCCGGTGCGGGCTTCCGGCGTGAGCGATACGAAACGGCCACCGGCGCGCGTGTCGATGTCGGCCAGGCCGGCGCGGAACGTCGCCTGCTGCCGGGCGGTGTAGCAGTCGCTGACGAACGTCGCCATGAACGCACCGGCACCCGCGTCCTTGGCCCCGGGCGTCCTTGTCTGCGGCAGGATGGTTTCGGCGATCTCGTCCAGCATGCCGATGTCGGCATCGGAGAACGCGGGCATCGCCCCGGCAGCCGGCACCTTGCCATGCACCAGCGCAGGCAGGCCAACCATGGCCGCACCGGTTGCGGCAACGATCATCTTCAACAGTTCGCGGCGATCCATCAGAGGTTCCCCGCTTTCAGTTCGCGTACCGCATGGTCGGCCGCGCGCGCGGTCAGCGCCATATAGGTCAGCGAGGGATTCACGCAGGCGCTGGAGGTCATGCAGGCACCGTCGGTCACATAGACATTGGGGGCATCCCAGACCTGGTTGTGCGCATTCAATACCGAGCTCTTCCGGTCACGTCCCATGCGTGCGGTCCCCATCTCGTGGATGCCCTTGCCCGGGGCATAGTCGTTGTCGTGCATCTTCACGTCCTTGACGCCGGCCGCCTCCAGCATCTCGGCGGCATCCGCGGCCATGTCCTTGCGCATCGCCAGTTCATTGGCGCGCATGGACACGTCCATCGCCAGCACCGGCAGTCCCCACTTGTCCTTGCGGTCGTGGTCCAGGCGGATCGTGTTGTCGTGGTGCGGCAGCATTTCACCGAACCCGGTCATGCCGATGCGCCAGTCACCCGGCACGGTCAGTGCCTCCTTCAGATCGGCACCGATGTTGAGCTCGGCGATCTCGCGCGACCATCCGGTGCGGCTGGCACCGCCCTGGTAGCCGAACCCGCGCAGGTAGCCGCGCTTGTCGGCCGCGACGTTGCGGAACCGCGGAATGTAGAAGCCGCAGGGACGGCGGCCGAAGTAGTACTTGTCTTCGTAACCCTCGACCCGGCCCGAGGCGCCCGCACCGAAATGATGGTCCATCACGTTGTGCCCCAACTCGCCGGACGAAGAGCCCAGCCCGCCGTCCCAGACGTCGGTGGCCGAATTCATCAGCAGCCACGTCGAGTTGAACGACGATGCATTGAGGAAAATGACCTTGGCCGTGTACTGGTAGGTCTGGCCGGTTTCGGCGTCGATCACCTCCACGCCACGCGCGCGCTTGCGATCCTTGTCGTAGAGCACTTCCTTGACGATCGAGAACGGCCGCAAGGTCAGGTTCCCGGTCTTCATCGCCGCCGGCAGCGTCGCCGCCTGGGTCGAGAAGTAGGCACCGAAGGGACAACCCAGGATGCACTTGTTGCGGTACTGGCAGTTGACGCGCCCCTGCTCGGGCATCGGCTGGGTGATGTTGGCAGTGCGCGAGTGGATCATATGGCGCGTTCCGCCGAAGGCCTTCTTGATGCGCGCGGCCACATCCTTCTCGACGATGTTCAAGGGAATCGGCGGCAGGAACTCGCCGTCCGGCAGCACGTCCAGTCCTTCGCGCGTGCCGGCGATGCCGGCGAACCTCTCTACATGGTCGTACCATGGCGCGATATCGGCGTAGCGGATCGGCCAGTCGGTGGCGATGCCGTCCTTGAGGTTGGCCTCGAAATCCAGATCGGAGAAGCGATAGCTCTGCCGCCCCCACATCAAGGAACGACCACCGACGTGGTAGCCACGGAACCAGTCGAAGCGCTTGGTCTCGATGTAGGGCGATTCCTGTTCGTTGGCCCACATCCCTTCCAGGTTCTCGGCCAGGCCGTAGTCGCGCATCAGCACCGGGAACTCGGCCTTCATTGCCTGCGTTGGCCGGTTGCGGTGCGGGAAATCCCACGCCTCCTTCATCGCGTTGACGTAGTCCTTGACGTGCTCGATGTTGCGCCCGCGTTCCAGCATCAGGACCTTCAGGCCCTTCTCGGTCAGCTCCTTCGCCGCCCAACCGCCACTGATTCCCGAGCCAACAACAATGGCGTCGTAGTGATTATCTGCCATGGGTTTCTCACCTGGGTGGATATCGTTTCAGACGTCGCAGAGGCGGATCGCCTCGCGCAATGAGGCAACGGGATCGGGCGCTGCAGGCGTGAACTCCTGCGCCAGATACCCCTTGAAACCGGTGTTGCGGATCGCGCGACAGATGGCTGGATAGTGGAGCTCCTGCTGGTCTCCGATCTCGTTCCGGCCGGGCACGCCTGCGGTGTGGTAGTGCTTGAAGCAGGCGTGATGCTTGCCGATGGTGGCGATGATGTCGCCCTCCATGATCTGCATGTGGTAGATGTCGTAGAGCAGGCCGAAATTGTCCGAGCCGAGCCGCTGGCACAGCTCCACACCCCACGCGGAGTGGTCGCACAGGTAGTCGCGATGATCGACCTTGGAGTTGAGCAGTTCCATCACCAGCACCACGCCGCGCTTCTCGGCATGCCCGAGGATGCGCTTGAGCCCGGCCTCGGCATTGGCCATGCCGTCCTGCGGGTCCATACCGTTGCGGTTGCCGGAAAAGCAGATGAGGTTTCGATAGCCGGCATCGGCGACCAGATCGATGTGCCGCGTGTAGCGTTCCACCAGCTGGTCGTGGAACTCACGGCCGACAAAGCCCTTGGTCAGGCCCAGTTCTGCGCCGTTGCACATCGAGCTGTACACGCCATTCGCCTTCAGCGTGGGCCAGTCTTCCGGGCCGACCAGGTCGATCGCGGCAAAGCCGATGTCCTTCACCGTCGTGCAGAGCTGGGCAACGGACAGCTGCGGGAAGGTCCAGCGTGCGACGGAATGCTTCAGGTTGCCCTTGAGTGGCGCCGTGGCGGCGAATGCGGGCAATGCGCCCGCGGTTGTCGCGGCCCCCAGGCCAATGCTGCCGGCAACTGCGATGCGCAGCGCATCGCGCCGCGTGAGCCCCCTCGAAGGAGCCGGTCTGATCGAATGGATGGACATCCACCTTCCGGCCTCCCAACCGGTATCAAACGCAACGATTCACAGCAATGCAATCGATTGCACCATAGGGGAGGAAATTGTCTGTTTGCAAGTCGCGGTGCACGAAAAACTGATGGTGCGAGGCACAACGCAGATGGCATCGCGCAAAAAGAAAAGCCCCGCATGAGCGGGGCTTTCTTTTCTGCTGCGAACGAGCGTTCGATCAGAACGGAATATCGTCGTCAGCGAAGTCATCCATGGGCGGCGCCTGCTGCGGCTGCGGACGCTGGTTGCCACCCTGGTTGCCGTAACCGCCGCCCTGGTTGCCGCCCTGGTTGCCATAGCCGCCGCCCTGGCCACCACGCTGGCCGCCACCGCCACCACCGCCGCCATACTCCTGGCGCGGCGCCTGCTGGCGCTGCGGACGATCGCCGCCGTAGTTGCCACCACCGCCGCCGCCACCGCCTTCACCGCGGCCGCCCAGCATCTGCATTTCATCGGCAATGATGTCGGTGGAGTACTTCTCCACGCCGTCCTGGCCGGTGTACTTGTCGTAGCGCAGGCTGCCTTCGACGTAGACCGAGCTGCCCTTGCGCAGGTACTCGCCGGCGATCTCGCCGAGCTTGCCGAAGAACACCACGCGGTGCCATTCGGTGCGCTCCTGCTGGTTGCCATCCTTGTCCTTGCGGACGCTGGTGGTGGCCAGGCTGATGCGGGTGATCGCCATGCCGCCCTGGGTGTACTTCACGTCCGGGTCGTTGCCGAGATTGCCGACCAGGATGACTTTGTTGATGCCGCGCGCCATAGGTACCTTCGTCCGTTGTCCAGGGGCAGACCGCCAGTGATAGCACAGCCCCGGGCGGGGGTGCAGTAGGCGAGGCCGCCCCTGTTGAAATTTGGGGAATGCGAGAACGATGCATCTTAGCATTGCCGCCGCCATCCGCCCGGTCAGAAGACCCCGGCCGCGCAGGAGGATTGAACTGATTTCCTTGTCCGGCAATGACTTACCCTCGCTTCGGTGGACATCCGGAGGGGCATTGGCGTCTGCCCATGGCATCATGCCCAAGCTCCTCCCCCTGCCCCCTCCCGCGTTCCCATGACGATCAAAGGCAAAGCCACCTCCCTGGACATCGCCCACCTGGCCGGGGTCTCCCAGCCGACCGTGTCGCGGGCCTTGCGAGGCAGCCCGATGGTCAATGCCGAAACCCGCGAGCGCATCCTGCGCATCGCCCGCGAGCTGAACTACAAGGTCGACAAGAACGCCTCCAGCCTGCGCCTGCGCAATGCCGGCACGCTGGCCCTGCTGTTCTTCGAGGACCCGACCAACGACGACTCGCTGATCAACCCGTTCTTCCACTCGATGCTGGGCTCGATCACCCGTGCCTGCGCGCTGCACGGGCAGGACCTGCTGGTCTCGTTCCAGCAACTGTCCACCGACTGGCAGGCCGATTACGAGGACAGCAACAAGGCCGACGGCATCATCCTGCTCGGCTACGGCGACTACCACGAATCGCGCGACCGCCTGCAGCGGCTGGTCGAACAGGGCACGCACTTCGTGCGCTGGGGCGCCGCCCTGCCCGGCCAGCCCGGCGTGTCGATCGGCAGCGACAACTTCCAGGGCGGGCATGACATCACCACCCACCTGCTGCAGCAGGGCTGCCGCCGCATCGCCTTCCTCGGCCATGCCTCCAGCCATTACCCCGAATTCCAGGAGCGCTACCGCGGCCATGTCGCGGCCCTGCAGGACCACGGCCTGGCCGCCGAACCGGCGCTGCAGCACGATGCGATCACCACCGAGGCTTCCGGCCAGGAGGCCTGCCAGGCGCTGCTGGCGCGCGGCGAACCGATCGATGCGATCTGCGCCGCCAGCGACCTGATCGCCATCGGTGCGATGCGCGCCCTGCGCGAGGCCGGGCTACGGGTGCCGCAGGACGTGGCGGTGACCGGCTTCGACGACATCCCGCTGGCGGCCTCGGTGTCTCCGGCGCTGACCACGGTCCAGCAGGACACCAAGCAGGCCGGCCAGCTGCTGGTGGAGCGCCTGCTGACGCTGATCGGCCGGCAACCGGTGGAGGGCCAGAGCATCCCGGTGAAGCTGGTGGTGCGGGAATCGTCGCTGCGCCGGTAAGCGCCACCAGACCTCCCGCCACGCCTCAACGTGCGACGGCGGAATTCCCCCCCCATGACCAACGGCGGATGCGCACGGAGGCTGATGCGCGGATAACGCGCAGACATCGCCCATGGAAAGGTGTACGTCGCATGCTGAAGATCGATTCGCTGTCCAAGACGTACGCCAACGGCGTGCATGCGCTCAACAACGTCACCCTGGACATCCCGCGCGGCATGTTCGGCCTGCTCGGCCCCAACGGCGCCGGCAAGTCCTCGCTGATGCGCACGCTCTCCACCCTGCAGGAGGCCGACAGCGGCACGGCGACGCTCAGCATTCCAGGCGAGGCGCCGATCGACGTGCTGCGCGACAAGGACGCGGTGCGCCGCCGGCTGGGCTACCTGCCGCAGGATTTCGGCGTGTACCCGAAAGTCAGCGCGCTGGACCTGCTGGAGCATTTCGCCGTGCTCAAGGGCCTGACCCAGCGCGCGCAGCGCCGCGAGGTGGTCGATGGGCTGCTGCAGCAGGTGAACCTGTGGGACGCGCGCAAGCGCAAGCTGGGCACCTACTCCGGCGGCATGCGCCAGCGCTTCGGCATTGCCCAGGCGCTGCTGGGTGACCCGCGGCTGGTGATCGTCGATGAACCCACCGCCGGCCTCGACCCGGAAGAACGCAACCGCTTCCTCAACCTGTTGGCGGCGATCGGCGAGAACGTGGCGGTAATCCTCTCCACCCACATCGTCGAGGACGTGACCGATCTGTGCCCGACGATGGCGATCATGAACAAAGGCCAGGTGCTGCTGACCGGGCGCCCGGCCGATGCCATCGACGCCCTGCAGCAGCAGGTCTGGCGCAAGCAGGTCGATCCTTCGGAACTGGCCGACCACGAGGCACGCTACGTGGTGCTGTCCACCCGCCTGGTCGGTGGCCGCCCGGTGATCCACGTGCACAGCGCCAACGACCCTGGCGACGGCTTCGCGGCCGTGGCTCCCGACCTCGAGGATGTGTACTTCCAGCGCCTGCGCCTGCAGGCCCGTGCCCGCGCGGCAGCCTGAGCGGAGCACGCCATGATCTTCAATTTCTTCCGCTTCGAACTACGCGAGCAGCTGCGTTCCCCGCTGCTGTGGCTGCTGGCCGGGCTGTTCGCCCTGCTTGCCTTCGCCGCCGCCTCCAGCGACGCCGTGCAGATCGGTGGCGGCGCCGGCAACGTGCACAGCAACGCGCCCACCGTGATCGCGCAGATGCTGGGCATCTTCACCCTGCTCGGCATGCTGGTCACCGCGCTGTTCGTCAGCAACGCGCTGTTGCGTGACTTCGAACTCGGCACTGCCGAACTGATCTTCGCCAGCCCGGTGAAGCGCCGCGATTACCTGGCCGGGCGCATCGCTGCCGCCCTGGCGGCCGGGCTGCTGGTCTACATCCTGATCGCGTTCGGCCTGTGGCTGGCGCCGTTCATGCCATGGGTCGATCCCGAGCGCATGGGCCCGATCAGCTGGCAGGGCTATGCCTGGACGTTCGCGGTCATCGTCATTCCGAACCTGTTGTTCACCACGGCACTGCTGTCGCTGCTGGCAGCGCTGACCCGCTCGATCCTGTGGGTCTACATCGGCCTGGTGGCCTACCTCGTCCTGTACGGCGCCAGCGCGGCCCTGCTGCGCGACATCGACAATACGTGGATCGCGGTGCTGAGCGAACCGCTGGGCATGCGCGCACTGGGCCGCACGATCCGCTACTGGTCCACCGCCGAGCGCAACAACGGGATTCCCGAGCTGGCCGGTTACCTGCTGGCCAACCGCGCCCTGTGGTTGGGCGTGGCTGCCGTACTGTTCGCCGCCACCTTCGCGCTGTTCCGCACCGAACGCAGCGGCAGTGGCCGTCGGCGCTGGGGCCGCAGGCCGGCGCAGCCGGTTGCCGATGCCGCCGGCATCCGCCCCAGCCGCGCGACACTGCCGCGCGTGGTACCGGCGTTCACTGCCAGCACGGCGTGGCAGCAGTTCCTGCGCCAGGTCCGCTTCGATACACGCGGCGTCCTGCGCAGCGTGCCGTTCATCGTGCTGCTGGTGCTGGGCCTGGCCAACTTCCTGCCCAGCGCGCTGTTCCGGCAGACCCTGTACGGCACCTCGATCTGGCCGGTCACCTCGCAGATGATCATGGGCCTGCAGGGTGCCTTCAGCTGGCTGCTGGTGATCATCGTGCTGTTCTTCGCCGGTGAGCTGGTCTGGAAGGAACGCAGTGCGCGCATCAATGAAGTGACCGATGCCATGCCGGTGCCGAACTGGGTGCCGCTGCTGGCCAAGTTCACCGCACTGCTGGCGGTAATCGTCTGCTTCCAGGCCGCCGGCGCGCTGGCGGCAATGGGCGTGCAGCTGGCCAAGGGCTACACGCATCTGGAGCCGCTGCTCTACCTGCGGAGCCTGGCGCTGGACTCGGTGGTCTACATCCTGATGGGGGGCCTGGCGCTGGTGCTGCAGGTGCTCACCAACAACAAGTTCGTCGGTTACGCATTGCTGATCGTGGTGATGATCGGTCAGGGCGTGCTCGGCCTGCTCGACTACACGCAGAACCTGTACAACTTCGGCAGCTGGCCCAACGCGCCCTATTCAGACATGAACGGCTACGGCCACTTCCTGACCGGGCAACTGGCGTTCCAGGGCTACTGGGCGCTGTTCCTGCTGACCTTGATGTGCCTGGCGTCGGCCTTCTGGGTACGAGGTGTCAGCCAGAGCCTGCGCCAGCGCTTGGCCCTGGCCGGCCGTCGCCTGCGCGGCCCGACCGGTGCCTTCGCCGCAGTGGCCGCCCTGGCCTTTGTCGCCGTGGGCGGCTGGCTGTACTGGAGCACCAACATCCGCAACGAGTTCCTTTCCCCGGATCAACAGCTGGACCTGCAGGCCCGCTACGAGCGCGAGCTGTCGAAGTACCGCACGCTGCCGCAGCCCCGCATCGTGGCGGTGGACAACCGCGTGGACCTGTTCCCGGAATCGCAGTCGATGGTGATCGATGCGAACTGGACGGTGCGCAATACCCACGCCACGCCGATCCAGGACGTGCACGTCTCGATGGGCGATGACAAGCAGCTGGTCGCGGTCGACCTGGGTGGGCAGACACTATCGATGCATGACGCCGATCTCGGCTACCGCATCTACCGCCTGCAGAAACCGCTGCAACCGGGTGAAACCCGCAGCGTGCATTTCCGCGTGGTGCAGAAGCCCAACGGCATCACCGCGGGCCAGGCACCAAGCAACATCGTCGACAACGGCACCTTCTTCAACAGCCGCGTACTGCCTTCCTTCGGTTACAACGAAGGCGCCGAGATCAGCGACCGCAACGAGCGGCGCAAACGCGACCTGGGTGAGCCGCGGCGCATGCCCAAGCTGGAAGACGAAGCCGCGCGTGCCAACACGTACATAGCCAACGATGCCGACTGGCTCGACTTCCGCACCACGGTCTGCACGGCACCGGACCAGGTGGCGTTGGCGCCGGGCTACCTTCTGAAGGAGACCACGGTAAATGGCCGGCGCTGCTTCAGCTACGCCATGGACCGGCCAATGCTGAACTTCTACGCCTACCTGTCGGCACGCTGGGAGGTGCGCAGGGCGAAGTACAAGAACATCCCGGTGGAGGTCTACTTCGACCCGGCGCACGGCTACAACGTGGACCGGATGATCGAAGCGGTGCAGAAGTCGCTGACCTACTACGAAGCGAACTTCACCCCGTACCAGCATCGCCAGGTGCGCATCATCGAGTTCCCGGGCTATGCGCGCTTCGCGCAGTCGTTCGCCAACACCATCCCCTACTCCGAGGCCATCGGTTTCATCGCCGACCTGCGTGACCCGGACAAGGTGGACTACGTTTTCTACGTAACCGCGCACGAGATCGCGCACCAGTGGTGGGCGCACCAGGTGATCGGTGCCAACGTGCAGGGCGCGACGGTGCTGTCCGAATCGCTGTCGCAGTATTCGGCACTGATGGTGATGGAGCAGGAGTACGGCCGCCAGCACATGCGCCAGTTCCTCAAGCGCGAGCTGGACGGCTACCTGTCCGGCCGCGGCGGCGAGGCCATCGAGGAACAGCCGCTGGAACGTGTGGAGAACCAGCAGTACATCCACTACCAGAAGGGTTCGCTGGTGTTCTACCGGCTGCGCGAGGAGATCGGCGAGCAGGCGCTTAACCGCGCATTGAAGCGCTTCCTGCAGGACAAGGGGTACCAGCAACCGCCGTACACCACCTCACGCGAGCTGCTGGACTACATCCGCGCCGAGACCCCGGCCGACCGCCAGCAGCTGGTCACCGACCTGTTCGAGAAGATCAGCTTCTACGACAACCGCGTAATGGCCGCCAGCGCCCGCAAGCGCGATGACGGCCGCTACGACGTGACCCTGGACCTGCACGCCGCCAAGCAGTACGCCGACGGCAAGGGCAAGGAGAGCGACGGAAAGATGGATGACTGGGTCGAGGTCGGCGTGTTCGCCAATGGGCCGTCGGGCAAGGAGCGCGACCAGAAGGTGCTGTACCTGCAGCGCCACCACATCACCAGTGCGGAGCCTAAGATCACGGTAACGGTGGACGAAAAGCCGGATGAAGCGGGCTTCGACCCGTACAACAAGCTGATCGACCGGGTGAGCGATGACAACCGGCGCAAGGTAACGATATGAGGTATGCGGTGGTGCCGGTAGCGGCCAGCACCACCGTCGACTGCGTGTATGGGAATGCAACGTGATCGCGATGATCCATGGCTGAAGGTTCTGCTTTAGCTCACTACCCCGACTGATCGCTGGCATCGCGCGTAGTCCATCTGCAGTGCCGAGCCATGCTCGGCACCATCTGCCTGAAGACTCTCCCCTGACGTCTGTCCCAGGCATAACCGCATCAGCAACGATGCCCCTTGTCGCACTCCGGCTCGCGCGCCCGCTTCCCGTCTCCTGACATCACGTTGATCCAGAATCCTTGCGCTTCGCGAGCAGACCGCTGATGCAAGGCGGATCGCCGCGCCCGCAATGTGGAGCTACGGAACAACCTCGAACACGAGGCGGGTCCACAGACATGATTCCTCATCCAAGGAGTTCCACTTGTGAGAAGCATCCAGGCTGGATCGTTGCGAATGGGTCCTGCCTCGCTAGGAGCAACACAATGAAGAAGTGGCTTCTGCTGGGAACGCATATCCTGATCGCCATGATCTCCTCCCTACTGGGAGGGCTATACGTAATCCAGACGTTTCCCAGCCTGCGGCAGCAGTACAGCAATGAACTTGCGATGTCGATCCAACTTCTTTTCGACGAACAGGGGCAGCCAAGGGACGAGGCCGACCTTCGCCGCAGAATCTCTCTGAACATCGCCAACAGCCTGCACCTTTCCGCCAGATCACCGGGCAGGTCGGAGACAGAACTCGAGCGCCTGAGAGCCCTCAGCCGTCGGGTACTGCAGCAGGATCTGCTGAGATATGTCGAGCAGTCGGATGCGCGGCGCAATGCGCTTGACGGGGCCGTTCATCTGACACGCGACCTGCCAACACACGGCTCGCCCCCCCGCTAATGCCAGGACACGCCCGGCATGAGGGCGTCAGCCGCCGGGCGACGCCGCGGCCTTCGGCCCCAGCAACGCCAGCAGCACATAGACCACGATCGAGGCGACGGTACCGAGCGCCGCCGGCAGCCCGAATGCCCACGCCGAACGGCGCTGCTGGCGCGCCCACTGGGCCAGATGCCAGGCCGCGCCCAGGTTGATCAGCCAGGCAATGACGAACACCGGCCACAGCACCATGCCCACCGCGCGCAGCAGGGGCATGGACACCAGCGCGGCAGCGATCGCCGCGATCAGGAAGATCAGGGCCGAGCGGGAATGGCGTGCCGTGGATACGCTCATGCGGCCAACCTGCGCACCATCACCAGCACGCGATAGCTGCGGTTGTCGGCTTCCTGCAGCGGCTTCCAGCCCAGCCGCGCATACAGCCCACCGTCCAGGGCCTCGGTCTGCAGGTAGAGATCGGAAACCCCCATTCGCACCGCCTGCGCCGCTGCTTGCTCCACCAGCGCGCCAGCCAGCCCACGCCCGCGATGGCTGTCGGCCACGAATACGCCGCCCAGCCAATGTTCGTACTGTGGGAACGCCTGCATTTCCCGCCGCTTGAGCTGGACTGCGCCAACCACCTGACCGTCATCGAATACGGCGATCAGGTGCGGGAAACCTTCGGCGTCCTGTGGCGGATTGAGCCGCTGCAGTTCCTGTTCCAGTGTCAGGCCGGCGTCCTGGCCCCATTCCGCGTGGTACCACTGGGCCAATTGCTGCCGTTCCGGTGCGTCGGCGGGTAGTCCCCTGAATTCCATGGCAATGCCTCGATCCCGATGTCACCCAAGGGGATCATGGACGGCGCCCGAAGGGAAGCCTTCTGTAGCGTCGAGCCATGCTCGACACATCAGGCCATGCGCGAAAGGCAGTCGAGCATGGCTCGACGCTACAAATGGCGCGACGGCAACTCAGCCCTGGGCGAAGTCCTTCAGGATCTCGCCAACGCCGCTGGGCGAGATCTCAAAGCCCAGCGAAGTACCCGGGTTGATCACCACGCCGTAGCCACCCGGCACGCGGCGCAGCACGTCCAGCATCAGCCAGCGGATCTGGTGTTCGGCCTGCTGGCTGTAGACGCCCACCCGCGACGGCTCGGTGAACACCGCCACATGCAGGGTGCCCTGCTTGTCGAACAGCAGCGGGTCGAAGCCGCTGCCGTCCGGGGTGACCAGGCTGCCGGTCAGCAGCACTACCTCGGAAGCGACGAAGGCCTCCATGAAGGCGCGGATCGGCACCGCCCCGTCCATCGCCGCCTTCAGCAGGGTTTCGATCGGGGTCTGCGGGGCGAGGTCGGTCATGGCGATACGCGGGGCGTGAGGGGTGCCTATTGTGCCGGATGCGGCCAAACCCGGTAGTGCCGGCCACTGGCCGGCACCTGCAGGTACCCGGAATCCGGGGCTGCCGGCCAGCGGCCGGCACTACCGCCCCAGACGCTGGTCCCGCGCCTTCTGGTCGGCCATCGCCTTGTCCAGCTCGGCCTGCAGCGCCGGCTGCTGCACGGCAGCGTCCAGCACATAGACCTTCACGCCGTGCGCGGGCACGTCGGCCTTCAGCGGACCGTTCACCTGCAACGAGCCGCCGTCCAGCGCATCGCGCCAGCGGCCCGCCTGGACGTAACGCGACACAGTGAAGCTCTTTGCTCTGTCGCCCTTGTTCAGCAGCACCAGCGCGGTCTGCGCCACCTCGCCATGCTGCAGCACGCGGAAGAACACTGCCTCATCGCCCTGCAGGCGCTCGTTCACCTGCAGGCCGCGCTGCAGCGCCGGGGTGGCTTCGCGCAGCCTGGCGATACGCTGCAGCGGCACGAAGATCGGGCTCTTCGGCGCCGCATCCACACGCGGCTGGCCGAAGTACGCACGATTGCCGGCATGCTCGGCGCGGCCACGCATGAAGCCCGTCTCCGAACCGTAGTAGACCACCGGAATGCCGCGCGCGGTGAACAGCCAGTTGTGTGCATCGATGAAGCCATCGTCGCTGGCCTGCAGGCGCGGCATGTCGTGGTTGTCGTAGAAGCTCATCAGCTCGTACGGGTTGGCGTACGGTCCGCCGCTCAGGTGCAGCGGCTCGGTCAGTGTCTCGAAGCCCTTGGCGGCGGTGCCGAAGGTCTGCTCCAGCGCGCCGCGCAATGGGAAATCGAGCACGCTCACGTTCGCGTTGGCGGGCCAGGTGTGCTCGGCGATGCGCGCGGCATCGTAGTCGAACGCTTCGCCGAACATGAACATGCCCGGATGCTCGGCGCGGATGCGCTTGACGAATTCATGCCACCACGGGTGCGGCAGCCAGCCGATAGTGTCGATGCGCAATGCGTCCACGCCCTGCGCGGTCCATTGCAGGTAGGCGCCGACCAGGTAGTCCATCACCGCCGGATTGTCCTGATTGAAGTCCGACAGCTCGGCCAGGTTGCCGTCGAAGATCGAGCCGTCCTTGCTGTCGACCGGACCGATGTTGTTGTAGAACGCGTGCAACGGGTTGTGCTTCGGATCCAGTTTCTGCGGCGGCAGGTTCTGGTGGTCGGCGATCAGTTTTCCGTCCTTGTCGAAGATCTGCCCGAACTGCGGCTGCCGTGTCGGCATGGTCCAGGCCGGCGAACCGTGGTTGCCTACGATATCCAGCACCACCTTCAAGCCAGCACCGTGCAGGCCCTTGGTCAGCCCGGCGAAGTCCAGGTTCCTGCTCGGCAGGTGCTCGTCGAGTTTGTAGAAGTTGATGCCCCAGTAACCGTGGTAACCGGTCTTGCCGCGGTCGGTCAGCGTGCTGGTACAGCTGATCGGCTTGCTGCCGGTAAAGGCCTCGTCCGGGTTGTCGACGATGGGCGTGATCCACACCGCACCGAAGCCGAGGTTGCGGATGTACTGCGCGTTGTCGAGCACGCCGCGGAAGTCGCCGCCGAGGTAGCCGATGTTGCCGTCCACCTTGTCCGGGCACGGCACCGGAATATCGAAGGTGCGATGCGTGCCGCCCTGATCGCGATGGTCGTTGGACGGATCACCGTTGACGAAGCGGTCGGTGACCACGAAATACACCGCATCGCTGGCGAACGGCTCGGTGGTGCCGACGTAGTCCGGGCGCGGCGCGGCCGCGGCCTGGCCGGCGAACAGGGCAAGGGAAACAGCAACAGCCAGGACACCACGCATCACACCACCTCCGGACGGGACGGAACCCGCAGCACGCACAGGCCGGCCAGGAACAGGCTGCAGCCGCCCAGCACCAGCACATGCATCGGCTGGCCACCCAGCCATGCGCGCAGGGCAAAGCCAAGCGCACTGGCCGCCACCAGCTGCGGAATCACGATGAAGAAATTGAAGATGCCCATGTACACACCCATCTTCGACGCCGGCACGCTGTCGGACAGCAGTGCATACGGCAACGACAGGATCGAGGCCCAGGCAAAGCCCACACCCACCATCGACAGCAGCAGCCAGTGCGGGTCGCGGATGAACATCAGCGAGACCAGGCCGGCGCCGCCCAGCCACAGGTTGACCAGGTGGCTCCAGCGCAGGCCGATCGCACGCACCATCGGCGGAATCAGCACCGCCGCCAGCGCAGCGAAGCCGTTGTAGGCGCCAAACAGCACGCCCACCCAGTTGGCACCTTCGTTGTAGGCGGCCGACTGTGGATCGGTCGAACCGAAGTGGGTACCGGCCACCGCAGCGGTGGTGTAGATCCACATGGCGAACAGCGCGAACCACGAGAAGAACTGCACCCACGCCAGGCGGCGCATGGTGACCGGCATTGCGCGCAGGTCGCCGACGATGGCTGCCAGCATATGCGTAGCCGGCAGCGCGCGCGCCGCCGCCAGCAGCAAGCCGTAGCCGGCGCACAGGCCTGCCAGAACGTACAGCATCCTGTCGCCTTGCCGCCAGGTGATCAGCAGCGCCAACAACACACCCAACCCAAGCCACAGGGTCACCCGCGTCCATGAAGCCGGGCCGTTGATCGCGGCCGCCGCGTGATGTTCCGGCGGCTCGGCATCATCGAACCCGGCCAGCTCCGCCGGTGAATATTCGCGGGTGCTGACCACCGTCCAGGTGATCGCCGCGAGCAGCACCACCGCGCCGAAGTAGAACGCATAACGCACAGTGTCGGGCACTTCCCCGGCGGACGCGGTGTTGGCAACGCCGAAGTGGGCCAGGATGAATGGCAGGAAGCTGGCGACGATGGCGCCCACGCCGATGAAGAAGCTCTGCATCGCGTAGCCGGCCGGACGCTGGCGTGGCGCCAGCTGGTCGCCGACAAAGGCACGGAACGGCTCCATCGATACGTTGATCGAGGCATCCAGCACCCACAGCGTGCCGGCCGCGATCCACAGCGTCGGCGAGTTCGGCATCACCAGCAGCGCCAGCGTGGTCAACACCGCACCGATCATGAAGTATGGACGACGGCGACCCCAGCGGGTCCAGGTGCGGTCGGACAGGTAACCGATCACGGGCTGCACCAGCAGGCCGGTCAGCGGCGCGGCAATCCACAGCCCTGGTACCGCGTCGATGTCCGCACCCAGCGTCTCGAAGATGCGGCTGGCGTTGGCGTTCTGCAGGGCGAACCCGAACTGGATGCCGAGGAAGCCGAAACACATGTTCCAGATCTGCCAGAACGACAGCTGCGGTTTGGCGGGACGATTCATCGTGCACCCTCTTCCATCGCCACCGGCGCCACCGTCAGCGCCTGCACCTGGGCCTGGTTGAGCACGCCTTCGCGGCCGCCCTTGCCCCCGGTGTAGTGCGCGAAATGTTCAAGCGCGCTCATGTTGAAGCCCTCTTCAAGCGCGACCGTGCACTGCCCCTTTGGCACCGTGAATGTTGCCGAGGTCGAGTCCTGCACGGCCACGCTGTGCGGCAGCGTGACCGTATGCCGCTGCAACGGCTGGCCCGGGCACTGCAGCACCAGCTGCTTGACCGCAGCCGTGACGCCAGTGTTGATCGGCCCGTTCGGGTTTCGATATTGCAGGCGCAGGCGAACCTGCCCGGCCTTGGCCGAGGTGAACGGCCAGCGCTGCGCACCCTTCAGCACCTGCTGCGGACCGACGCAGACCATTGGGCTGTGCAGCGATTCCAACGCGCCTTCGCGTCGGGTCAGGCTGAGGCAATGCTGCAGCCCATCGTCGCTGATCTGCACCTGGCCATTGCTGGCGACGACGGCCCTACCGTCCTTCCACAGAACCTGCCCGGCTTGCACCGGAACGTTCCAACCCGTGCCCCTGCGCAGGGCCTGCGGTGCCGCCGGTGTTGCGGGCGCACGCGCGTTGGCATCCGCAGTCGTGGCAGCGAAGCCTGTTGCTGCCGGGGCAGTCACCAGCTGCACCGTGGTGGTCGTGCCGCGTGTGGTGGTCCTGCCCGCCACCAGCAAGCCATCGCCCACGCTCTGCGGACGCTCCAGCACATAGCGCTTGCCAGTGACTTCCAGGCTGATGCTGCGCTGCGTGCCGAACAGTTCCGGCACCAGCGCGGCCGGCAGCTTGGGCTGCACACGGCCATCGTCCTGCACGCCGAACACGCCTTCGACCACCATCGACAGATACCCGGCCACCGACCACAGCTGGCGTTCGGAGTTGACCACCGGGCCGCTCAGCGCGCCTTCCTCGACATGCACGGCCTGGCTGACCAGCTCGTAGTTCTCCATGTTGGAACCGGCCAGCGCGGCGCCCCGCATCAGCGAACGGATCTCGGCGGCGATGCGCGGCGCATCGTCCAGCTGCCGCGCCGCACGCAGCGAGTACGCGCTGACAAACGGCCAGATCGCACGGTTGTGGTAGATCGGCTGCTGCGCTTCCTGCGGCCAGACCACGGGGCTGCCGGCTGGCCCCATCGGGTAAGCAGCCAGTGCACGGCGTGCGCGCTCGGGCGGCAGCACCCCGGCGAGGATGCCCAGCGACAGGCCCAGCAGATCGACCTTGGCGTACGGCACCGGGTGCGCGGCTTCGCCGATGTAGCTCATGTACTGGCCGATATCCTCGCGCCAGAAGCGCGCATCGATCTGCTGCGCCAACGCATCGGCCCACGCCTTGTAGTCGGCCGCGCGGGCGTCGCCGTGCTGGCCGGCCAGGCGTTCGGCCAGGCGCAGTGCCTGGTAGTGCAGCACGTTGGTGGACAATGCGTAGGAATCACCGATGAAGCGCACGTCCTCGCGGGTCCAGTCCGGATAGGTCTGCTCGCGCCAGTCCAGGAACGAGGTCTCGCCACGGTACAGGCCCACCTGCGCGTCGAACACCATCGCGCGGTCCTGCGCCAGCGTGCCCTTCAGCGCCTGCCAGACCTGGTCGGCAAACGCGCGATCCTCCAGCAGATGACGTGCCGCCAGGAACCACACCACGCGATCGCTGCTGATCGGCCAGCTGCCACCGGAACCGGTGTCCTGCGCCACGAACAGGCCGGGCGTGTGCCCGTCGCGCGCCACCGACAGCTTGAACTGCAGCGACTGCCGGGTGCGCTCCGGGTCCAGCCGCGCCAGCGCCAGATCGGCGGCGAAGCTGACATCGCGGGTCCACACATAGGGCCAGCGCGCGCCGGTCTGGAAGCACTCGCACGGCACCGGTCGGCCTTGGTCGAACGCGGGATCGCGAATCGCGTCCACGCGGTCCTGGTCCATCTCCTGCTGGGCCAGCGCGAACAACGCGTCGAACATCACGCTGCCGGTCTGGCTGCGCATCGGTGCGGCTGCGATCTGCACTGCGCCCTTCGGCGCATGCAGCACGAAGCTGCCGTTGGCAGCGGCTTCGGCGCGCGCATGGCGGCCGTCGAATTGCAGGTCGGCCGCCTGCGCGGTCGTCCCCAGCGCTGCCCCCAGGGCAGCGGTCAGGCAAATGATCTTCAGCATCGAAGCGGCGGACCGGCTTGCGCCCGTCGGCCTCCCTCCCTCTCTGCACGCGTTGTAGGTCCGCACCGTCGTTGCCGGCGGGCGGGCACGGCCCCTCCCTCAAGGTGCCTTGGCCCCATGGTAGACGCGGGGCTGTCGGCTGCGTCCAGCTGCATACGTATTCATGGCGCCACGCGGTAGCGCACCTGCTGCGCTGGCTTATGGTCCGGGTCTGCCAACGGCGCCTTGGGAGGGGAAATGCCGATGCCACACACGGTTGTACGCGCGCTGTTCGCGCACATGTTCGGCCTGGCCCTGTTGGGCGTGGCCACGCTGGCACAGGCCGCGCCACAGGTGGCCAGCGTCGAGTCACCGGGCAAGGTAATCAAGGTCAGCCTCGTGCTGGACGGCGGCACCGCCCGCTACCGCGTCGAGCGTTTCGGCGACCCCGTAGTGGAGGATTCGAAGCTCGGCTTCGCCCTGCGCGACGGCCGCCTGGACCGCGATTTCGCCCTGCTTGGCCAGCAGCGGCGCAGCGTCGACGACAGCTGGGAGCAGCCGTGGGGCGAGCGCCGGCTCACCCGCAACCACTTCAACGAGCTGACCGTGCAGCTGGCCGAAACCACCGGCAGCAAGCGTCGGCTGGATGTGGTGTTCCGCGCCTACGACGATGGCCTGGGCTTCCGCTATGTGTTCCCCGAACAGCCGAACCTGCACGAGGCGATCATCGATGACGAACTGACCGAATTCGCCATCGCGCCTGAATCCACCGCTTGGTGGATCCCCGCCGGCGAGCCGATCCACTACGAATATCTGTACCAGCGCACGCCGCTGCGCGAGGTGCCGCTGGTGCATACGCCGATGACCGTGCGCAGCCGCGATGGCCTGCATGTGGCCATTCACGAGGCCGCTCTGGTGGACTACGCCGGCATGTGGCTGCGGCGCACCGAGGGGCAACGCCTGCGCGCGCAGCTGTCACCCTCGGCCGAAGGCTGGAAGGTGCGTCGTGCCCTGCCCTTCGCCACGCCGTGGCGCACGCTGCAGATCGCGGACCGCGCCGGTGGCCTGGTCGAATCGGACCTGATCCTCAACCTCAACGAACCCAATGCGCTGGGCGACGTGAGCTGGGTGAAGCCGGCCAAGTACGTGGGCGTGTGGTGGTCGATGCACCTGGACAACGAGAGCTGGGCCACGGGGCCGAAGCACGCGGCCACCACCGCCAGGACGAAGAAGGTGATCGACTTCGCCGCCGCGCATGGCTTCCGCGGCGTGCTGGTGGAGGGCTGGAATCCGGGCTGGGACGGCATGTGGGTGGGCAACGGCTACGACTTCGATTTCACCCGGGCCACGCCTGATTTCGACATCGAGGCGCTGTCGGCGTATGGCCTGAAAAAGGGTGTGCACCTGATCGGCCACCATGAAACCGGCTGCGCCATCGAGCACTACGAGGATCAGCTGGGCGCCGCGCTGGACCTGTACGCACGCTTGGGCGTGGACCAGTTCAAGACCGGCTACGTCTGCGACGATGGCCAGGTCGACCGCCGCAATCCCACGGGGGGCCCGCTGAGGCGCGAGTGGCACGACGGGCAGTTCATGGCCGGCCATCACCTGAAGGTGGTGCAGGAGGCTGCGCGCCGGCACCTGTCGGTGAACCCGCATGAGCCGATCAAGGACACCGGCCTGCGCCGCACCTACCCCAACTGGATCTCTCGCGAAGGCGCGCGCGGCATGGAGTACAACGCCTGGGGCCAGCCGCCGAACCCGCCGGAGCACGAGGTCAACCTGGTGTTCACCCGCATGCTGGCCGGGCCGATGGATTACACCCCCGGCATCCTCAGCCTGAAGGGCCGCCACGGCCAGGCCATCCCCAGCACGCTGGCCCGCCAGCTGGCGCTGTACGTGGTGCTGTACAGCCCGATCCAGATGGCCGCCGACCTGCCCGAGCACTACCTGCAGCACCGCGAGGCATTCCGCTTCATCGAGGACGTGGCGGTGGACTGGGAGCAGAGCCGCGTGCTCGATGGCGAAGTGGGCGACTACGTGACGATCGTGCGCCGCGACCGCAACAGCCGCGACTGGTTCCTCGGCAGCATCACCGACGAACACGGCCGCGTGCTGCCGGTATCGCTGGGCTTCCTGGAGCCAGGCGTGCGCTATCGCGCCGAGATCTACCGCGATGGCGAAGGCGCCGATTTCCGTAGCAATCCGTTCGCGTTCGCGCGCGAAACCCGCGAGGTGACCAGCGCCGATGCACTGACGCTGGTGCTGGCACCGGGCGGTGGGCAGGCCATTCGCTTCACGCCGCTGTGAATGCCCCGGTAGTGCCGGCCGCTGGCCGGCACCACCGCAAGCAGGATCTGAAAGCGATTACACCCCTGCAAACGCCATTGAATACGTATGCAGGGTGATTCCCGCGAAGAATGCGCTGCCTACCATAGCGGCGACGACAGCGGCCACCGCGTCGCACGTTCACGGCACCGCCGGGACGTTCACGAATCGATCTGCAACAT
Organism: Stenotrophomonas sp. YJH_SMC_12-1; assembly: GCF_059370935.1. NCBI lineage: Bacteria > Pseudomonadati > Pseudomonadota > Gammaproteobacteria > Lysobacterales > Lysobacteraceae > Stenotrophomonas > Stenotrophomonas sp. YJH_SMC_12-1. The sequence goes on along the minus strand of NZ_JCAFUD010000002.1, from coordinate 263,515 downwards.
TGCCTGGGAGGGGAAAATGTTGAACCACAAGCGCAGTGCGCTGAGTCTCGCGCTGGCCGTTGTGCTGGCGCCGACGCTGGCGTCGGCACAGTCCACGCAGAGCACCACCACGCCGGCCGGCACCGCCGCCACCAACCTGGATACGGTGCAGGTCACCGGTATCCGCCGCGGCATCGAGAGCGCGATCGCGGTCAAACAGGACGCCACCTCGGTGGTCGAGGCGATTTCCGCCGAAGACATCGGCAAGCTGCCCGACGTCAGCATCGCCGAATCCATCTCGCGCCTGCCCGGCCTGGCCGCCCAGCGCGTGGCCGGCCGTGCGCAGGTGATCAGCGTGCGCGGCCTGTCGCCGGACTTCGCCACCACCCTGCTCAATGGCCGTGAAGTGGTCAGCACCGGCGACAACCGCGGTGTCGAGTTCGACCAGTACCCGTCCGAGTTGGTCAACGGCGTGACCGTCTACAAGACCCCGGACGCGGCGCTGGTCGGCCAGGGCCTGTCGGGCACCATCGACATGCAGACCGCGCGCCCGCTCAGCTTCGGCGAGCGCGTGATCGCGGTCAGCGGCCGCTACCAGAAGAGTTCGCTGGGCCGCGCCGCCAACGTCGATCCGTACGGCAACCGCTTCAGCGCCAGCTACATCGACCAGTTCCTGGACAAGACCCTGGGCATTGCCATCGGCTACGCGCACAGCGACATGCCGATCCAGGAGAACCAGGTCGGCCTGTACGAACCGTGGACCACCGAACACACCGACAAGGGCGAGCGTCGCGGAATCGCGCCAGGCACCTACTTCACCGACGGCATCAAGGCACTGCGCCGTACCGGCAACAACAAGCGCGACGGCGTGATGGCCACGATCCAGTTCCGGCCGAACAACAGCTGGACCAGCACCTTCGATGCGTTCCACACCGAAGCCGAGCAGATTGACACCGCCAACCAGTTCGAGCTGAGCCTCAGTGGCAATGGCGAGGACACCAAGGATCCCAACGCGATCCTGCCTGTGTTCAGCAATGTCGGCCGCAATGCCGATGGCAGCTTCACCGGCGGCACGATCAACAATGCATATCCGCTGGTGCGCGGCATGTACAACAAGCGCAAGGACAAGATCGATGCGTTCGGCTGGAACAACGAATTCAACGTCGGTGGCGTGAAGCTGGTCGCCGACCTGAACTACTCCAAGGCGACCCGCCGCGAGATCAACCTGGAAAACAACCTGCAGCTGGTGCCGCGCCCGCAGTTCGACACGATCGGCCTGGTGGTGAACAACAACAGCTTCTCGCAGATCACGCCGGGGCGTGACTACTCCAATCCGGACAGCCTGTTCCTGACCAACACGATCTATGGTTCCGGCTACGGCAAGGTGCCGGAGGTGGAAGACCGCTTGAAGGGCGCCAAGCTGGCGGCGACGCTGCCGGTTCCCGAAGCCATGTCCAGCTGGTTCTCGGATGTGGACGTGGGCGTGAACTACGCCGACCGTCGCAAGCAGAAGGCCCAGGCCGAAGGCAGCATCCTGCTCGGCGCCCAAGGCGAATCCACCATCGCCCAGGACCTGCAGTACCGCCCGGTCAACCTCGGTTTCGCCGGCATCGGCTACATCCCGTCGTGGAACGTACCGGCCGCTGTGGGTCGTTACATGACCTTCAACCCGGTCGACAACCTGGACTACCTGATCCCCAAGTCGTGGACGGTCGAAGAGAAGATCACCACCGCCTGGGCGCGCCTGAACATCAACACCGACATCGGTGAAGTGGGCGTGCGCGGCAACATCGGCGTGCAGATGCAGCACACCGACCAGAGCTCGGATTCTCGCTACTGGGACAGCTCGCAGCCGGCTGGCAGCAACATCCAGCCCTTCTCTGCCGGCAAGACCTACAAGGATTGGCTGCCGAGCTTGAACCTGGCCTTCATGTTCCCGCACCAGCAGACGCTGCGCTTCGCCGCCGCCAAGCAGGTCGCGCGCCCGCGCGTGGACCAGATGCGCGCCGGCCTGGAGTTCGGCGTGGATACCGGCACCGGCCGGCCGGGTGGCAGTGGTGGCAATCCGCTGCTGGATCCGTGGCGCGCCACCGCGCTGGACCTGTCCTATGAGAAGTACTTCGGCGAGAAGGCCTACGTGGCTGCCGCGATCTTCTACAAGGACCTGAAGAGCTACGTCTATACCCAGTCGGTGGACAACTACGACTTCACCGCGCTGCTGGGCAACTACGTGCCGCCGCCGGGCATGACCGCACCGGTGCTGACCACCGGCACCTTCTCCACGCCGCAGAACGGCAAGGGCGGCACGTTGAAGGGGCTGGAGCTGACAGGGTCGTTCCCGCTGGAGATGCTGACCGACAGCCTGCGCGGCTTCGGCGTGCAGGCCAGCGCGACCTTCAACAAGAGCGACATCACCATCCTGGATCCGGAGAGCGCCTCCAGCGTGGGCAGTGACCCGATCAGCCTGCCGGGCCTGTCCAAGCGCGTCTACAACTTCACCGTCTACTACGAACGCAGTGGCTTTGAAGCACGCGTAAGCCAGCGCCGCCGTTCGGACTTCATCGGTGAGATCGGCAACTTCAACGGCAACCGCACACTGCGTTACGTAGTGGGCGAGAACGTGACCGATGCGCAGGTCAGCTACACCTTCAGCGACAGCAGCGCCCTGCGTGGCCTGACCCTGCTGCTGCAGGGCAGCAACCTGACCAACGAGCCGTACCGCACCTACGCCGGCAGCAAGGACCGCCCGCTGGAGTACATCGAATGGGGCCGCACTTACATGCTGGGCGTGAACTACAAGTTCTGAGGTAGCGCCGGGCCCTGCCCGGCAGCCGGACCCGGTAGTGCCGGCCGCTGGCCGGCAACAGAAACAGGGAGCAGGACCGGAAACCCGCTGCGCAGGCAGCGGGTTTTCCTTTGCGCGGATGCCGGCCGTTGGTCGCAAGGCCCACCCATAAAAAAGGGACGGGGCGCTTCGGCCCCGTCCCCGCAAGTACCGCCACCGGAGAAAACGGTCAGCTGCGTCGGGCGCAATACACCGCGCGCGGCGGCAGCTGGAGTTCATTGCCCTGCACCGTGCCCGCATCCGGGCCCGGTACCACCACCTGCTGCCAGTTGCCCGGCGGCAGCGGATGGCTCACCGCTTCGGCCGACAGGTTGAAGGCCAGCAGGAGGGTTTCATCTGCAAGCATACGCTCGAACAGCAGCACGGGCTCGGCGCTTTCAAGAAATCTGATGCTGCCGTGCAGGAGGGCCGGCTGGGTATGCCGCCAGGCCAGAAACGCGCGGAACGCCGCCAGGACCGAGTGCGGGTCGCGCTCCTGCACGCCCACCGCCGCCGCCCGGTGCTCGGCCGGGATCGGCAGCCAGGGCGTGCCGGAGGTAAAGCCAGCCAGCGGAGCGTCGGTCCACGGCAGCGGGGTACGGCAACCGTCGCGGCCCTTGAAATTCGGCCAGAAGGTGATGCCATACGGGTCCTGCAGCGCCTCGAACGGCACCTCGGCCTCGGCCAGGCCCAGCTCCTCGCCCTGGTACAGGCACACCGAGCCGCGCAGCGAGCACAGCATCGCCACCAGCATCCGTGCCAGGCGCGGATCGGCCGGATAGCCGCCCCAGCGGCTGACCGCGCGTTCCACATCGTGATTCGAAACCGCCCAGCACGGCCAGCCTTCGGTCATCGCCGCTTCCAGCCGGGAGACCGTGTCGCGGATGTAGGCCGCGCTGTAGTCGTCCACCAGCAGCTCGAAGCTGTAGCCCATGTGCAGGCGGCCGTCCTGGGTGTACTCGGCGGTGGTGGCCAGCGAGTCTTCCGACGAGATCTCGCCCAGGCTCACCGCGCCCGGATACTCATCCAGCAGCGCGCGCAGCTGCTCCAGGAATGGCAGGTTCTCCGGTTGGGTGTTGTTGTAGAAGTGGTACTGGTAGGCGTACGGGTTGTCCGGACTGAAGCCGCGGCCCACGCGCTTGTCCGCCGGCTTGGGCGGGTTATCGCGCAGCTGCGCGTCGTGGAAGCAGAAGTTGATCGCATCCAGGCGGAAGCCGTCCACGCCGCGGTCCAGCCAGAACCGCACATTGTCCAGGGTGGCCTGCTGCACATCCGGGTGATGGAAGTTCAGGTCCGGCTGGTCGACCAGAAAGTTGTGCAGGTAGTACTGCTCACGGCGCGGCTCCCACTGCCAGGCGCCGCCACCGAACAGCGACAGCCAGTTGTTGGGCGGGGTGCCGTCCTCGCGCGGGTCGGCCCAGACGTACCAGTCGGCCTTCGGATTGCTGCGGTCCTGGCGGCTCTCGCGGAACCAGGCGTGCTCGATCGAGGTATGGCTCAGCACCTGGTCGATCATCACCTTCAGGCCCAGGCCATGGGCCTTGGCCAACAGGCGGTCGAAGTCATCCAGGTTGCCGAACAACGGGTCGACGTCGCGGTAGTCGGCGATGTCGTAGCCGAAGTCGGCCATGGGGGACTTGAAGAACGGCGAGATCCAGATTGCGTCCACGCCCAGCGCGGCGATGTGGTCCAGGCGCTGGATGATGCCCGGCAGGTCGCCTACTCCATCACCGTTGGCATCGAGGTAGCTGCGCGGGTAGATCTGGTAGATGACGGCTCCGCGCCACCATGGATAGTGCGACATCGACAGCCCCCCTCCGGGCATGCGGGACCCGCCAGAAGCGGGCCGAAATCCTGTTCCGGCAAGCTTAGCGGCGGCCCCGCGGGCATGGCGCAACCTGCATACGTATTCACGCAGGCGGCAGCGTTTGCGGGGCCGGGAACGCCGGCCCGCCCGGTTTGCGCCCGAATTCACGGCCAGCGCCTATAATCGATGGTGAGCCTGAAAGCCTGATCGCATGACCATCACCGAAGACACCCGTCCCGCCCTGGGCCTGCCCCAGATCCAGTCGCTTGCCGCGGCCGACATGGCCGCCGTCGACGCCCTGATCCGGCGCCGGCTGTCCTCGGACGTCGTGCTGATCAACCAGATCGCCGACCACATCATTTCCGCCGGCGGCAAGCGCCTGCGCCCGATGCTGGTGATGCTGGCGGGTCACGCGGTCGGCCAGGCCGGTCCGGAGCACCACCAGCTGGCGGCGATCATCGAGTTCATCCATACCTCCACCCTGCTGCACGATGACGTGGTGGACGAATCCAGCCTGCGCCGTGGCCGCAGCACCGCCAACGCGCTGTGGGGCAACGCGCCCAGCGTGCTGGTCGGCGACTTCCTGTACTCGCGCAGCTTCCAGCTGATGGTCGAGCTGGAGCGCATGCCGGTGATGCAGATCCTGGCCGACGCCACCAACCGCATCGCCGAGGGTGAAGTGCTGCAGCTGCTGCACGTGCACAACCCGGACACCGACGAAGCCGCCTACCTGCGTGTGATCGAGCGCAAGACCGCGGTGCTGTTCGCCGCCGGCACCCGCCTGGGTGCGCTGGCCAGCGGCGTGGACGAAGCCACCCAGCAGGCCCTGTTCGACTACGGCATGCACCTGGGCTACGCGTTCCAGATCGCCGACGACGTGCTGGACTACTCGGCCAATGCCGAGGAACTGGGCAAGAACCTGGGCGACGACCTCGCCGAGGGCAAGGCCACGCTGCCGCTGATCCACGCGATGGCCCACTCCGACGACGCCACCCGCGAGCGCCTGCGCACCATCGTGCAGGACGGCGACGCTTCGGCGATGCCGGAAGTACTGGCCGCGATCCGCGCCACTGGCGGCCTGGAGTACAGCCGCGCGCGTGCGGAGGAATATGCCGAAGCCGCCGAGCGCGCGCTCGATGGCCTGGGCGACAACGATGCCGTGGCGGCCCTGCGTGGCCTGGCGCGTTACGCGGTGCAGCGCTCGCATTGATGGGTTGAGGTGTGCCGACCAACGGTCGGCACCTACCAAACCGGCATTCCGGTGGGTGCCGACCGTTGGTCGGCACTGAAACGGTCGCATTGACCGCATCTGGTAGTGCCGGCCGCTGGCCGGCATTGAAGCATCGGTGGGTGCCGACCGTTGGTCGGCACTGACGCATCGGTAGTGCCGGCCGCTGGCCGGCATTCCCGATGACATCCGCAGCATCATGAGGTTGCCGGCCAGCGGCCGGCACTACCGCTGCACGAATCAACGTTTCTCGAAGCGCTCCTCGAAGAACTCATCCAGCGCCTTCCACGCGCGCTTGGCCGCCCGCTCGTTGTACTGGCACCCCGGCGGACTGTTGGCATCGCGCTCGGCAAAGCAGTGCACCGCACCACTGTAGTTGGTGAACTCCCAATCGACCTTGGCCGCGTTCATTTCCTTCTGGAAACCGGCGATGTCCTCGGCGGTCACGCTCTTGTCGTCGGCGCCATTGAGCACCAGCACCGACGGATGGCTGCCACCGGCCTGCGCCGGCAACGGCGAGCCCAATCCACCGTGCAGGCTCACCACACCGGCCAGCGGCGCACCGGCCCGGGCCAGCTCCAGCACCGTGGTGCCGCCAAAACAGAAGCCCACCGCGCCGATCCGGCTGGCATCCAGCGGCACCTTGCCGGCCTGCGCCTTGAGCACGTTCACCGCCTCCAGCGCGCGGGCACGCAGCAACGGCCGGTCGTTGCGCAGCTTGGTGGCCACTGGCCCGGCCTCGGCATCGGTCTTCGGCCGCACGCCCTTGCCGTACACATCGGCGACCAGCACTACGTAATCGTCGCCGGCCAGCTGCTTGGCCTTCTCGATGGCCGATTCGTTCACGCCCTTCCAGTTCGGCACCATCACCAGGCCCGGGCGCTTGTCATGCTCGCCGTCGTCATAGACCAGCACGCCGCTGAAGGTCGTGCCCTGGTGTTTCCACTCCACCGGCTGCGTCTTCATCGCCGCCCACGCCGGCATCGCCGCCAGCCCCAGCACCATCACCACACCGCATCGCCAACGGTTCATGTGCCTGCTCCAGAAAAAGGGGACGGAGGGGATTAAGCCGCATTCGCCCCTCCCGCGTCGCATTCTGCATTGGCGGCGTGACGCAGGTGTGGTTGAGGTTACAGGCCACCGCTTCAGCGGCACTCCTTCTCTTCGTAGAGGGCATGAAGAAATTCAGCGAATGAGCTGAAAATGGTCTCCTGCTCCTTCTCCCCCGGCAACCAGAGAAAGACCTCTTCAGGCATACCGGGCTTTCCGGACAACAAGAAAACATTCCCGCAATCGTCGTAAGCGAAGGGAACCAACCCCTCCAGCGCCGGGTTGCCTCTCACCAGCGATTGGTAGACAGCGTCAATCGTCGCATCACCGTAGCGGATCGAAAGAAAGCTATTCAGCAGAAGTGGATTCGCCTCGTCCGGACGAATATCCGGATATCCGCCGTTGTTCATCAGGTAAAAGTCCGAGAACTCATCGGAGAGCCTCAAACCTGTACTTTTTGAGAAGTCGCAGAGGTCTTCACGGGTAAGCCGTTGCTCCTGCCCTATGAGTTTCATGCTTCGCCTCTTCACATTCTGAAAACTCTACGGATTGTCGGCGATCCCGCCGGACAAAACGCACTGGACTACACTACCAGCAAGGCGCGGCTTTGATTGAAATCTTGTGCCCTTTGCTCATCAACCTTGCGAACTGAATGAACCTTGTTGACCGCTTTCTGTCTGGCCTGATCCCGCGTTTGCCTGCCGAGGATGCCCCGCAGTGGGCACATGTCCAGGGCGCCAGCGCCGAAGACCTGCAGCGCCTGCGTGTGCAGTGGCCGCAGGTGCCGGACAGCCTGGTGGAACTGCTGTCCCGCGTGGATGGCACCCACTTCCGCGAGTACCCCGGCGGCGAGGTCTGCGTGCTGATGCTGGGTTCAGATGTGGGCGATTACCCGTACTACCTGCGCTCGGTCGCGCAGATCTTCGAGGACCAGCAGCAGTGGGACGACAGCATCCGCTCCATCTACGAGGAATGGCTGGACGACGAGCCGGAGATCCTGGGTGAAGGCATCGACGCCGATCTGCCGATGAACCGCCGCCTGTGCTTCTCGCACTGCATGAACAACGGCGGCACGTCGATGCTGTACCTGGATTTCGACCCGGCGCCGGGCGGCACGGTCGGTCAGGTGGTGCGCTACCTGCACGATCCGGACAGCTATGCGGTGATCGCACGCAGCTTCGACGCGTACCTGCAACAGATGATTGATCGCGATTACGCGTTCATCGACCAGGAGCAGTAGATCCACGCCGCGCGTGGATGGGTGTACGGGATCCCGCTGGGGTCAGAGCCCTTTCCTGCGGAAAGGGATCCGACCCCGGGCAGGTGGATCAGGCGATGCCCAACCCCGGAATCGCGCTGATGCTGTCCGGGTCGAATCCGGCCAGCTCGGCGAAATGACGGCCACGCGCCACGTAATCCCGGTACGCACCAAAGCTCGGTGCGCCCGGCGACAGCAGCACCACCCCACCGTGCTCCCCCAGCGCGGCGCGCGCCAAAGCCATCGCCTCGGGCAGATCACCTGCAGCGTGCAGACCGAAGCGACCGGCATCGGCCAGCGGCTGAAGCATGGCGTGGATGCGCGGGCCGTTGCTGCCCATGGTCACGATCTCCACCGGCGGCACATCGTGGGCCATGTGCTGCATGAAATCGGTCCAGTCCAGGCCACGATCATGGCCGCCCACCAGCAACGCGATGCGCTGCCCGGCAAAGCACTCCAGCGCGGCCAGGCTGGCGTGCGGCGTGGTGCTGATCGAATCGTTGATGTAGGTCAGGCCATCGGCCATGCCGATGCGCTGCAGGCGGTTCGGCAACGGACGGAAATCCTGCACCGCCGGTGCCAGCGCCACCGCATGAAGCCCCAGCGCTTCCAGCGCGGCCAGCACCGCGCACAGGTTGCCGCGGTTGTGGCGGCCCGGCAGCGGGGTGTTGCGGGTGTCGAACACGGCCTGCTCACCGCGATGCACGATGTCACCGCGCATGTGCCAGCCCTGCGGCTGGTTGAACCAGACCACTTCGCTGTCGGGCAGCGACAGCGCGGCCAGGTGCGGATCGGCAGCGTTGAGCACAGCGATGCGCGGCGCGGCTTCAGTCACCAGCCGCAGCTTGTCTTCGATGTAACGCTGTTCGCTGCCGTGCCAGTCCAGGTGTTCCGGGAACAGGTTCAGCACCACCGCCACCTGCGGGCGGGCGCCACTGCGCGCCACTTCGCCGGTCTGGTAGCTGGACAGTTCCACCGCCCAGTACTCCGGCGCGGGCTGCGGGTCCAGCACTTCCAGCAGCGGCAGGCCGATGTTGCCGACCAGGCCGGTGCGGTGGCCGGCCGCCCGCAGCAGGTGCGCGACCAGCGCGGTGGTGGTGCTCTTGCCCTTGGTGCCGGTCACGCACACGGTGTCGTGCACGATGCCATCGTCGGCGGCGTGTTCGGCGAACCACAGCGCGGTGCCGCCGATGAACGTAGTGCCCTGCTCCGCCGCCGCCAGTGCGATCGGCTGGTAGGGGCTGATACCAGGCGATTTGATCACCACATCGAACGCGGCCAGCGCTTCGGCAGTGGGTTCACCCCGCACCTCCAGCAGCCCCTGCGTTTCCGCACGCGCGGCTTCGGCCTCGGCGGCCGGACAGAACAGGCTCAGCGCCAGCGACGGCAGGCGCTCACGCAGTACCGCAAACGCGGCGCGGCCCTCGCGGCCCCAGCCCCACAGCGCAATGCGCTTTCCTTCAAGCTTCGAAATCTTCACGCACCCGTTCCCACAGCGCAGCCGGAACGCGGTGCTCGCCCTGCAGCTGCAGCAGCGGTGCCAGTTCCAGTTCGGCGGCATCCAGCTGCGGCTGGATCTCATTGCAGAAGCGCTTCACCAGCACGTCTTCCTTCCATTCCGGGCGCAGCGCCAGGGTCGCCATCGCCGCACGCGATTCGCGGCCTTCGCCCACGCACTCGAACGGCTTGTGGTCCTGGAATTCCAGCAGCGCATCGAAGCCACCGGCCTGCTCGGCATCGTCCAGCAGGTTGCGGCCGAAGATGCGCACCAGGCGCGTCTTGGGCATGAACGGGGCCAGCGCCAGGAACACGAAATGGCACTTCGGGCAGACGCCGCACCAGCGGTTCACCGGGCGCTCGCCGAGGATGTGGAAGTTGCGGTTGCAGCTGGAGAAGTGCGCGTCGTAGAAATCAGTCTTGGCGAACTGGCGGGCCACCGCCAGCTCGGACATCGGGCGCAGCAGCGAGTAGTACTGCAGGTCCGCCGCCACGTGCGCCTGCACATGGCTGCCGAAGGCCTGCTCGAACGCCCAGCCCTTCGACCACTGGTGGTTCACTTCGCCGGTGCCCGGAATCTGGCTGCCGTAGCTGGCCGAACGCTCATTGGAGAACACCACCTGGTCCACGCCCTGCAGCAACGCGGCCAGCACCATGATCGCCGAGTTCACCGCGGTGACCGGGATATGGCCGTTCCAGGCGCCCTGGCGGTTGAGCTCGAACAGTTCCGGCGCCAGCGCGCGGCCCAGGTTCAGCGTCGGCAGGCCGGTACGCTCGGCACAGGCGCGGATCAGCTGCGAACCACCAATCCAGGTCACCGTTTCGTCCACGCCGGCACGGCGCAGCGCTTCGATGCTGACCAGCGAATCCTTGCCGCCACCGATGGCCACCAGCGCGTGCGCCTGCAGGCCCAGCACCGGCGCCTGCACCGCCTCGCCCTGCACCGGCAGGCGGAAGCGCCCGCGCAGGTTCAGGCCGTTGCGGTAGGCGAATTCGCCCAGGCCGTTGAGGTAGACCGCCTCCACCATCGCAGCGGTATCGGCGTCGATGGCATAAGTGTCGATGCTGACCGTCTCCGGCACGCCTGCCTTGTAGTAGCTGACACCGGCAATCAAGTGCAGCAGCTGCAGCGCACGCTGCACCGCGGCGGCGCGCGCCTCGTCCAGCACGAACGGGGCGCCCGGCACGGTGATGGTTTCCACCATCTCCGGGCCGTCATCGAAGGCGTAGACCAGCTTGGCCACGCCGGTCTCCGCAGCGAATTCGCAGCGGACGAAGCGGAAGCGGGAAACCTGGTGTTTGTCGAAAGCAGTCATGGTGTATCCGGTCAGGCACGGGCCCGCGCAGCTGCGCGGGGCGTGTCGGTGGGCGGGTGCAGGGCGCGGGTGGTGATCACTCGATCACGTCTTCGCGCGGCAGCATCCGCTGGTTGTAGGTGTTGGCCATCGAATAGCCGTAGGCGCCGGCATCGGCGATCAGCATCACGTCGTCCGGCGCGGTCGACACCGGCAGCTTGCGGCGCTTGCCGAACACGTCGCTGGATTCGCAGATCGGGCCGACCACATCGAATGCCGCCTCGGCGTAGCCGCCCTGGCGGCTGAGGTTCTCGATGTCGTGCCAGGCGTCGTACAGCGCCGGACGCATCAGTGCGTTCATGCCGGCATCCAGGCCAACACGGCGCACGCCGTCCTTTTCCACAACCTGAGTGGCGTGGGTCAGCAGCACGCCGGATTCGGCGACCAGGTAGCGGCCCGGCTCGATCGCCAGGCGGAACGCCGGATGCAGCGCCTTGACCTCGGCCAGACCCTCGGCCCACGCATCCAGGTCGAACGGCTCGTCCTCGGCGGAATACGGAATCGGCAGGCCGCCACCGATGTCGATGGTGTGCACGCTGCCGATGCGGCGGGCGAAACCGGCCAGTTCATCGCACATCAGGCGCCAGTGCTGCGCGGTCTCTACACCGCTGCCGAGGTGCGCATGCAGGCCGACTACGCGGCTGCCCAGATCGGTGGCCGCGCGCACGAATTCGTCGACGCGGGCGATCGGCAGGCCGAACTTGGAGTCCTTGCCGCCGGTACGGACCTTGGCATGATGGCCTTCGCCCCGGCCCAGGTCGACGCGCAGCCACAGCTCGCGGTTGCGGAACAGGTCCGGCCAGCGCTGCAGTGCCTCGACGTTGTCGACCGTCACGGTCACGCCGAGCGCGAACGCCGCCTCGTACTCGCTGCGCGGGCAGAAGCTGGGGGTGAACAGCACGCGCTTGGGCGACAGTTCCGGAAGGTGCTGGAACACATGCTTCAGCTCGCCGTGCGACACGCATTCCAGGCCGAAGCCCTCGGTTTCCAGCAGCTGCAGGATGGCCGGGTGGCTGTTGGCCTTGATCGCGTAGTAGCGCTGGTCGATCGGCTTGATCGCAGCCAGCGCACGTGCGCGGGCGCGCACCGTCGGCAGGTGGTAGACGTAGCGCGGCGTACCGGCATCGGCCAGCTGCAGCAGGTGCGCACGCTGGCCCCGCCACCACGGCGTGCCACGCGGGCGCACGGTGCCGGCAATCTCGCGCCAGCGCGGGCCGAACACTTCGGTCTCTTCCACCGGCATCGCGCCGCTGTCGATCAGCTCGGCATGCAGGATCGGCAACAGGCCGTCAGCATCGGCCTCGTCGATGACGAAGGTCAGGTTCAGGTCGTTGGACGACTGCGAGATCATGTGCACGCGCTCGCGGCCGAAGGTGGCCCACACATCCGACAGCTTGTGCAGCAGCGAACGCATGCCACGGCCAACCAGGGTGATCGCCGCGCACGGCACGATCACCTTCACCTTGCAGATCTGCGACAGGTCGGCCGACAGCGCGGCCAGCACATCGGTGTTGACCAGGTTCTCGGACGGGTCCAGCGACACGGTGACGTTGGTCTCGGCCGAACCGATCAGGTCCACCGACAGGCCATGCTTCTTGAACAGGTTGAACACATCGGCCAGGAAGCCGACCTGCTGCCACATGCCGATGCCTTCCATCGACACCAGCACGATGCCGTTGCGGCGGCTGATCGCCTTCACCCCTGGTACCGGCGCGGCGCTGCCATCGATGCTGGTGCCGGGCAGTTCCGGGCGCTCGGTATCGAGGATGGCCATCGGTACGCCGGCATCGCGGCACGGCTTGATCGAGCGCGGGTGCAGCACCTTGGCGCCGGTGGTGGCGATTTCCTGCGCCTCGTAATAGTCCAGGCGGGTCAGCAGGCGCGCGTCCGGCACATCCTTCGGATTGGCACTGAACATGCCCGGCACATCGGTCCAGATCTCCACGCGGCTGGCACCGAGCAGCGCACCGAAGTACGCCGCCGAGGTATCCGAGCCACCGCGGCCGAGGATGGCGGTACCGCCATCGGCGTGCCGCGAGATGAAGCCCTGGGTGATCAGCAGGCGGGTCGGCTGCGCACGGAAGCGCTGCATCCATTCCGCGTCGGCACGCCACTGGCAGTTCACCGACAGGCGCTGCGACCAGTCGCTCTGGTTCGGCTGCGGTGGCATCGCGTCCAGCCACTGGCGGGCATCCATCCAGCCCATGTCCAGGCCCAACGCGCGCAGGTAGGCCGCACCCAGGGTGGAGGACAGCAGCTCGCCCTGGCCCAGCACTTCGGCCTGCCAGTCGAGCGGACGGGTGGCTGCACGCGCGTCGTCGAGCAGGCCCTGCAGCGCGGCGAGGCGATCGGCCAGCACCTCGCGGCCCAGGCCGAGTTCAACCAGGAAGGCCTCGTGGCGTTCGACCAGCGCTGCCACGCGGTCCCGGCTGTCGGGCGCGCCATCGGCGATCGCGGTCAGTTCGTTGGTGACCCCGGACAGCGCCGACACCACCACCAGCACGCGCGAGCCGGTCTCTTCCGCGCGTTTTTTCGCCAGCTTCCCGATCGTGTCCCAGCGGTGACGACGCGACACCGAGGTGCCGCCGAACTTCAGTACGATCCAACGATCGACAAGGGGGGAAGCTGACATGGATTGGCTATGTAGAATGTGGGGAAGCCGCCCTCGGGGGCGGAACCTTTGATTCTAAGCGCAATATCCCCGTAGATGGCCGTCCTCCGTTACCTGCAGCTCGATGTCTTCGCCCCCCGCCCCGGCACCGGCAACCCGCTGGGCGTCATCCTGGACGCCGACGGGCTCTCCAGCAGCCAGATGCAGGCCCTGGCCGCCTGGCTGAACCTGTCCGAGACGGTGTTCTTCCTGCGCCCCAGCGCGCCGGGCGCCGACTACCACATCCGCATCTTCACCCCGACCCGCGAGCTGGCCTTCGCCGGCCACCCCAGCGTCGGCGCCGCCTGGGCGGCGGTGACCTGCGGCCTGGCGCACCCGCACGACCGTGCCCTGCTGCAGCAATGCGCGGCGGGGTTGCTGCCGGTACGGGTGAGCGGCCCGGCCGAGGCACTGCAGATCCAGCTGGCCAGCCCACCGGCGCGGCGGCTGGACACAGCGGCCGACGGAGCGCCCGAAGCGCTGCTGGCGCTGGCCGACAGCGGGCACGTGCCCGAACTGTGGGACAACGGCGCACGCTGGTGGCTGTTGCCGCTGCGCGATGCCGCCGCCGTACGCAACCTTGTGCCGGACATGGCCACGCTGGCCGACTGGAGCCTCGCCACCGACGCGACCGGTGTGGCCGTGTTCGCCGACGAGGCCGGCGACGACCATACCCGGGTGGTGCGCGCCTTCTGCCCGGCTGATGCAGCCGCCGTGCCCGAGGATCCAGTGACCGGCAGCGCCAATGCGCTGATCGGTGCCTGGCTGCGCCAGCGCGATGCCCTGCCCGGCCGCGAGGGCCGCTACGTGGCCAGCCAGGGCCGCGAAGTCGGCCGCGATGGTCGCGTACAGGTCGAGGTTGATGCGCAGGGCACGGTGTGGATCGGCGGCCAGGTGCAGTGCGTGATCGATGGCAGCATCCGCTGGTAGCCCACGGAAGAAAGGGGACGGAGGGAATTAAGTCGCTTATGGCACATGGGGCAAAAGCGACTTAATTCCCTCCGTCCCCTTTTTGGTGCCCCGCGCTACGCTATGCGGCCTGTTTACTGGAGTGCCGCCTGATGTCCACCCGCCGTTTCCTGCAGCTGGACGTGTTCTCCCCGCGCGCCGGCGCTGGCAATCCGCTGGCCGTGGTACTCGATGCCGAGGGCCTGGACGACGCCAGCATGCAGGCCATCGCGCGCTGGACGCGCCTGCCCGAAACCACCTTCGTGTTCCCGCCGCAGGTGCCGGGCGCCAGCTATCGATTGCGCATGTTCAGCCCGCAGAAGGAAGTACCGTTCGCCGGCCACCCCAGCGTCGGTACCGCGCACGCGGTGCTGCAGGCGGGCCTGGCCGCAGCGGTCGACGGCGTGCTGGTGCAGGACGGCATTGCCGGCGCGCTGCCGCTGCGCGTCAGCGGTGAGGGTACGCAGCAGCGCATCGCCATCCGCACCCCGCGCGCGCAGCTGGCCGAGACTGCCGAGGCGACCGATCCTCGCCTGCAGGCCGCGCTGAAGGACTGGCCGCTGGGCACACTGCCGCCGGCACGCATGCAGGGTGGCCGCAGCTGGTGGGTGGTGCAGGTGGCCGATGAGGCCGCATTGCGCGCGCTGCAGCCGGACTGGGATGCGGTGGCCGCACTGGCTGAATCCACCGACAGCATGGGCGTGTTCGCCTATGCCTTCAGCGATGGCAGCGAGGGTTTCGACCTGGCCGTACGTGCCTTCGTCGGCAATGGACGCCGCTTCGAGGACGCCGCCTCGGGTGCGGCCAATGCGGTGCTGGCCGCGTGGCTGGACCTGCGTGACGCGCTGCCGCGTGGACGGACGCCGTTTGAAGTCAGCCAGGGCCGCGAAGTCGGCCATGACGCGCGCCTGACCCTGCTGGTCGACCATGACGGCGAGGTCTGGTCGGGCGGCCAGGTGCAGACGGTGATCAGCGGCACCATTGATTGGTAAACACCATCGAGGTGGAGCCGAAGGCAGCGGCAGGAGCCGCTGCCAACGTCGGACGCGACGGCCCGGAGGGTGGCGGCCAGGAAGGCCGCCATAACGCTGGCCGGCTGTTACCTGGACCTCGACATCATGCGGTTGCCGGCCAGCGGCCGGCACTACCCTCAGCCCAGCTCGGCTTCCAGGCTGATCGGCACCGCGCTCAGCGCCTTGGACACCGGGCAGTTCTGCTTGGCGTCATCGGCAATCGCACGGAACTGCGTCGCGTCGATACCCGGCACCACTGCCTTCACCTTCAGCCGGATCTGCGACAGCTGCGGGCCGCCCTCCAATGACAGATCGACCTTGGCTTCGGTATCCAGCGAGGTCGGGGTAAAGCCGGCTTCGCCGAGCTTGGCCGACAGCGCCATGGTGAAGCAACCGGCGTGCGCAGCAGCGATGAGCTCTTCCGGATTGGTGCCCTTTTCGTCGCCGAAACGGCTGTTGAAGCCGTAGCGTGTCTTGTCCAGCAGCCCGCTCTGCGGCGTGCTCAGCTGCCCCTTGCCCGACTTCAGATCGCCTTCCCAGTGCGCGGTGGCGTGTCGCGAGATTCCCATGTGCTGCTCCTGCGTGACGGTGATGAACGGTCACCCTCGCACGGGAGGCGTTAGCCCTGCGTCGCTCCGCCGCACGCCGCAGGTCGCCCTCCGAACCCGGCGCGTGGACACTTTCTCACCAGCCGGAAACGCAGTTTTCTCTTGTTTTCAGTGGTTTCGCGCATTCCGCCGATGGGCGGGCGTGGGCCGTCGCGCGCGCTGCCACACCCCCGTCCCCCGCTGCGCGCCATGTACTGAATCGGCCTGGATATGAAAAAACATGCACTTTCCGCGCTTCGGGCTATTGGCGGCGCCCAAGAGTTGCCCTACATTGCGCTTGCCGACGGGGTTCGGCGCCGACCAAACAACCAACCGTTCACGGAACAGGAAACCATGGCAAAGACCGCTAAGAAGGCTGCCCCGAAGAAGGCAGTGAAGAAAGTCGCGACGAAGGCAGCCGCCAAGCCGGCCGCTCCGAAGCCGATCAAGGAAGTGCTGACCAAGTCCGGCCTGGTTGCACACATCGCTGAAGCCTCCGGCGTCGTCGCCAAGGACGTCCGCGCTGTGCTGGCCTCGCTGGAAAGCGCCGTTGCCTCCTCGGTGCACAAGAAGGGCGCTGGCTCCTTCACCCTGCCGGGCCTGCTGAAGATCACCACCGTCAATGTGCCGGCCAAGCCGAAGCGCAAGGGCATCAACCCGTTCACCAAGGAAGAGCAGTGGTTCGCTGCCAAGCCGGCCACCACCAAGCTGAAGGTGCGTCCGCTGAAGAAGCTGAAGGACGCCGCGCTGTAAGCGCGCGCCCCAACGCGGATTCCGACGGGACGGCTCTGGCCGTCCCGTTTTCTTTTGCACGTTCCCGGCAGTAGGTCCACGCCACGCGTGGATGCGCTGCCCCGGGGCATCCGCAACACAGCGTTGCCGCATACTGGAAAATCCGCGTTCAAGCCCGTCGCCATTAGCCAGGCGCGGCCTGGGCAGGCCCTGGAACGTACCGGGTGGAACACTGCGTGCAGCCCCGGCCATCGCCGCCGGGCACGGCCTTGCCTAAGGTGGGCACATCCTCCACAGCTACGGCGAGCATCCCCTCATGGCCAGCCCCTCCACCCGCTACCGGATCTCGGTGACCCCCATCGAAAAGGACGGGTTGCAGTGCACCGGGCGCTGCACCATCGAACTGGAACATCGCGCCAGCCGCGACCTGATGCGCCTGCTGGAAGCGGCGCCACGCACCGCTGGCATCAGCGGTGATGAACGCGCGACCCTGGTGATCGCCACCCAGCTGCTGCGCGACATCGTGCAGCGCCACGCAGAGACCGATGGACATGCGTTGGCCGCCATCGCCGGGCAGGTGCTGCCGGCACTGGATGCGCTGGAACAGTTGCCCTCCTCCCGCTGATTCCCGCGCAGCCGATACACTGTCTCCCCCACATCGCCTCGGGGAGGAGGCATGCGCAGGACGCTTTTCCTGATCGCGCCCCTGGCGCTGCTCGGCTGCTCCAGGCCTGCGGCAGCGCCTGATGTTGCGCCAGCGCCAGCTGTCGCCAGCGCCGGAACGCAGGGCATCGCCGGCACCGAAGCGGCGCCCCTGCAGACACCGGCGATCGATCCGCTGTTCGCTGCGGTCGCCGCCGACGCCCAACCACCATCGGTGATGCTCAACCGCTACGTGATCGCGCTGCTCAACCGCAACCGTAGCGCCAGCGACGCGGCATGGGCGATTCCACCGGCCGATCCTCACCGCGCAGATGACGCTGCCATACGCCAGCTGCAGGGCGTGCGTACGCTGCGGCTGGACAGCGAGCCCCCGGTGGCGCGCGACGGCCAGCATCCTCCCCAGCTGCTGGAGGTGCCGGTGCGGATCCGCGCGGTCACCACGCAAGGCACCTTCCGCTTCGGCGGCTGGTACCGCGTGCAGCCCAGTGCTGATGGCCGCGGCTGGCAGATCCAGTCGGCGCAACTGCGGCCAACGCTGGACTGAACCGTTGCAGCGGCATGCACGCGCGATTCAGCCGCCCCGGCTACTCTTTCCTCCATCCTTTCCCAGTCCAGCGGTCACCGCCATGCGCCTGCGTTCCCTGATGACCCGCGTCGCCGCCTCCACCGTGCTGATCGCCGCCGCGATCGGCGCGCAGGCCGCCCCATCCATTTCCGGCCGCGAACTGTCGGTCGGCGCCAGCGATGTGCAGCAGTATCTCGATGGCAGCTTCCCGCGCACCCAGGACGCGCTGGGCGGACTCATCGCCCTCACCATGAGCCACCCCCAGCTGAGCCTCCCGGCCGGCGAGCGCTTGAACCTTGGCATGGACGTGGCACTGGCCACTGCCGGTGGCAATCCGGCCAGACTGGGTACGGTGAAGCTCAGCAGCGGCCTGCGCTACGACGCGCAGACCCAGGGATTCCACCTGCAGCAGCCGAGCGTGGATGACTTCACACCGGCCAACCAGGGCGGTCGTCTCGACTCCCGTACCCGTGGCCTGCTAAACGCCTGGCTGAGCGACTACGCCCAGCGGGAGCCGATCTACAAGCTGGACCCGGCCGTGGCCGGCGTGCTTGGCGCGCTGCAGGTGCAATCGGCACAGGTGAAGAACGGCAAGCTGGTGGTCACCTTCAACCAGAACCTGGGCAACCTGGTGCCGGCAGGCGTGCTGGGCAAGTAAGGTAGTGCCGGCCAGCGGCCGGCACTACCGGCAGCGCATCAGGCGGCGAGTGCCTTGACCACCGCCTCACTGAAGGCTGGGATGTCGTCCGGCTTGCGGCTGGTGATCACGTTGCCGTCGACCACGACCTCGGCATCGCGCCAGTTCGCCCCCGCATTGGTCAGATCCTGCTGCAGGGACGGCCAGGACGTCAGCTCGCGGCCATCGGCGAGGCCACTGTTGATCAGCAGCCACGGGCCATGGCAGATCGCCGCCACAGGCTTGCCGGCTTCGTCTACTGCGCGGACGAAGCCGAGTACAGCCTCGTCGGTACGCAGCGTGTCCGGATTGATGACCCCTCCCGGCAGCACCAGGGCATCGAAGCTGGCCGGATCGGCCTCATCCAGCGGAATATCCACTGCAACGGCGTCGCCCCAGTCCTTCTCTTTCCAGCCCTTGATCGTCGCCTCCTTTGCAGGCGACACGACGCTGACGCGCGCGCCTTCGGCTTCCAGCAGACGCTTGGGTTCGGTCAGTTCGGACTGTTCAAAGCCGTGGGTGGCAAGGATGGCAATCTGCTTGCCCTTCAATCGTTCTGCCATGGGTGCACTCCGGTTGGGGGTGCCGACAGAATGGAAGAACGGCCCTTGCACGGCGGTGACCCTGCCGTGCACGGCAGGTGGAGAGCCTCCGGGTGGTGCCGGCCGCTGGCCGGCACCTGGATTGCGCCTTGCCGGCCAGCGGTCGGCACTACCCGGTACCAGTCAGCGCTTGGGCTGCAGCATGGTGCCGGTGCACTTGGGCGAGCCGCAGCGGCACTCCCAGATCTTCTTCAGCTTGGCGGTGTGACGCTCGGCCAGGGTGATGCCGTAGTTGTAGGTCAGCTCTTCGCCGGCCTTGATGTCACGCAGCGCCTCGATGAACACCTTGTCGCCACGGCTGTCACCGTCCTCGTCTTCCTCGATCACCGCCTCGCAGTTCGGATCGCAGCTGTGGTTGATCCAGCGCGCATCGTTGCCCTTGTAGTTGGCATCGATCACCCAGTCATCGTTGAGGGTGAACAGGAAGGTATGGCCGCTTTCGACGTCGCCGCTGTCATCGGCATCAACGTCGCCGTGGCTGCGCAGCAGGCCCTTGTACTGGATCACGCGCTCGCCCTGCTTGATCGGGGCCACGGCGAACACGCCGTTGCCATGGATGGCGGACTTGCGGGCTTGGATCTTCTTCGGCATCGGCACGGGCTGTTTGCAGCGGATGGAACCGGGATTCTCGCCCATTCCGGGTGATTGCGAAAATCACCCCGTTGGCGCAGCATGGCGCCCCGGCGGTGACCCCGGTGCGTCGTCCCGGTCCGTCCCAGCGCCGGCTGAATGCCCGGGTTGGATGCCGGCGAATAAAAGCGTACAATTTCAGTCCGCTTTAAGAACCGCTCGCATTCCCATGTTGCGTGTCACCAAGCTCACCGATTACGCCACCGTGGTGCTGACCGTGCTTGCCGCCCGTCCGGGCGAGGTGCTCAGTGCCACCGAACTGGCCGAATTCACCGGCCTGGAGCCGCCCACCGTCAGCAAGGTGCTCAAGCCGCTGGCCCAGGCCGGCCTGGTCGAAGGCCTGCGCGGTGTCCGTGGCGGCTACCGCCTGACCCGCCCGGCCATCGAGATCTCGCTGTTCGAAGTGGTCGAAGCGATGGAAGGGCCATTGGCCCTGACCGAATGCAGCCACGACCACCACCAGTGCGGCATGGCGCCCAAGTGCGGCGCGCGCAGCAGCTGGCGGCTGATCAACGACGTGGTCTCCGAGGCCCTGCGCGATGTCACCCTCGCCCAGATCCTGCCCCCTCTTCCCCTTGCCGATGACGAACAGCGCCGCACCATCGCTGTCGACGTCGTCTCCTGATCCACAGGCAGCCCCCCATGGCCACCGAAACCATCGAAAACGTCGCCCACGACGACACCCCCAACCGCGAGATCCACGAGCAGCTCGGCCGCAAGTATTCGGCCGGCTTCATCACCGAGATCGAATCGGACTCCCTGCCGCCGGGCCTGGACGAGGACACCATCCGTGCCCTGTCGGCCAAGAAGGACGAGCCGGAGTGGATGACGCAGTGGCGCCTGGACGCCTACCGCCACTTCCTGACCATGCCGATGCCGGACTGGGCCAAGCTGGAGATCGCGCCGATCGACCTGCAGGCGCTCAGCTACTACTCCGCGCCGAAGGGCCCGAAGTACGCCTCGCTGGATGACGTGCCCAAGGAGCTGCTGGACACCTACGACAAGCTGGGCGTGCCGCTGCACGAGCGTGCCAAGCTGGCAGGCGTGGCGGTGGACGCGGTGTTCGACTCGGTGTCCGTCGGTACCACGTTCCGCAAGGAACTGGCCGAGAAGGGCATCATCTTCTGCTCGATGTCCGAGGCCATCAAGGAACATCCGGAACTGGTCCGCCAGTACCTGGGCACCGTGGTGCCGGTAGGCGACAACTACTTCGCCGCGCTCAATTCGGCGGTGTTCTCCGATGGCAGCTTCGTGTTCATTCCCAAGGGCGTGCGTTGCCCGATGGAACTGAGCACCTACTTCCGCATCAATGCCGGCCACACCGGCCAGTTCGAGCGCACCCTGATCGTGTGCGAGGACAAGGCCTACGTGTCCTACCTGGAAGGCTGCACCGCGCCGATGCGCGACGAGAACCAGCTGCACGCGGCGGTGGTCGAGCTGGTCGCGCTGGAAGACGCGGAGATCAAGTACTCCACCGTGCAGAACTGGTACCCGGGCGACGAGAACGGCGTCGGCGGCATCTACAACTTCGTCACCAAGCGTGCCGAATGCCGTGGCGCGCGCAGCAAGGTCACCTGGACCCAGGTCGAAACCGGTTCGGCGATCACCTGGAAGTACCCGTCCTGCGTGCTGCTCGGCGACGACTCGGTCGGTGAGTTCCACTCCGTGGCGCTGACCCATCACCGCCAGCAGGCGGACACCGGCACCAAGATGATCCACGTCGGCAAGCGCACCAAGAGCAAGATCGTCAGCAAGGGCATCAGTGCCGGCCGTGGCCAGAACACTTACCGCGGCCTGGTGCGGGTGGACCGCAACGCCGATGGCGCGCGCAACTACACCCAGTGCGATTCGCTGC
The DNA here is from genome assembly GCF_059370935.1 of Stenotrophomonas sp. YJH_SMC_12-1. Taxonomy (NCBI): domain Bacteria; kingdom Pseudomonadati; phylum Pseudomonadota; class Gammaproteobacteria; order Lysobacterales; family Lysobacteraceae; genus Stenotrophomonas; species Stenotrophomonas sp. YJH_SMC_12-1. Next base: position 241,596 of record NZ_JCAFUD010000002.1, on the reverse strand, counting down.
TGATCGGCAAGCAGTGCGGCGCGCACACCTTCCCCTACATCGAGGTGAAGAACCCGGGCGCCACCGTCGAACACGAGGCGACCACCTCGAAGATTTCCGACGACCAGCTGTTCTACTGCCGCGCCCGTGGCATCAGCCAGGAAGACGCGGTGTCGATGATCGTCGACGGCTTCTGCAAGCAGGTGTTCCGCGAACTGCCGATGGAGTTCGCGGTGGAGGCCAAGAAGCTGCTGGAAGTCTCGCTGGAAGGAAGCGTCGGATGATGCGTACGTCTTTGCCCGCACTGTTGCTGCTGGGCCTTTCGCCCTGGGCCCTGGCCAACGCGTCCTGCACCCCCGAAGAACTGGTGGGTGCCACCCCGGTCAAATTGCCCGCCAGCACGGTCATCTCCGCGCCGAAAGAATTCTCGATACTGCTGACAACGCGGCAGGACGGCAGCTTCGGCGCGATCCGGGCTCGCCTGAGCTCGGGCAACCGTGAGCTGGATCGCGCCGCTGCCGAATCCATCCGACAGGCCTCCCTCGCAGTCTCCTGCCTGCAAGAACCCGGTGAAGAGATCATCGTGGTTTTCTCCGCCCTCCCCGCTCAACCTGGGCAGTCCGGCAACGGCACGGTGCAGATCGTCCGCATCGACCCCGCAGCCCCGAAACCTACCAAGCCATGACCATGCTGAAGATCGAAAACCTCCACGCCCGCATCGGCGACAAGGAAATCCTCAAGGGCCTGTCGCTGGATGTTAAGCCCGGCCAGGTGCACGCCATCATGGGCCCGAACGGCGCCGGCAAGTCCACCCTGGGCAATGTCCTGGCAGGCCGCGACGGCTATGAAGTGACCGAAGGCAGCGTGCAGTTCGAAGGCAGCGACCTGCTCGACCAGGACCCGGAAGCGCGCGCCGCCGCCGGCCTGTTCCTGGCGTTCCAGTACCCGGTGGAAATCCCGGGTGTGAACAACACCTACTTCCTGCGCGCCGCGCTGAACGCGCAGCGCAAGGCGCGTGGCGAGGACGAACTGGACTCCATGCAGTTCCTCAAGCTGGTGCGCCAGAAGCTGGCCGTGCTGCACCTGAAGGACGAGCTGCTGCACCGTGGCGTCAACGAAGGCTTCTCCGGTGGCGAAAAGAAGCGCAACGAGATCTTCCAGCTGGCCGTGCTCGAGCCGAAGCTGGCGATCCTGGACGAAACCGATTCGGGCCTGGACATCGACGCGCTGAAGAGCGTCGCCGACGGCGTCAACGCGCTGCGCGGCGCCGACCGCTCGTTCCTGGTCATCACCCACTACCAGCGACTGCTCGACTACATCAAGCCGGACGTGGTGCACGTGCTGGCCGATGGCCGCATCGTCAAGAGTGGCGGCCCGGAACTGGCGCTGGAACTGGAAGCGCACGGCTACGATTTCCTCAAGGATCGCGTGGTGCGCGAGGCGGCGGTCTGATGAGCGCCCTGCTCGACTCCATGGCCCAGGCCTTCTGCGGCAGCGACGCGCGCCGCGAAGTGCTGGACGCGGCCCTGCGTGACGGCCTGCCAGCCGCGCGCAACGAAGCCTGGAAGTACACCTCGCTGCGCCAGCTGGAACGCCGTGCGTTCGCGGCTGCACCACTGCAGGGCCCGGCGCTGGACGCCGCGCTGCTGGACGACATCCCGGCACCGCGCCTGGTGTTCGTCAACGGCCGCCTGGATGCCGCGCTGAGCGACGTGCAGAGCCTGCCGGCCGGCGTGCAGCTGCAGCCGCTGTCGGCCGCACTGGCCTCCGGCGAAGACGCCGTGCGTTTCCTTGGCCGCCGCTACGAGCGCAGCGAAGAGATCTTCGCCCGCCTGAATGCCGCGCTGGCCGATGAAGGCGTGGTGCTGCGCGTGGACGAAGGCGTGCAGGTCGAAGCGCCGCTGCAGCTGGTGTTCGCCAGCGTCGCCGGCGATACCGACCTGGCCTGGCACCACCGCCACCTGATCGAACTGCGTGCCGGCGCCAGCCTGGGCGTGGTCGAGCACCGCCTCAGCGTCGGCGATTCGGCCCACCTGGACAACACCGTGCTGCACGCCCATGTCGCCCGCGATGGCGTGCTCAAGCACGCCCGCGTGCAGGCCGGCAGCGCGCGCCAGACCAGCTTCCTGCGCACCGACGCCGTGCTGGCCCGCGACGCGCAGTACCACCGCGTCGATCTGGAACTGGGCGCCGCGCTCAGCCGCCATGAACTGAACGTGCGCCTGGAAGGCGACAATGCCCAGCTGACCGCCAACGGCGTGCTGCTCGGCAATGGCCGCCGCCACGTCGAAACCCGCCTGGGCATCGACCACATCGCACGCGATACGAGTTGCGAGCTGCTGTGGCGTGGCGTTGCCGCCAACCGCAGCCGCGTGGTGTTCCATGGTGGCATTCAGATCCGCGAAGGCGCCGACGGCACCGATGCGAACCTGTCCAACAAGAACCTGCTGCTGTCGGCCGACGCCGAGATCGATACCCAGCCGACGCTGGTCATCGACGCCGATGAAGTGAAGGCCGCGCATGGTGCCACTGTCGGCCAGCTCGATGCCAACGCGCTGTTCTACCTGCGCTCGCGCGGCCTGCCGCAGGCACAGGCGCAGGCACTGCTGAGCGCCGCGTTCTGCCACGAGCCGCTGAAGATCCTGCCGGAAGCCCTGCGCGAGCAGCTGGCACGCCGTTTGGACAAGGCCCTGGCCGAGGCGGGTGTGGCATGAACCTGTCCACCCCGCGCCCGATCGAAGAACGCACCGGCGCGCTCGATTGGGATCGCGTCCGCCTCGACTTCCCGCTGCTGATGCGTGAAGTGCACGGCAAGCCGCTGGTCTATTTCGACAATGCCAACACCGGCCAGAAGCCGGTGCAGGTGATCGGCGCGGTGGACGAGTTCTACCGGCGTTACAACGCCAACGTCAGCCGCGCGGTGCATGCACTGGGCAGCGAAGCCACCGACGCCTACGAAGGCGCGCGCAACACGCTGGCACGCTTCCTCAACGTGCGCCCCAGCGACCTGGTGCTGTGCAGCGGCACTACCTTCGCCATCAACCTGGTGGCGTATTCGTGGGCCCTGCCGCGATTGAAGGCCGGCGACGTGATCCTGATCACGCGCATGGAACACCACGCCAACATCGTGCCGTGGCAGCTGGTCGCACAGCGTACCGGCGCCACCATCCGCGTGGCCGAGATCACTCCTGACGGCGCACTCGATCTGGATGCGCTGCGCGCGGCAATGACCCCGGAGGTCAAGCTGCTGGCGGTCACCCACGTGTCCAACGTGCTGGGCACGGTCAACCCGGTGCGCGAGATCTGCCGTGAAGCGCGCAAGCGCGGCATCATCACCGTGGTTGATGGCTCGCAGGCCGTGCCGCACCGCAAGGTCGACGTGGCCGCGATCGGCTGTGACTTCTACGCCATCACCGGCCACAAAATGTGTGGTCCGACCGGCACCGGTGCGCTGTGGGCGCGCCGCGAGCACCTGGATGCGATGCCGCCGTTCCTTGGCGGCGGCGAGATGATCAAGGAAGTCAGCTTCGACGGCACCGTGTTCAACGATGCCCCGCACAAGTTCGAAGCCGGCACCCCGAACATCGCCGGCTTCATCGGCCTGGGCGTGGCCGCCGACTACCTGCAGCAGCTTGGCCAGGAGAACGTGGAAGCACGCGAGGCTGAACTGCTGGCGCATTTCACCGAAGAGCTGCGCCGCGTCGATGGCCTGCGCATCATCGGCGAAGCACCGGAGAAGGCCGCCGTGGTCTCGTTCCTGATCGACGGCGCACATGCCCACGACCTGGCAACCCTGCTCGACCTGGAAGGCGTGGCCGTGCGGTCAGGCCAGCACTGCGCGCACCCGCTGCTGCAGTACTTCGGCGTCGCGGCAACCTGCCGTGCCTCGCTGGCGTTCTACAACACCCACGCCGAGATCGAGCGCTTCATGACCGCGCTGACCAAGGTGCGCAAGCTGCTGGGCTGAGCCGGCACACCGGGGTCAGGTCCTTTCGCGACGCGAAAGGGATCTGACCCCACCAGCATTCCCGACAGCCGCCGTTGCGACTGCAATGCCCGCCGGATCGCCAGCAGATCCCCCGCCGGAATGCCCGCCTCGATGAACTCCACATAGCGCCTGCGCCGTTCATCCGCATCAGAACCCATCAGCTCGAATGCCGAATGCGGCTCGAGCAGCGCATTGGGCCTGCCACGCGCATTGGCGCGATAGCTGGACCAACGATAGTCGCCGGGATGCGCCACCTTCCCCGCCCGAACCGGGTTGAGCTCTATGTAGCGCTGGCAGGCCAGCAGATAGCGATCCGAATCCACCACCGTGGAGTGGAAGCGCCCCTCCCATAACGTGCCGGTGCGGCCCTGCCGATCATTCACCCGACGTACGTAGGCCCGGCTCACGGCCTGCATCATCGTTGACAGCCCGCCGCAGACATCAGGCGTTGCCAGAAGATGGACGTGGTTGCCCATCAACACATAGGCGTGAACCCGGCAATGCTGCTGGTGCGCGTGATGACACAGCAGGCGAAGGCAGGCGGCGCGGTCGCCATCGGTGAAGAACACGGGCTGGCGATTGTTGCCGCGCTGGACGACATGTTTGCGGGTATCCGGGTGCATCGACCCGTCGTGGCCTCGGCATGGCCTGCTCCTGGTAACAGGGGGTCAGAGCCCTTCGCTGCGCAAAGGGATCCGACCCCGAGCATCCGCCGATTCCGCGCCCGTGCCAGTCGGTCCATGGCCTGCCGTTGGGTCAGTAGACGCCGGGGGCAGAGCTCCTCCGCGTTGCGAAAGGGATCTGCCCCCTCCCCCCATTTGCGCCCGCCCACGCCCCACCTAGAATGGGGCCATGAGCACCCTGACCTTCCGCGCCGCCACGCCGGCCGACATCCCCGCCCTGATCGCCCTCGTCACCTCGGCCTACCGTGGCGACGCCAGCCGCGTTGGCTGGACCACCGAAGCCGACCTGCTGGATGGCGCCCGCATCGACGCCGAAGGCATCCAGGCCGACCTCGACCGCCCGCGCTCCACCATCCTGCTGGCCGAGCGCGGGGACCAGCTGGTGGCCTGCGCCCACGTCGCCGATGTCGACGGCAAGGGCTACTTCGGCATGTTCTCGGTCGATCCGGCCCAGCAGGGCGGCGGCGTCGGCAAGCAGCTGATGGATGCCGCCGAAGCACACGCCGCGCGCGAATGGAACGTACCGGTGATGCAGATGACCGTCATCGACGTGCGCGACGAGCTGATCGCCTTCTACGAGCGCCGCGGCTACAGCCGTACCGGCATCAAGAAGCCGTTCCCGTATGGCGACGAACGCTTCGGCATCCCGAAGCGCGACGACCTGCGCTTCGAGATCCTGGAAAAGCCGCTGAACGGAGCCACCGCGTGAGCGAGGCCTGGACCTTTGTCTGTGCCGGCAACGAGCTGCTGCCGGGTGAAATGAAGAGCGTGTTCGACGAAGTGACCGGCACGCCGATCGTGGTGTTCAACCTGGACGGTGAGCTGTACGCCCTGGAAGACCAGTGCACTCATGAAGAGTTCGAACTGTCCTCGGGCGAGTTCAACACGACGGAAGGCAGCGTGGAGTGCGTGCTGCACGGCGCGCGCTTCGACGTGCGCGATGGCCGCGCCCTGTGCGCCCCGGCCTACAGCCCTGTGCCCAAGTTCCCGGTGAAGCGCGAGCACGACGCGGTCTGGACCCGCGACGACCGGGATTGAGGCGGCGCCCGGCCCGGAGAGCCCCCAGAGGGCGCCTCGCGGGAGAGCATGCACCCATGGGGCGGATCCACTGAAGTGCACTGGGGGGCCCTCCAAGGCCCTTCCAGGCCATCCAGATCGGCAACCCGATTGCGCATATGCGAATCATTATCGTTGATGTTATTCTACGTAACATCTTCGTAACGACATCGCCCCTGCGCCATGGCTTCGCCCGCGCCCACCGCCACGCTGTGCCAGCTCGCCCGCCAAGGGTGGCCACTGCTCGTGGCCGTGCTGCTGACGTTGCTGCTGGGCTGGTCGGCCTTGCACGAAGGGCGTGGCGGCGATCCGGCCGCGCACGGCTGGCAGGCACACGCTGAAGATCTGCTGCAGGCGATGCCGCTGCCGCAACCGCCAGCCGACGAATGCCCGCAGCACGCCGCACCAGCACCGGAGCCTCCGTTCGATGGCGAGGGCACCTCGCCCTGCACCGGTCTGGTCCCTGCACGCGCCGCTCTGGTCGCGCGTATCCCGCTATGGCGCTCCGATGCCCTGCGCTGGCAGTTGCATGATCCCGCGCTGCGGTTGAACCCCGGCCACGCACCGCCCGCACCGCACGCCAGCTGAGGCGCCCTGCGGCCGTTGCCGTGCGCCTGATTGCGTTTCCCGCCAGCCGAGCCTGGCTCGGCTCTACAGCACCCACTTCCCGCCTGTCGCCGCATGCCCATCTGCGCCGGCTCGCGCTCGCCCTTTCCCGATCCAAGCCACTACCCACAGTCATGACCCACATCACGTCCCGCAAGCACGCCCCGCGCGTTTCCCTGCTCGCCACCGCCACCCTGGCCGCGGGCTTTGCTCCGCTGGCTGCGCAGGCTGCCGACGGCGCCGACGCCGGTTCCCGCAACGCCACCGAGCTGGACAAGGTGCAGGTGCGCGGCAGCTGGTTCAACCCGTCCTCGCCGAAGTTCACCGCCGAGCTGCTGGACACCCCGAAGTCGGTGTCGATCGTGTCGGAGAAGCTGATCGCCGAAACCGGTGCGACCAACCTGCAGGATGCGCTGCGCATGGTGCCGGGCATCACCTTCGGTGCCGGCGAAGGCGGCAACCCGACCGGTGACCGCCCCTTCATCCGTGGCTTCGATTCGCAGAGCAACGTGTTCGTCGACGGCCTGCGCGACGTCGGCTCGCAGACCCGCGAGATCTTCGACCTGGAACAGGTGGAAGTGGTCAAGGGCCCGAGCTCGGCCTACGGCGGCCGTGACTCCGGTGGTGGCAGCCTGAACCTGGTGAGCAAGACGCCGAAGCTGAAGAACGAGACCAGCGCCAGCATGGGCATCGGCACCGACAGCTACGCGCGCGGCACCGTGGACGCCAACTACGTGCTGGGCGACGGCATCGCCGCCCGCCTGAACCTGATGAAGCACGAGTCGGACATCGCCGGCCGCGACGCCGCCAACGTCAGCCGCTGGGGCATCGCGCCGTCGATCGCGTTCGGCCTGAACGGCCCGGCGCAGCTGATCGCCAGCCACTACCACATGCAGAGCGATGACCTGCCCGATGCGGGTGGCTTCCCCTACAGCAATCCGTTCTCCAGCGGCCCGAACGTGGCCAAGAATGGTGATGGCCGCCCGATGGTGCCGGACCGCAACAACTACTACGGTCTGGTCGACCGTGACTTCCAGCGCACCCGCGCCGACATCAGCACCCTGGATGCCAGCTACGACTTCGGTGGCCACAAGCTGCGCAACATCGCGCGCCTGGGCAACACCAGCAACGACTACCTGTGGACCCAGCCGGACGACAGCAAGGGCAACCCCAACCTGTACGGCACCTTGTGGCGTCGCACCAACACCCGTGCGGTCGACGTCAAGAGCTTCGCCGACCAGCTGGGCCTGACCGGTGCGTTCCAGACCGGCGCGCTCAAGCACAGCTACAGCGCGGGCGTGGAGTACAGCGACGAGAAGATGACCCGTGGCAGCTACCTGATGTCGCCGGGCACCGCCAATCCCCTTGAAAACAGCGCCAACAGCACTCGCTGCCAGGTGTCCGGCGCGGCCACCGGCTACAACTGCACCGACTTCAACAATCCGAACCCGAACGATCCATGGGCGGCCGGTCAGATCGTCTATCGCAGCGACAAGGCACTGGACGTCGAGCAGCGCACCAAGACCACCTCGGCCTACGTGTTCGACACCATCGAGCTCAATGAGCAGTGGATGATCAACCTCGGCCTTCGCTACGACGACTTCCGTACCACCCTGACCACTCCGGTGGCCGGCAAGGCACCGACCCGCGTGCGCAACAGCAACGACTTCCTGAACTACCAGGCCGGCGTGGTGTTCAAGCCGGCCGCCAACGGCAGCATCTACCTGTCCTGGGGCACCTCCTCGACCCCGCCGGGCATGGACGGTGGTGACGGTTCGGACGGCCTGAGCGCCGCCGTGGCCGACCTCAAGCCGCAGGACACCAGGAACCTCGAACTGGGCACCAAGTGGGACCTGTTCGACAAGCGCCTGAACCTGACCGCAGCGATCTTCCACACCGTGATGAACAACGCACGCGTGACCATCGACAACGGCACCAGCCAGAACGCCGGCAAGAAGGAAATCAACGGCTTCGAGCTGGGCTTCACCGGCCAGCTGACCGATGCCTGGAGCCTGTACGGCGGCTACACCTACCTGGACTCGGAACTGAAGGACAACGGTTTCGTCTGTGGCGCACCGGTGGGCCGCACCTGCCCGTCCAACGTCTACGTGCCGTCGCCGAACAACGGCAACGTGTTCCCGAACACCGCCAAGCACAGCGCCAACCTGTGGACCACCTACCGCTTCCCGATCGGCCTGACCATCGGCGCCGGTGCGTTCTACTCGGACAAGCAGTACGGTGACGTCGCCAACACCAAGTGGATTGCCAGCTACACCCGCTTCGACGCGATGGCCAGCTACGCGATCCAGGACAACATCAGCCTGCAGCTCAACGTGCAGAACCTGACCGACAAGACCTACTTCACCAAGGCCTATGCCTCGCACTACGCGAGCATCGCCCCGGGTCGCTCGGCCACCCTGGCACTGAACGTGAAGTTCTGATGTAATTGCGCTCCACCACGGCGGCAGGCTCTCCTGCCGCCGTTTTTGTTTCCGGCGATACTCATCCCATGGCAACCCGTACCCCCATCGACAGCGATGCTCTGGCCGCGCTGCTGCAGCACGATCCGCAGGCTGCCTTCGCACGCGTGCGCGACGCCGCGCAGGCCGGACAGGTCGAGGCACAACTGCTGCTCGCGCAGATGCACATGGAAGGCAAAGGCACCGCACAGGACGCCTCGGCGGCACGGCTCTGGTACGAAACCGCCGCCAACAACGGCGCGCCGATGGCGATGAACATGCTGGGCCGCTGCCACGAACTGGGCCAGGGCACCGCACCCGACCCGGTGCTGGCCGCGGTGTGGTACCGGCGCGCGGCCGACACCGGCTTGGACTGGGGCCTGTACAACCTGGCCAACCTGCTGGCCACCGGCCGCGGCGTGCCCCAGGACCGCGCACAGGCGCTGGCCCTGTACACCCGTGCCGCACACCTCGGCCATGCCAAATCGATGAACCTGCTGGCCCGCCACCTCGAAGACGGGCTGGATACCGCACCCGATCCGCAGGCAGCCCTGGCCTGGTACCAGCGCGCGGCCGAAGCCGGCGATTTCCGCGGCCAGGCGAACTACGCCTCGATCCTGCTGCAGGCCGGACAGGTCGAGCAGGCCGTGCACTGGCTGCGGCTCGCACTGGCCCACGGCAGCCCGGCGTTCATGGCGCACATCGTGCCCGAACTGGCCGCGTCGCCGCATCCACAAGTGCGCGCCCTGGTCGCGCCGCCGTCCCTCTGAGGAGTCCCGCATGCTGCTGCACATCCCCGACATTCTCAGCGCCGACCAGGTGGCCGACTTTCGCCGCCGACTGGATGCCGCAGACTGGACCGATGGCCGCGAAACCGTCGGCCATCTGGGCGCGCAGGCCAAGCACAACCAGCAGCTGCCCGAGGCCTCACCGCTGCGCCGCGAACTGGGCGAGATCGTCCTCGTCGCGCTGGCCCGGCACCCGCTGTTCTTCAGCGCCGCGCTGCCGCTGAAATACCTGCCGCCGCGCTTCAACCGCTACAGCGGTGGCGGCACCTATGGCTTCCATGTTGATGGCGCGGTGATGAACCTGGCCAACGGCGAACAGCTGCGTTCGGACATTTCCTGCACCCTGTTCCTGTCGGCGCCGGACGAGTACGAGGGCGGCGAACTGATCATCAGCGACACCTACGGCGAGCACGAAGTGAAGCTGCCCGCCGGCGACCTGATCGTGTACCCGTCCAGCAGCCTGCACCGGGTGCGCCCCGTCACCGCCGGCGCGCGCGTGGCCTCGTTCTTCTGGGTGCAGAGCATGGTCCGCGACGATGTGCAGCGCCGCCTGCTATGGGAAATGGACGGCTCGATCGAGCGCCTGCGGCAGACCGGCGGCGACGCCGAGGCGGTGCTGCAGCTGACCGGCGTGTACCACAACCTGCTGCGGCGCTGGAGCGAGGTCTGAGCCCGGTCGGGCTGGCCTGCGACATTTTGGCAATCATTCTCATTTGCAACAGCTAACAGCTCTCATTACAATCACGCCCCGTTGATGCCGGCCGCTGCCGGCAGACCCCTGGGGACCCCTGCTTGCTGCGCCCGCTTCGCCCTCGTCCACTCATCCATCGCAAGATGGGCACCGCCATGCGCGGCCAGCGTCCTGCGCTGGCCAGCCTGCTGGCGTGGGTGGCGATGCTGGCCTTGCTGCTGGGCACCCTGCCGCTGCTGCCACACGGCCAGGCCGGAATGGCCGTGCAGATGCCGCTGGAAGAGCGCGGCGGCGAAGCCTTGCAGGAAGAGGCACCGGCCAAGCTGCGCCGCTGTGCTGCCGCTCCGGTGAAATCAGCCGAGAAGGCACGCCCGCCGTTGCTGCTGGCCAGCCAATGGCTGCGCACCGAGCTTGAACTCGTACCCGCCACGCCGGCCATGCCCGGCGTGCGCCCGGACTGGCCGCTGGCCGCTCCGGATACGCCCTGGGCCGATGCGCCCGGGCGCCGCCAGCAACGCGGCCAGGCGCCGCCGCTCGCCTGATTCACGGCCCCGCGTGACCGCCTGCGCGGTCGCGCCCGCGCGCCGCTGCCTGCTTCATCCCTGCCGCCCCTGACCGGGCCTCCCCGTGCATGCCGCGCCGTTCGCGCCTGGCATCGCACCACCCTGCATCCTTTGAGGTTACTGCCATGGCCCAGCGCCATCGTGTCCGTTCGTCCCTGTCCCGTACCCTGCTGACCAGCGCCGTGCTGGCGGCCATGACCGCCCCTGCCTTCGCCCACGGTGACGCTTCCGGCGCGCCACAGACGCTGGACAAGGTGGTGGTCACCGCCTCCGGCTTCGAGCAGAAGGTGATCGATGCACCGGCCAGCATCAGCGTGGTCAGCCGCGAAGAACTCAGCAAGCGCCCCTACACCAACCTGGTCGACGCGCTGCGCGACGTCGAGGGCATCGACGTCGGCCTGGAGGCCACCGACAAGAACGGCCGCGCCACCATCTCCATGCGCGGCCTGCCGTCCGAATACACCCTGGTGCTGATCGACGGCCGCCGCCAGAGCAATGTCGGCCAGCTGTACCCGAACAATTTCGGTGGCGGCCAGTTCGCCTACCTGCCGCCGCTGGACGCGATCGAGCGCATCGAAGTCGTGCGCGGCCCGATGTCCACGCTGTACGGCTCGGACGCGATGGGTGGCGTCATCAACATCATCACCCGACGCAACCAGGACAGCTGGCACGGCGCCGTGACCCAGGGCTTCACCGTGCAGCAGGACGACCAGTTCGGTGATGCGCGCACCACCGACCTGTATCTCAGCGGCCCGCTGCTGAAGGACCGCCTCAGCCTGGCGGTGCGCGGCAGCTACTACGACGCCAAGGCCTCCAATCCGGAGTGGGACGCACTGACCCTGCCCGACGGCAGCCTGTGGGAGCGCAGCATCGGCTTCGGCGGCGGTGGCAAGTCGGTGGCCAACACCAACTGGAATACCGGCGTGCGCCTGGACTTCCGGGTCAACGATGACCACGAACTGTGGCTGGACTACGACGTATCGCGGCAGAAGTACGACAACAGCGAAGGCCAGACCGGCACGCTGGACAGCCTGGCCAGCCTGTGGCGCGTCGGCAATGCGGTCATCCCCAACCCGAACGGCAGCGGCACCGTCACCCGCCGCGTGGTGCAGCCGCGCGTCGGCTACACCGCCTACCAGCGCTACGAGCGCGATCAGCTGTCGCTGACCCACCAGGGCCGCTACAGCTTCGGCACCTGGCAGACCTCACTGACCCACAGCAAGAGCAGCAACCTGGGTCGTTCGCTGCCGCTGACCCTGGACGAGCGCGCCAACCTGCAGACGCTGTGGAATGACGTCTGCCGCCGCACCGGTGCCGCCAACAACTGCGCGGCCGGCCGTGGCAATGCCCTGGCCGCGCTCAACCCGAGCGAGATGGCGCGCCTGCAGGCGTTCCTGCCGCGTCCGCTGCGCACCATGGAACTGGAAGGCTACGTGCTCGACACGATGCTCGACCTCGACTTCGGCGCGCACAAGCTGACCGTCGGCGGCCAGTACAACGACACCGACATGATCGACGGCGTGTTCGGCATGGATGGCGCCGGTTATCGCAGCAACACCAGGCAGAAGCACCGCATGTGGGCGCTGTTCGCCGAGGACAACTGGGCGCTGACCGATACCCTCACCGCTACCTTCGGCCTGCGCTACGACGACCACAACGTGTTCGGCAGCCACGTCAGTCCGCGTGGCTACCTGGTGTGGAACGCCAGCGATGCGTGGACCTTCAAGGGTGGCGTCAGCACCGGCTACAAGACCCCGCGACCGGACCAGTTGTTCCCGGGCATCACCGGCTTTGGTGGCCAGGGCGTGCTGCCGCTGGTCGGTTCCCCGAACCTCAAGCCTGAAACCAGCACCAACTACGAGCTGGCCGCCTACTACGAAGGCCAGCGCTGGGGCTTCAACGTCACCGGCTTCTTCAACATGTTCGAAGACAAGATCGCCAGCGGCGGAACGTTCCCGAACTGCGAAGTGGCGCGCGCCGCCAGCGGCTACTGCGTGGACATCGGCCCAGGCTGGGCAGCACTGGGCTACAGCACCTTCACCCAGAGCGTGAACATCGACAAGGCCGAGACCCGCGGCGCCGAACTGGCCGGTCATGTCGACCTGCTCGAAACCCTGCAGCTGCGCGGCAACTACACCTGGACCAGGAGCGAGCAGACCAGCGGCCCCGACAAGGGACGCCCGATCTCAGGCACCACGCCGGCAAAGCACATGGCCAACGCCAGCCTCAACTGGCAGATCAACGAAGCGATCAGCCTGTCGCTGATCGGCGAAAGCCGCTACGACCGCTATCGCGACACCCTCATCGACAGTGCCGGCACCCGCCACGTGCGCTATTACGAGGACTACACGATCTTCCACCTGGGGGGCAGCTGGAAGGCTACGCCGTGGCTGACGGTCAATGCACGGGTCAACAACCTGTTCGACAAGGACTTCGTTTCGCAGTCGTGCCTGCTGCTCAATCCCAGCGAGTTCAGTTGCGTGGATGACTACGCGACCAAGGACCAGCGCCGCAGCTACTGGATTTCGTTGAACGCGAAGTTCTGATCGCCGTGCCCTTCCCCGGTGGGTGCCGACCTTGGTCGGCACCGCTTCATCCACGCATGGCCTGGATCTCCGATCGGTAGTGCCGGCCGCTGGCCGGCAACCCGCAATGCCTGCTCCCGGGATACAGAACGATACGCAATTGCGAGCTATTCTCATCAATGATGTAATGGGCAGTCCTCGTCCGCCTCGAACCGTGCCGTGAGCCGTCCTGCCTCTTCCACCGTGCAGCAGCAACAGAACCGTGGCTTCTGGCTGCGGACGCTGCACCAGTGGCACTGGATCAGCTCGGCGGTGTGCCTGATCGGCATGCTGCTGTTCGCGGTGACCGGCCTGACCCTCAACCATGCCGCGAAGATCGAGGCCAAGCCCGAGGTGCAGAACCAGCATCTGGAACTGCCGGCCGCGCTGCTTGGACAGCTCGGCACGCGCGAAGACGGCAACGCACCGATTCCGCGCCCTGCCCGGCAGTGGCTGGACACGCAGCTGGGCATCGCCATCGGCGGGCGACCGGCCGAGTGGTCGCCCGAAGAGATCTACCTGTCGCTGCCCCGCCCCGGCGGCGACGCCTGGCTGAGCATCGATCGCGAGACCGGCGCGGTGGAATACGAATCGACCTCGCGCGGCGCGGTGTCCTACCTCAACGACCTGCACAAGGGCCGCAACGCGGGCCCGGCGTGGGGCTGGTTCCTGGACCTGTTCGCCGTGGCCTGCCTGGTGTTCTGCATCACCGGCCTGTTCCTGCTGCACCTGCATGCGCGGCAGCGGCGCATGACCTGGCCGCTGGTCGGCCTCGGCCTGATGATCCCGCTGCTGATCGCCCTGTTGCTGATCCACTGACTTTTCCCCGTTTCCGGAGCCGCCCCATGCGCGTCACCCTGACCATCGCCCTCAGCGGCCTGCTGGCCACCTCGCCGGCCTATGCCACCACCCTCGACATCAACGTCGAAGTGCCCAAGCTCAACGTGGCCGAATACCACCGCCCGTATGTGGCCGTGTGGCTGGAAGGCGCCGACCAGAAGGTCGCGGCCAACCTCTCGGTCTGGTACCAGCAGACCAGCAACAGCGAAGGCCACGGCACCAAGTGGCTGCCCGACCTGCGCCAGTGGTGGCGCAAGAGCGGCCGCACCCTGCAGGTGCCGGTGGACGGCGTGACCGGTCCGACCCGCCCGGCCGGCAAGCACGCACTGTCGTTCAATGACAGGCAGCCGGCACTGAAGCAGCTGGCCCCGGGCAACTACACCCTGGTAGTGGAAGCGGTGCGCGAAGTCGGCGGCCGCGAACTGCTGAAGATCCCCTTCACCTGGCCGGCCACCGCCGCGCAGAACGGCAAGGCGCAGGGCGCCACCGAACTGGGCCAGGTCACCCTCGCCGTCAAACCATAACTGCCTGAGCCGGGGTCGGATCCCTTCCGCAGGAAGGGCTCTGACCCCATCGCCGTATCCCCCGGGGTCAGAGCCCTTTCCGATGGAAAGGGATCCGACCCCTTCCAACTGGAGTCTTCCGCATGAAGCGCACGCTCGTCCTCGCCGCCGCCCTGGCCGCTGCCCTTCCCTTCTCCGCCCTGGCCCACAAGGCCTGGCTGCTGCCCTCGCAGACCGTGATCGCCGGCAACGCGCCGTGGATCACTGTCGACGGTGCGGTCTCCAACGACCTGTTCTACTTCAACCACGTGCCGCTGCGCCTGGAATCGCTGGTGATCACCGCACCGGACGGCAGCAGCGTGCAGCCGCAGAACGCGTCGACCGGCAAGTACCGCAGCGTGTTCGACATCGAACTGAAGCAGCCGGGCACCTACCGCATCGCGTCGGTCAACGATGGCCTGTTCGCCACCTACGAGCAGAACGGCGAGCGCAAGCGCTGGCGCGGCAGCGTTGCCACCTTCGGCGAACTGCCGAAGGACGCGAAGAAGCTGGAAGTGAGCCAGTCGGTCGGCCGCGTGGAGACCTTCGTCACCAACGGCGCGCCGAACGATACCGCGCTGAAGCCGACCAACCGTGGCATCGAGCTGGTCGCCGTCGGCCACCCGAACGATCTGTTCGCCGGCGAGGAAGCCACCTTCCGCGTGCTGGTCGATGGCAAGCCGGCGGCCGGCCTGGAATTCGAGATCGTGCGTGGTGCCACCCGCTACCGCAACGCACAGGACGAGCTGAAGGTCACCAGCGATGCCAAGGGCGAGATCAAGGTGACCTGGCCGGAAGCCGGCATGTACTGGCTGGAAACCGGCACCGAGGACAACAAGACGTCGGTGAAGCAGGCCGCCAAGCGCCGCCTGAGCTACGTCGCCACGCTGGAAGTGCTGCCGCAGTAATGACGTGGACCGCGATGCCGGGCAGCCCGGCATCGCACCCACAACGCATCACCATGACCGATTCCCTGCTCGACATCGCCCGCCTCGGCGGCACCACCATGGGCACCACCTGGAGCGTGTCGCTGGTCGCGCCGCGCCAGCGCGACCTGCACCCGCTGCACGCCGGCATCCAGGCGCGGCTGGACGAAGTGGTCGCGCAGATGAGTACCTGGGAGCCCGGTTCGGACCTGAGCCGCTACAACCGCGCCGACGCGGGCCAATGGTGCGTGCTGCCGGCCGAGACCCGCCACGTTGTGGCCTGCGCACAGGCGATCGCGTCCACCAGTGGCGGCGCCTTCGATCCCACCGTCGGTCCGCTGGTTGCCCTGTGGGGCTTCGGTGCACATGCCGGTGAACGCCGCCAGCCCGACGACGCTACCCTGCAGGCCACGCGCGATCGCTGCGGTTGGCAGCGCCTGCAGTGGCAGGACGATGCGCTGCTGCAACCGGGTGGGCTGGAACTGGATCTCTCCGCGATCGCCAAGGGCTTTGGCGTCGACCATGTCGCTGCGTGGCTGCGCACACAGGGCATCACTGCCGCGCTGGTCGAAGTCGGCGGCGAACTGGCCGGCTACGGCCGCAAACCGGACGGCCAGCCGTGGCGCGTGCTGGTGGAGTCCGCGCCGGAAGAAGATGCGCACACCAATACCCCGCTGCGGGTGCTGGCGCTGGAGGGCAAGGCGGTGGCCACCTCCGGCGATCGCTGGCACCAGTACCAGGTCGATGGCGAGGCCTACAGTCACAGCCTGGACCCGCGTTCGGGCAGACCGGTGCGCCAGGTTGCCGCGGCAGTCACCGTGGTGGCCGACGACGCCATGCACGCCGATGCCTGGGCCACCGCACTGACCGTGCTGGGCCGCGAACAGGGCATGGCGCTGGCCGAACGCGAAGGGCTGGCTGCGCGCTACCTGCAACGCGCAGCGGACGGCCCGCAGGAATTCCTCAGCAGCGCCTTCCAGCGCCTGCTCGACGAGCAGAGCCCATGAGTACCCGGCCGTCGCGCGCGTGGCTCGGCAACGCGCTGGTCCTGCTTCTGCTGGCGCTGATCGGCTGGGCGCTGCTGCGCCTGCACCTCGGTGAAGCCTGGGGGCAGGGCGCGCCACCGGCGCGGCAGTCTCAGATCGCGGTACTCGCCACGGCGCTGTATGCGCTGGCCTGCGTTGCGCTGTGGTGGCGTGGGCGCCCGCGCGACGATGCCGCAAGCGGAGACACCGCGCCCATCCTGCTGGCCTGGTCCAGCCAGACCGGCTTTGCCCGCGAACTGGCCGAACGCAGCGCCGAGGCCCTGCGCGGTGCCGGCGTGCCAGCGCGCGTGCGCGGACTGCATGAGGTCGACGCCGCGTTGCTGGCCGGCAGCCAGCGCGCGCTGTTCATCGCCAGCACCACCGGCGAAGGTGATGCGCCCGACCACGCGCTGCCTTTCCTGCGCGGGGTGATGGCCACGCCGCCCTCGCTGCAGCATCTGCACTACGGCGTGCTCGCACTGGGCGACCGCAGCTATGGCCACTTCTGCGGATTCGGTCACCAGCTCGACCAATGGCTGCGCCAGCACGGCGCGCATCCACTGTTCGATGCAATCGAAGTCGACAACGCCGATCCGGCAGCGCTGCGTCATTGGCAACAGCTGCTGGGACAACTCGGCGGTAACGCCAGCGAACTGCCCGACTGGAGTCCGGCCGAGTACCAGCCGTGGACGCTGCTGCAACGCGAGCATCTGAACCCGGGCAGCCCCGGCGGTCCCGTGTATTGGTTGCGCCTGCAGCCCCCAGCCGATGCAGAGGCGCAATGGCAGGCCGGTGACATCGCCGAGATCGGCCCACAGCACGCATCGCACACCGTGCGTGCCTGGCTGGACACACAACGCTTTGACGCGGACATCGTGCTGGATGACGGACAGACGTTGCTGGCACGCGTCGCGCGCTCGCACCTGCCCTCATTGGTTCCCCCGGGTGATCTGCCTGCATTGCTGGCGACCCTGCAGCCGCTGCCGCATCGCGAGTACTCGATCGCCTCGGTGATGGCCGACGGTGCGGTGGAGCTGCTGCTGCGCCGCCAACTGCGCGCCGATGGAACACCGGGCATCGGCAGTGGCTGGCTGTGCGACCACGCGGCCATCGACGAACCGGTGCAGCTGCGTCTGCGCCGCAACGACAATTTCCATGGCGTGCCCGCCGATGTGCCGCTGCTGCTGATCGGCAACGGCACCGGCATCGCCGGCCTGCGCGCGCATCTGCACGAACGTGCCCGGAGTGGCGCGCGCCGCACCTGGCTGCTGTTCGGTGAGCGTACCGCCGCGCACGACTTCCACTTCGGTGAAGAACTGCAGGCGATGCTGGCCGACGGCACGCTGGCGCGGTTGGATGCAGTGTTCAGCCGAGATGGCGGCGCGCATCGCTATGTGCAGGACCGGCTGCTGGCCGAAGCGGCAACGCTGCGGCAGTGGGTGGATGAAGGCACGACGATCCTGGTCTGCGGCAGCCTGCAGGGCATGGCCCCGGCGGTGGATGCGGTGATCGAGCAGGTGTTGGGTACTGCGGGCAAGGAAGCGCTGTTGCTGGCCGGTCGTTACCGGCGCGATGTGTATTGAACGAACCATCGGGGTCGGATCCCTTTCCGCAGGAAAGGGCTCTGACCCCAACCACAGCCGCACCATGACGGCGTGCCCAGGCATGGTGACAACCGCACAGCTGTAGATCCACGCCATGCGTGGATGGCGCCCACCGGCGCCCAGGAATCATCCCGCTGCTGCACTGACCCGTATCGCCAGCAACTCGCCACCGCCCTGCAATGCGTGCCGCTGACGTTCGCCGGCCGCCAACCATGCGGTATCGCCCGCCTGCAACGCCGGCTGCCCGCTGTCGGCACCAAACTCCGCCTGACCGGCCAGCAGATGCAGCGCCCAGGCCACGCCCGGTTCGCAGAAGAAGAACATCGCGCCCACCAGCGGCCGGTGCAGCAGTTCGGCCTGCAGCAGCTCGCGCTTCCACATC
The DNA here is from genome assembly GCF_059370935.1 of Stenotrophomonas sp. YJH_SMC_12-1. NCBI lineage: Bacteria > Pseudomonadati > Pseudomonadota > Gammaproteobacteria > Lysobacterales > Lysobacteraceae > Stenotrophomonas > Stenotrophomonas sp. YJH_SMC_12-1. Next base: position 222,900 of record NZ_JCAFUD010000002.1, on the reverse strand, counting down.
AGGTTGAAGTCGTGGGTGGTGCCATCGACCAGTTCCCCGTGCAGTGTCTCCTCACCAGCAAACCGCACTCGTCCGTGTGGCGGCAGCACTTCCGCCACGCGTCCATCGCCGAAGCGCAGGCGCACGCCATTGCCCTGCAGCAACACCAGTTCGCGCTCCACGCCGGGGAAGGCAGAAAACGCGGCATCCTGTTCGATTTCGGCCACCGACAGGCGCAGCGCCCAGTCATCGCCCTGCGCGGGCAGGCGCAGGATCTCGCGGGTCCAGCCCAGTCCGTTGCGCCAACGTTCGCGGCGGTAGTCCAGGCTGGAGATCACCTGGCTCGGAGTGTGCAGCAGGGAGTCGATGTTCATCGGCGCATTGCATCATGCCGCGCGCCGTCGTGCATCACCGCGTGGCGAGCGTGCCCTGGCCACCGCACCCGCCGGCCAGCAGCTGCGAGTGCTTCAGCCAATCCTGGTCGGGGTAGTAAGCAAACACCATCGTGCCGCCACGCAACGCATCGATCAGCGGCCTGGCCACCGACAGGCGCACCGCCGGGCAACCCAGGCTGCGGCCCAGCCGCCCCTGCAGCTGCGCGGCAGCCGGGTTCACGTATGGCGCACCATGGATGACGATGGCTCGGTCACGCGCGCGGTCGTTGAAGCCCGGTTCCAGCCCGGCCAGGCGCAGCGAATATCCATTGCCACCCATGTAGGTCTCCTGCGCGGTGAACGCGCCGAGACTGGACATGAAACTGCCATCGCGGTTGGAGAAGTGCTCGGTGCGGTTCTCGCCACTGTTGCGGCCATGCGCCACCCACTCCTCGAACAGCAGGCGCTGGTGGGCCAGGTCGAACACCCACAGGCGCGGCTCGGTGGACGGGCGCGAATAGTCGATCACGCTGAGGCGATCACCATTGATGCCCAGTTCCGGCCGCTGCAGCGCACAGCGCATGGCGTGCGCCGCCAGCTGCAACACGTGGCGGTCGGCCTTGGGCGCACTGCGCGACAGCAGGGCAGCCAGATCATCGGCGCTGGTGGCAAGGGCGGGCGTCTGTGCCAGCGCCGGGGCGCTGGCCGAGGTCGCCAGCAGGCCGAACGCGGCCAGCCGGCACAGGCGGGATGCAGTCATGGGCACAACGAAGGGACTCAGTAGCCCTTGAGGGTGGACCCTGGCGGCTCGGATTCCAAGACCGGCTGCATTCCGGATTCAGCCGGGCTTGGGCGGACCGCCGGCAGCGAGGTCACCAGCAGGGTCGTGCCCGGCACCAGCACCTGGTACAGCTGGCGGGCGAAATCGGCCGGCAGCGCCATCGGCAGCGAGGGCGTGGCCAGCAGGTCCGGCGTGGCCTGGGCACGGTCCTGGCCCAGCAACGGGTAGGCCGTCCACTGGTGCAGGCGCTGGTTCACGTCCAGCGGGCTGGGGGTGTCGCTGTAACCCTGCCCCATCACGAACAGCGTGGTGCCCTGGAACGCCGGCAGGGCGTCAGCCTTCAGCGGCGACTCGCCGATCATCACGCCATCGCGCAGCACGTACAGGCGCTGGTCGTGCAGGCTGACCAGGATGCCGACCTGCCCGGCCGGCGCCGCGCTGTCGTCCCACCAGGCCTGTGCCGGGGCTCCGCCCTCGGCCTCCGGCAGGGCCTGGCCGCGCGCGTTCACCGGCGCCAGCACCGACGGATAGGCCAGGGTCATCGGTGAGCTCTTGGCATCGGCCACGACCACGGTATCGCCGCGCTGGGTTTCGCTGAACAGCTTCTGCGCGAAGGCCTGCGGCAGGCGCACGCAGCCGTGCGAGGCGGGATGCCCGGGCAGGCTGCCGCCATGCAGGGCGATGCCGTCCCAGGTCAGCCGCTGCATGTACGGCATCGGCGCGCTGTTGTAGAGGTTGGACCTGTGGTCCTTGTCCTTCTGCAGGATGGTGAACACGCCGGTTGGCGTCTCGTGCCCGGCCTTGCCCGAGCTGATCGTGGTCAGGCCGATGGCAATGCCGTTGCGGTAGACGTAGGCGCGCTGCTCATCGAGGCTGACCACCAGCACGATCGGGCCGGTCGGCGAGATTTCCGGATGCCAGAGGTATTCGCCCGGCTTGAGGTCGGTCGGCCCGCGCACTTCAGCGCTGCTGGCTGCGGCAGCCGTGGGCTTGGCAGCCGCTGTCGGCGCAGCGGCATGGGCCAGCAGCGGCAGGGCCAGTGCAAGGGCGAGCATCAGGGTGGTGGGGCGGCGCGGGAGCATCCAGCGGGGGTCCTTTCCATGCGGTGCGGCCACCGTACACCATCGGCCCGTGGTGGCCGCGGCAAAACCAGGCGCCGGAAATGAAACTGCCCGGCGACACAGCCATGTGTCGTACCGGGCAATCGTTACGTCCTTGTCGGCCTGCTGCCGCCCCCTCGCATCCTGCGCTGTGGGGGTAGCGTTGCATCCTGCACGCGGCCGCGTCTGTCCTGTTTGTATCTCAGCCCCTTCCACAGGTCTGTGATGCCACCATCCTGGTGATTGGTGCCGCGTCCTGCGGCGGTCGGTGGTCACGGCCGTCCTGTCCGTGACCGCTGAACCAGCTTCCTGCCGGTTCCGACGATTCCTGCTGTCAGCGCCTCGGTACGGTTCGCACCGGTACCGATCCGGGTACCGGATCCGCCGGCAACAACCTGTTGCCTACGGTGATCCGCTGTCGATTCCGTTCGACGATTGCTTTCCCTATCCCCTTCACCTGCGTCAGGTCCTCGACGCGATGAAACGGGCCGTGTCTGCGCCGGTGCTCGACGATCGCCTCGGCCTTGGCGGCTCCGACCATCGTCAATCCCTGCTGCAGCGCCTGGGCATCGGCGCGGTTGATGTCGATCGGTTCGGCGGCATGCGCCCCAGCGATCCCCATGACCAGCACCAGTGCCCTCAACACGACAAACCAAGGCACAACGTGTATCTCCTTGTGATTCTGGCCGCCCCGACCGGCAATCCCGTCGGTAGGAACAGTGTCCGTCACCACATGCACACAGCCTATCGGTTTCCCGGATTTCCGTAAGCCAGCCAAATACCCGACGTGATGTAGGAAAAACCCTACCCGTGGCACAGGCGTAGAATGGCCGCATCAGCCCATGCAACCGGAGTTTCAGATGGACAGCGCCAAGCTCGGCCAATTCGTCAATGACAAGTGGGACAGCGAGATTGTCCCGCAGTTGGTCGACTACATCCGCATTCCCAACAAGTCGCCGATGTTCGACGCCAATTGGGTGCAGAACGGCTACATGGAACAGGCGGTCACGCTGATGGAGAACTGGGCCAGGGCCCAGCAGCTGCCCGGCCTGAAGGTTGAAGTGGTGCGCCTGGAAGGCCGTACCCCGCTGATCTTCCTGGAAATTCCGGCCACCGGCGCCGAGACCGGCGACGACACCATCCTGCTCTACGGCCACCTGGACAAGCAGCCGGAAATGACCGGATGGGACGACGACCTCGGCCCGTGGACCCCGGTCCTGCGCGGCGACAAGCTGTATGGCCGCGGCGGCGCCGATGACGGCTACGCCATCTTCGGCTCGCTGGCCGCCGTGCTGGCGTTGCAGGCCCAGGGCCTGCCGCACGCGCGCTGCGTGGTGCTGATCGAAGCCTGTGAAGAGTCGGGCAGCTACGACCTGCCAGCCTACGTCGACCACCTCGCCGACCGCATCGGCAAGCCGTCGCTGGTGGTCTGCCTGGATTCGGGCTGCGCCAACTACGACCAGTTGTGGTGCACCACCTCGCTGCGCGGCCTGACCGGCGGCAATTTCACCGTGAAGGTGCTCAACGAAGGCGTGCATTCCGGCGATGCCTCCGGCGTGATCCCGTCCAGCTTCCGCCTGCTGCGCCAGATCCTCTCGCGCATCGAGGACCAGGAGACCGGCCGCATCCTGATCGACGGCATGAACGTCGAGATCCCGGCCGAGCGCCTGGAACAGGCCAAGCGCGCCGCCGAAGTGGTGGATACCGAGATCTTCGAGAAGTTCCCGATGGTCGACGGCCTGCGCCCGATGAACGAGGACCTCACCGAGCTGGTGCTCAACCGCACCTGGCGCCCGGCGCTGTCGGTCACCGGCGTCGGCGGCATGCCGCCGCTGGAATCGGCCGGCAACGTGCTGCGCCCGCAGACCTCGGTGAAGCTGTCGCTGCGCCTGCCGCCGACGGCCGATGGCAAGACCTGCGGCGAGCTGCTGAAGGAAGCGCTGCTGCGCGACCCGCCGAATGGCGCGCAGGTCAGCCTGGACCTGGAAAAGGCCTCCACCGGCTGGAACGCCCCGGCGATGGCGCCGTGGCTGACCCAGGCCATCGACGACGCCAGTCAAACCTTCTTCGGCAAGCCGGCGATGTACATGGGCGAAGGCGGCTCGATCCCGTTCATGGGCATGCTGGGCGAGAAGTTCCCCGGTGCCCAGTTCATGATCACCGGCGTGCTCGGCCCGCACTCCAATGCGCACGGCCCGAACGAGTTCCTGCACATCCCCATGGGCAAGAAGGTCACCGCCTGCGTGTCCAAGGTGATCAGCGAGCACTACGCAGCCAGCCTGCGCGGCGAGACCAGCGGTTCGCCGGTGGCTGCCGACAGCGGCACCCGCCACGGCGACCACGGCTGCTGCTGATCCGGCACCCGTGACGGACGCAGCCTGGCCTTGCTAGGCTGCGTCCACCCTTGGTGGAAATCGCGCGCATGAATGGTCTGTTCGGCAGCAGCAGCTGGCTCTACATCATCCTGGTCGGCTTCTTCGTCGGCCTGCTCGGGCGTTTCTTCATGCCCGGCAACAACCGCATGGGCTGCCTGCTGACCATCGTGCTGGGCATCCTTGGCGCCCTGGTGGCCGGCTGGTTCGGCCAGTACATGGGCTGGTACGCCCCCGGTGAGCCGGCCGGTTTCCTCGGTGCGGTAGTGGGTGCGGTGGCCGTGCTGGCCGTGCTGCGCCTGTTCAGCGGCCGTCGCTGACCCCGTCCCTCCTTCCCTTCCTGTTCCCGACGTTGGCGCGCCCGGCGCGCCCGGATATGCCTGCATGACCGAACCCGCCTCCGATCCCCAGCGCAGCGCGCAGCGCCTGCAGTGGGCCCGTACCCAGCTCGATGATGCCAGCGCGGTGGTCGAACGCGCCTCGGTCGATGCCGGCATGCGCAGCTACTGGCGCACCACCAGCACGCGCGGCAGCCACATCGTGATGGATGCCCCGCCGGGGCTGGAAGATCCGAGGCCGTGGCTGCGCATGCGCGGCCTGCTGCACGACAACGGCCTGCGCGTGCCCATGCTGCTGGCGCAGGATCTGGATGCCGGCTTCCTGCTGCTGGAAGATCTCGGCGGCCCGACCCTGGCCAGGATCCTCGACGAGCGCAACGCCGATGAATGGTTCGGCCGTTCGATCGAACAGCTGCTGCGCCTGCAGGCGATCCCGGTGCCGGCCGACTTCGGCCAGTTTGGCGAGGCGCTGCTGCAGCGCGATGCCGGCCTGTTCGACGAATGGTTCCTGCAGCGCCACCTGAACCTGGAGCTGGACTGTGGCGAGATCGAAGGGCTGCAGCTGGTACACCGCCGCTTGATGGACAACGCGCTGGGCCAGGCCCAGCTGATGACCCACCGCGATTACATGCCGCGCAATCTGATGCCGGTCGAAAATGGTCCCGCAGTGCTGGATTTCCAGGACCTGGTGCGCGGCCCGATCGCCTACGACGCGATGAGCCTGTTCAAGGACGCGTTCCTTAGCTGGCCGCTGGAGCGTGTGGACGAGTGGCTGGCGCAGTACCACGAGCGTGCCCGCGACGCCGGCCTGCCGGTGCCCGACCGCGCCACCTTCCTGCGCGATGCCGACTGGATGGGCATCCAGCGCCACGTGAAGATCCTGGGCCTGTTCTGCCGGCTGCGTTACCGCGACAACAAGGGCCATTACCTCGACGACGCACCGCGCTTCATCACCTATCTGGATGAAGTGCTGCCGCGCTATCGGGAACTGGCACCGCTGCAGCAGCTGCTGGACGAGCGCATCAAGCCGGCGCTGGCCGGGCTGGGTGCACCGATGCGCGTGGCCCGATGAAGGCGCTGGTCTTTGCCGCCGGCCTCGGCGAGCGCATGCGCCCGCTGACCCTGCACACGCCCAAGCCGCTGCTGGAAGTGGCTGGCAAGCCGTTGATCGTCTGGCACCTGGAACGCCTGGCCGCACTCGGCGTGCGCGAGGTGGTGGTCAACACCGCATGGCTGGCCGAACAGTTCCCGGCGACGCTGGGCGATGGCAGCCAATGGGGCCTGCAACTGCATTTCCTGTACGAAGGAGCGACCCCGCTGGAGACCGGCGGTGGCATCCTCAACGCCCTGCCGGTGCTGGGCGATGCCCCGTTCCTGGTGGTGAACGGCGACATCTGGACCGATTTCGATTTCGCCACGCTGCCGCGCGAGCCGCGGGGCCAGGCGCACCTGGTGCTGGTCGACAATCCGGTTCAGCACCCGCACGGTGACTACCGCCTCGATACGCAGGGGGTGCTGCACCACGATCGCGAAGGCCCCTGCCTGACCTATGCCGGCATCGGCGTGTACCGTCCTTCGATCGTGGCCGACTGGCGCACGGTGATCGGCGAGGCGCCGGGCAGCGAGCGGCTGCCGCCGAAGTTCTCGGTGGTGCCGCTGCAGAAGCATTTCATGGCGCAGGGGTTGATGACCGGGCAGCACCATCGCGGGCGCTGGACCGATGTCGGCACCGTGGATCGCCTGCGTGCGCTGGATGCTGAGTTGGCGGCGAACGGCTGAGCCCCTCGTGGCTGGTCGCTCAGATCAAAAGCCGTGCTTGGCCGGGCGGGTGGGCCATGCAGGGGACGCTGCAAGTACGTCCCTGTAAGCTCGATGGCGCCATCCATGGCGCCAACGCCCCTGCATGGCCCACCCGACCAGCCTCTGACAGTTTCCGTGGGCGTCCAGCCACGGAAGAAAGAAAGAAAAGCAAAAGCGGGTCGCTTCGCTGCGCTTGCTCTGGTGACGACCAACGGTCGTCACCCACCACAAGCAAGACACGTGTCGACCAAGGTCGACACCCACCAACAGCAGTCAGCAGTCAGCAGTCAGCAGTGCAGTACGCAGTCCCCGCAGATCGCGGGAACCTGTCGAAGGCGGGGTGGCTCAGGTTGCGGGGGCGTGAGCGCCATGGATGGCGCGATCGAGGCTACATGGACGTACTTGCGCCGTCCCCCGCAACCTGAGCCACCCCGCCTCCCCTCAGGAAGCCAGCTTTTGGACGTTGCTGTTGAAGTTGCCGGCCAGCGGCCGGCACTACCGCGGGTGCAGGGCGCAGCCCTGCAAACAAACCCCACCCTCAGTAGCGGGGCCGGCCTTCTTCCAGCACCTGGCGCAGGAACGGCACGGTGATCCGCCGCTTCGCCGCCAGCGACTCGCGGTCCAGCCAGTCCAGCAGCGTGATCAACCCACCCAGTTCGCGCCCGGTATGCGACAGCAGCCACTCGATGGATGCCTCGTCGATCGCCAGGCCGCGTCGCAGCGCGCGTTCGCGCAGCACCGCTGCCCGCCCCTCCTCATCCAGCGGCTGCAGCAGCACGCGCACGCACTGGCCCAGCCGTGAACGCAGGTCCGGCAGCACCAGGCCCAGCGCTTCCGGCGCCTTCTGCGCCGTGTACAGCACGGTCACGCCTGCAGCGCGCGCGCGGTTGTGGAAATCGAACAGCGCGATCTCGTCGTCGCGGTTGCCGGCAACCTCGTCCAGGCCGTCCAGCGCCACCAGCTCACGCGCCTCCAGCCCATCCAGCGCCGCACGCACGCGGCCGGCTGCACTGGCCAGCGGCACATAGGTCGGCAGGCGCCCTGCCTGCTCGGCGCTGGAACACATCGCCAGCGCCTGGTGGCTCTTGCCCGTGCCCGCCGCACCTTCCAGGTAGACCCAATCGTGGCTGGCACCCACCGCGATCGCGCGCAGCTGCGCCAGCGCGCCATCCGGCGCGCCGATGAAGGTCTCCAGGCGCTGGTCCCGCGGGTAATGCAGGGCCAGCGGCAGTTGCGGCACACCCATCACTTCAGGTCGGGGCCTTTTTCGTTCGGAACGATGATATGGGGGGCATCGACCACGCCGTCAAGCACGATTGCCGGCTTCTCGCCCACGTACAGCTCGCTCTGGCGGTAACGCTGGTGCGCGTAGCGCAGCAGCACGTTGGTCACCGCCGCCACCGGCAGCGCCAGCAGCATGCCGAGGAAGCCGAACAGCTGGCCGCCGGCCATCACCGCGAAGATCACCGCCACCGGGTGCAGGCCGATCTTGTCGCCGACGATGCGCGGGGTCAGTACGTAGCTCTCCAGCAGCTGGCCCACGGTGAACACCACGCCGACCAGGATCAGCAGCTTCAGGTCGAAGCCCTGTGCCTGCACCAGCGCGGCGATCACCGCCATCAGCACGCCGGTGGTCGCGCCCAGGTACGGGATGAAACTGATCAGACCGGCAATCAGGCCGATCAGCAGGCCCAGCTTGAGGCCGACCAGCGACAGGCCGCCGGCATAGATCACGCCCAGTGCCAGCATCACCAGGAACTGGCCGCGGATGAACGCACCCAGCACCTCGTTGGACTCACGCGCCAACGCGCTGATGGTGCCAATGTGGTTGCGCGGAATCACCGACGCCACGCGCTCGACCAGCTTGTCCCAATCACGCAGAAAGTAGAACGCCAGGATCGGCAGCAGCAGGATGTTGACCACCCAGGTCACCATCGCGAAGCCGGAGCGCGAGACGTAGCCCATGAACGTGGTGGCGAAGCCGCCGGCCTGCTGCCAGTGGCTGCGCACCCATTCGATCAGGCGGTCCGGGTCCAGCCACTGCATCACTTCCAGGCCGGTCTTCTGCTCGAACCAGGGAATCCCCTTCTCCATCAGCCACGCCTGTGCCTGCGGGGCAACCGCGATCAGGGTGGTGATCTGGCGCTCGATCATCGGTACCAGCACCAGCAGCAGCGCCACGATCACCAGCACCATCGCCGCGAACACCAGCACCACGCCGGTCATGCGCGAGCGGCCGGTGGCCTCGATGCGGTCCACCAGCGGGTCGCCCAGCCAGGCCAGCGCCAGCGCCAGCACGAACGGGGTCAGGATCGGCGCCAGCAGCCACACCACCCAGCCGATCAGGCCGGCGAACAGGATGTATTTCAGGCGGCGCAGGAACTGCGCGATTTCCGCTTCCGGGGTCAGAGTCATCGCAGGCGGTACTCGTTGCTGACCGGGGCGGCCACCGGAGTACCGGCGGTGTCGTCGATCGGAGCGGGCAGGGCCGGCAGCGGAGCGCTCGGCGCCAGCACGCCGTTGTCGCCCAGCATGCGGTTGAAGCCGGCCAGGCCAGTGGTCATCTCCAGGTTCAGCTCTAGCTGGCCAGCCGAGGCATGCAGGGGGGTGACATTGCGCACCACCGGCACCTCGCGCAGGCCGGCGGCCAGACGCAGGTAGTCGTCGGCGCTGTTGATGCCGGTGACCACCACACGGTAGGTCCCGGCCTGACCGACGGCGGCGCCGGCCTTGGCATAGCGTTTGACCAGCGCATCGGCGGCGCCGTCGGCACCGGCCGCCATCGCGCGCATGGCGTTGGCGTCCTTGCTGGTCCACTTGTTCAGTTCACGGCCGTTGTCGACGAACACCCAGTCCGCCTGCCAGCCGCCATTGGCGCGGTACAACTTGCCGATCAGCTGCATCGGCGGCGAGTAGCGCGAGGAGGCACGGGCCACGGCGGCACTGTCCTGGCGCCAGATCGCACCCGCCAGCGCCTGTTCGGCGGCGCCACCACTGGGCAGGCCCAGCTTGTAGCCGCGCTCGATGGCGCGGTTCAGCAACGGCCGGGCGGCGTTGGCCTGCTGCACGCTGACCAGGCGCGGGCCACTGCCATCGTCGACGGCCAGCCACAGCACCGGCTTCGGTCGCGGCTGCGGCCACAGCGGCAGGCCCAGCGCCGACACCAGCGAGTCGACATCATCCTCGCGGAAGCGGGCCACCAGCAGGGTACGGAAGCTGGGGGCGCCACTGGCGCCCACGCTCTGGTCCTGCTTGTAGTCGTAGCTGGCCACGTAGTCCTTGGCGTTGCGCAGCGCCTGCACCACGCCGGGGCGGGACATCACGCTGCGGTCGCCGGACAGCTTGCCCAGTACCACGCTCAGGGCGCGGGCCAGGGCGCCGTTGCGATCGGCCTCGGCTTGGCTGTTGACGGGCACTTCGGCCTCGTACGCGCCACTGGCGGTGGCGACATCACCCTCGGTGCGAAGGCCGCTCTGGGCCATCGTGGCCACCGGCAGGCTCAGCGCAAGGAGCAGGGTCAGAATCAGGCTGCGGCGCATCAGGACATCCATTGGCTCGACGTATCCGGGGGAATTGTTGCCCGAATACGGCCTTTGCGCCAATGCGGCCTGTTAAAATCGCCCGTTCAACCCCTGCCAGCGCCGACGCCCGTGACCAACACCCCGTCTTCCGCCCCCTCCCCCCTCACCTACCGTGACGCGGGGGTCGACATCGACGCCGGCAATGCGCTGGTCGAGCGGATCAAGCCCCTGGTCAAGCGCAGCTTCCGCCCGGAAGTGATGGGCGGCCTGGGTGGCTTCGGTGCCCTGTTCGACCTGTCCAACAAGTACCGCGAGCCGGTGCTGGTGTCGGGTACCGACGGCGTGGGTACCAAGCTGAAGCTGGCCCACCAGCTGAACCGCCACGATACGATCGGCATCGACCTGGTCGCCATGTGCGTGAACGACGTGCTGGTGCAGGGCGCCGAACCGCTGTTCTTCCTGGACTACTTCGCCACCGGCAAGCTGGACATCGACACCGCCGCAGCGGTCGTGGGCGGCATCGCCAACGGCTGCACCGAGGCCGGCTGCGCGCTGATCGGCGGCGAAACCGCTGAAATGCCCGACATGTACGCTCCCGGCGAATACGACCTGGCCGGCTTCACGGTCGCCGCGGTGGAGAAGAGCGAGCTGAAGGACGGCGCCAGCGTGGCCGCCGGCGACGTGCTGATCGGCATCGCCTCCTCCGGCCCGCACTCCAACGGCTACTCGCTGGTGCGCCGCATCTACGACCGCGCCGGTCGCCCGGCCGATCTGGAGCTGGAAGGCGGCGTGAAGCTGGTCGATGCGCTGATGGCACCGACCCGCCTCTATGTGAAGCCGATCCTGTCGCTGCTGAAGTCGCACGGCGAGGCCATCCATGGCATGGCCCACATCACCGGCGGCGGCCTGACCGAGAACATCATCCGCGTAGTGCCCGACGGCCTCGGCCTGGACATCCAGGCGTCGTCATGGACCCTGCCGCCGGTGTTCCAGTGGCTGCAGAAGGAAGGCGCGGTGGCCGACAGCGAGATGTGGCGCACCTTCAACTGCGGCATCGGCTTCGTGCTGATCGTCGCAGCGGACCAGGTGGCTGCCGTTTCCGATGCAGTCAAGGCGCAGGGCCTGGAGCACTGGGCCATCGGCCAGGTGGTCACCGCCGAAGGCGCCGAACGCGTCCACATCGGCTGACGCCGGCAACCCAGGAGCCCCGCATGGACGCAACGCCCCCTTTGTCGCCCGCCCCCGTGCCGCCGCCGCTGGCGGCGGTACCGCTGTTCAGCGCGCAGGATGCCGACCACCTGCGCATGCTGGCCATCGCACACTACGTGGTCGGTGGCCTGATCGTGCTGTTCTCGCTGATCTTCATCCTGCACATCGTGATCGGCATCGCCGCGTTGACCGGCAGCCTGCCGATGAAGTCCGGCGGCGAGCCCTCCTCGCTGGAGGAACAGCGCCTGATGGGCTGGGTGTTCACCGTTCTCGGCTGCGTCGTCGTGTTCGGTGGCATCACGCTGGGCGCGTTCGTGGCCTATGCCGGCCGCTGCCTGTCCCGCCGCCGTCGCCATCTGCTGTGCCTGATCGCGGCTGGCCTGGCTTGCCTGTTCACGCCGGTCGGCACGGTGCTGGGGGTGTTCAGCCTGATCACCCTGCTGCGCCCGCAGGTCAAGGCCGCCTTCGACCTTCCCGCCGCGACCGCATGACCGCCTCCGGCAATCCACCGCCGCTGCCGCATCAGACCCTGGCGCAGCTGCAGCTGACCAGCCATCTGCAGACACTGAGAGTGCTGTTCTACGCCCTGGCCGGTTTCCACTGGGTCGCCGCGGTGGCGTTCCTCGGCCTCAGCGGCTGGGTGGCCCAGTCGCGCGGGTTGGAGGATGCCTGGATGCTGACCACGGTCTATGCGTCCATCGCCGTGCTGGCCGCCGTGCTGGGGTTCGTGCAGCTGCACACCGCGCGCAAGCTGTCACATCGCACCGGGCTGGCCTGGTGCCAGCGCGCGGCGTGGCTGGGCGTGCTGGCTGGACCACTGGGCATGGCGTTGGCCGCCTATGCCTGGGTGTTCCTGTCCAAGCCGGAAATGGCTGCGCTGTTCGACCGCGGTGATCACCTCAGTGCCTGAACCTGCCGGCAGACGCCCCGTCCTCATCTGATCGATTTCCCATGTCCGCGCCTGCCCTCCCGACGTCTGATTCGCCCACCACCCGCCGCTTCCCGGTCCCGAAGAAGTGGGCTTTCGCCGCCGTACTGGCGGTCTTCGCGATCAGCTGGATCCACCCGCTGTGGCCCATCGAGCAGGCCCTGCACAGCACGCTGACCGTGGTCGGTCTGGCCGCCCTGCTGTGGGTCGACCGCCGCGGCGGCTGGCTGGGCAACGGCGCCTACATCGCCATCTGCGGCTTCATCGCCCTGCACTGCGTGGCGGCGCGCTGGCTGTATTCCAACGTGCCCTACGACGCCTGGACGCAGATGCTGACCGGCTGGTCGCCGAATGCGGCCTTCGGCTGGCAGCGCAACCATTTCGACCGCCTCATCCACTTCCTGTTCGGCGTCTGCTTCACTCCCGCACTGCTGCAGCTGGCCCGTCACGCGTGGCCGGCGCTGCGCCTGGGCCAGGCCTTCACCCTGGCAGTGATGACGGTGATGTGTGCCAGCCTGGTCTACGAATGGTTCGAATGGGCCATCGCGCTGGCGCTGTCGCCGGATGCCGCCGAAGCCTACAACGGCCAGCAGGGTGACATGTGGGATGCGCATGCCGACATGCTGATGGCGACCGTCGGCAGCCTGCTGACCTGGCCTCTGATCCGCCGGAGTTCCCTGCAATGACCGCCCCAACCCGCATCGCCGTGCTCGCCTCGGGCCGCGGCAGCAACCTGCAGGCCATCCTCGACGCGATCGGCAGCGGCCGCCTGCCGGCCGAGGTGGTCGGCGTGTTCTCCGACCGCCCCGCCGCAGAGGCCCTGCTGCGTGTCGATGCCGGCCTGCGCTGGGCGCATGCACCGAAGGAATTCAGCGACCGCGCCAGCTACGAGCAGGCGCTCGGCGATGCGCTTGCCGCGGTACAGCCGGACTGGATCGTCTGTGCCGGCTACATGCGCATCCTTGGTCCGGCCTTCGTGCAGCGTTTCGATGGCCGCCTGGTCAACATCCACCCGTCGCTGCTGCCGCTGCACAAGGGCCTGGACACCCACGCGCGGGCGCTGCAGGCCGGTGACGCCGAGCATGGCGCCAGCGTGCACCTGGTGGTCCCCGAACTGGATGCCGGCGCGGTGCTGGCGCAGGCCCGCGTGCCGGTGCGGCCCGGCGATGACGCGCAGGCGCTGGCCGCACGCGTGCTTGCGGTGGAGCATCCGCTGCTGATCGCCACACTGCAGCTGCTGTGCGAGGGCCGCCTGGCTGAACGGGAGGGTCAGCCCTGGCTGGACGGTCACCCCCTGTTTAGCCCCTTGGCCCTAGATTCCGCCGGAAACCTGAACCGGTAACGCTCTTGCACACGCCCCGCTGACTGCGGGGCTGGCATCCTGCCCCCTCCTGCGGTTCCTGTCCTCCATGAAGACCACGACGCTGCTGTCCACTTCACTGCTGTTGTCGCTTGCCGTGCTTCCCGCTGTGGGCTGGGGCCAGGCGCAGCCGCCTGCGGCTTCACCGCCGCCCACACCCGCTGCGCTGCCACCGAACGAGCCCAGTGTGCCGCTGTTGCCGGCACTGGCCTGGGAGCCGCCGCCGCTGCAGCCGTTCACCGCCACCTACCAGGCCTTCTACAAGGGCAAGGAAGCGGGTGATGCCAGCATGCAGGTCACCCACACCGGCGGCAGCCAGTGGCGCGTGGACATGCAGGTGGTCGGCCGCCGCGGCTTTGCCAGCGTGCTCGGCCTGAACATCGAGCAGAGCACGGTGTTCGAGGAGCGCAGTGGCGTCTACGCACCGCTCAGCCAGAGCACGGTGCGCAAGGGCCTGTTCCTGGGCAAGAAGGCCGTGGGCACTTACAACTGGCAGGCCGGCACCGCGCAATGGACCGGCGACGTCAAGAAGGAGCGCGCGCAGCCGATCCCGCTGCGGGCCGGCGACCAGAGCGCGCTGCTGATCAACCTGGCGATCATGCGCGATGCGCGTCCGGGCGCCACCATGCATTACCGCTACGTGGACATGGGCAAGGTCCGCGAACACGACTACCAGGCCGCGCCGCAGACCGAGAACGTCGAGGTCGGCGACCTGTCCTACAACGCGCTGCGGGTCTACCGGACCAACGGTGGCAGAAACGAAACCATTCTCTGGATCGCCAACGGTGTCCCCACCCCGGTGCGCATCCTGCAACGCGAAGACGGCGAAGACCGCGTCGACCTGCGCCTGATCGAATACCAAGGAGTCTGAGCATGAATACCCTGACCCGCCCCCTCACCTGGATCGCAGCCGCTGCCCTGACCGTGGCCAGCCTGCCGGCCATGGCGCTGGAACCGTTCAAGGCGGATTACCTGGCCAGCTACATGGGCATGCAGGCCAACGGCACCATGACCCTGGCCAGCGAAGGCAGCAACAAATGGCGCTACAGCCTGCAGGTGAAGAACCAGCTGGCCGACCTCAGCCAGAGCACGGTGTTCGAGGAAGTGCGTGGCCAGCTGCGCCCGCTCAGCAGCCAGGACCGTTCGGCGCTGCTGGTGAAGAAGCGCAACGTGCAGGCCAACTACAACTGGACCAGCAACCAGGCCACCTGGACCGGCGACATCAAGCCGGACCGTGCGGGCCCCATCGCGCTGAAAGCAGGCGACATGGACGCGCTGCTGATCAACCTGGCGATCGCCCGTGACCTGGCCGCCGGCAAGCCGCTGACCTATCGCATGGTGGACGAAGGCCGGATCAAGAACATGACCTACCGCGTGATCGGCAAGGAATCGATCACCGTGGCCGGCAAGAGTTACGAGGCGACCAAGGTCTCGCGCGCCGACGGCAACAAGGAGCTGATCGCCTGGATCGTGCCGGACTTCCCGGTGCCGGCGCGCATGCTGCAGCGTGAGAGCGGCCGCGATGCGCTGGACCTGACCATCAAGGCGATGAACTGAGTGCCGGGGTCGGATCCCATCCCCTCGGGGATGGGCTCTGACCCCGGTTGTGTGGCTGGGGTCGGAGCCCTTTCCGATGGAAAGGGCTCCGACCCAGGGCCCCGCGAAAAGAAAACGCCCGCTTTCGCGGGCGTTTTTCTTACTTCTTTTCCTCGGCCGCCGCCGGCTTGAACTCGGTGCGGCAGTCCACTCGGATCTGCTCGCCGGTGCTGCGCCAGACAAAGGTGCGGCAATGACGGTTGCCGTCCTGGCTGTCGTTCACCGCGACCGCATAGAACGACTCGATGATCTCGTCACGCGTGACCGTGCCGTCGCCGTTCCAGTCCATGTCCTTCTGCTCGATGCCCTGGGTGATGGCGATGTTGGCGTACCAGGCATAGCCCAGCCACGCCAGCACGATCAGCACCAGGGCCAGCAGCGCCTTGCGACGCGGGCTGAACTTGCCGCGCAGGATCATGGCACGCGCCGGATGGTGGCGCCGAGCGAAGACAGCTTCTCTTCGATGTTCTCGTAGCCACGATCAAGGTGGTAGATGCGGTCGATGGTGGTATCGCCGCTGGCCATCAGGCCGGCCAGGATCAGCGAGGCCGACGCTCGCAGGTCGGTCGCCATCACCGGTGCGCCGCTCAGGTGCTCGCTGCCACGCACGATGGCGGTGTGGCCTTCAACCTGGATGTCCGCGCCCAGGCGCAGCAGTTCGTTGACGTGCATGAAACGGTTCTCGAAGATCGTTTCGTTGATCACGCCCACGCCGTCAGCCACGCAGTTGAGTGCCATGAACTGCGCCTGCATGTCGGTCGGGAATGCCGGGTACGGCGCGGTGGTCAGGTTGACCGCCTTCGGCCGCCGGCCCTGCATGTCCAGGGTGATGCTGTCGTCGGTGGTCTCGATCTTCGCACCGGCCTCGACCAGCTTGGACAGCACCGCGTCCATGGTGTTCGGGCGCGCACGGTTGACCGTGACCTTGCCACCGGTCATCGCCGCGGCCACCAGGAAGGTGCCGGTCTCGATGCGGTCGGGCAGCACTTCGTGGCGGCCACCGGACAGGCGCTCGACGCCCTCGATCACCAGGCGGGCGGTGCCCAGGCCTTCGATCTTCGCGCCCAGCGCGATCAGGCAGTGCGCCAGGTCGGTCACTTCCGGTTCCATCGCGCAGTTGTCGAGGACGGTGGTCCCTTCAGCCAGCACCGCGCCCATCAGCACGTTCTCGGTGCCGGTGACGCTGACCATGTCGAAGGTGAAGTGGCCACCCTTCAGGCGCTTGGCGCTGGCCTTGATGAAGCCGTTCTCGACCACGATCTCGGCGCCCAGCGCCTGCAGGCCCTTGATGTGCTGGTCGACCGGTCGCGAGCCGATCGCGCAGCCGCCCGGCAGCGACACTTCGGCGGCGCCGAAGCGGGCCAGCAGCGGGCCCAGCACCAGGATCGAGGCGCGCATGGTCTTGACCAGCTCATACGGTGCGACGTGCTGGTTGACCGGACGCGGGTCGACCACGATCGCGCTGCCGCGCGACAGCGTGCCCTGGTCGATGGTGACCTTGGCGCCCAGCTCGCCAAGCAGCTTCACCGTGGTGACCACGTCGTGCAGGTGCGGCACGTTGGTGATCTCCACCGGCTCATCGGCCAGCAGGGTCGCGCAGAGAATGGGGAGGACGGCGTTCTTGGCGCCGGAGATGCTCACTTCACCGTGCAGCGCAGCGCCGCCGGTCACAACGATCTTGGCCATGTATTCGGGATCTTCTGCGGTTCAGCCGGCTTCGGCCGGGGTCACGGTTTTCAGCGCCAGCGCGTGGATCGCGCCGCCCATCAGGTCGCCCAGGGTGGCATACACCATGCGGTGGCGGGCCAGCGGCATCTTGCCGGCAAAGGCCTCGCAGACCACGGTCGCTTCGAAATGCACGCCATCGTCGCCCTGCACGTCGGCGCGGGCGCCGGGCAGGCCGGTTTCGATCAGATTGCGGATGGTGTCGGCGTCCAACGGGCTTTCCTAATAAAATGTGGGTCCATTCTACTTCCGCTGCGTGGCGTCCGCATGGCCGAATCCCTGTTGCCCCCCCGTTCCGTCGACCCTGCCGGCCTGGTTGCCAGTGGCCGCCGCGTGTTCGAGATCGAGCGGCAGGCCCTGGATGCCGTGGCCGACCGCCTCGGCGAGGCCTTCCAGCAGGCCTGCCAGGCGATCCTGGCCAGCCGCGGGCGGGTGGTTGCCACCGGCATGGGCAAGTCCGGGCATATCGCGCGCAAGATCGCCGCCACCCTGGCCTCTACCGGTACGCCGGCGTTCTACGTGCACCCCGGTGAAGCCGGCCACGGCGACCTGGGCATGATCACCGAGGACGACGTCGTGCTGGCCCTGTCCTACTCGGGCGAATCGGACGAGGTGCTGATGCTGCTGCCGGTGCTCAAGCGCCAGGGCAACCTGCTGATCTCCATGACCGGCCGCCCGCAGTCCAGCCTGGCCACCGCCGCCGACATCCATCTGGACGTGAGCGTGCCGGCCGAGGCCTGCCCGCTGGCGCTGGCACCCACTTCCAGCACCACCGCCTCGCTGGCGATGGGCGATGCACTGGCCGTGGCCCTGCTCGATGCACGTGGCTTCACCGCCGATGACTTCGCCCGCTCGCACCCTGCCGGCAGCCTCGGCCGTCGCCTGCTGCTGCACATCACCGACGTCATGCACACCGGCGACGACCTGCCCAGCGTGGGCGCCGACGCCAGCCTCAGCGAGGCGCTGGTGGAAATGAGCCGCAAGCGGCTGGGCATGACCGCCGTGGTCGACGCCGACGGCGTGCTGATCGGGCTGTTCACCGACGGCGACCTGCGCCGTGCGCTGGACAGCGCGCTGGATGTGCGCACGGCGAAGATCGCCGACGTGATGACCCGCAACCCGCGCACCATCGGCGCCGACCAGCTGGCGGTCGAGGCCGCCCGCCTGATGGAGACCCACAAGATCACCGGCCTGATCGTGGTTGATGGCCAGGGCCGCGCGGTTGGCGCGCTGAACATTCATGACCTGTTGCGGGCCCGGGTGGTTTAACCGACAGTCCGTAGACCCCATTCAGTCTGTAACGCCGCACCCGCCCATAACGAGCCTGCCGCCCTGATGCCCTGGTCCCCCCTGCCCGCCTTCCCCGCCCACCTGCATGCCGCTGCGGCCCAGATCCGCCTGGCCTGCTTCGACGTGGACGGCACCCTCACCGACGGTCGGCTGTACTACGACAAGGACGGCAACGAGAGCAAGGCGTACTTCGTGCAGGATGGCCTGGGCCTGAAACTGCTGCAGCAGCACGGTATCCACCCCGTGCTGATCACCGCGCGCAACAGCCAGTCCGCGCTCAAGCGCGGCGCCGACCTCGGCATCGACACCCAGATCGCCGTGGGCGACAAGCTGGCCAGCGTGCAGGCGCTGTGTGCGCAGCACGGGATCGGCCTGGAACAGGTGGCGTTCATGGGCGATGACCTGCCCGATCTGGCGCCGCTGGGTGCGGTCGGCCTTGCGGTGGCCCCGGCCAATGCCCATCCGTGGATCGCCGAACGCGTGCATTGGCAGACCCGCGCCGAGGGTGGCCGTGGCGCCGCGCGCGAGCTGTGCGACATCCTGCTGGCCGCCCAGGGCCGCGCGGATGCGGTGCTGGCGAGGTTTGGCGCATGAACCTGCCCACCTTGAACTGGCGCACCGTGCTCGGCATCAGCCTGCTGCTGGCCGCCCTGCTGAGCAGCTGGGCGGCGCTGCGCAACCGCGACAAGGGTCCAGCCACGGGGGGCCAGGAAATCGGTGTGGATTACATCCTGCATGACTTCCAGATCGTCGCCCTGGATGAGCACGGCAAGGAATCGACCACCCTGCGCGCACCGCGGCTGGAGCGCCAGCGCGGCGACCAGACCATCAACATTGCCACCCCGCTGTTCGAGATGCCGGACAAGGATGGCAAGCACTGGACGCTGCGTGCCGAGACCGGCTGGCTCAGCGCCAAGGGCGACGAGATGAAGCTGCGCGGCAAGGTTGCCGGCGACAGCCCGGCGGGCCCGGGCGTGGTGCCGACCACCTTCCGCACCGACCACCTGGACGTGTTCCCGAAGGAGAACCGCGCCCGTACCGACGCCCTGGTGACCATGACCCGCCCGGGCATGGAACAGTCCGGCGTCGGCTTCGAAGTGGATTCGAAGAACAACACGTATCATTTCCTCAGCCAGTCCAAGGGCCGTTACACGCCCAGACGCTGATTCCGCCGCCAGCCCGCGACGTCTCCGGACAGGCGCAGGGCCGGCAGCCCCACCCTCCGCCCCCGGCCCGCCCGGCAGGCCCCCACCGGTAGAACGGACCCCGATGAAGATTCCCTTTGCCGCCGTACTCGCGCTCGGTCTTCTTGTCCCCAGCGCCGCCTTCGCCAAGTCCACCGACCGCAACGAAGACATGCACATCGATTCCGGCGCCCAGTCCGGCATGCTCACCGGCGACGGCAAGACCGTGCTGTCGCAGGGCGTGATCATCACCCAGGGCACGCTGGACCTGCGTTCGTCCGAGGCCGAGATCTACCTCAAGGACGGCGAGGCCGTGCGCGTGGTCTTCACCGGCAAGCAGGCCAAGATGAAGCAGCAGCTTGATGACGGCACCTGGATGGATGCGCTTGCTGATCGCATCGACTACGACATCAAGACCGAGATCATCACCCTGACCGGCAACTACAAGGTCACCAGCGCGCGCGGCACCAATGCCGGCCAGCGCATGGTCTACAACACCCGCACCGGCGAGATGAACTCCGGTGGTGACGGCAGCCGCGTGCGTACCGTCATCCCGCCGAAGAACAAGACCCCGGCCGCGCCTGCGGCACAGCCCAAGGCCACCACGCCGGCACAGCCGGCCGGGAGCAGGAAGTAATGCTCGTCGCCAAGGGCCTGCGCAAAAAGTACAAGCAGCGCGAAGTGGTCAAGGACTTCGGGCTGACCCTCGATGCGGGTGAAGTGGTCGGCCTGCTCGGCCCCAACGGTGCCGGCAAGACCACCTGTTTCTACATGATCGTCGGTCTGGTGGCCGCCGATGCCGGCAGCATCGTGCTCGACGGCAAGGACATCACCGGCGACCCGATGTACACCCGCGCCAAGCAGGGGGTGGGCTACCTGCCGCAGGAACCGTCGGTGTTTCGCAAGCTTACCGTGGCCGACAACATCCGCCTGGTGCTGGAACTGCGCGAGGACCTGGACTCGGCCGGCCGCGAGCGCGAATTGAACGGCCTGCTCGACGAACTGCAGCTGGGCCATGTCGCCGACCAGCTCGGCGCCAGCCTGTCCGGTGGCGAACGCCGCCGCTGCGAGATCGCCCGCGCACTGGCCGCACAACCGCGCCTGATCCTGCTCGACGAACCGTTCGCCGGTGTCGACCCGATTTCGGTCGGCGAGATCCAGCGCATCGTCACCCACCTCAAGCAGCGTGGTATCGGCGTGCTGATCACCGACCACAACGTGCGCGAGACCTTGGGTATCTGCGACCGCGCGTATATCCTCGCCGAGGGCAGCGTGCTGGCCCAGGGTTCGCCGGAGGCGATCCTGGACAACGCCGATGTACGCCGCGTCTACCTCGGGGATTCCTTCAAGCTGTGAAGCAGTCGCCGGGGCCCTTTCCTTCCTTTCGGCACAGGCATGAAGACTCGGCTGCAGACATCGTTGGGACAGCAACTGGTGCTCACGCCCCAGTTGCAGCAGGCGATCAAGCTGCTGCAGATGTCGGCCACCGAACTGGAGCTGGAGATCGCGCAGGCAGTGGAAAGCAACCCACTGCTGGACTGGGCCGACAGCAACGACAGCAGCGCCGCCAATGAAGGCAGCGATGGCAACGACAACGAAGCGCCTGCAGAGCGCAGCGATGAGGGCGACGACTGGGCGCCGACCGAACTGGACTGGACGACGACCGGCAGCGGTGGCAGCTTCGATGATGACGACGACAATGGCAGCGCTGCCGAGCGCGTAGCCGAAACCGAAACACTGGCCGACCATCTGCTGTGGCAGCTGCATCTGTCGCATCTGTCCTCGCGTGATCGCAGCATCGGTGCCGCACTGATCGATGCACTGGACGACGACGGTTACCTGCGCGAACCGCTGGCCACCATCGCTGAAACCCTGTTGCCGGCGATCCACGCCGACGATGACGAGATCCTCGCCGTGCTGCATCGCATCCAGCGCTTCGATCCGGTGGGTGTGGCCGCACGCACGCTGGGCGAATGCCTGCTGCTGCAGCTGGATGTGCTGGCCGGCGACACGCCCGGCCTGCTTCTGGCGCGACAGATTGCCGCAGGACCCTTGGAACGTTTGCCGCGCAGCGGCGTCGCCGGGCTCGCCCATGAGTTGAAGCTGCCGCTGGACGAGGTCGAGACTGCCGTGGCGCTGCTGCGCTCGCTGGACCCGCGCCCGGGCACGCAGATCGCGCCGCTGTCGCAGGACACCTACGTGGTGCCGGATGTGGTGGTGTGGCGGCAGAACGGCGTATGGCGCGCAGCGCTGGCCGCGCATGCCGGGCCGAAGGTGGTGATCCACCGCGGCTACGAACAGCTGATCCGACGTTGTGGCGACGCCGATGCCGGCTACCTGCGTGCCCAGCTGCAGGAAGCGCGCTGGCTGCTGAAAGGGCTGCAGCAGCGTGGTGACACCCTGCTGCGCGTCGTGCGCAGCCTTATCCTGCAGCAGGCCGGCTTCCTCGAATTCGGCGAGCAGGCGCTGCGTCCACTGACCCTGCGCGAGATCGCCGCCGAGCTCGGCCTGCACGAATCCACGGTCTCGCGCGCGATCGCCCGCAAGCACGTGCGTACCCCGCGAGGCACCCTGCCGCTGCGCGCCTTCTTCGCCTCGGGCATCGATACCGAGAGCGGTGGCGAGGCGTCCAGCACCGCCATCCAGGCGATGATCCGGCGCCTGATCGACGACGAGAACCCGCGCAAGCCGCTTTCTGACGCCAAGCTGGCTGACCTGCTCAAATCGTCGGGAATTCCAGTAGCGCGACGCACCGTGGCGAAGTATCGTGAAGCCATGAACATTTCCGCCTCGCACGAAAGGGTCAGAATCGCTTGACGCGCCGCCGCGCCCGGCGGAGAGGTTCATTGGCACATCCGAACACAGGAGAAACCCGATGCGCATCGAAACGTTTGGCAAAGATGTCGAAGTCACCCCGGCCCTGCAGTCCTATGTTGAGGAGAAGCTGGCCCGGATCGGAAAGCACTTCGACCAGCACTGCGAAGCGCGGGTGACCCTCAAGCTGCAGAAGACCGAACACCACGTCGACGCCAGCCTCAACATTCCCGGCCAGACCCTGCACGCCGAGGCCAATGCCCAGACCATGTATGCCGCGATCGACCTGCTTGCGGACAAGCTTGACCGTCTGGTGATCAAGCACAAGGAGAAAAAACAGCAGCACGCACCGCTGCCGGTGGGCGACAATGGTGGCTGATCGCCACCGTTCCCCGCAGACATGCCCCTGACTGACCTCCTGGCGGCCGTGCAGACCCAGCTCTGCACGGCCACCGACCGTGACAGCGTCCTGCAGGCCGCCGCCGGGTTGCTGGCCTGCCGCCAGGCCAACGCCGAACAGATCTATCTGAACCTGTGCCAGCGCGAAGCGCTGGGCAGCACCGCCATCGGCCACGGCATCGCCATTCCCCACGGCCGCGCGCCAACCCTGGACCGCCCCCGCGGCGCTCTGCTGCGGTTGGCCACCCCGGTCGATTTCGGTGGCGAGGAGCCGGTGGACCTGGTGTTCGCGATGGCCGTCCCCGCCCACTACACCCACCAGCACCTGATGCTGCTGTCCGAGCTGGCCGAGCTGTTCTCGGCGCCGGACATCCGCCAGGCCCTGCGCGAAGCGGGCGATGCCCGGGCGCTGCGCAAGGCGCTGGACATGACCCCACCTGCGAGTGCCGCATGAATACCAGCATCACCGCCCGTGAACTGTTCGAACAGCAGCGCGAGCGGCTGGGACTGCGCTGGGCTGCCGGCAAGTCCGGCGAGAAGCGCGAGCTGGAGGCCGGCAACACGGTCTCGCGGCGCCCCTCGCTGGCCGGCTACCTCAATGCCATCTATCCCAACAAGGTGCAGATCCTGGGCACCGAGGAACTGTCCTGGCTGGATGCGCTGGAACCGCGCCAGCGTTGGGAGACCATCGAAAAGATCATGCAGTCGCACCCGCTGGCGCTGGTGCTGACCCGCAACCAGGCCTGCCCGGAAGACCTGCGCGCTGCCGCGGACGAATCCGGCACGCCATTGTGGCTGTCGCCCAAGCGCGGCCACGAACTGCTCAACCACCTGTCCTACCACCTGGCGCGGACGCTGGCGCCGCGGGTGATCCTGCATGGCGTGTTCATGGAGATCTATTCCATCGGCGTGCTGATCACCGGCGAAGCGGGATCCGGCAAGAGCGAACTGGCGCTGGAACTGCTCAGCCGTGGCCATCGCCTGGTGGCCGACGATGCCCCCGAATTCACCCAGATCGCACCCGATGTACTCGATGGCACCTGCCCGGAGCTGCTGCAGGACCTGCTGGAAGTGCGCGGCCTGGGCGTGTTGAACGTGCGCGAGATGTTCGGCGACACGGCTGTAAAGAAGAACAAGTACCTTCGGCTGATCGTCCACCTGACCAAGCCGATGACCGAACCCACCCCGCATGGCTACGAGCGCCTGACCGGCGATTCGGGCACCCGCCATGTGCTGGACCTGGACGTACCGCTGATCACCCTGCCGGTGATGCCCGGCCGCAACCTGGCCGTGCTGACCGAGGCGGCCACCCGCCTGCACATCCTGCGCACCAAGGGCATCGACCCGGCAGCCATGTTCATCGCCCGCCACAGCAACCTGCTGGAACGGCGAACACCCTGATTTCCCTGCCCTTCGAAGAGCCTGTCCATGAGCACCGTCACCCCCTCCGCCCCGACCCTGATCATCGTCAGCGGCCTGTCCGGCTCGGGTAAATCCGTCGCCCTGAAGACCTTCGAGGACCAGGATTACTACTGCTCGGACAACCTGCCGATCAATCTGCTGCCCGACTTCGTGCGCAGCCTGTTGACCAACCACGACGGCAGCGCACCACGGCGTCTGGCCGTAGGCATCGACGTTCGCGGCCAGGCCGACCTGAGCCAGCTGGGCGACTGGCGGCAGCTGGCGGCCGACGCCGGCGTGGACGTGAAGGTGCTGTTCTTCGAGGCCAGCGACGAGACGCTGCTCAAGCGCTACGCCGACACCCGCCGCCGCCATCCGCTGAGCCAGCTGGGCCTGTCGCTGCCTGAAGCCATCGCCCGCGAACGCGAGTTGACCGCACCGCTGCGCCGCGAGGCCGATGCGGTGATCGACACCAGCAGCCTCAACGTGCATCAGCTGCGGCGGCGGATCATCACCGAGTTCACGATGGACCATGCCACCGGCCTGTCGCTGCTGTTCGAATCGTTCGCCTACAAGCGCGGCGTGCCGGCCGAGGCGGACTTCGTGTTCGATGCGCGGGTGCTGCCCAATCCGCACTGGGACCCGGACCTGCGCGCGCTCAGCGGTCGCGAACCGGGTGTACGCGACTACCTGGAAGCGCAGCCGGACGTGCAGCGCTACCTGGCCCAGCTGATGGACTTCCTCGATACCTGGCTGCCGAAGCTGGGTGATGGCACCCGCAGCTATGTGACAGTGGCGTTCGGCTGCACCGGCGGCAAGCACCGGTCGGTGTTCCTGGCCGAGCGCCTGGCCCGGCATGCCCGCGAGATGGGCTGGGAAGACGTGGCGACGTACCACCGCGAACAGGATTGAGGGGGTCGGCCGGGCTGCGCCCGGCACCCGCCGATAGTGCCGGCCGCTGGCCGGCAACAGCAACAGCAACAGCAACAGCAGGAGCGGCATCCCGTGGGATGGCGGGGCGGTGCGGGTCTGCAGGACACGTCGTGAACCCCGCTCCGCGGTCCGGCCCAGCCGCTGGCGGCTGGGCGTTCGGGCGCTTGCGAAGCAGTGCTTCGCAAGCAAAGCGCCCTCACCCCTGGGGGCTCGATGGCGCCATCCATGGCGCCAACGGTCCTGCAGACCCACACCGCCCCACCTCTGGCAGATTTCTGCTGCGGGTGGGTGTCGACCCTGGTCGACACGATGGATCCACGCCTGCATGGATGAATCGCTGTCAGGCATCGAAAAACGGATGGGGTCGGATCTCTTTCTCAACGGAAAAGGCCTCCCTGGGAGCAACGCTGAATACGGGACACAGTGCCCCTCTCCTGCTGCTATCGCCAATTCACCTTGACCTGTTAACGTGCAGTAATGACCTGTGGCATTCTCCTCGTAACACATCCCGGGGTCGGGACCGCCCTGCTTGACGTGGCGACCCGGCTCCTGCGGCAGTTGCCGCTGAAAACCGAAGCTTTCGAAGTACCGTTCGACGCAGACCTGGACGCCCTGCTCCCGCTCGCCTCGGCCGCCCTGCGGCGGGTTGACGGGGGTGATGGTGTGCTGATCCTGACCGACCTGTACGGCGCCAGCCCCGCCAACCTTGCCGGGCAGCTGGCCCGGCTGGGGACCCCGGTTCGCCGGGTGTCGGCGCTGAGCCTGCCGATGTTGCTGCGGGTGATGAATTATCCGGAACAGGGACTGGATCAACTGCCCGCCACAGCCGCGGCGGGTACCCGTAATGGAGCGATAGTCGACGATGCTTGAACGAGAACTCACAGTCAGCAACCGCCTGGGCCTGCATGCCCGGGCCACCGCCAAGCTGGTGCAGACCCTGGCGCCGTTCCGCTGCAACGTGACCATGGCCGCCAAAGGCCGTGAGATCAACGCCAAGAGTATCATGGGCGTGATGCTGCTGGCCGCCGGCCAAGGCACCCCGGTCACCGTGCGGATCAACGGCGAGGACGAAGCCGCCGCGATGGAGGCGGTGGTCGGCCTGTTCGAACGCCGTTTCGACGAGGACAGCTGAGCGTGCCACGCGCACGCGCCAGCCAGGTCCCTTCCGGCCAACGGCCGGTACAGCTGCTGGCCGGCCACGGCGCCGCGCGCGGAACGGCGATGGGCCGGGCACGCGTGCGACTGCCGCATGCGCTGGAGGTGGCCGAGCAGCGCGTGGCCGCCCACCAGGTCGAGGCCGAACTGGCGCGCCTGCACCGGGCGCTGGATGCCGCGCGTACGGAAATGCACGAGCTGCGCCAGCGCCTGCATGGCGCCCTGAACCAGGAAGTGGGCGAGTTCCTCGACCTGCACGCGCTGCTGCTGGACGACCCCGAGCTGCTGTACGGCCTGGACGAGCTGATCCGCAGTGGCCCGTACAGCGCCGGCTATGCCTTGCGCCTGCAGCGCGACCGCCTGGCCAAGGTCTTCGATGGCATGGACGATGCCTATCTGAAGAGCCGCATGGACGATCTCGACCATGTGATCGGGCGCATCCACGCCTTCCTGCAACCCGAACGGCCGTCGGCAGTGAAAGGCCTGGCCGGCGAGATCCTGGTCTGTGACAACATCGCGCCCTCCGAGCTGGCGCAGCTGCAGGCACAGGGCGTAGTCGGCATCGTCACGGCCGCCGGCAGCGCGCTGTCGCACAGCGCGATCCTGGCGCGCAGCCTGCACCTGCCCCTGATCGTCAACGTGCCGCAGCTGCTCAGCCGCATCGCCGATGGCGATGTGCTGATCATCGATGGCGCCGACGGCAGCATCACCGTCAACCCGCAGGCCGACAACCTGCGGGACTACCGCGTCCGGCTGAAGGAACATGCGCGCGAGCAGCGCGAGCTCGGCCGCCTGCGCAGCAAGCCCAGCCGTACCCGCGACCAGGTCGACATTGCCCTGCTGGCCAATGCCGAATCGCTGGAAGACGTGACCCAGGCGCATGCACTGGGCGCGCAGGGGCTCGGCCTGTACCGCACCGAATTCCTGTTCCTGCAGCGCA
The DNA here is from genome assembly GCF_059370935.1 of Stenotrophomonas sp. YJH_SMC_12-1. Taxonomy (NCBI): domain Bacteria; kingdom Pseudomonadati; phylum Pseudomonadota; class Gammaproteobacteria; order Lysobacterales; family Lysobacteraceae; genus Stenotrophomonas; species Stenotrophomonas sp. YJH_SMC_12-1. The sequence continues at coordinate 195,701 of NZ_JCAFUD010000002.1, read as the reverse complement.
ATGAGCTGCCGGACGAAGAAGAGCAGTTCCAGACCTACCGCGATGCCGCGCTGGGCATGAGCGGGCGGCCGGTCACCATACGCACGCTGGACCTGGGCGCGGACAAGGCCGACCGTACCGGCCTGACCCTTAGCAACGAAGAGAACCCTGCACTCGGCCTGCGCGGGGTGCGCCTGTCGCTGGCACGGCCGAAAGTGGCCGACACCCAGCTGCGCGCGATCCTGCGCGCGTCTGCATACGGCAAGCTGCGCGTACTGGTGCCGATGGTCAGCACCCGCGAGGAGCTGCTGGCCGTGCGCCGTCGCATGCTCAAACTGACCGAACAGCTGCGCGGCGAAGGGCACATGGTGTCCGACCACGTACCGCTGGGCGCGATGATCGAAGTCCCCGCCGCTGCGCTGGCGCTGGAGAGCTTCATCGACCTGGTCGATTTCCTGTCGATCGGCACCAACGATCTGGTGCAGTACCTGCTGGCTGCCGACCGCAACAACGAGGCGCTGGGCGAGTTGTATTCACCGCTGCACCCGGCCGTGCTGCGGCTGCTGCAGATGGTGATCGAGACCGGCGCGCGTCACCGCATCCCGGTGGCGGTCTGCGGCGAGATGGCCGGTGATGCCCGGATGACCCCGCTGCTGCTGGCGCTGGGCCTGAGCGAGTTCAGCCTGCACCCGGGTACGTTGCTGGAGGTACGCCGCGCGATACGCGAAGCCGATCTGGGTGCGCTGCGCGCGCGCGCGCCGAAGCTGCTGGCCGCGCGCGACCGACGCGCCATCGAACGCTGGCTGGCGCTGGTGGCCGAAACGACCTGATACCCCCCGCTCGCCGGGCATGCACGCCTGGGGTCAGATCCTTTTCCGCGGGAAAAGGGATCTGACCCCGTCTCGTTGAAGGCCAAGAGGTTGCCGGCCAGCGGCCGGCACTCCCGCCACCCGGCGGCTATGCGTTGAAACATCGCCTTGCGATAATGACGCGCTGAACACCCCTGTTGCCGCATCCTTGCCGGGATCGCGGCTTTTCTTATCCCGCGGGAGCTGCGATGGCTGAAGCTGTACGCCACGACAAGACTGCGCGCCAACTGCGGATGCTGTCCGATGCACTGGACAGCGGCCGGCTGGGCCCGGTACGTCGCCTGGTCAACACCCTGGCCCCGGCCGAGATCGGCAACCTGCTTGAATCACTGCCGCCGGGCAAGCGCGAGGTGGTGTGGGGCCTGGTCGATCCTGAAGACGACGGCGAGGTGCTGGTCCACGTCGGCGAGGACGTGCGCGAAAGCCTGCTCGCGGACATGGACCCGGACGAGATCATCGCCGCGGTCGAAGACCTGGACATCGACGATCTGGCCGACCTGGTCGAAGACCTGCCGGACACGGTCATCGACGAAGTCCTCAAGTCGATGGACCGCGAGAACCGCGAGCGCCTGGAACAGGTCCTGTCCTATCCCGAGGACAGCGCCGGTCGCCTGATGAATCCGGACGTTGTGACCGTGCGCGCCGACGTCAATGTCGACGTCGTGCTGCGCTACCTGCGCCTGCGCGGTGAACTGCCCGACCACACCGACCACCTGTTCGTGGTCAGCCGCCGCCATCAGTACCTCGGCCGCGTGTCGCTGGCGGCACTGGTGACCCACGAGGACACCACCCCGATCAATCGCCTGATCGACGACGAGCAGCCAGCCATCGACGTCGGCGAGAGCGACCAGGAAGTCGCCCGCCAGTTCTCCGACCATGACTGGATCTCCGCGCCAGTGGTGGATGACAACAACATCCTGATCGGTCGCATCACCATCGATGACGTGGTCGACATCATCCGCGGCCAGGCCGAGCACCAGGCGCTGGGCGCCGCCGGTCTGGACGAGGACGAAGATCTGTTCAGCCCGGTCTGGCGCGCGATGCGCCGCCGCCTGATGTGGCTGTCGGTGAACCTGTGCACGGCCTTCCTGGCCTCCAGCGTGGTCGGCCACTTCGAAGGCACCATCGACAAACTGGTGGCGCTGGCGGTGCTGATGCCGATCGTCGCCGGCCTCGGCGGCAACGCCGGTACCCAGGTGCTGGCACTGATGGTGCGCGGCCTGGCGCTGGGCCAGGTGGGCGCCTCCAACGCCCGCACCCTGCTGTGGAAGGAAGTACGGGTCGCGCTGTTGAACGGCGTGATGCTGGGTTCGGTGCTGGGCCTGATCGTGCTCGCCTGGTTCCACTCGCCCGGGTTGTCGGCAGTGATCGCCATCGCGTTGACCTGCAACCTGTTGTTTGCTGCGTTGGCCGGCGTGCTGGTGCCGTTGACGCTGAAGCGCTTCGGCTTCGACCCGGCGCTGGCCAGCGGCATCTTCCTCACCGCCGTGACCGATTCGATGGGCTTCTTCACCTTCCTCGGCCTGGCCACCCTGGTGCTGCTGCACTGACCGTCTCGCGGGTCGGATCCCCGCTGCGCGGCGCTCTGACCCGATCCCAACTGGATCCCCCCATGGCAACGACAATCGAAAACTACTTCCAGCCCGGCTGGCGCGACCAGCAGCACACCTGCCCGGCCTGCGAATGGAAGGGCAGCTCGCGTGCCATGGAAATGGAACTTGACGAGGACGCCACCGAGTACGACTGCCCGGTCTGCGAGAACCCACTGCTGGTGGTCCTGCACCCGGACATTGCGCAGGTGCAGGCCGCCGCCGCCGAAGGCAATACCGAGGCACAGGAGCAGTTGGAGATCATCGCCAGCTTCCCGCGCCCGCAGTGACGCGGCGCACGATGCCGGGCCGACGTCGGCGGACTACGATGCAGGCGATCTCGCCGCTTCGGAAAATCTCATGGTCCGTTTGCTGTCGCGCTGGCTGCCACTGCTGGCCCTTCTGATGATGAGCGGTTGCACTTCGCTGCCGGACAGCGCGCGTGGCCGCTTCGAAGCACGTGCGGTGAAGGTGGACGGGCAAACGGCGTACTACCAGGTGTTCATTCCGGCCGGCGTGCAGGCCGCCGCTCCCACCCACCTTCCGGTCGTCCTGTTCCTGCACGGCTCGGGCGAGCGCGGCGCCGATGGCGTCAAGCAGACCCACGCCGGGCTGGGGCCTTACCTGCGCGCGCATCCCGATTTCCCCGCCCTGGTGGTGTTCCCGCAGGTACCGGGCCACGAGGAATGGAGCGGCCGCAACAACCGTGCGGCAGTGGCCGCGCTGGACGCGACGATCGCCGAATTCGGCGCCGACCCGGCGCGGCAATACCTGACCGGCATGTCGATGGGCGGCTATGGCAGCTGGAACATCGCATTGGATGACCCACGCCGCTTTGCCGCGATCGTCCCCGTGTGCGGCGCGGTGCTCGCCCCGCGTGCGGTACGCCCGACCCTGTTCGTCGAGCAGGTCGCGCACGAGGCGGACCCGTACGCGGTGATTGCCCAGCGCCTGCAGCACACGCCGATCTGGATCTTCCACGGCGCACTGGATGACGTGGTGCCGCCGGACGACGACCGCAGACTGCATGCCGCATTCCAGCGCGCCGCCGCACGCGACGTGCGCTACACCGAATACCCGGAAGGCAACCACAATGCCTGGGACGCCACCTACGCCGACCCGGCAATGTGGGAATGGCTGTTCGCGCAGAAGCGCTGAACCGCAGCTTCTGGTAGCTGCCAACCTTGGTTGGCATTGACTGCTCTCGTAGTCGCCAACCTTGGTTGGCGTTGACTGCTCTGGTAGTCGCCAACCTTGGTTGGCACTGGCCTACCTGAAACCAAGCCATTCCCCGATGTTCACTGGAAGCAGGCCCGTCCATGCTTCCTCCATGCAGAACACCCGTCTCCTGCTCGGCCGTCGCTCCAGCGTCGGCCTCAGCTATATCCTCACCACCGTCGTCCATGAACGCGCGCCGCTCTTCACCGACGCCGCAGCGGCCGCCTTGGCAGTCCGCGAATTCCAGCGACTGGATCAGGAGGGCTTCACCCGCTCGATTGCCTACGTGGTCATGCCCGACCACATCCACTGGCTGGTCGAACTACGTGCGGGAACGCTGGAAACCGTCATGAAGCGTTTCAAGTCGCGCACAGCCCGGCAGGCAAACCGGCTGCTGGGGCGAGTAGGGCGCTTCTGGCAGGCCTGCTATCACGATCATGCGATCCGCTCTGACGAATCGTTGCACCGGCATGCGATGTACCTGATGGGAAATCCGATCAGGGCTGGGCTGACGACGCGGCTTGGGCAATATCCGCATGCATGGTGCGAATGGGAGCTTGGGGCGTCATGTGATCTGCCCGATGACATTAGCACCGGTGGATAGTGCCAACCAAGGTTGGCATCTACCAAAACAGTGCGCGCACGAACCGGGCGGTGAGTGTGTCAACCAAGGTTGACACCTACCTCACCCGGGTGGTCAGCCCAGCAGGGTTTCCAGCACGGCCATGCGCACGGCGACGCCGTTGGCGACCTGGCGCAGCACCCACGACTGCGAGCCGTCGGCCACCTCGTCGGTCACTTCCACGCCGCGGTTGATCGGGCCCGGGTGCAGCACCGCGGCATCCTTGCCCGCGCGCGCCAGGCGTTTGTTGGTCAGGCCGTACTGCGCATGGTACTGCTCCAGCGACGGCACCAGACCTTCTTCCATGCGCTCGCGCTGCAGGCGCAGCATCATCAGCGCATCGACGCCTTCCAGCATCGCGTCGAAATCATCGCCGACCACGCAGCCCTTCAGGGTCTCGTCGTCCGGCAGCAGCGACTGCGGGCCACATACGCGGATCTCACCCACGCCCAGCGTGCGCAGCGCATGCAGGTCGGTACGGGCCACGCGCGAGTGCTTCACGTCGCCGACGATCACGACTTTCAGCTTCGAGAAATCCGGGCCCTTGGCCTGGCGCAGGGTCAGCATGTCCAGCAGGCCCTGGGTCGGGTGCGAACTGCGGCCGTCACCGGCATTGATCAGCGCGGTGCCCTCGCCTGCCGCATCGGCCAGTGCGGCCACGGCGCCGTCATCGGGGTGGCGCACCACGAAGCCGCGCACGCCCATCGCTTCCAGGTTGCGAAGCGTGTCGCAGGCGGTCTCACCCTTGCGGGTAGAGGACGTCGAGGCGTCGAAATTCAGCACGTCCGCCCCCAGCCGCTGCGCGGCCAGCTGGAACGAACTGCGGGTGCGCGTGGACGGTTCGAAGAACAGCGTGCACACCGCCGAACCGGCCAGCACGTGGCGCTTGTTGCCGACGCGGCCGACTGCGGCATCGCGGATCTGCCCTGCGCGGTCGAGCAGCTGCAGCAGCGTTTCGCGCGGCAGGCCCTCCAGGGTCAGCAGGTGGCGCAGGCGTCCGGAGGCATCGATTTGCTGGGCGGTCATGGCGGTGTCGGGCAGTCAGGGAATGGGGGTGGCGTCGTCCGGCGACGACAGCCAGCGATCAATGATCACCGCTGCGGCGACGGCATCGAGGGCAGCCGCATCACGGCGGCGCTTGCGCCCTTCGGCGCGCTCGACGGCGAAGCGGCGTGCGGCCTCGACCGAACTGGAACGCTCGTCGATCATCACCACCGGCAGCTTGAAGCGCTCCCGCAGCTGGCGGGCGAAGCCCTGCGCGCGCTTGCGGTTGGGCTGGTCCTGGCCGTCCAGGGTCAGCGGGTCGCCGACCACCAGGCCGTCGGGCTTCCATTCCTTGAGCAGGCGTTCGATCGCGGTCCAGTCCGGGCCGTTGCCGTGCACATCGACCACGGCCACCGCGCGCGCATGCGCGGCGAAGGCACTGCCGATGGCCACGCCGATCCGTCGCGAGCCGACATCGAAACCCAGAACGGTGCCATCACGGCGGATCGCCGGGGCAGCAGAATCCGGCGCGGGCGTGATGGGCTCAGACATGGCCGCTGTAGTCGGTCAGCCGGAACAGGTCCACGCCGATGCGCGAGGCCGCACCCTGCCAGCGCTGCTCCAGCGGCAGCTGGAACACCAGCTCGGCATCGGCCGGCACGGTCAGCCAGCTGTTCTCGGACAGCTCGCTTTCCAGCTGCCCTGCGCCCCAACCGGCACAGCCGAGGGTGACCACGGCATTGGCCGGGCCTTCGCCGCGCGCCATCGCTTCGAGGATGTCGCGCGAGGTGGTCAGGTACAAGCCGTCGCCCACGGTCAGGCTGGAATCCCACGCCCGCGCGTCGTCATGGATGACGAAGCCGCGCTCGGGATGCACCGGGCCGCCGTTGAGCACCATGCGCGCCTGCAGGTCGCCATCACCGGTGGTGATGTCCATCTGTGCAAGCACTTCACCCAGCGTGTACTCGGAAGGCTGGTTGACCAGCACGCCCATCGCCCCGTTCTCGTCGTGCTGGCAGATCAGCGCGACGCTGCGGGCGAAGGTCGCGTCGAGCAGCGACGGCAGCGCGACGAGCAGGTGATCGGCAAGGGAGGTCGGCGTTACAGGCATGGTCCTATTCTACCTGCTGGGGGCGGGATGGTCGCGCGATGGCGTCGAACAGCGATGGGCTAGGATAGTGCTTTGCCATGGAAGGTCATCGATGCAGTCTTCAACGCCCCTGACCCTGCCGGCACGCAGCGCCATCGTCCTGCTTGCCCTGCTGCAGGGCCTGATGCTGTATGCCGCGCAGGAACTGTCCGACGCGTGGCCGTTCCGCGATATCGGCTGGCGCTACTGCTGGTACGCCTGGGTGCTGGCCATTCCCAGCGCGGTGGCGCTGAGCCTGGTGGAGCTGGGCCAGCGCCGCCTGTGGCTGCAGGCCGTGCTCGGCTCGACGGTGGTGCTGGCGCTGGCCGCCTGGATCGGCTGGAACCTCAATGGCGAGACCGCGCTGGAGTCGAGCGCGCTGCAGCTTCCGTTGACCCTGGGCATCGCCGTGGCGGTGTTCGTGGTCCTGCCCTGGTGGCAGTTCCAGCTGCAGCACGGGCACTGGCGTGCCAGTTACCCCGAGCTGTTCGAGCGCGCCTGGCAGAATGGTTTGACCCTGGCCCTGGCGGCACTGTTCACCGGGCTGACCTGGCTGCTGTTGTGGCTGTGGTCGGCGCTGTTCCAGCTGCTCGACGTGACCGTCTTCCGCGACCTGTTCCGGCAGGACGCGTTCATCGCACTGGCCACCGGCAGCCTGGCCGGGTTCGGCGTACTGATCGGGCGCACCCAGCACCGCGCCATCCAGATCACCCGCCAGGTGCTGTTCGCGATCTGCCGTGGGCTGTTGCCGCTGCTCTCGTTCATCGCCGTATTGTTCGTGCTGAGCCTGCCGCTTACCGGGCTGGAACCGTTGTGGAAGACCCGCTCGGCCGCCGGCCTGCTGCTGGTGCTGTCGCTGCTGCTGGTGACGTTCACCAATGCGGTCTACCAGCAGGGGGAAGACAGCGCCCCCTACCCGCTGCTGCTGCGCCGGCTGGTTGAAGCCAGCCTGCTGGCGCTGCCGGTCTACGCCGCACTGGCGCTGCACGCACTGGGGCTGCGCGTGGTGCAGTACGGCTGGACCGTGGACCGGTTCTGGGCGGTACTCGTCGCAGTGGCCGTGGCCGGCTATGCCGTGGGCTACGCGCTGGCGGTGCTGCGCCGGCAGCGCCGCTGGTTGCAGATGCTGGAGCCGGTCAACCGCTGGATGTGCTGGGCGGTGCTGGCACTGGCATTGCTGGGCAACTCGCCGCTGCTGGACCCGGTGCGGCTGACCCTGTCCAGCCAGCTGGCGCGCCTGCGTGCGGACCCGCCCGCGATCACCAGCAGTGACGTCAACGTGCTGCGCTTCGATCTTGGCCACCGCGGCGTGCGGGCGCTGCGCGAGCTGCAGCGTGACCCAGCCATCACCGCCGATGCCAACGCGCCACAGGTGATCGCTGCCGCGCTGGCACGTACCTCGCGCTGGGATGACGGCCACCGCCTCGACAAGGGGCCGCAGGACGTCGTGGCCCTGCAGCGCGCGCTGAAGCTGGCCAAGGGATCCAGCTCACCACCGGACGATTGGTGGCAGGCACTGGCCACGCGCGCGATCGATGGCGAATCCTGCGCCCAGAGCGAGCGCGACTGCCTGATCGTGCATCGCGACCTGGACGGCGATGGCACCGGCGAAGTGCTGCTGTGCGAGCTTTACACCCACCGTGGGCCGGACTGCGTGCTGTACGCACGTGGCAGGGATGCCCACTGGCGCCGGGCCGGTTCGCTGTTCGGCACCGTCAGCGGCCAGGCCGAGACGATCAACCAGGCCCTGCGTGACGGCAAACTCACGCTCGTGCCACCGCGCTGGCCGATGCTGTCCATCGGCGGACACCCTGCGCTGGCCATCGATCCCGAATCCGAATCCAACGAGCCTTCCCCATGAGCGGCTACTGCCTCATCGCCCCGGGCCATCCGGTGCACGACTACTACCACGCCAACGAGTACGGCTTCCCGCAGCGTGACGAGCGCGAGCTGTTCGAACGGCTGGTGCTGGAGATCAACCAGGCCGGCCTGAGCTGGGAAACGATCCTGAAGAAGCGCGAGGGCTTCCGCACGGCCTATGACGGCTTCGATGTGGACCGCGTGGCTGCATACGCCGAGCAGGACATCGAGCGCCTGCTGTCGGACGCGGGCATCATCCGCAACCGGCTGAAGGTGCTGGCGGCGATCCACAACGCGCAGGTGATCCAGCAGCTGCGGGCCAGCCACGGCAGCTTCGCGTCGTGGCTGGATGCGCACCACCCGCGCAGCAAGGCCGACTGGGTGAAGCTGTTCAAGAAGACCTTCCGCTTCACCGGCGGCGAGATCACCGGCGAGTTCCTGATGAGCCTGGGCTACCTGCCCGGTGCGCATGCCGAGGACTGCCCGGTGCATGCGCGACTGCTGACGCTGTCGCCGCCGTGGCTGAAGTCCGCCGCCCGCTGATGGATATCCGCCGGGCATGGCCCGGCGTTACTACGCGTGGGTTCCGGTAGTGCCGGCCGCTGGCCGGCAACCCCGTTGAACGGTCACACGCCCATGTAGCGGCCGGGGCGGTGGTTGAACATCAGCACCAGGCTGAGCACCACCGCGCCGATGGCCGAGTACAGCACCTTCGACGGCGACAACACGAAGAACGCGGCCACCATCAGGCAGGCGTCGTAGGACATCTGCACCTTGCCCGCGCTCCAGCCACGGGTGCGCTGCAGGTACACCGCCAGGATGCCGATGCCGCCGAGACTGGCACGATGGCGGATGAAGAACAGGATGCCCAGGCCGGACAACGCGCCACCGACGATCGCCGAATACAGCGGGTTGATGTGCGAGAAGTCGATCCAGCGCGGCAGCAGGTCGGTCAGCACGCCACAGGCGGTGACCGCGGCGAAGGTCTTCAGGGTGAATTCCCAGCCCATGCGCCGCAGCGCCACCCAGTAGAACGGCAGGTTGACCAGCACGAACACCAGGCCGAAGTTCCAGCCCATCGCGTAGTGCAGCAGGAACGCCATGCCCGCCATGCCGCCGATCATCAGCCCGCCCTTGGCGAAGATGGCCAGGCCCAGCGAAGCCACCATCGTGGCCAGCACCATGCCTTGCACGTCCTCGGCGATCGAGTGGCGCAGCGCTTTTTCGTCGGCGGTGGTGCCGGCGCTGTCGGGCGGCGGGGTCAGCGGACCGGCGGTGACCAGGTGGCCGTCAGCGTCGTCGCACGGCGCGGGGCCATGGGAGGGAAGGGACATACGGGTGGGGAACAGCAGGTGGGGAGCGGTATTAGACACGATCCGCATGACAGTTGCAGATGAAATCGTTCAGCTGAATGCGCCCCGCGCTATCTCCTGCCCGCCGCTGCTCAGCCCTTGCCGGCCAGATGGTGCGCCACCAGCGCGTTGGCATGGCCATGGCCCAGCCCATGCTCACTTTTCAGGAAGCTGACCAGTTCCATGTGTTTCAGGCCCTTCTTCCCGGCCAGCAGCCCGAACCAGTGCGCCACCGGCTGCCCGTAGGTCTTCTCGATGGAGGGGAAATACGAGGCCGGGCCTTGGGGCTTTTCAGTGCTCATGCGGAAGCTCCTTGCGTTGGATGTACCGGTACGACGAACAGGGGAGCCGGAAATCGACAGGTCCGTTCAATCCGGGAGCCGTATCATCCCGTCATGCCCCGCGAAAACCTCAACGACCTGCAGGCCTTCGTCCACGTTGCCTGCGAGGGCAGCTTCACCAAGGCCGCCGCCCAGCTGGGCGTGTCCCAGTCCGCGCTCAGCCATGCCATGCGCGGCCTGGAACAGCGCCTGGGTGTGCGCCTGCTGACCCGCACCACTCGGAGCGTGTCCACCACCGAAGCCGGTGCCCGCCTGCTCGACACCCTGGGCCCGCGCCTGGCCGAGATCGAGGACGGACTGGCCGCGCTGGCCGAATACCGTGAACGCCCGGCCGGCGCCATCCGCATCAATGCCACCGGCCATGCCGCCGAGTACATCGCGTGGCCACGGCTGGCGCCGCTGCTGCAGCAGTATCCGGATCTCAAGGTGGAACTGACCGCCGACTACGGGCTGGCCGACATCGTGGCCGAGCGCTACGACATCGGCATCCGCCTCGGCGAGCGCCTGGCGCGCGACATGGTCGCCGTGCCGATCAGCCCGCCGCTGCGCATGCGCGTGGTCGGCGCACCCAGCTACTTCCGCCAGCATGTGGTGCCACGGCATCCGAACGAGCTGGCAGGCCACAACTGCGTGACTCTGCGCCTGCCCACGCATGGCGGGCTGATGCCGTGGGATTTCGGCCAGGACGGCAACGAACTGAGCGTGCGCGTGAGCGGCCAGTGGACCTTCAACACCATGGGCATGACCCGCGCCGCTGCGCTGGCCGGCAGCGGACTGGCCTGGCTGCCGGAAGACCAGGTGCAGCCGATGCTGGACGATGGCCGCCTGCAGTCGGTACTGGACGACTGGTGCCCGCACTTCGATGGCTACTACGCGTACTACCCGTCGCGCCGCCACGTCACGGTGGCGATGCGCACGGTGCTGGATGCGCTGCGCGGGCCGATGGCTGGATGAGGTGTGCGGACCAACGGTCCGCACCCACCTCGGTCCGCACCCGGTGATCAGCCCTTGGCCTGGGCCGCACGCTGTGCGTTGTAGCGCTCACCGACGATCGACACTTCATCCAGCGCCTGCGCGATGCGCTGCAGTTCTTCCGGCGCCAGCTGCAGGTCAGCCGCACCCAGGTTCTCTTCCAGGCGGTGGATCTTGGTGGTGCCCGGAATCGGCACGATCCACGGCGCCTGCGCCAGCAGCCAGGCCAGCGCCACCTGCGCCGGGGTCGCGCCGCGTGCTGCAGCAATCGTACTGATGCGATCCACCAGCGCCTGGTTGGCGCGGCGGGCGTCCACTTCGAAGCGCGGCACGCTGTTGCGGAAATCGTTGGCGTCGAAGGTGGTGTCGGCGTTGATCGCGCCGGTCAGGAAGCCACGGCCGAGCGGACTGAACGGCACGAAGCCGATGCCCAGTTCCTGCAGGGCCGGCAGCAGTTCGCGCTCCGGTTCACGCCACCACAGCGAATACTCGCTCTGCACGGCAGCCACCGGCTGCACCGCGTGCGCACGGCGCACGGTGGCGGCGCTGGCCTCGGACAGGCCGAAGTGGCCGACCTTACCCTCGGCGATCAGGTCGCGCACGGTGCCGGCCACGTCCTCGATCGGCACGTTCGGGTCGACACGGTGCTGGTAGAACAGGTCGATATGGTCGGTGCGCAGGCGCCTGAGACTGGCTTCGGCCACGGCGCGGATGTTCTCGGGGCGGCTGTCCAGGCCGGTATCGGTGCGCGCATCCTTGAAGCCGAACTTGGTGGCGATCACCAGCTTGTCGCGGTAAGGCGCCAGGGCCTCGCCGAGCAGGTCTTCATTGGTGTACGGGCCGTACACTTCGGCGGTGTCGAAGAAGGTCACGCCGCGTTCAACGGCGGCGTGCAGCAGGGCGATGCCCTGGCTGCGCTCGACCGGCTGGCCATAGGCATGGGTCAGGCCCATGCAACCCAGGCCCAAGGCGGAGACCTTCAGGCCGCTGCGGCCGAGTTCACGTGTCTGCATCGTGATGCTCCAGAGGGGGAACGCTGACGATACGCCTGCAGGGGCCGCCGATTGAATGGGCAGCATTGCAGTTGGTCATGACTGGAATTCATCAATCGCCAACGCGCCCGGTAGAGTCGACTGTTAGTCGACTGCTCTTTCACCGGCCGGGAAAATCCCGCGCTGCGCGCGAGAGTCGACTGACAGTCGACTCTACAGATCTGCAGGTCACCGGATCTCGGAGATCTCCACGCCATCCAGGCCCTGTGACAGCGTGCGTGCGTCGCCGCCCTGGCTGAGCTTGATGCGCAGGCGCACTTCGTTCTGCGAATCGGCGTAACGCAGCGCGTCCTCGTAGCTGATCTCGCCGGCCTGGTACAGCTCGAACAGGCTCTGGTCGAAGGTCTTCATGCCCAGCTGGACCGAGTCCTTCATCACTTCCTTCAGCTTGTGGATCTCGCCGTCGCGGATGTAGTCCTGCACCAGCGGCGTGCCCAGCAGGATCTCCATCGCCACCTTGCGCGAGCGGCCATCGGGCGACGGCACCAGCTGCTGCGCGACCACGCCCTTGAGATTCAGCGACAGGTCCATCAGCAGCTGGTTGCGGCGGTCTTCCGGGAAGAAGTTGACGATGCGGTCCATCGCCTGGTTGGCGTTGTTGGCATGCAGGGTGCACAGCACCAGGTGGCCGGTTTCGGCGAACGCGATGGCGTGGTCCATGCCTTCGCGGGTACGCACCTCGCCAATCATGATCACGTCCGGCGCCTGGCGCAGGGTGTTCTTCAGCGCGGCTTCCCAGCTGTCGGTATCGATGCCGACTTCGCGCTGGGTGATGATGCAGCCCTCGTGCTTGTGCACGAATTCGATCGGATCTTCGATGGTAATGATGTGGCCGGTCGAGTTCTGGTTGCGGTAACCGATCATCGCCGCCAGCGAGGTCGATTTACCGGTACCGGTGGCACCGACGAACAGGATGATGCCGCGCTTGGTCATCGCCAGCGTCTTGATGATCGGCGGCAGGCTCAGTTCTTCCACCGTCGGAATGCGCGTCTCGATGCGACGCAGCACCATGCCGACCTGGTTGCGCTGGTAGAAGCAGCTGACGCGGAAGCGGCCGACACCGGACAGGCCGATGGCGAAGTTGCATTCGTGGGTCTTCTCGAATTCCTCGCGCTGCGCCGGGGTCATCACGTTGAGGACCAGGTCGCGGCTCTGCTGCGGCGTGAGCGGGGTCTGCGTGATCGGCGAGATCTTGCCGTTGACCTTCATCGCCGGCGGCATGCCCGCAGTGATGAACAGGTCCGAGGCGCGCTGGTGCGCCATCAGCTTGAGGAACGAAGTGAAATCGATGGTGGTCGCGGTGGTGTTCACGGCAGGCTCCCGGAAAGCGGTTTACCAGGTAACGGTCGGTGGAGGAAACAACACGGGAACAGCAGCGCACTGGCGCACGCTGCCCCGTTACTGCCCCGCCTTACTCGAACAGGCGCTTGTCCTTGGCGTACTCACGGGCCTGGTTTCGGGTGATCAGGCTGCGCTTGACCAGGTCCTGCAGGTGCTGGTCCAGGGTCATCATGCCGTATTGCTGGCCAGTCTGGATGGCCGAGTACATCTGCGCCACCTTGTCCTCGCGGATCAGGTTGCGGATGGCCGGGGTGCCGACCATGATTTCCCACGCTGCGGTACGACCGCCGCCAACCTTCTTCAGCAGCGCCTGCGAAATGACCGCGCGCAACGACTCGGACAGCATCGAGCGCACCATCGGCTTTTCGCCGGCCGGGAACACGTCGATGATGCGGTCGATGGTCTTGGCCGCCGAACTGGTATGCAGGGTGCCGAACACCAGGTGGCCGGTTTCCGCCGCGGTCAGTGCCAGGCGGATGGTTTCCAGGTCACGAAGTTCGCCCACCAGGATGATGTCCGGGTCCTCACGCAGCGCCGAGCGCAGTGCTTCATTGAAGCCATGCGTGTCGCGGTGCACTTCGCGCTGGTTGATCAGGCACTTCTGCGAGGTATGCACGAATTCGATCGGATCCTCGACGGTGAGGATGTGGCCGTATTCGTTCTTGTTGATGTAGTCGATCATCGCCGCCAGCGTGGTCGACTTGCCCGAACCGGTCGGGCCGGTCACCAGGATCAGGCCCTGCGGCTGCTGGATCACTTCGCGGAACAGCGGCGGGCAGGCCAGGTCCTCGAGGGTGAGCACCTCGGACGGAATGGTACGGAACACCGCACCGGCACCGCGGTTCTGGTTGAACGCGTTCACTCGGAAGCGCGCCAGCGACGGGATCTCGAAGGAGAAGTCCACTTCGAGGAATTCCTCGTAATCGCGGCGCTGCTTGTCGGACATGATGTCGTACACCAGCGCATGGACCTGCTTGTGGTCCAGGGCTGGGATGTTGATCCGGCGAACGTCGCCGTCGACGCGGATCATCGGCGGCAGGCCTGCGGACAGGTGCAGGTCGGACGCTTTGTTCTTAACGGAAAACGCCAGCAGTTCGGCGATATCCATGAGCGGCTACTCCCCAATAACGGCTTCGACTGGAAGGATCTTTCCCCGGGCGGCAGTATAGCCTCCTGATTCAACGGAACGCGTTACGTGGCCACTCCCCTGCCCCAGATCCTGAGCAACCTGCATGCCGCCGCCGAGGCCGCTGGCAGGCCCGACCCACGCCTGCTGGCAGTGTCCAAGACCCAGCCGGCCGAGGCCGTGGCTGCGCTGGCCGCGCAGGGCCAGCACGCCTTCGGCGAGAACTACGTGCAGGAGGCACTGGCCAAGATGCAGGCGCTGCAGCACCTGGCGCTGGAATGGCACCTGATCGGCCACCTGCAGTCGAACAAGGCCGAGGCCGTGGCCACCCACTTCGACTGGGTGCAGAGCGTGGACCGGCCCAAGCTGGTGACCGCGCTGGCACGCCATCGGCCGGTCGCGCGAGGCCCGCTGAACGTGCTGATCCAGGTCAACATCGACGACGAATCGAGCAAGCATGGCTGTGCACCGGAAGAAGTGGATGCACTGGCCGCAGCGATTGCCGCCGAACCCACCCTGAGCCTGCGCGGACTGATGGCGATTCCCGCGCCATGGCCCGAAGCCGAGCGCCGTCGGGATGCATTCGTGCGCATGCGCACACTTTTCCAGTCGCAGGCTGCCCAACACGCGCAGATCGACACGCTGTCGATGGGCATGAGCAGCGATTACGCCGAAGCCATCGCCGAGGGCGCCACCCTGGTGCGCATCGGCACCGCCCTGTTCGGCGCGCGCCCGCGCCCGGCCTGATTTTTCAAGGAGATTTCAATGGCAGCTGATTCCATCACCTTCATCGGCGGCGGCAACATGGCGCGCAGCCTGATCGCCGGCCTGATCCGCCAGGGCGTGCCGGCCGCGCACATCCATGTCGCCGAACCGGTGGCCGAACTGCGCCAGGCGCTGGCCGCCGACTTCGGCGTGCAGGTGCATGACAACACGAGCGATGCCGCCGCGCAGGGTGGCACCTGGCTGCTGGCGGTGAAGCCGCAGGTGCTGCGCGAAGTCTGCCAGTCTCTGCAGGCGCTGGCACAGGCGAGCCGACCGCTGGTGGTGTCGATTGCCGCCGGCATCACCAGTGCGCAGCTGCAGCGTTGGCTGGGGGGCGACCTGGCAGTGGTGCGCGCGATGCCGAACACCCCTGCCCTGCTCGGCGCAGGTGTGACCGGCCTGTTCGCCACACCGTCGGTGGACACGCAGCAGCACGCGCGGGCCGAGCAGGTGCTGGCCAGTGCCGGGCGCACGGTGTGGATCGACAGCGAGGGGCTGATGGATTCAGTGACTGCCGTTTCCGGCAGCGGCCCGGCCTATGTGTTCCTGCTGGCCGAAGCGATGGAAGCGGCGGGTATTGCCCAGGGCCTGCCGGCCGACGCCGCGCGCACGCTGGTGGTGCAGACCCTGCTGGGCGCCTCACGCATGCTGGATGAGGCTGGCGAAAGCCCGGCGGAACTGCGCCGCCGCGTGACCTCGCCCAACGGCACCACCCAGGCCGCGATCGAGAGCTTCCAGGCCGGTGGCTTCGAGGCCCTGGTGGATACGGCACTGCGCGCTGCGCAGGTGCGTGGGCAGGAACTGTCTGCGGCGAATGATTGATCCCGATGTGTGCCGACCAACGGTCGGCACCTACCATCATCCACGCATGGCGTGGATGCTCATTGCCCCAACGTGGTCATGACGAAATCGACGAAGCACTGCAACCGCGGGCGCGGCCTGCGGTCGGGCAGGTAGATCAGGTGCATCGGCCGCGGTTCGGGCAGGTAGTCGCGCAGCAGCGGCTTCAACCGCCCTGCTGCAATCTCCCCGGCCAGCAGTGCGGTCGGCTGCAGCACCAGCCCGGCCCCGGCCACGGCGGCTTCGCGCAGTGCAACACCATCATTGCAGGTCAGGCGCGCTTCCCAGTCCACCTGTTCACCGTTGGCCAGCTGCCAGCCGTGGCCACCGCGCCAGGCCAGATGGCTCAGGCAGTCATGCCCTTCCAGATCGGCGGGCGTACGCGGCGTGCCGCGCCGGCGCAGGTAGGACGGCGCCGCGCACAGGCTCATCGCATACGGTGGCAGCGGCCGCGCCACCACCTCCTGCGACGGCAGCGGCCCGACCCGGATCGCCACGTCGAAGCCGTCCTCGATCAGATCCACACGGCGGTTGCTCAGATCCAGTTCGACGTTCAGCTGCGGCTGCGCGCGCAGCAGGCCGGCCAGTTGTGGCGCCAGCACGCAGCTGCCCCAGGTGGTGGGTGCGCTGACCCGCAGCAGCCCGCGCGGTTGCACCTGCAGTCCAGCCACGTCGGCCTCGGCCTGCTGCACCTGCTCCAGCACCTGCCGGCACCCGGCCAGGTAGGCGCTGCCGGCTTCGGTCAGGCGCTGACGGCGGGTGTTCCGTTGCAGCACCGCGGTGCCCAGGTGCGCCTCCAGCTGCTGGATGTACTTGCCGACCATCACCGCCGAGACCTGCAACTGTTCAGCGGCCCCTGCAAAGCTGCCGCACTCGGCTACCGCGACGAAAGCCTGCATGCAGCGAAGGGTATCCATTGCTAATCCAGAGTTAGGAATCCTCAAAGCATACGCCGCTTACCTAACCCCACTGTGACGGCGCAGACTGCGCTTACTCCCTCACGCAAGGAACGGCCATGAAGATCCTCCTCGTTGGTGCCAGCGGCACCCTCGGTCAGGCAGTCGCCCGCCAGCTCGGACAACAGCATCAGATTCTCGCCGCCGGCCGCAACAGTGGCGAAATGCGCGTGGATCTGACCGACGACGCCAGCGTCGCCGAACTGTTCTCGCGTACCGGCCCGGTTGATGCGGTGATTTCCACCGCCGGCAAGCTGCACTTCGGTCCGCTGCAGGACATGACGCCGGCGCAGTTCAACCTCGGCCTGCAGGACAAGCTGCTGGGCCAGGTGCGGCTGGCCCTGGCGGCGCAGCACCATCTCAACGCCGGCGGCTCGATCACCCTGACCAGCGGCATCGTCAGTGCACAGCCGATCCGCGATGGCGTCAACGCCACCTCGGTGAATGCCGCGCTGGAAGGCTTCGTGCGTGCCGCCGCGTTGGAACTGCTGCCGCGTGGCCTGCGCATCAACGTGGTCAGCCCGAACGTGCTGATCGAATCGATGGCGGCCTACGCACCCTATTTCCCGGGCTTTGAAGCGGTGAGCGCGCAGCGCGCGGCGCTGGCCTTCCTGCGTGCAGTGGAAGGCATCCAGAGCGGCGAGACGATCACGGTCTGGTAAGAAAGAAGGGACGGAGGGGATCAAGTCGTCAATGCACAAACGACATAATCCCCTCCGTCCCCTTTTCGCGGGTCATTCCCAGCGCATCGGGCCGTCGCCGCGTTCGCCAAGCACATCCCCCGGGTTGGCCAGGCGGCAGCGCTGCAGCGACAGGCAGCCGCAGCCGATGCAGCCGG
This sequence comes from Stenotrophomonas sp. YJH_SMC_12-1, assembly GCF_059370935.1. Classification (NCBI taxonomy): domain Bacteria; kingdom Pseudomonadati; phylum Pseudomonadota; class Gammaproteobacteria; order Lysobacterales; family Lysobacteraceae; genus Stenotrophomonas; species Stenotrophomonas sp. YJH_SMC_12-1. Next base: position 177,868 of record NZ_JCAFUD010000002.1, on the reverse strand, counting down.
TGAGCTCATCGCGCAGCAGTTGCAGCATGTGGATGCGCTCCTCCAGCTCGGTGCGCCAGCGCGCGGACAGCCTGGCCCAGTCGGCCTTGGTCGGTGCGCGCCCCTCGGGCAGGCTTTCGAAGGCACGGCCGACCGCTTCCAGCGGCATGCCCACGCGCTGCGCAACGCGGATCACGGCCAGCCGGCGCAGCACGTCGCGGCTGTAGCGGCGCTGGTTGCCCGAGGTGCGCAGGCTGCTGATCAGCCCCTTGCGCTCGTAGAAATGCAGCGCGGAAACCGCCACGCCACTGCGCTGGGCGACTTCACCCACGCTCAGTTCCTGGGACACCATTGCTTGACCTCAACTGCTGTTGAGGTGTCATGCTGCTATCTTCGCCGCCAGTTGACAAGCGCGGCCCGCATCTGACCCGTATGACCCCGACCCTCTCGCCCGCCGCCGCCCACCTGCCGGCCGACACCTCGATCCTGTCCGCACGCTATCGCGCGACCACCCTCGGCATGGTCGCGCTGGTCGCGCTGCACGCCTTCGAGGCATTGGCCGTTGCGGCCGCGATGCCCACCGTGGCCGAGGCGCTGGATGGCCTGCGCCTGTACGCACTGGCCTTCGGCGGTACCCTGGCCACCAGCGTGATCGGCATGACCCTGGCCGGGCGCTGGGCCGATCACCATGGTCCGGCACGGCCACTCTGGTACGGCCTTGGCTGCTTCGTGCTGGGCCTGTTGCTAGCCGGCTTCGCGATGCGCATGGGCATGCTGGTGGCGGGACGCCTGCTGCAGGGCCTGGGTGCGGGTGCGATCTCGGTCTCGCTGTACGTGATGGTCGGCCGCAGCTACCCGGAGCACCTGCGGCCGAAGGTGTTCGCCGCCTTCTCGGCCGGCTGGGTGGTGCCTTCGATGGTTGGCCCGGCGTTGAGCGGCCTGATCGTGCAGCACCTGGGCTGGCGCTGGGTGTTCCTGGCGGTGCCATTGCTGGCGGTTCCGGCAGGCCTGCTGCTGCGCCCCGCGCTGGCACGCATGCAGCCCCGTCCCCCCGGCACCGCCGACGATGGACGCGGCAAGGTGGTGCGCTGGGCCAGCGGCGCCTCGCTGGCCGCGTTGCTGCTGTACTTCGGCGGTCAGCAACCGGCCCTGCCTGCCCTGCTCTGCATCGGTGTGGCGGTGCTGGCGCTGCTGTTCTGCGTACATCGACTGCTTCCGCGCGGAACACTGATCCTGCGCCGTGGCCTGCCCAGCGTGATCGCGCTGCGTGGCATCGCGGCAGCCGCCTTCTTCGCCTGCGAGGCCTACCTGCCACTGCTGCTGCAGCGCGAACGTGGCCTTTCGCCCAGCTGGGCCGGTGCCGTACTCAGTCTCGGTGCGCTGGGCTGGTTCGCCGGCTCGTGGCTGCAGGGCCACCAGCAGCGTGGCTGGCCACGCCAGCAGCTGCTGCGCGCCGGCACAATGATGATGACGGTCGGCATCGCCGCCACGCTGGCCGTGCTGTTCAACGCGGTGCCACTGCCGGTGTCGCTGCTCGGCTGGGCCGTGACCGGCTTCGGCATGGGCATGATCTACGCCAGCCTGTCGGTGTTGACGCTGTCGTTGTCGGCGCCGCGGGAGCAAGGTGCCAACACCTCGGCACTGCAGCTGAGCGAGGCCCTGTCGGTGACCACCGCGCTGGCGGTCTCCGGCGCATTGTTCGCATTGTTCGTGGAAAGCAGCCCGCACACCGGCTACCTGCTGTGCCTGACCATCACCTTCGGCCTTGCGCTGTTGGCCACGGTGATCGCGCGACGGGTGTAGCGCCGCCGGATTCCGGTAGTGCCGGCCGCTGGCCGGCAACCTCCGCGCACGCGGGAATCCCATGACGGCCAGCGGCCGGCATTACCGCGTACCGGCCCCCACATCATCGATGTCCCGATGCAGGATGCGCCGCACTTCCAGCACCGCCTGCGGGGTCTCCTGCACGCTGTGGCCGGAAATGATCACCTTCTCGGACAATGCACCCGGCAGGTGCGCACTCCAGTACGGCACCAGCCCGTCATCGGATTTGTCCACCGGCAGTTCCGGTTTGCGCTGGGCGATGATCGAGTGGTACTTCAGGCCCGCTTCGATCGGCAGCTGTGCGGCGGCCTTCACGAACGGATCGCTGGCCTTGAGGTTGTCGATGCTGTTCGGAATCTTCGGCTTGGCCGTGCCATCGACCTGCTGTTCGGCCTGCGCCAGTGCCAGGAACACATCCTCGAATTTGCCGAGGATGGTCAGCGGCAGGCGTACCAGGCGACCGATCAGGCGCCCGACCTTGTTGCCGGCAATGTCGGTGCCCTGGTGCGGCGCGGCGATGAAGATCGCACGCTCCACGTTCGGCTGCGCCTTGAAATGCAGCAGCGGCCCCAGCTTGTTCTGCACCCGCTTCAGGCGCTCGCCCTTCAGGTCGTAGTTGGCCAGCAGGTCATTCCACAGTACGTCGCCCGAGTCACTGACCAGCAGGCGCGCCAGCACGCCGCCCATGCTGTGGCCGATGTAGACCATGTCCTTCGATGCACGCGTGCTGCCGTTGGGATCGAAGTGCTTCAGCGTGTCGTTGAACGCATTGGCGATCTCGTAGCGGTTCAACGCGATCGGCGCATTGGTCGGGTAGTACACCTGCCACACCTGGAACTGCTGGCGCAGCTCGGGGTCGCCCATGATCTCGTTGGCCAGGTTCACCCAGGCTTCCGGGCTGCTGGCCAGGCCGTGCAGCATGAAGATAATGCGACGATTCGGGTCCCACGGCTGCATCAGGTAGATGTGCGGTTCGCCGATGCCCTCGCTCATGCCGAACAGGGTGCGCAGCGATTGCCGGGCGAAACCGCTCTGCGCCAGCCACAGGCCATAGGCGGCGGTGAAGTTGCCGGCAAGCGGCACCTGCTCGCCATGCAGGGTGATGCGCTCGGTGGCTTCGGGCGAATAAGCGTCCAGCTCGACCCGGCGCGTACGCATCACATCGTCCAGGTTGCTGCCCTCGAAGCGCAGCAGTGCGGTGACGTTGATCGAGGACATCTCGCTGAACTCGGGCACCGAATCGTCATGGCGATGACGGCGGCCACGGCGTGCGTCGTCCTCATCCTCCTGCGGCGCCTCGGCCTTGGGGCCCTCGGGTGCGATCACCGGTGCAACCAGCTTCGGCGGGTCCATCACCATCACCAGCTCGGCACCGAAGCCATCGCGGCGATAGGTACTGCGCAGGCCGACGAAGCTGACCGTGCCGGCCGGCACCAGCTGCGCGGGAATGCTCTTCAGGTTCAGCTGCTGGTAGTTGGAGGCCAGCGACCAGCTGCCGACCGTGAGCGGCTTCGTGTAATCCTCGCCGGCCAGCGCAGCGGCGCGTGCGCGCACGAACAGCACCACTGCCGCCTTCTCGGCCGCGTAGTTGTAGTAGTCGCGCACCTGCGTCTGGCGGTCCTCGAAGGCACGGTCGGACGGTGAGCGGCCGCTGTAGAACAGGTAGGCATAGGCATAGCGCGCCGCTTCCAGCCAGGCATCCAATGCCGCATCGCTCATCGGCGGATCGCCGGCAGCCGTCTTCTTCGGCGTCATCGCCAGCGCGGCCTTCACCCACAGTTCGGACAGCGCCGACAACCGCTGCTCGACATTGAGGTCGTCGGTCATCAGCAGCGTGCTGCGGCAGACCAGGAAGTCCTTTTCGCACTGCGACTCGTCCAGGCCTGCCGCGCTGAGCGTTTCGCGCGCGGCCGGGCTGAGCTTGCCCGTGTTGAGCACGTCGGCACGCTTGTTGACCAGCGAATCGCTGGACTTGACCTGCTTGACGGTAACCATCGCGCAACCGCTGCTACCCAGCAGCAGGAAGGCAGCGAACAACACCGGCAGCAGGCGCTGCCAGCGGCGTGGGAGGAATCGGGTCATTACTGCGGGTCCTGCTCGGTGCCGGGCACGCCCTGGCGGATTACGGTGGAGAAGTGGTCGCCGCTGCCCAGGTCCAGCGCACGCTGGGTGATGCGGCCCTTGTCATGCAGCTCGGCGTACGGCACACCTGGAGCGAGCGCGCCGACCTCCTGCGCGTACTCGGCCAGGTAACCGGACAGCAGCAGGCGGTAATCCAGCGGCAGACGCGGTGCGATGTGCCGGGCCAGGTCGAAGACGATGGTGGTGCAGTTGCTGGTCAGCGTGTTGTAGAAGCCGGGCTTGGCATCCAGTTCGCGGGCCTGCGCGATGTACGCAGCGAACAGTTCCTTCAGCTGTGCGCGGTTCATGCCATGCAGGCGGTAGAGATAGACGTCCTCGCCGCGCGCGTTGGTGCGGGTGCGGATGATGTCGGTCTCCTCCGAAGCTACCAGGGTCATCTCGAACTTGCGGAAGAAGCCACCCAGCGCCGAGAACGATTCACCGCGCTCCTTGCGGATCTCCAGCGAGAACACCACGTGGCGGCCGTCCTCGAAACCAAACGAGATCAGGGTGTGGGCGATGGCCGGGCCCATCCAGTACGACAGCACCAGATCGGCAGAGCGCAACTGGTCCAGGTCGTACTCGCGGCGCACCCAGCGGGCGTCGTAGTCGGTTTCGCTGCGCCAGGTGAAATCACGCACGTTGTCCAGCACGACATGGCGGCCATCGAAAGACACCACGTGCAGGCGCTGGGCCACGTCATCGGCCCACACGCGGTCCTGGCGCGGGGTCAGCAGCAGCCACCACAGGCCGGCCAGCGCCAGCGATGCCCCGAACGCCAGGCCCAGGCGGCACGAGGCACGGCCCCGCGCGACCCGCCACGACGCCCACAGCGCTACCAGCAGCCACAGCCCGGCGACGCCGGTGGCCAGCCAGCCCGGCCCCGGCAACTGATAGGCCAGCAGCCCGGTCACCCACAGCGCCAGCAGCGCCGTGGCACTTCCTGTCATCCATCGTCCTGCGGCTTTCACTGGCATCCTGTCGCGGTCCTGAAGCCGCATAGTTAGCCACAAGCGGGTTCACCGTGGCATCTACGGCCCGTTCAGGCACACCGGCGCACCGTCTGCGGCGGCCCCCGCGGCCAGACGGATCACACAGGAGCAATGATGGGCATCACTTCCGTGGCCGGCGTTCCGGTCCAACCCCAGCACCGCGCAACCTGCCACTGCGGCACCGTCGAGCTGCTGCTGGACCTGCCGGACGGCATCGTCGATCCCCGCCGCTGCGACTGCTCGATGTGCCGGCGCCGGGGTGCCATCGCCGCCAGCGTCCCCCGCCAGGGCCTGCAGGTGCTGCGCGGGCAGAACCAACTGCAGATGTACCAGTTCAACACCCATGTGGCCGAGCACTACTTCTGTGGCGTGTGCGGCATCTACACCCATCACCGGCGCCGCTCCAACCCCGACCAGTACGGCTACAACGTGGCCTGCCTGGAAGGCATCGACCCGTTCGCGTTGGGGGTGATCCCGGTCAGCGACGGGATCAATCACCCGTCAGACCGCAGCGACTAGTGGCGCGTGCGCCGCGGTGGCGTGGCGATCTTCTGCCAGGGCGCCATGCCGCTGCGCCCCGCCCGCGCGGGTCGTTTCAACCAGGGCCGGCGCGGCGGTGCCGGTGGCGCATCCGCGGCCGGGGGAGGAAGCGGTCGACGGCCAGGCCAGAGATGATCGAGCAGCCACATGGCAGGTCTCCGTGGGGGACGGGGACGACCAAGCCTAGGCCCGGGTGGGCATAGGCAGCGTGAGCGGGACACGACAACGGGATGACGGCGAAGGCGGGCGATGAGCCTGCTACGCAGTACGCCCGACCAACGCGTCTTTACGTTTCCGCAGCAACAGGTGCAACAACGCAGCGCATGCGGCGGTCAGCAGCGCCAGTACACGCAGCAGTGTTGCCAGCGCCTCACTACTGGCGTGCTGCAGCTGCATGCGGCTCATCGCCGGTAGCAGTGCCTGCGCCTGTTCCCGCGCCCCCGTGGCCAGATAGGCACCGGCACGCGCCAGCGATGCCGGCGACGCGCCCTGCAGCTGATGGCCGATCTGCAGCGCAAGCAAGGCAGTGACTGTGGCCAATGCGATGCCCTCACCGGCTACACGCACGGTCCCGAAGATGCCGGCGGCCATGCCCGCACGCTGTACCGGCACCACGCTGACCGACAGCCCATCCATCAGCCCCCATGGCAAGGCCGTCCCTGCACCGACCAGCATCAGCCACGGCACCCACTGCGAAGGCGACGGCTGCGATGCATGGCGCGACAACAGGTACAGGCCAGAGGCACAGACCAGCAGTCCCAGCGTGCACAGCCGCGCACTTCCAACGCGCTCCGCCCAGCGCGCAGCCAGCATCGGCAGCACCAGCATCGGCGCGGACAGGGCCAGCATCTGCAGCCCCACAAGGGTCGCGCTCTGTCCGTGCACTCCCAGCAGCTGCAGAGGCAATACCACCAGCAGCACCACGTAGCCGAAGCAGGTTGCGACCGGCAGCAGCTGGACACCGAGGAACGCCGGTTGCGAGAACAACGAGAGGTCCAGCAGGGGTGAGCGGTGCAGTCGTTCGATGCAGATGAACGCTGCGCCCAGCAGCAGCGTCGCCAACAGCGCCAGTTGCACGCGCACGGTATGCAGGCCGAACTCGCCCAGCCACAGCAGGGCCAGGGTCAACGCTGCCAGCATCAGGCTGAAGCCCAGCATGCCGCCGACATCCAGTCGCCCGCGTTCACCGTGGCTTTCGGGCAGCACACGCGCGCCCAGTACGAAGGCGGCGAATGTCAGCACGCCGCCGACGGCGAACACACTGCGCCATCCCAATGCCTGCAGCAGCAGACCCGCAAGCAGCGGCCCCAGCGCCAACCCCGCACCGAATGTGGCGCCCAGCAGGGCGAACACACGGCCACGCATCGGCCCCTGCCAAGCATGCGCGAGCGCAGCCGTGCCGGACGCCAACGCCGCTGCGGCGGCAACGCCCTGCAGCCCGCGCGCCAGATCCAGCCACAGCAGCGTGGGCGCGAGGCAGACGACGATCGTGGCGACGGTGAAGCCTGCAGTGCCCAGCAGGAACAACCGCCGCCGGCCATAGCGGTCGGCCAGGCCACCGGCAGCGAGCAGCAGGCTGCCGAAGGTGAGCATGAAGGCATTGGTCACCCAGGCCAGCACGCTCGGCGACGACGTCACGGAACGGGCCAGCGCGGGCACCGCGACGGCACCGGCCGAGAAGGACAACGGCAACGCCAGTGCGGCCAGGCAGACGGCAAGCAGGGTCCAGCGCTGCTGCGTCTGGACAGGTACAGGGAGCATCGAAACCGGGGCCATGCGGGCCTCCATCCATCAGGGGCATTGATGATGGACAGGCCGCTATCCCTGAAAAACAGGCTCGATGGACGTTGATTGCGTCGCACTGTTCCGTAATCATGCCCCGCATGGACTCCATTTCTGCCCTGCTCGCCTTCGTCCGCACCGCGGAGGCTGGCAGCATCGTCGGCGCTGCGCGTGTACTTGGCCTGTCCGCGTCGGCGGTCGGCAAGCGCATCGCCCGTCTTGAACAGGAGCTCGGCACCCGCCTGTTCCAACGGACCACCCGCCGCGTGCATCTCACCGACGAAGGCGAACTGCTGCTGCAGCGCTGCCGGCGTGCACTGGACGAGCTTTCCGAAGCACAGGCGGACCTGGCGCAGCGACAGCACGCCCCCAGCGGGCTGCTGCGCATCGGCCTGCCCACCATCGGGTACCGCTTCCTGCTGCCGGTGCTGCCCGGCTTCCAGCAACGCTATCCGCAGGTGCAGCTGGAACTGGACTTCAACGACCGCATCGTCGATGTGGTCAGCGAAGGCCTGGACGCGGTGATACGCAGTGGTGAACTGGCCGATTCCAGCCTGACCGCACGGCGACTGGGCGGCTTTCGTTTCATCCTCTGTGCGGCGCCGGGCTATCTGCAGGCGCATGGCACGCCCGGTGATGTGGGCGAGCTGCGCCTGCATACCGCGCTGCGTTTCCGTTACCCCACCACCGGAAAGCTGCATCCCTGGCAGCTGCCGGGCATCGAAGGCGATGCGGGGGCACGCCTTCCCACGGCGATGACCTGCAACAACATGGAGGCCGTGCTGGCCGCTGCGATCGGTTGCATGGGCCTGGCCTGGATGCCTGACTTCCTCGCAGCCGACGCGCTGTCCGACGGCCGCCTGCAGCGGGTGCTGCCAGCACTGCCCACGCACCAGGGGCAGTTCTCGCTGCTATGGCCCGGTGGGCGCCATCCCAGTGCACGCCTGCGGGTATTCATCGACTATGCCGTTGCGCATCTGTTCCAGCGCGCCCCGGAAAAGGGGACGGAGGGGATTAAGTCGTTTCAGGCACAGTAGGACCGATTACGACTTAATCCCCTCCGTCCCCTTTTTCGTTCAGCGACTGAAGCGGCGCGCGCCGGCCACGCAGATCACCGCGACCACGGTCACCAGCACCATGCTGAGGCTGACCGATTCGTGCAGCAGCAGCGCGGCCAGGGCCAGGCCGAAGAACGGTTGCAGCAACTGCAACTGGCCGACGGCGGCGATGCCGCCCTGCGCCAGCCCGCGGTACCAGAACAGGAAGCCGATCAGCATGCTGAACACTGCCACATAGCCCAGCGCCCACCACGCCGAGGCACCAACCGCAGTGAACGAGGCCGGGCGCATCAACGCCGTCAGCGGCAGCATCACCGGCAAGGCCAGCAGCAACGCCCAACTGATCACCTGCCAACCGCCGAGATGACGGGCCAGCCGACCACCTTCGGCATAGCCCAGCCCGCACACCACGATCGCCGCCAGCATCAGCAGATCGGCCTGCAACGATGCCTCGATGCCGTTGCGCACCGCATAGCCGACCACGCAGGCACTGCCCAGCAACGAAAACAGCCAGAACGCCGGGCGCGGCCGATCGCCACCGCGCAGCACGCCGAACACCGCAGTGCTCAACGGCAACAGGCCGAGAAACACGATGGTGTGCGCCGACGATGCGTGGCGCAGCGCGAGTGCGGTCAACAACGGAAAGCCGACTACCACCCCGAGGCTGACCACTGCCAGGCCTGGCAGGTCACTGCGCCGCGGCCACGGCTGGCGCAGCAGAAGGAGCAGGCCGAGGCCGAGCACGGCGGCAATGGTCGCGCGTGCAGCGGTGACGAATCCGGCGTCCAGCTGCAGAACCGCCAGGCGGGTGGCCGGCAGGGAGCCGGCGAAGATCACCACACCGATGAAGCCATTGATCCAACCACTCGCCGACCGTTCCACGCCTGTACTCCTGAAGGTGCCGGACGATGCCCGGCTGGACCTGCATGGAAGCATCCGGCGCGGGAAGACCCCAGCTACAATCCAGTACAGTCGCAAGTAACTGTACTGCCCACACTTCCACTACGGTTCCACCATGCCGCGCCCCCTTACCCGCATCGAATCGGTCATCCAGACCGTCCGCACCCGGATCAGTGCACGGGTCGATGGCCCCGGCTCCCGCCTGCCCTCGGTACGCGCGCAGGCGGCGGCGATGGGAGTTTCAGTCTCCACCGTGGTCGAGGCCTACGAGCGCCTGGCGGCCGAAGGCCTGATCAGTGCGCGCGCAGGCTCGGGCTTCTACGTCAGTGGCCCGGCCGCACCGCTGGCGCTGGCCGAACTGGAGCCACGGCTGGATCGCGCGGTGGATCCGCTGTGGGTATCACGGCAATCGCTGGAAACGCCCGCGGGCGACCTCAAGCCAGGGTGCGGCTGGATGCCCAGTGACTGGCTGTATCACGATGGCGTGCGCCGCGGCCTGCGCCGGCTGGCGCGTGCCGATGCCATGCAACTGGTGGACTACGCCGGCCCGCTCGGGCTGCCCGCGTTGCGCCAGCTGCTGCAAAGGCGCAGCGCCACGCTTGGCATCGATGCACCGGTGGAGCAGATCCTGCTGACCGAATCCGGTACGCACGCGGTCGATCTGCTCTGCCGTTTCCTGCTCAAGTCCGGCGACTGCGTGCTGGTCGACGACCCGAGCTACTTCAATTACCACGCGCTGCTGAAGGCGCACCAGGTGCAGGCCATCGGCGTGCCGTACACGCACAGCGGCCCGGACATGGAGGCGTTCGCGCAGGCCCTGCAGGCACATTCGCCGCGGCTGTACATCACCAATTCCGGATTGCACAACCCGACCGGCGCGGTGCTTTCCGCGAGCACCGCACACCGCCTGCTGGGCCTGGCCGAACGCAGCGAACTGATCATCATCGAGGATGACATCTTCGCCGACTTCGAACTGCAGCCGGCACCGCGGCTGGCCGCGCTCGATGGACTGTCACGGGTGATCCACGTCGGCAGTTTCTCCAAGACGCTGTCGGCAGCGTCGCGCTGCGGCTACATCGCCGCGCGCCACGACTGGATAGAGGCATTGACCGACCTGAAGCTGGCGACCAGCTTCGGCGGTGGCCATCTGGCCGCGCAGTTGATGCACATCGCGCTGACCGACAGCGGTTACCGCCGCCACATGCAGTCGATACGTTCGCGGCTGGCCGATGCACGCCGGCACACACTGCGGAAACTGCAGACGCTGGGTATCACGCCGTGGCTGCAGCCGGAAGCCGGCCTGTTCCTGTGGTGCCAGCTGCCCGATGGCCGCGACGCCGCCGCACTGGCGCGGCAATGCCTGCGCGAAGGCATCGTGCTGGCGCCGGGCAATGCCTTCAGCCAATCGCAGCGCGCGGCCGACTATGTGCGTTTCAACGTTTCGCAGTGCCAGGACCCGAGGATCTGGCAGGTGCTGGCGCGCGCGCTGCGTTGAGCTGGTAATGCGCGACCAGCGCATCCACCACCACGCGGACGCCCGGCAACTGGCCGCGACGGTGCGGCAGCAACACGCTGGTGGTGACTTCGCCGGCATGCCACGCTGGCAGCACCTGCTGCAGGCGGCCGTCGGCGATGGCCGCAGCACACAGGCTGTGTGGCAGCACGGTGATGCCAAGACCCGCTTCTGCCGCCGCGATCAGCAGCTGCGATTCATTGCCGACCAGCGCCACCTGCGGCTCCACCTGCACGGTGTGGGCGTCGGCGCCGTGCAGCGTCCAGCGCGTTGCATGGCGCGCGGTCAGCAGGCCTGCATGCGCGCGTAGCTGTTCGGGCGTGTCCACTGCCGGCGCGGCTGCCAGATAACCAGGGGACGCCACCAGCACGATGCGTTCGCTACCGAGCATGCGCTGCACCAACCCGGAATCCGGCAGCGGACCGAAGTGGCTGCGCAGGGCGATGTCGATGCCTTCCTGCGCCAGATCGATGAAACGATCACTCACTTCAACTTCGATGCGCAGCCGTGGATAGCGGCGGGCCAGTGCAGGCAAGCACGCGGCGAGCTCGCCCTGCACCACCGGAATCGAAGCGCTGATCCGCACGGTGCCGCTGGGTTCGGCCTGGCGGTCGCGGACGATGGCCTCGGCGGCCTCAACCTCGGACAGCGCCGCGCGTGCACGCTCGAAGAACTCCTGACCGACCTCGGTCAATGCGAAGCGGCGCGAACTGCGCTGCAGCAGCCGCACCTGGAGCTGTTCTTCCAGCAGCGCCACGCGCTTGCTCAGGGTCGAGCGCGGCAGGCCCAGATGGCGCCCGCCTGCAGCGAACCCGCCCTGCTCCACCGCGGTCACGAACAGGGCCAGATCGTTGAGGTTGAGCATGGACAACGTCCACAGATGTGGACTTCAGGATGCCATTCGAACGGCTTCCGGGGCAATGTCCACGCAGGCACGCTTCCCTCACCCGCCGCATCGCGGCTTGAACCGGAAATCTGCCATGACCCCGATCCTCTTCTACGGCGTGCCCTCGGGCTGCTCGTTCGGCTCCATCGTCGCCCTGGAATGGCTGCGCCAGCCGTATCACCTGTGCCGCATCGACATGCCCGGCCAGGTGCAGGGCGAGGACTACCGCCGCCTCAATCCACTGGGCGAAACCCCGACGCTGCGAACCGCGCAGGGCGAGCTGCTCAGCGAAAGCCTGGCCATCCTCAACCACCTGGCCGCGCTGGGTATCGCGCAGGGACTGGGCTTCGCACAGGGCACCTCCGGCTTCGATCGCCTCAACCATCGGCTGGCCTATCTCAACACCAGTTTCTTCGGTGCCTACGCGCCGCTCTGGCACGCACTGGAGCATGCGCAAGGCGATGACGGCGAGGCGCTGCGTGCCTATGGCACCACCAAGGTGCGCCACGCCCACCAGGCGCTGGAGCAGATGATCGGCACGGGCCCGTGGCTGCTGGGCGAACAGCGCAGCTTTGCCGATGCCTACTTCGCCGGCATCGCGCGCTGGAATGACTATCACCAGGTGGTCGATCGTCGCGAGTTTCCCAGGGTGCAGCAGCTGTTCGAGCGCCTGCAGGACGACGCCGGCGTGCAGTTCGCCCACGCCATCGAAGCGCAGCAGCCGGCAACCAGCAGCGGTGGCTTCCTCGGCGAGGTGCGGCTGGAAGACGTGCTTGAGGCCACAGCGGCCTGAGCCCTGTCCTGCCCGTGTGGCAGCGGCGCGCAATGCCTCTTGCGCGCCGCGCTACAGTGGTATGTCCCCCGCCGCAGGAATCCGCGCATGTCCACGTTCTCCGACCCGCAGGCGGTGGCCCGTTATGCCGAAGCGCCGCTGCGCCAAGTGCCCGGCTTCCTCGCCTTGCAGCAGATGAGCCGCCTGCTGCTGGCCGAACGCGTTCCCGCGCAGGGCCGTGTGCTGGTGCTGGGCGCCGGTGGCGGGCTGGAGCTGAAGGCTTTTGCCGAGGCGCAGCCGGGCTGGCAGCTGCTGGGCGTGGATCCGGCCGCGCCGATGCTGGCTCTGGCCGAGCAGACACTGGGTCCGCTGATGCCGCGCGTGCAGCTGCTGGAAGGCTACATCGACGATGCGCCCGCTCTGCGCTTCGATGGGGCCAGCTGCCTGCTGACCCTGCACTTCCTCGATGCCGGGCAGCGCCTGCACACGTTGCGCGAGCTGCACCGGCGCCTGCAGCCCGGTGCGCCGCTGGTTGTGGCCCACCACAGCGTGCCGCAGGAACCGGCCGGCAAGCTGCGCTGGTTGCAGCGCTACGCAGCGTTCGCCGAAGCCTCGGGCGTTGCCCACGCCGATGCACAGCGCGCGATCGAGGCCATTGCCGAGCGGCTGCCGCTGCTGGCCCCCGAACAGGAAGTGGCGCTGCTGCAGGAGGCCGGCTTCGACGGCGTGGAGCTGTTCTACGCAGGCTTCAGCTTCAAGGGCTGGGTGGCGTACGCCGGGTGATGCCTACGGCACCACGGTGATGCCGATGCGCTGCATCAACAGCGCCACCTGCTGCACGTCCAGCGTGGCACCACGCAGGTTGGTGCTGCGCAGGTCCAGCTCACCCAGCTCCGAGTTGGTCAGGTCGCAGTCGGTGAAGTTGGCGCTGTTCCAGTCGACGCCCTCGAACTGGCCGCCGGACAGGTCCGAGCCGGCGAAGCTGGCGCCACTCACATTCGCGCCATCCCATCGGTTTTCCCACAGCTCGCACTTTTCCAGCGTTACCCGCGAAAAATTGGCATAGCGCAGGTTCGACTTCTTGATGAACGCGCTGCAGAACCAGCTGCGCGTGGTGATCTGGTTCATGAAGCTGGCGTTGCTGAAATCCGCGCCCTGCGCACGGCACTCGCTGATCTCCAGGCCCAGCGCCTTGATGAAATTGAAATGGCACATGCTGATATCGCAGCTGCGGAAACTGGCTTCCTTCAGCGTGGCGCCATTGAAGCGGCAGCCGGCGCGGCTGTCGGCATCGTAGAAACTGCAGTTGATGAACTCGGTGCCGGTCAGGTCCGCACCGGAGAAATCGCACTCGTGGAACTGCTGGTCGACCACTTTCTGGCCGGTGTACTGGTCCACGCCGATGCGCAGCTTGCGGTGAACGGTAGGAGACATCAGGGATTCCATGCCAAGTGCCCCGCCATGATGCCGGGCCGCGAGGCCGATCCATAGACCCCGGGGCGGACGGGTTCACCGGCAGTCCAGCCGCCCTGTGCCCTCCCGACCAATGCGTGTTGTTGCACGATTATGCACGAACGTGCAGACTTGCGACATGAGCGCCGACCCCAGCCCCCTACCCGCCCAGCGCACCCGGCAGATCCTCGAGGAGCTGCGCCAGCAGGGCCGCGTGGTCGCCGCCGAACTGGCGCGCCGTTATGCCGTCTCCGAAGATTCGATCCGCCGCGACCTGCGCGAGCTCGCCGCCCAGGGCCTGTGCCAGCGCGTCTACGGCGGCGCCGTACTGCCGCCGCCCAAGGAACGGCCGCTGCGCGAGCGCCTGACCCGCGACCGCGGCGACAAGGCCGAGCTGGCCGCCCGCGTCTGCGCGCTGCTGCAACCCGGCCAGGTGGTACTGCTCGATGCCGGTTCGACCAATCTGGCGATCGCCCAGCAGCTGCCGGCCGCTCTCGGGCTGACGGTGATCACCAACGCCCCGCAGATCGCCACCGCCGCCAGCATGCTCGAAGGCACTTCAGTGCATCTGATCGGCGGGCGCCTGGCCAGCGGTGGCGGTGCGGTCGGTGCCGAGGCGTTGGCCCAGGTGCAGCGCCTGCGTGCCGACGTGTACCTGCCCGGCCCCTGCGCGGTGGACGGCGACACCGGCGTGTGGGCAATGGATGCGGAAGAAGCCACGCTGAAGCGCGCGATGGTGGCCTGCAGCAGCCGCGTCATCGTCGCCGCCACCACTGAAAAGCTCGGTGCCCGCGGCAACTGGCAGATCGCCAGCCTGGACGAGATCGACGACCTGGTGCTGACCACCACCGCACCGCCCGCCTTGGCGGCTCGCTTTCACGCCGCCGGTATCGCGGTGCACCCCACGCCTCCCTGACCGTACCGCTCATGTCCCTTGCCAACCGCGCGCGTGCCGAACAGCACGCGACCCGCGCTGCGTTCTTCATTCCCGGCTTCGCCACCGCGTTGTGGGCCACCCTGGTGCCATTCGCCAAAGCGCGCACCGGGATCAATGACGCCACGCTGGGGCTGGTGCTGCTCTGCCTCGGTGCCGGCTCGCTGCTGGCGATGCCCTTGTCCGGCGTGCTGGCCGCACGCCTCGGTTGCCGCCGGGTGATGGTGGCCAGCAGCCTGCTGATCTTCCTGACCGTGCCCGGCCTGGCCCTGGCGGGTTCGGCCTGGACGCTGGGCGTGGTGCTGTTCGTGTTCGGTGCGGCCGTGGGCGCGATGGACTGCACGATGAACGTGCAGGCCGTCATCGTCGAGCGCGAAGCACGGCGGGTGATGATGTCTGGCTTCCATGCTTTCTTCAGCATTGGCGGCTTCCTCGGCGCGGCCACCATGACCGTGCTGCTGTCCGCACAGTTGCCGCCCTTGGCATCGGTGCTGATCGGTGTCGGCACCATGCTGCTGGTGATGCTGTTGTCGGCGACCTACTGGCACAGCGAACGCATGCCACACGACACACCGATGCTGGCCCTGCCGCATGGCATCGTGCTGTTCATCGGCGTGCTAGCGTTCGTCGCCTTCCTCGGCGAAGGTGCGATGCTCGACTGGAGCGCGGTGTTCCTCAGCGACGTACGTCGCGTCGATGCCAGCCTCGCCGGCGTCGGCTATGTGACCTTCACCCTGACCATGACGGTCGCGCGCCTGTTCGGCGATGCACTGGTGGCACGCGTGGGCCGCCAGCGCGCGATCGTGTTCGGCGCGCTGCTCGCCGCTGCCGGCGTGCTGGTGCTGACCCTGGTCACGCCGTGGCAGGCATCATTGGCGGGCTATGTGCTGGTCGGCCTCGGTTGCGCCAACATCGCGCCCGCGCTGTTCTCGCTGGCCGGCCACCAGACCCGCATGCCCGGCGCGCTGGCCATCACCGCCGTTTCCACGCTGGGCTTTGCCGGCATCCTTGCCGGACCGGCGTTGATCGGCTTTGCCGCCAATCATTTCGGTCTGATTGCTGCGTTCATCGGTGTGGCCACGGCCTTGTTGCTGGTGGCCGTGTCCACACGTTGGCTGCGGGTTTAGTCCAAGGCATCAGCGCCGCCTGCGCCGCAGCTTCATCCGCAACCGGCGGTAGCCGATCACCGTGGCCGTTGCACACAACGCAGCGCCAGCCAGGCTCAGCAGCAGCAACACCGCCAGCCGGGCGGTGACCTGACGCAGCATCGCCGGCAGGTCCCAGCTGTGCAGGAAGTGGAACAGCCAGCGACCCACGCGCTCGCGACGCCCCATCGTCAGCAACGGGTCGCCAGTGGCCAGATCGAGGTAGACCCGCGTCGCCTCGGCATCGCCGAAATCAGCCACCGCCACCGGGAAGCGGCGTACCGCTGCGCCGTTCATGGCTTCCGGTGCACGCGGGTAGAAGTACGCATCCGCTGCGAGCTGGACCCAGTACCCCTGCACGGGCGCATCGGACAACGCCCGCACCTTCTGCTGCAGCCATGCGGCCGGCAGCAACCGCGCAACCTGCAGATGACCATCACTGCCGGACACAATGCGGGTCTCGCCCTGCCCGTCCAGCAACACCGCGAACAGCTCACCATCGATGCGTCGCCACTGGATCTCCACCGGCTTGAAGCGCGCGTCGTCGACGGCCGCCAGCAGCGCCGCCGGTTCACCCAGCGCGCCATCCACCGCTACCGCGCCGCCACGATAGCGTCCGCTGTCGATCGCTTCGCGCGTACTGCTGAAGACGCCCAACGGGTTCATCGACATCAGCCCGCTGAAGATCCAGCTGAACACGAAAGCCGCAGCCACCAGCCCGATCAGATGGTGCCAGCGCATCCATGGTTCGACGTATGGCGTCTTCGCACCCGAACGGTAGTGCCCACGGAAACGCCAGCGCCACACACCCACCACGATGCCGCTGATCGCCGCCACCGTGCACAGCGCGGACAGCACGATCACCACCCACGTCCACACCGGGTCCACCGACTGCATGCGCAGGAAGTACAACCAGTGCAGCCAGGCGCCCACATAGTTCCAGCGCTGCTGCACATGCGGTGCGTCCTGCACCACTTCGCCGGTGTGTGAGGACACATACACATCCCCTGGCTGCGCGCCGCCCACTTCAACCCGGTACAGCGGCCGATGCGCATCCAGCGCACGCGAATGCGTCCAGCGGTCCTCGTCCACGCGTGTCGCGCCGACGAAGGCTTGGCCGCCCGCGAACTGTGCGGCGGATGCTTCGGCTCTCTGTGCCGACACCGGCAGCAGCGCCTGGCCGGTCACGGCAGACCAGGCGCCCACGTTGCTGCCATTGCGCACCACGTACGCAGGCTCGCCACGCAGCGTCGTCAGCGCCACAACCTCCGGCTCGGCCTGCACCACGGCAGGCAGTACCGACAGCCCCTGCAGATCGCGAGCATCCCCCAGCACCGGCAACGCCGCCAGCCGCTCACCGGGTGTCAGCTTCGGGTAACCAATGAACAGCATCACCATGCCGCTGACAAACCACAGCAACATCAGCAGGCATCCGCCGATGCCCAGCCAGCGGTGCACCAGATAGGTCCAGCGCTTGGCGGTGGATCGCAACGTCATCGCCAGCCTCCTCAGAAGCGATGATCGACGGTGAATTCGACGCGCCGGTCCGCACCCAGCAGCCACTGCGTGCTGGTGTAGTACGCGGTGGCGTAGTACGCCTTGTCGAACACGTTGAACAGCCGCGCCGACAGCCGCGTGCGCGGTGCCGCCTGCCAGGTCAGTGCCAGGTCGGTGGTGCTGTAGCCGGGCAGCTCCAAGGTGTTGGCGTTGTCGGCGTAGCGCTTGCCGACGTAACGCACGCCACCCGCCGCACTCCAGTCCGGTGCGAACTGCCAGCTCAGCCACACATTGGCCAGGCGCTCGGCCACGTTCGGTGGCACATTGCCATCACGCGACACCAGCACCGCCGGCGAACCGGTGGTTTCCAAGAAGTCCTCGAACTCGGCCTTCAGCACCGTGGCGTTGGCATCGAGCGACCAGTGCGGCGCGAAGTTCCAGTTCAAGGAGGCTTCAACGCCACGCGAGGTCTGTGCGCCCACCTGCACGCGGCGATCCGGCACCAGCGGATCGCGGCTGAGCAGCCCGGTCTTGCGGATGCGGTACGCCGCCAGCGTCCACTCGCCGCCATCGAAGGCCTGCTTCAGGCCCAACTCGATCTGCCGGCCCTTGGCCAGGTCGAAGGCCCCGTTGGCCGGGCTGATCATCAACAGGCCACTCACCGGGTCCGCCGCCTGCGAGTACTGCGCATACAGGTTCAACGTCGGCTGCAGCGCGAATACCGCGCCTCCACGCCAGCCGGTGCTGCGGTAGGTCTTCGAGAACGCGTTCTGGCCGCTGATCAGATCGGTACGATCAATGCGCGCGCGGTCGTGGCGCAGCCCACCCAGCACCGACCAGCGCTCGCTCAGCGCCAAGCGGTCTTCCACGAACAGCGCGTACTGCTCGGCACGATTACGGTAGCGCGGCAGGTTCGGCGCGTCGCTGGTGAACTGGCCCGGCACCGGATCGAACGGATCGACCGGGCCCGAGCTGCCGGCATAGGTGTTGTTGGTGTGCTTGAAGTGCGCGCGGTTGGCATCGAGGCCCACGGCGAAGCTGTTGGCCAGGCCCGCAATGTTCCCCTGTACCCTCAGCGTCGAGGTCAACCCGGTCTGGTCCTGGTCGTGGGTGATCTCGGTATTGCCTGAGCGATCGATCAAGCCGGTAGCGCGGTTGTAGACGTAGGCTTCGGCATTGCGCCAATCGCGCTGGCTGTCGATCTGGTAGAGGCGCGTGCGCCATTCGACGCTTGCGTTCGGCGTCCACAGCGCATCGAGCTGGGTCCAGCGGTCGCGGTAGCGGATGTCACTGTCTTCCACGTTGTAGTTGCGGTGGCGCAGCGCCTCCAGCTGGCGGCCATCCACCAGTGGCGTGCCGAAGTAGCGCATCGGTTGCTGATAGCCTTGCGCATGGGTGAGCGACAGCTGCAGATCCGCACGCGGTTGCCACAGCAGTGCGCCGGAGAAGGTGGCATCACTACTGCGCCCGCGATCAACCCAGCCACCGCTGTAGTTGCCACTCACATCCAGCCGGTAGGCCAGCTCGGGGGTCAGCGCGCCACCACTGCCGAAGCCCAGCCGCGCGGTGTCCTTGCTGCCCACGGTCACGCTGATCTCGTTCTCGATGGCACCGCGCGTCGGCTTCTTCGGCACGATGTTGATGACCCCGCCAATGGCACCATCGCCATGGATGACCGAGGCCGGACCGCGCAGCACTTCGATGCGCTCGATGGACCAGGTATCGAATGGAAAGGTGATGCCCACGCCGCCATACTGGCGCAGCCCGTCATACAGGCGCATCACGGAAGCGCCATCGGTGAAGCCACGGCTGGACAGCGCACTCAGGCCGTTGCCCGGGTGCGGCATCGCACTGATCGCACCGGCGCGGCTGATCGCATCATTGAGGTTGGTGTCGCCGCGCTGTTCCAGCTGCTCGCGCGAAATCACCGTCAGGCTGGCCGGTGTCTGCAGCACGCTCAGGCCCAACGCAGAGCCTGCGCTGGAGGTGGAAGACAGCTCGCCGCTGCGGGTATCGACCACGCGCACGGTATCCAGCGTGGTCGGTGGTGCCGCATCGGCGGCAAGTACAGAGGCGGTGTGCAGGAGCAACGCGCACATGGCAGGCAGCGTCGCCCGGCGCAGGCGCGCGGAGTTGGGGTTCGTTTTCATCTGTTCACGGCATGCAAGGCCCCCCTGCAATGGCAGGGCAGCAATCAGAAAGGGACAGACACGCGCGTGCGGGCACCGGCCGTGGCCGGCAACCTCATGAAAAAAGATCAATGCACCGCGCGTGTGGCTCAGGCAGCCATCAAGGCCGGCGGCCCACGCGCTCCCAATGTGCCGCTGATCCGTTGCGGCAACGCCCGCACCGCACCGCGCAGCGCGCGGCATACGGGCGCCATCGGCGCCAGCAGCAGCAATGCCGCCACCAGCAGGGTGATCAGCCGCGCGGCGATCAGGCAGTAATCGCAATCCACGCCCATCTCATGGTCGGCATGTGGATCGGCAGCTGGCTTCGGCGTCGATTCGCCGTGCTGCATCGCCATCGCGTGATGATCGTGGTGCCCTTCCATCGCGTGCTGCGCATGCTCTGCGTGCATCGCATGGTCCATCGCCGCCACCGGCGCAGCGGTGGCCACGTGACCGTGCGCCAGCCAACGGCTCACCAACGGGGCGAGCAGCACCAGCAGCATGGCAAGCCATGCCAAGGACTGGAACCGGCGGTGGAGGACAGAACGACGCACACCACCATTCTACGGGGCTGCCGCCAACCCTGGACCACGTTCAGGATTTCCAGAAGGGTGGTGCGACGTTATGACGCAGCCACGGACGCAAGCGCTCTCCATGACACCAAGGGGGACGGAAGGCACCCATACGGCCCCTTCCGTCCCCGCATCACATCGCTAGAACCGCGCCGGTTGCTGCACCGCGCGCTCCAGAAACATGAAACCCGCCTGCAGGCTGTTGCGGGCGTTCTCCAACCAGCGCTCCGGATCGGCTACCGCAAATCGCTCCTGTGCATCCACATCACCCGAGTCGGCCAGATCAGCCAGCTGCAGATGGATGTGGTTCTCCACAAGGCTCACCAGCACGGCGAGCTCGGCCGATAAACCGGCGATGCGTTCGGTGAAGCCAGCGTCGTTGCTGTTCAGAGACATGTCCCCTGTTCCTATGCGTTGCGGTGTTGATG
This sequence comes from Stenotrophomonas sp. YJH_SMC_12-1, assembly GCF_059370935.1. Classification (NCBI taxonomy): domain Bacteria; kingdom Pseudomonadati; phylum Pseudomonadota; class Gammaproteobacteria; order Lysobacterales; family Lysobacteraceae; genus Stenotrophomonas; species Stenotrophomonas sp. YJH_SMC_12-1. The sequence continues at coordinate 157,302 of NZ_JCAFUD010000002.1, read as the reverse complement.
GATGGCTTCGAAACGCTCGGCACAGGCAGGCCCGCAGAACAGTCTTGCCGGATCGTTGTCGAAGTCCTCGCTGCAGTCCGGGTTGTGGCATTCCCCCATGGGAGTGAGAGGGGCAACGTTGCTGGCCCGCGTTGCGTGCTGGGCCAGGGCGCGCTGCAGGTGGCGCGCTTCCATTTCCTGCGCTTCGTCGATGGTGTCCGTCATGCGGGTTGTATTTTATCGAGGGGTGGTCGCACCGGTTGAGAACGTCGCAACGACGGTCAACGACGCGGATTCCGCGGCGGATCGGCGTTCGTGGTTGCAGTGGATTTCAGGCATGCAGGCTCCTTGTGCACGGGCGCCCGAAGGCGCGATGGAGAGAAACGATGGGCCGTCGTTGGCGGCGATCGCATCATCCGAAAACCGGTTCTCGCCAACTGCGACGCATCGGCACGATCACAGTGATCTGCGAACGCCATCGCAGATCCAACGCTTACTGGGTGGCCCCATTGCGATCAGGGATGCAAGGTGCTGGAAGGTGTTGCAAATGAAGCCCCGTTCCGACACTATGACCGTATCACCACTCCCATCACATCCTGACCACACTGCGTCGGTCGGCCGCTGCGTGACCTGCGCACGCCGGACACTGCACAGCACGTTGGCCGCCATCGGCCGCCGTGGACCGATCCACGTTCCCAGGGGCCTTGTCGAATGCACACACCGCATCCCACGCAGGACATCGTTCCCGCGTTCCTGCAGGCCATGCACGCGCACGGCATCGTGCCGGACGCGCGCGGCCGCGACGCGCTCAACGCCGATGGCACGCTGGTGCGCTTCCATGTGGAAGGCGACCGTCGTGGCACGCGCAATGGTTGGGCGGTGTTGTTTGGAGACCACGTGCCGGCCGGCGAGTTCGGCAGCTGGCGGACCGGCACCCGCCATGCTTGGTGCGCGAAGTCGCCGACCGCGTTGAGCGCCGCCGAGCAGCGTGCCATCAGGCAACGCCAGGAGGCGGCCCGCAGCGAGCGCGAACGGCATCAGCGCGAACGCGAGGACGCCGCCGCCAAGGCGGCCAACGTGCTGTGGAACCGTGCCATTCCTGCCGATGCCCACCACCCGTATCTCGTACGCAAGGGCATCCACGCACATGGCCTGCGTGTGGCGCCATGGCCGGTGCGCAACAGCGATGGCCTGGTCTTCCGCCATATCGACAATGTCCTGCTGGTGCCGGTGATGAACAGCGCGGGCCGTATCGTCTCGTTGCAGGCGATCTTTCCCCGCGTGGATCCAGCACTTGGCCGCGACAAGGACTTCCTTTCCGGTGGCCGCAAGCAAGGCTGCTTCCATGTCATCGGCAAGCCGGCCCCTGGCCAACCGATCGCCATTGCAGAGGGCTATGCCACCGCCGGATCCATCCACCAGGCCACGGGCTGGTGCGTGGTGGTGGCCTGGGATGCAGGCAACCTTGGCGCGGTTGCCCGGGCCTGGCGCGGCGCCATGCCGGACGCGTCATTCGTGCTGTGTGCCGACAACGATCAGTGGACGCGGCAGCCGCTGGACAACCCTGGCGTCACCCTGGCCACGCAGGCTGCCGCGGACATCGATGCCCGCGTGGTCTGGCCCGAGTTCGCCACGCTGCATGGCGACGATGACCGCCCTACCGACTTCAACGACCTGCATCTGCGCGAGGGGCTGGACACCGTGCGTGCCCAGTTGTTGCCCCCCATGCCGCCGGCAGGGGGCGACGACGTGGCACTGGACGATGCGCCGTCATCGGCCAGCGCGCGCTACCAGGTGCCTGGCAACCTGTCCGCATTCGATGCCTTCACCCCGTTTCCCGATACCAACGCGCGCGGGCGGCCGTTGCCAACCGCCCGCAACCTGGCCGAGCTGTGCCGTCGTACCGGTGTGACCGTGCGCTACAACGTCATCCGCAAGGATCTGGAGATTCTGGTCCCTGGGCTGCAGACGACCGTGGACAACGCCAAGGAGGTCGCGGCGGGCGAAGTGATGGATTGCATGCACCGCGCCGGCATGGCCACCGCCAGCTTCGAGACCAACCTGTGCCAGGTGGCCGAAGCCAATCCCTACAACCCGGTCGCCAGCTGGATCACCTCACGGCCGTGGGATGGCCAGACCCGCCTGCAGGCGTTCTTCGACACCGTGCTGGAAGCCCAGCCCACGCGCATGGCCGACGGCCGCGTGCTGAAGGAAGTCCTGATGCGGCGCTGGCTGATCTCCGGTGTGGCGGCCGCCTTTGAGCCCGATGGCGTGGTCGCGCGCGGCGTACTGACGTTCGTCTCGAAACAGAACCTGGGCAAGACACGCTGGGCACGGCAACTGGCGCCGGCGGAGCTGCAACTGATCGCTGACGGGGTGGTGCTCGATCCGGCCAACAAGGACAGCGTCAAGCAGGTCATCTCCAAGTGGATCGTCGAACTGGGCGAAGTCGATGCCACCTTCCGCCGTACCGATATCGCGGCGCTGAAATCATTCATCTCGCGCAGCCATGACGAGATCCGCCGCCCCTACGCTCGCACCGAATCCCGCTATGCGCGGCGCACCATCCTGTTTGCCAGTGTCAACGACGAACGCTTCCTCCGCGATGCCACCGGCAACACCCGCTGGTGGACCGTGCACGCCGTGGCGCTGGGCGAACCGGCGCGGATCGACATGCAGCAGGTCTGGGCTGAGGCCCATGCGTTGTACTGCAGTGGCGAGACCTGGCACTTGAGTGCCGAGGAACTGGATGCGCTCAATGCCACTAACAGCGAACACGAGCCCATCTCGCCGATCGCCGAACTGATCGATCGTCATTTCGACTGGTCGCTCCCTGCCGAGCACTGGAGCGCGCACTACCGCGCCACCGAGATCGTCATCGCGGTGGGCATCGACAGGCCCAACCGTCGCGAGGTGAACGAGGCCGCCGCCTACGTGGTGAAGCGGCATGGTGTGCGCACCCGTGTGGTGGGCAAGGAGCGCGCCAAGGTCTGGCTGATGCCACAGCGCAAACGCAGTCTGGCCGAGCACGCGGCAGGGCCGTTCTAGATGCCGCGCCTCCACGATGGTCGCGACGTTGACAGCAGCAGCGGCGACTGGCGCCTGCACTGCGAAGCACGTCGCCTGCTGCAATTGGACGGCTACCGGCGCGTGGGCACCGACGGGCGCTGGACGGTGGTCAGTCCGCGCCGGCACCGCCAACAGTATCTCGAGGGTGTCCTGGCCGCACGCGGCCCGGTTGAGCGTGAGCGTCTGGCAGCAGCGGCATTGCGGCTGTGGATCGCCAGCCCGCCCGCCCAACCGCATCATGATGAAAGTAGATGAAAGGTGTTGACTAGAGGCGTCTACAGGGGCAAGATGCCGGTATCGGCCCGCCACCTTCCAGGAGCGCTTCCGCCATGTCCCGTCCCCGACTGCATGCCTTCGAAGGTGAGCAGCTGACCGTGCAGCAGATCCACCAGCGGGTACCGGTGCTGTCCGAGCGGACCATCCGCGACCACCTTGCTGCCGGCCGGCGTACCCGCACCGCCATGTTGTGCTTTGACCCGATCGCCGCGGCGGCCCGGGGCGGGCACATCACCCAGCGCATCCTCCGCGCCCGCAGCGTCGTCGGTCGCGATTCCTGATCCTCCGGCACCTGCCGCATTTCTCCAGGAGTAGATTCCGCATGATTCCCGCCTCCCTCGACAGCGGTCATCGCCTGATTGCCGACACACTGGCCGCGTTCCGTGCCGGCCCTGCACTGGGCAGCGTTGCCCTGCGGCCGGCGCCACGCTCTCGTGTGCCGCTCTACATCGGCATCGCCGGCAGCAAGCGCTCGGGCAAGGACACACTCGCCAATGGACTGGCGTCGGCGTTGTCACTGCCATGCGACAGCTTCGCGGCCCCACTGCGGCAATTGGTCGCCTCCCTCCTCGGGCTTTCCCTGCACGAACTGGACAGCCGCAAGGAGGACGCCATCGACTGGCTGGCCGAACTCACCCCGCGCCAACTGATGCAGACCGCCGGTACCGAGTGGGGGCGTGACCGCGTCCATCCCGAGCTGTGGGTACGCTCGCTGTTCGCACGCCTGCCCGAGGGCGGGCTGGTACCCGACGTCCGCTTCGCCAATGAGGCCCGCGCGATCCGCCGTCGTGGTGGTGTCGTGATCCGCGTCAATCGCCCAGGCCATCGCAGCAGCGACCCGCATGCCAGCGAGCAGCCGCTACCGCATGAGCTGGTCGACATCGAAGTCGACAATGACAGCACCGCGGCCGATCTGGTCCGCAGATCGCTGGACCAGCTGCGTTCGCGCGGTGTGATCTGATCCGGAATGCCGGCCCGCCATCCGGTCCATCCCCCGAACCCAGCGCAGGCCCCGACCCATCATCGGCGAAAATGATGTAAGGTCATCCCCCATCACCGACGACACCTGTCGTCACCCTGCATCCCCAACCCATTTCGCAAAGAGGAAACGCCATGGAGGTCGAACAGTTCACGTCGACGCGCCTGAAGGCCATCGAGTTGTTCAAGTCCCAGCCCAAGGGCAGCAAGGACATCGTGAGCCTGGATGCGATCTTCATCTCGCTGTGCACGCTGGCCACTGCCCGGGCAGGCGCAGGCAGCGCCCAGCAGACGCGTACCGTGGCCCGCCCGGGCAGCCAGCAGCCGCCCGCGCCATGGTTCGTCGAAACCCTTGCGGCCCTGAAGGGCAAGGGCGAGTCGATCACCGTGGCGCGCTTCCTGATGTTCGCCAACCGCTTCCCGGTCAAGCGCATGGACCAGGTCAACGCCGCACGCTGGCTGCGCGACGCCGGGTACATCCCCCGCAAGACCGGCGGCAACCTGGTGTTCGATCTTTGATCCAGCGCCCCCTGCAGTCCTGAAGCCCCGGCATCGTCCGGGGCTTTTTCGTTTCCGGCCAGTACACGGCGCATGAGGCTGTGTGGCAGGTGGCCGTCCTCACCCTGTACCTGCCCCATCCCCTTGATCTGCCTCTGTTCCTGCCAGGTGAGGACAACGAGTACGGATGTACAGGAAAACACCAGCGGCCAGAGCAAGCGGATTCGGCTCACTGCAAGCAGGCGTGTCGTGCTCCTCCCCCCTCCTCACGCACGACTGAACGTCTTCAGCGCACCGATATAAAAGTAGATGAAAGGTGTTGACTGGTCATGCGGGATGGCAACAGTGGAGATCAATGCCACTGAAGACATCCTCCATGAACGCCCTGCCCGACAGCATCCAGACCCTGGCCGAGGTCATCGGCGAATCCGCAGCCCTCACGCTGGTGCGTGCCTGGCCGCCGACCACCTCCAGCACCACCGGCCGTCACCGCGTCATCGTCTACGTCCCCTCCACCCTGCCCGACCAGCACCGGCTGATCGACATCCTTGGCCACGACGTCGCCCACCGGCTGGTCGCGCACTTCGGCGGCGAACTGTTGTTCCTGGCATCCTGCTTCGCTGCCGGCGCGCACGAACGCCGCGAGCAGATTGCCCGCGCGGTCGCCAGCGGCATGCCACGCGACCATGTTGCGCGTGAGTTCGGCGTCTCACAGACCACCATCAAGCGCGCCCTGCGCGGTGCGCGCACCGCGTTGCCACCGGCTGTCCACCCGGCCCTGCTCAAGGGATACGCACGCGCATGAACGAGAGCGACCTGCTGGCCGGCGTGCCGGATTGGGCCAAGTACCTGGGCGGGACCTCGGGCGTGCTGATCGCGGTGTCGCTGTGGCTGCGCCAGTGGTTGTCGTCGGCCAAGGTCGACCGCACCGCCGATGAAGCCACCAGCAACACCCTGCGCACCCTGCAGGAACAGCTCGCGGCCGAACGTACACGCGCTGATGGGCTGATGCACGAGCGCGAGGCAATGGCCCAGGAGATCGGGCAGCTGCGCGGTGAAGTCAGCGCCCTGCGTGCACAGATCGCCCAGCAGAGCGTACAGATAGATGCTCTGTTGAACCTGGTGCGCAAGCAGCCGGGGGCCGCCGCATGACCGCCGCTGCAGCCAGCGCCCTCGGTGGCACCAACGTCGCCTCATTCCTGGACATGCTGGCGGTGTCCGAAGGCACCGACATTCCGAACCAGCGCTCACGTGACCGCGGCTACGACGTCATCGTCGGTGGCCAGCTGTTCACCGACTACCGCGACCATCCCCGCGTGCTGGTGTCGTTGCCACGCTATGGCATCAAATCCAGCGCCGCCGGCCGCTACCAGTTCCTGCGCAGCACCTGGGATGACCTGCGCGCGCGACTGGGCCTTCCTGACTTCGGGCCAGTCTCCCAGGACCGTGCAGCAGTCGCCCTGCTGAAACAGTGCGGTGCCTACGAGCTGATCCGGCTGGGACGCTTCGATGCCGCCGTCACCGCGGCCCGGCGCATCTGGGCATCGCTGCCGGGCGCCGGCTACGGCCAGAAGGAGCACGCACTGGAAACACTGCGCGCGGCGTACCGTGCCGCCGGCGGAGCCCTGCAGTGACGCCCGGGGCACTGAGGTTGGGCATCGGGCTGCTGGTCCTTGCCGGTAGTCACGCGAGCTGCGCCTGGCTGGGATGGACCCTGCGCGACCGCACTGCGGACCTTGCCGTTGCCACCACCCGGGCAGCGCAGCAGGAGGCCCGCACCGATGCAGTCCAGCGCGCGTACCAGCAGGCCCTCGCCAACAGCGCCGCAGGCGCGCAGGCCGAATCACAGCGCCTGGCCCACCAGGCCCGGCACACCGAACAGTTCAACACCCTGCAACGGGACATCGAAACCCATGCCAAGACTCCTGGTCGTGATCGCGGCGACGCTGACGCTGAGTTCGTGCGCATCTGGCGCGAGGCCAACGCCGGCCACGCCCTGCCGCGCTGACCTCAGCATCGCACCTGCCCAGCTGCTTCCCCCACCCCGCCTGCCGGACCTGCACGCAGCCAGCGATGACGCGCTGCTGCGCAATCACGTTGCCGTCGCACAGCAGTACCACGCGCTGGCCGACCAGCTGAGTGCGCTGCTGTGCAGCCTCGGCAACCAGCGCGGTATCACCATCAATGGCGCCGCGCCGGCAGCACCCGCCGACTGCGGCAGCAGCGCCACTCCCGCGCACTGAGCCTGCCGGATACGGCCACGCCTGCAATGCCACCCCACTGCGGTGATGGCAACACTGGCTGCAGACCGCGCGCGCCGCACAGGCCACGCCCTTCTTCCCTTCCCTGCATGAGCTGACATGGCGAACGATCCCTTCCCTCCTACGCTCGATCCGCTGATTGCCGCGATCGAAGCCGCGATCCGCGCACGCTTTCCCGGGTTTGCAAGCGTCGAGTTCCATCGCGACGCCAACGCCGAGGGGATGCCGCTGCCGGCCTGCCTGCTGGCGATGACCCGCTGTGACCGCAGCAGGGACAACAATGATGGCAGTGGCCTGCTGCAGGCCGCGCTGCGCTTCGAAGCGCGCATTGCGCTGCCGGCGACCGATGCAACCACAGTGCTGCAGCTGCGCAACGCGGCCCTCGCCCTGGCGACCTGGCTGCACCAGCTCGGCCGCTTCCCCGGCGTTGCCAGCGGTGCGATCGATGTGATTGCAGCATTGCCGGAAGACCCCGCGGCGGCACAGCCGGGCCTGCGCACCTGGATCGTCGAGTGGTCACTGCCGGTCGCGCTGGGCGACAACCCCTGGGACGACGCCGGTGGCGTGGTGCCGCAGGCGTGCTACAGCTTCGCGCCGGAGATCGGCCGCGTCCATGAGTCCCGCTACCAGCCATTGCCGGAGCGTGCACCATGAGCGCCGAACACGCGCGGTTGATCGGCAACCTGCTGATGATCGGTGTGGTACGCGAACTGGACGAGGCAAACGGACGCGTTCGCGTCGATGCCGACGGCATGCTTACCGACTGGATTCCCTGGCTGGAACGCGGCGCGGGACCGGGCGTACGCACCTGGTGCGCACCCGAACCCGGCGAGCAGGTCGTACTGGCGTGCCCCTATGGCGACCCCGGCCAGGCGCTGGTACTCGGCAGCCTGTACCAGGACCGCTTTCCGCCGCCGGCCGACTCGCGCCTGCGGCAGCGCACCGAGTTCGCCGACGGCAGCAGCGTCGAGTACGACCAGGAAACCACCACGCTCAACGTCCATGTCGGCAGCGGCAAGGTCATCGTCACCTGCGCGAATGCACAGGTGATCGCCAGCGAATCGATCGTGCTCGATACACCCTCGATCAAAGCGACCGGCGATCTGGATGTCAGCGGCGCGATCAGCGCCGGCAAGGACATCAGCACACCGGGCGAGGTCAAGGCCGGTGCCATCGGCCTGAAGGCACACAAGCACACCGCACAGGGCCCAACCGCCCCGACCACGCCGGCCCAGGCCTGAGCGGCCACGCCTGCAATGCCCTGAAAACCCGCACTCCACGACGATAGAGGCCATGCGAGGAATCGACGCCAACACCGGCAAATCACTGGATGGGCTCGCCCATCTCCACCAGTCCGTGCGTGACATTCTCACCACACCCCTTGGCTCCCGCGTACTGCGCCGCGAATACGGTTCACGCGTATTCGAACTGATCGATGCGCCGACCAACCGCTCGCTGCGCATGGACCTGATCGCGGCCACCGTCGACGCGCTGGCGCGATGGGAACCGCGTCTCCACGTCGAGAACGTCGACGTCTCCCTCCCCGCCCCTGGCGTGATGATCCTGGCAGTGACCGGGATCCACCTGCCGGACGGCGAGGCCATCACCATCGAAGGAATCGAGGTTCGCTAACCGTGGCATCCGGCTCGTTCACCAGTGTCAATCTGTCCCAGCTGCCTGCACCGGCGGTCATCGAAGTGCTCGATTTCGAAGCCATGTTCGATGAATCGCTGACCGCACTGCAGGCCTTGGATCCCACCTTCGACGCGCTGCTGCCGTCGGACCCGGCCTTCAAGATCCTGGAGGTCTGCACCTACCTGCGCCTGCTCGATCGCCAGCGTGTCAACGACGCCGCGCGTGGCGTGATGCTGGCCTATGCCGGTGGCAGCGACCTGGACCACCTCGCCGCGATCTTCGGCGTCGTCCGCCAGGTGCTCGACCCGGGCAGGCCGCAGGAAGGCGTTCCACCGCGATATGAGAGCGATGAGGACTTCCGCCGTCGCATCCAGCTGGGCCCGGAAGGGTTCAGCGTGGCAGGGCCGGAAGGTGCCTATGTATTCCATGCGCTGAGCGCGGATCCGCGCGTGCTCGACGCCAGTGCGACCAGTCCCGCCCCCGGCGAAGTGGTGGTCTCGGTGCTGTCGCGCGAAGCGGATGGAACCGCCACCCAGGGCCTGCTCGACATCGTCGAGGCGAAGCTGAGCGCCGATGACGTGCGACCGCTGACCGACCACGTGCTGGTGAAGCCGGCCACGATCGTCACCTACTCGGTCGACGCCACGCTGTTCACCTTTGCCGGCCCGGATTCGCAGGTCGTGCTTGCCGAAGCGCGCACCCGCCTGGACCGCTACATCAGCGAGTCACATCGCCTCGGCCGCGATGTCACCCGTTCGGGGTTGTTCGCCGCATTGCATGCCGAGGGCGTGCAGCGCGTGGAGATCGTCCATCCGGCTGCAGATGTGGTGGTGAACCGAACCCAGGCCACCCACTGCGCCGGCGTGACCCTGACCCACGGCGGCACCGATGAATGAGCCGAGCACGCGCCTGATCAACGCGCGCCTGCGCGGCGCGATCGATGGCCGCAACCGCACCTTCCGCCACCCCGGCGGCGCGCTGGCGAGCCTGCAGGCGGTGTACCGCACCGATGCACGGGGGCGGCAGCCGCTGCAGGGCAGCGTCATCGAGGGCAGCAGGGTCACCTTGGCCGCTGCACCGGCGCCCGGCGAGGTCATCGATGGTGACGCCCAGGTGGTGGTGCCCTCGGCGGCAAACCTGCTACCCACCAACGCCACCCATGCCGAGCGCGCGCTTGCCCGCGCCATCGTTGCAAGTCCGTTGCCGGTGGACATCACCGCGCTGTGGGATGCCGACCGCTGTCCGACCGCACTGCTGCCCTGGCTGGCCTGGGCGCTGTCGGTGGACGAATGGAAGGCCTACTGGCCCGAAGCCGTGAAGCGCGCCCGGGTGCGTACGGCCATCGCCATCCAGCGTCGCAAGGGCACCGCCGGCAGCGTGCGCGACGTGGTGGCCGCGTTCGGTGGATCGGTGCTGATCCGCGAGTGGTGGCAGCTGCAGCCCAAGGGCGCGCCGCACACCTTCGAAGCGGTGATGACCATCGCCAACCAGGATGGCCAGTCCGCCACGGCGATGTTCGTCGAGGACGTCATCGGCGAAATCACCCGGACCAAGCCGGTGCGCTCGCACTTCACCTTTACCCAGGGCATGCAGACCGACGCCGCCGTCGGCGCACTTGCAGCCGCCCACGCCACGGCCTTCCGCCGCCTTCAACTGATCGGAGAGTAACCCCCGCATGCGCCTGAAAATCACCGATGCCGGCTTCGCCAAGCTGGTCAATCCGCCGAACACCGGCACCAACGCCGTCCTGATCACCCAGATCGGCCTGACCTCGACTGCCTTCGTGCCGTCGGCGGGGCTCACTGCACTGCCTGGCGAGATCAAGCGCGTCGCCACCTTCGGCGGCCAGGCCGTGGGCGATGACACCGTGCACGTCACCATCCGCGATGACAGCGCCACCTCCTACACGCTGCGCGGCTTCGGCCTGTACCTGGCTGACGGTACGCTGTTCGCCAGCTACGGCCAAGCCGATCCGATCATGGAGAAGTCGGCCGCATCGATGCTGCTGCTGGCCACCGACACACGCTTCAGCGGGATCGACACGACGCAGATCCAGTTCGGTGATGCCGGCTTCCTCTATCCACCGGCCACCACCGAGGTCGTCGGCGTGGTCGAGCTGGCCACCACCACCGAAGCCGAAGATGCGACCGACACACAGCGCGTGGTGACTCCGCGTGGCATGCGTGCTTACACCGACAAGCGCTTCGGCGCCAGCGCCCCGACCGCGCTGGCGAAGACACTGCTGTCTGCGGCGAACACCGCGGCGGCGCGCACTGCGCTGGAACTGAAGAGCGCCGCGCTGAAGGACGCCGGGCATGGCAACGGCCTGGACGCCGACACCTTGGACGGCAGGCACGCCTCCGAGTTCGCCTTGGCCGGTGACTTCGCCACCGTGGGCCACAAGCATGTGATTGCCGATGTGACCGGGCTGCAGTCGGCACTGGATGGCAAGGCGTCCAGGGGCGGCAACACGTTCACCGACCAGCAGTTCATCAGCGGCACGTATCCGTTGCTGGGCTTCGGTGCCGCCGGTGCCGAGCAGTCCTTCATTGGCGGCTGGGGAAATTCCAGCCTGTGGCGCGTATGGAGCGCGGACCGCAGTGCCAGCAGCGAAATCACCATCAAGCATGGCGACACGCCGCGCTGGAACGGCTCGCCGATGTGGCATGCCGGGAACTTCGCGCCTGAAGCGAAGATGGACAAGAGTGGCGGGACGTTCACCGGGCACGTCGGCGTGAATGGAAACTCGCTTCGTTCCTATGGATGGAATGGTGTGGCCAACGACGGCGTACTCGTGCTCGGCGATACCAACTCCTACATTTTCAAGAACGGGTCAAACTTCACTTTCGCCAACGCGGCAGGCGGATACACCGCCATGCTCAATGCGGGCGGCACTGTCTGGACCAGTGGAAACTTCGATCCAGCAAGCAAGGTAAGCAAAGCCGGCGACACGATGACCGGCGAGTTGAAGAATCTCTCGCACATCACCGCTGGCCCGGCAGCCAGCAATAAAGTTCGCATCACTGTTTCCGGGGACGGATTCCCGTGCATCATGGGTACCAACCCAGCTGTCGATGCATATGTGCCGATGAACTACTACGGCACGCGGCACAACTTCAACTCCGGAATTTTCGCGAGCGGGCCGTCATTGTTCCGTGCTGCGGGCGATTCCCAGCCAGGCATCCGATTCCACTCGCAGACTCTCAACGGCTATCCACGTACAACGATTGAAGCCGTCACCGGTGACAGCAGCAGCTTCGCGGAAATGCATGCGATCAGCAACGGCTTCCACTTCTACAACCCCTCGTTGCGACGTGGTATCCGCATGTCCAACTCGGGACAAGTGACTACTACGCCGGAGTTCACTAACCCCGCCACCGGCATCACAGGTTTTGGCTTCACTTCGGAGGGTTCATTCGGCGGCGGATTCGGCATGCTGGACAACTCCATCCAAGGTGGATGGTGGATGGCCGCCGGCACCATGCAGTGGGGCATCAGCACCTATCCGAACAGCATGGGTGCAGCAATGATCCTTGGTGGTAACGGCGCGCTCACTACGACGGGTGGTTACGACTTCGGATCTTCGCGCAAGCTGAAGAACATCGATGGCGAACTCTCTTACGGTCTGGCTGTTGTAGAGAAGATGGAACTTGCAGCCGGCCACTACAAACCCGAGTACAACGACGACGGTCGCCGTCGCCTGTTCTTCGTCGCCGAGCAGCTTGCCGAACTGGTGCCGGAAGCGGTCGACCTGGAAGGCGTCGAGTTCCAGGGTGAGCGCGTGGCATCGGTCAAGCTCGACCAGCTGCTGCCGGTGATGGCCAAGGCCATCCAGGAACTGGCCGCCGAAGTGCGCGCACTGAAAGCGGAGCGCTGACATGCCCAGCGGATATCGCTCTTCCGGTGTCGACTTGGACGACCTGTTCGATCCGTACGTTGAAGGTCCACTGGCGCAGGATTCGGGCCGCCGTATCGGCGGCACCGACCTGAGCCGCCGATACGCCCACATCCAGTACGGCAGCAAGCGTGCCGACGTAGGCCATCGCATCAATGGAATGGACGTATCCAACCTGTGGGCGGCCCGGGGCACCGCAAGCTACCGGCTGCCCTTCCACGGCAAGGACTACTCAGCCGGCAATGGCGCCAAAACAAACTCATTCGGCGATGTCACGGCGTCGGTGCAGATCAGCCTGCTGTCCGACGGCAACTTCACCGTCCACAGCAACAGTTACGGCGGTGGTAACGATGCCACCGCCCAGGTGGATTCCGGTCGCTGGGCACCGGCGGGTGCAAATCCCGGCCAGTACGAAGTGCAGTTCACGGCCAGCAACACAGGGGCTGCTTCGTTCAGCACAAGCGCACCGTCATTCTCCTCACTTGCGACATCGCGCTCGGCAACCGTATCCATCAGCATTCCTGCGGCATCTTCCATGTACGAGAGCATCACGGTTGAGATAGCCGTTCATCTCCGTCGTTCCGGCAGCCCCGCTCAGGTTTCAACCGTATACGCCAACGTCGCCGTCTCGGGCTGGTACTGATTGCACATCGGGCCACCGCTGCAATTATCGCGACCGCCACATTCTCCGAACATTACCCCGTCGCCTGCACAAGCCGGCACACACCCACACCGAGGAAGAACCCCGAATGACCGAATTTCTCCATGGCGTACAGGTCGTCAACATCGATACCGGTGCCCGATCGATTGCCATCGCCTCCAGCAGCGTGATCGGCATCGTCGGCACCGCACCGCTGGCCGACACCGAAGCGTTCCCCGTCAACACGCCCGTACTGGTGACCTCGCCGTCGCAGGCCGCCAAGCTGTCGGCGACCACCGGCACCGATGCCGGCACCCTGCCCGGTGCGCTCGACACGATCTTCGACCAGTCCAGTGCCGTCGTCGTCGTCGTCCGCGTCGAGAAGGGCGCGAATGAATGCGCCACCTTGGCCAACGTGCTGGGCGGCGTGAACGCCCAGACCGGCGCCTACGAAGGCGTGCATGCGCTGCTGGCCGCCAAGTCCATCGTCGGCGTCAAGCCGCGCATCCTGGTCGCACCCGGCTTTACCCATGTGCACCCGGCCGATCCGGCCAAGCCGGAGGCCGTGCTGGCCAACCCGGTCGTAGCGGAACTGCTCGGCATCGCCGAGAAGCTGCGCGCGGTGATCATCAAGGATGGCCCGAACAGCAACGACGACGCCGCCAAGTCCACCGCCGCCCTGACCGGCTCCAAGCGCGTCTACGTGGTCGACCCCGCGCTGCTGGTGCAGTCCGGTGATGCCATCGTCACCCGCCATGCCTCCGGTGCCGTGGCCGGTGCCATCGCCCGCAGCGACAACGAGCGCGGCTGGTGGGCGTCGCCGTCGAACCTGGAACTCAACGGCGTGGTCGGTACCGCGCGTGCGATCGACTTCGGCCTGTCCGATGCCACCAGCCGCGCCAACCTGCTGAACCAGGCCAACGTGGCCACGGTCATCCGCGAAGGGGGCTTCCGCCTGTGGGGCAACCGCACCACCAGCATCGATCCGAAGTGGCAGTTCCTGTGCGTGGTACGCACCGCCGACATCATCGCCGACAGTCTGGAGGCCGCCCACCTGTGGGCCGTCGACCGCGGCATCAGCAAGACCTACGTCGATGACGTGCGCGAGGGCGTCAATGCCTTCCTGCGCGGCCTGAAGACCCAGGGCGCGATCCTCGGCGGCAACTGCTGGATCGACCCGGAACTGAACGCAGCGGACAGCGTGGCCCAGGGCCGCTTCTACTGGGACTTCGACTTCACTCCGACCTACCCGGGTGAGCAGCTGACCTTCCGCATGCACATGAACAACAACTACGTCTCGGAGATCTTCTAAGCATGGCGCGCAAGATCCGTAAAAACTTCAACTTCTACGTCGACGGCAAGGGTTATGCCGGCAGCGTGATGTCCTTCACCGCCCCCAAGCTGTCGCTGAAGACCGAGGACTTCCAGGCCGGCGGCATGCTGGCCCCGACCGAGATCGTGCTCGGCCATGAAAAGCTGACCGCCGATGTGGAGTTCGCCTCCGACGACGCGGAGATCATGAGCAAGTTCCACGTCATCGAAAGCAAGGAATACGGCTTCACCGCCCGCGAGGCGCTGGAAGGCGACGACGGCGAAGTGACTCAGGTCGTGCACAACATGCGCGGCAAGGTGAAGCTGCTGGACCGTGGCGAAACCAAGGTCGGCGAGAAGGGCACGATCAAGGTCAGCCTGGCGCTGAGCTACTACAAGCTGACCCATGGTGCCCAGGTCGTGCAGGAGATCGACGTGGTCAACATGATCGCCCGCCAGGGTGGCGTCGACGTCCTGGCCGGCATCCGCGGCGCGCTGGGCATCTGAGCCCACGCCGCACCGAAGAACCCGGGGGCGCCTCGCGCCCCCGCATCCATCGCACCGCATCGCATTCCAGGAACGCATCCATGTCCAGCAAGACCAAGACCCCCACCGACACCGTCATCGAGCGCGATGGCTTTGCCGAGATCACCCTCACCCGTCCGCGCCAGGTCAATGGAATGGAAACCGCCGTGCTGCGCATGCGCGAGCCGACCGTGGAAGACATGGAGCGCTACCAGGACGACAAGGGCAGCGACGCCCAGCGTGAGGTGCGGATGATCGCCAACCTGTGCGAGATCTCGCCGGACGACGTGCGCAAGATGCCGTTGCGCGACTACGCCCGGCTGCAGGCAGGCGTCGCGCTTTTTACCACCTGACCCTGCCACAGATCAGGCAGGGAGTGCTTGCTCTGGCCGGTCATACCGGCTGGGGCCTGCGCGAAATCATGACACTGCGGGTGTCGAAGTTCATCTGGTGGATTCAGGGATTGCCGGTACATGGCCAGTAACGTTCAAACGACAACGATCACGATCGGCGGTGAGGTGTCCAAGTCGCTGAAGGACGCATTGTCCTTCGCCAATGATGGCGTGAAGCGCCTCGGCGATGAAGCCGGCAAGCTGGAGCTCAAGCTCGCCGCGATGAAGAAGTCGGGCACCGCATACACCCGCATGCGCGCGCAAGCCGATGCGCTGCGCGCCTCTCAGGAAGCGCTGGAGCGTGTCGAAGCCAAGCGCACCGCCAACCTGGAGAAGCGCGAGAAACTCGGCGCCTCGTTCAAGGCAGCGCGCGGCACACTCGGCACCGCCGTCACCGCACTGGCCAAGCCGGTCGAGAACGCCTCCGGCTTCGCCCGCCAGAACCAGCAGATCGGCGTGGCAGCCAACCTCAGCCGCGCGCAGGTGAGTGCGCTAGGCCAAGCGATCCTGCAGCAATCGCGTGCAACCAACCAGGGCGCCGACGATCTGCAGCGGTCGATCAAGCTGATGGTAGCGGCCGGCATGGACGCACAGTCCGCGCAGGCCAGCCTCGGCGCCGTTGGACGGACCACCACCGTCACCGGTGCCAGCATCGATGATGTGGCCCAAGCTGCGGCCGCCCTGCAGCAGTCGTTCGATATCGATCCCTCGCGCATGCAGAACGCGCTGGACGTGCTGGTGGTGAACAGCCAGCAGGGCAGCCTGGGCCTGAAGGACATGGCCCAGGTGCTGCCGGTGCTGGGTTCCTCGTTCGAGGCGATGAAGCTGCAGGGCACATCGGCGGCGGCTACGCTGGGTGCGGCACTGGAAGCCACGCTGGACTCGGCAGGTGGCGCCGACAAGGCCGCCAGCAACATGAAGAGCTTCATGTCCGAGGTGCTCTCGCCGGACATTCAGGAGAAGGCCAAGAAGAGCCTGAGCCTGGATCTGCACAAGATCATCGGCGATGCACAGACCAGCGGCGGCAATCCCTTCGACGCTGCGATGCAGGGAATCATCCAGGCGACCGCGGGCGACCAGAAGAAGATCGGCACCCTGTTCAGCGATGCACAGGCGAAGAACTTCGTCCAGCCGATGATCGAGAACTGGGATACCTACATCCGTGTCCGCGACAAGGCCTTGAATGGATCGGCGGGTACCACCGGTGCGGCCTATGCCGATGCGATGCAGACCGATCCGCAGAAGATCGAAGGTGCCAAGATCGCCGTGGATAACCTGTCCAAGGCCTTCGGTGCGGCACTGCTGCCCGCGGTGGGCGAGGCCGCGGTCAAGCTGACCGAGCTGTTGAACGGGGTTACCTCGTTCGTGCATGAAAACCCGAAGCTGATCGCCAACACCACGCAGATCGTGGTCGGCATGCTGGGCATGCGCACGGCGGTGCTCGGCGCTCGCTACGCCTGGACTTTCCTGCAGGGCCCGATCCTGGGCGTGCAGAAGGCCTTCCAGCTGTTCCGTGGCGGCAGCCTGCTGGCACAGCTGGGGCGCTTCGGGCCGATGGCCATGCGTATCGCCTCGGTGTTCCGCGTCGTCGCCACCGCAGTGGGCGCCATTGGTGGCGGCCCTATCGCGGTAGCTGTGGCCGCGCTCACTGCCGGTGCCCTGCTTGTCCGCAAGTACTGGGAGCCGATCAAGGCCTTCCTGGGCGGTGTATGGGAAGGTCTCAGCAGCGCGGGCACCTCCGCGATGGGAGAGCTGATGAATGCCGTTGCGCCGCTGCGTCCGGCCTGGGAGGCCGTGAGTGCCCTGCTGGGACAGGCCTGGGACTGGCTGTCGCGGATGCTGGCCCCGGCGCAGTACACCGGAAACGAACTCTCCCGCGTGGGCGAGATCGGCAAGCTCGTGGGCGAAGCGCTGATGTTCAACTTCCGCGCCGTCATCCAGGTCGCTGGCTTCGTCGCCGAGGTCTTCAGGATGATCGGTGAGGTCATCGGCACGGTGGCTGGATTCATCGTCGTCACCTTCGGCAGCGCCTGGGACTGGGTTTCAGCGAAGGTCAGCAGCGTGATCGACACGATGATGGCCAAGATCGCCCCCTTCATGGAGGTGGTGGGCACCATCATGGACAAGGTCGGGGGCGTGCTGGGCACCGCCAAGGACAAGATCGCGCTTGGTGTGAACACCGCGGCTGATGCCTACGGCGCGATACGCGCAAACGGCGGCATACAGCTGCCTCCGGTGATGCTGGCGCCCGCCAGCATGCACAGCGCCAGCGTGCAGCCACGCATGCCGAATGCCTTTGGTACGCCGGCCGGGCGTGCCGCACCGGAGATGCCTTCGCCCACCCCGCGCAGCGCCACCACCGTGCAGCAGCAGCAGACCAACCACATCACCATCCACCAGCAGCCAGGCGAATCCAGCGAAGCGGTGGCGCGCCGCACGGCCGACGAGCTGCAGCGTCGCAACGCGGTTGCCGCCCGTGGTGGCCTGGCAGACAGGAACTGAGCATGAAACGCGAATTCGTAACCGGCACTGTGGACAAGCTGCTGTCGCAGTTCAAAGCCAATGACTCCGGCAACGCCCCGGTCCTGCTGATGCTGGGCGGCTTCAAGTTCAGCCTCAATACCGCGGTCTTCCGGGAGATCCAGCAATCCAACGAGTATCGCTGGCAGGCGCAGGACCGCATCGGCCAGATGGCGGCCCTGCAGTACACCGGACCGGGCTCAGCCAGCATGACCCTGCCGGGCGTCATCTACTACCAGTTCCGCGGCGCCGGCAATGAGCTCTCACAGCTGCGCAAACTGGCCGCGCAGGGCACGCCTCATCGACTGCTGACCGGCAAAGGCGGCAACCTGGGCCTGTGGGTCATCGAGAAGATCGATGCCACCGCCAGCGAGTTCACCGCCGACAGCGCGATCCTGAAACAGGAATTCACCCTTTCACTGCGGAAGCACAGCAATGGCACGAACGTATAGCACCCGCGACGGCGACGTCGTAGATCGTATCGCGTACGCGCATTATGGCGAGCAGTCACCGGCCATCCTGCGCGCGGTGTTCGATGCCAACCCGGGCCTGGCCGCACGCGGCCCGGTACTGCCTGCCGGCGTAGCGATCACCCTGCCGGAGGTGCAGCGCCCGGCCAGCGAGCGCAAGGGAGTCGCCCTGTGGGATTGAACATCACACCGGCCTTCCGCGTGGTGGCCAACAGCCAGGACATCACCGACAAGATCATGGCGCGCTTCAAGTCGCTGCGCATCACCGACGAGACCGGCAACACGTCCGACACGCTGGAACTGCAGCTGGCCGACCACGATCCGTCCGATCCGGTCCAGCTGCCACCGGTTGGCGCGGAACTGGAGGCCTTCATCGGCTATGACGGCGAAGTGCGGCGCGTAGGCCTGTACATCTGCGACGAGGTGGAGATCTCCGGCTTTCCCGGCAGCATGACGCTGCGCGCCCGGGCGGCACCGTTCGAGACCAGCAAGGGAGGCAAGAGCGACCTGCAGACGCAGAAGACACGCACCTGGAAGAAGGGCACCACGATCGGAGACATGGTGCGACGCATGGCCGGCGAGCATGGGCTGAACGCAGCGGTGAGCGCATCGCTGGCGTCCATCGTGCTGCCGCTGACGGTGCAGTCGCAGGAGTCGGACATGAACCTGCTGCTGCGCCTGGCCAAACAGCACGATGCCATCGCCAAGCCCGGAGCCGGGCGCCTGGTGTTCGTGAAGCGGGGCGAATCCACCAGCGCCAGCGGCGAGCGCATTCCCGATGTCACCCTCACCCCGGCCGATGGCAGCGACTATCGGGTAACCCTTGCCGCACGCGAAGATGCCGGTACCACCATTGCGTACTACCGCGACGTGCGCAGTGCCAAGCGCCAGGAAGTGAAGGTCGGCAGCGGTGAACCGATCATGCGCCTGCGCATGGCCTATGCCGACCGGGAGAGCGCAGAGGCGGCGGCGCGCGCCAAGCATCGCGAACAGGCACGGCAGACGCGGACGCTCAGCTACACCCTGCCCGGCCGCGAAACACTGATGGCCGAAGCCACCGTGGTGATGCAGGGGTTCCGCGAGGGCGTGGATGGCCAGTGGTTGGTCAAGCGTGCCGAGCACAGCATCGGCAGCGAGGGCTATGTCACCCGCATCGAATGCGAACAACCCAACAGCGCCGACGCAGTGAAAGCGGCCAGCAATGCCCCGGCCAGCGAAGGCGAACAGGTCGGCAGCGAGGTGTAGATTCACGCCATGCGTGGTGCTTTCCGCGCATCAACTCACGTACTGCGCCACGCCATTACCGAACGACCAGTTCTCCTTTTTTACTTCAACAAGATTGATGAACACATCCTCGCGGCGGATGCCCACCGCCGCGTGCAGTCCATCGGCGATGCCGGCGTACAACGCCTTCTTCTGCTCCAGCGTACGCCCTTCGTTCCAGGTGATCTGGATGCAGATGAAATCGTCGGTCCGGTCCACGCCCAGGTATCCGGGGTCGTAGATGAGCGTGCCTGGCTCGTGTTCTTGGAAGATCTGGAAGCGATCGTTCTCCGGCACGCCGACCGCACGCATGGCCTGGTAGATGGTTTCGCCGACGCGTTGCAGGTAGTCGGCGGGTTTACCTTTGCGAAGATCGATGCGGGCGAGCGGCATGTGGCAGTCCAGGGAATGGGGCCACGGCACTGCCTCGAGAGTACGCTAGCCGTGAACCACGCAACAGCGCATGGATGGAATCCTGTGCCCGCATCGGTGAAGTGCGTCCCCCGAGCGCCTCGCGCGGTTGAGGGAGCCGGTGAGTCGCGCTGCCAACGATGCCGGAAAGCCGCGCTGATGGTCAGGCAACAAAAAAGCCCCCATTTCTGGAGGCTTCTTTCGTTCTACAACATGGTGGGCGGTACAGGGATCGAACCTGTGACCCTTGCCGTGTGAAGGCAATGCTCTACCGCTGAGCTAACCGCCCGGTGTGTTGCTGAGCCGCTCATTATAGGGGCTTTTCAGAGGCCGTCAACACTTTTTCACATTCGTGTTCACGGGCGTTTCGAGGCATGCAGCCGCATGGCCCGGCGCCACCTCACATCGTGTGGGTCGGCTTGTCCGAGCCGGTAAGCCCGGCCAGCAGGGTCTCGATCTTGTGGCGCACGCCCTCGCCTTCGGCACCGTCGGCGAGCTGCACGCCGATGCCGGCGGTGCGGTTACCCTGCGCGCCGGCCGGGGTCACCCAGATCACCTTGCCGGCCACCGGCAGGCGCTCGCTGGAATCGGGCAGGGTCAGCAGCAGGAACACCTCGTCGCCCAGGAAGTAGCGCTTGGGCGTGGGCACGAAGATGCCGCCGTTCTTCACGAACGGCATGTACGCGCTGTACAGCGCGGCTTTGTCCTTCACGGCCAGGGACAGGATGCCCTGGCGGGCGTTGCTGGCACTCATCGATTTCCCCTTGCGGCAGGCCGCTCGTTCACCTTGTTCCAGGCCAGCAGCAACTCGACCACCGCAAGGTCTGCACGCACCGTGGTGCGCAGCAGGTCGCGGGTGCGGTTGGCCGCATCGAACCAGGCTGCAAGCTTGTGCAATCGCTCCGGCGTGGTCAAGGCATCGGTGCTGGCCTGAGCCAGCGCCAGGTCGGCGGCAAAGCGCAGGCGCAGCGCCGCGTTGTCGTCACCACACCACTTCTGCGCCAGCTCCACCGCGCCGGTCTTGCCGGCGGCCAGCTGTTCCAGATCTCGACCGACTTCGCGGCGCAGGCTCAGGCCGTCTTCGCGCAGCCAGTTGTCGGCCTGGCCGGCATGGCCGCGGGCGGCCTCCAGCGCTTCGCGCGCCAATGCTTCGCTGTGGCCCTGCTGCTGCAGCCAGGCCAGCGCTTCGTGCTGCGGCGGCAGCTTGAATTCCAGGCGCTGGCAACGGCTGCGGATGGTCTGCGGCAGGCGCGCCGGGTCGCTGCTGATCAGCCACAGGTAGCGGCCGGGCTGCGGCTCTTCCAGCGTCTTCAGCAGCGCGTTGGCGGCCGAGCGGTTGATCGCATCGGCCGGGTCCACGATCACCACCTGCGCCACGCCGTACTGCGGGGTCAGCGCCAGCTTGTCGGTGATCTCGCGCACCTGCTCGATGACGATCTCGGTACGCAGCTTGTCGCCGCTCTTGTTCGGAATGAAGCTGACCAGCTGCAGGTCCGGATGGGTACCGGCGGCGATCAGCTGGCGCGTGCGCGTGGCGTGCGCGGCGTCCCCGCGCGCCAGCACGTGGTCGGCCAACGCCAGCGCCACCTCACGCTTGCCCAGCCCGGCCGGCCCGCAGATCAGCAGGCCATGGCCGAGGCGACCCGCATCGAGCGCGGCCACGGTCTGGTCGAACGCGCGCTGCTGCCAGGGCGAAAACGTGCTCATGCGCCCTCCCCGTCCTGCAGCCAGCGCTCGACACTCGCGACCACATCGGCGGCCACGCGCGCCTGCTCCTGGCCCGCATCAATCAACGCAAAGCGCTGCGGATCCTGCTGCGCACGGCTGCGGAACACTTCGCGCACGCGCTGGAAGAAATCATCCTGTTCGCTCTCGATGCGGTCCGGCCACAGGTCACGGCCATTGGCGCGTGCCCGGCCGACGGCCACGTCCACGTCCAGCAGCAGGGTCAGGCCCGGCAGCAGGCCCACTGCGCGGCGCTCCAGATCGGCAATCCACTGCGGATCGAGGCCACGGCCACCGCCCTGGTAGGCATAGCTGGAATCGGTGAAGCGATCGCTCAGCACATAGGCACCGCGCTGCAGCGCCGGCTGGATCACCTGGCGCACATGCTGCGCGCGCGCGGCGAACACCAGCAGCAGCTCGGCTTCGGCGCTGAGCGGTTCGGCGGCGATCTCGGCATCCGGTTTCAGCACCAGGCCACGGATGCGCTCGGCCAGCGGCGTACCGCCCGGCTCGCGGGTCAGTACCACCTCATGACCGTGGCTGCGCAGGCAGTCACGGATGGCATTGATGGCGGTGGTCTTGCCCGCGCCCTCGCCGCCTTCCAGGCTGACGAAACGCGGGTGGCGAAGCAGCGCGGGACTCATTGCGCCGGGGTCTCCTGGGTACGTTGCTGGCGCAGCTGCTGCAGGTAGCGGGCGACTGCGGCGTTGTGCTGGTCCAGGCTGGGCGAGAACACGTGCGCGCCGCTGCCATCGCCCACGGCGACGAAGTACAGCGCGTCGCCCGCCGCGGGTTGCGCGGCCGCCATCAGCGCGTCGCGGCTGGGCATCGCGATCGGGGTCGGGGTCAGGCCGGCACGGGTATAGGTGTTGTACGGCGTATCGGTGGTCAGGTCGCGACGGCGGATGTTGCCGTCATACGCGGCACCGAGGCCGTAGATCACGGTCGGGTCGGTCTGCAGGCGCATGCCGATCTTCAGGCGGCGCATGAACACGCCGGCAATCTGCGGGCGTTCGCTGGCCAGCGCAGTTTCCTTCTCGATGATCGAGGCCATCGTCAGCAGTTCGTAGGGCGTGTTGATCGGCAGGTCCGGCGCGCGGCTTTCCCACGCTTCGTCCAGCGCCTTTTCCATTGCGGCATGGGCGCGCTTGAGCACGTCCAGATCGCTGTCGCCACGCTGGTAGACATAGGTCTCCGGCAGGAAGCGGCCTTCCGGATGCTGGCCACCGAAGCCGAGGCGCTGCATCAGCGCGGCATCATCAAGATTGTCGGTGGTGTGCAGCAGCGGCTCGGCGCGCTTGAGCGCGGCGCGCAGCTGGCGGATATTCCAGCCCTCGACGATGGTGACGCGGTGCTGCAGCACCTTGCCGGCGCGCATGCGCAGCAGCAGCTCGCGCGGGGTCAGCTCGCCATTGAGCGCGTACTCGCCCACCTTCAGCTTGCCGGCGGCATCAAGCTGGCGCGCCAGCAGCTGCCACTGGGTGTCCTGGCCCTCGTCCACGCCGGCATCGCGCAGCTTGCGCAGCACGCTGTTCATGCCATCGCCGCTGGCGATGACCATGCTCTCGGCAGTCGGGGTGATCGGGGCATCGGCGAAACGCGTCTGCTGGTAGAAGAACCACGCGCCCACGCCGGCGACGACGGCTCCCAGCACCACCACCAGCGTTACCACGAACAGACACCCGCGCTTGGCTCCCGCCATGGACTACCTCTGAACTCGATTCCGTCGTGCAGGATACCGTGCCGGTGGATTGGGGTCATGACCGGGGCCACGCAGCCGTGCCGACCAACGGTCGGCACCCACCGGAACAACGGCACCCGCCGGTACCGGTAGCGCCTGCCGCTGGCCGGCAATCGCGTGGATCGTGGATGAATGAGGTTGCCGGCCAGCGGCCGGCACTACCCCTGCTGGCCCAGTGCGCGCAGCAGGCCGCGGGCCTTGGCGCGGGTCTCGTCCAGCTCCTTGTCCGGGTCCGAATCGACCACGATGCCGGCGCCGGTGCGGAAGCTCACCTCGTGACCATCCACTTCGGCGGTACGGATCAGGATGTTCAGGTCCAGGTCGCCATCGCGGTTCAGCCAGCCGAACGCGCCGGTATAGGCACCGCGCGGCATCTGCTCCAGCTCGCTGATGATCTGCATGCAGCGCACCTTCGGGCAGCCGGTGATGGTGCCACCCGGGAACGTGGCGGCGATCACCTCGCCGGGCGTGACCTGCGGGCGCAGATGGCCGCTGACGTTGCTGACGATGTGGTGCACGTGCGCGTAGCTCTCCACGGTCATCAGCTCATCGACCACCACGGTGCCCGGCAGGCAGATGCGGCCCAGGTCGTTGCGCTCCAGGTCGATCAGCATCACGTGCTCGGCACGCTCCTTGGGGTGGCCGACCAGCTCCTGGATGCGCGCGGCATCGTCGTCGCCTTCGAAGCGTGGACGGGTACCGGCAATCGGACGGGTCTGCGCATGGCCGGCGTGCACCGACACCAGCCGCTCCGGCGAGGAACTGACCACATGGCGGCCGTGCGCGCTGAACAGGCCGGCAAACGGCGCCGGGTTGGCACGACGCAGCTGTGCGTACAGCGCCTGCGGGCTGACCGGCGCAGCGAACTGCGCGTTCCAGCGCCGCGACAGGTTCACCTGGAACACGTCGCCGGCGCGCAGGTACTCGATCACCCGGCGCACGCCATCAGTGAAACGCTGCGGCGCGTCCTCGCCGACCGCCTGCGGTGGCTGCCAGCCCTGCCCGGCTTCGGGCAGCGCGGCCGAGGCCAGTGCCACCAGCGCATCCAGCAACGCCTGCTCGCCGGCTTCGGCGATGACGAAGCTGGCATCGTTGTGGTGGTCATGCAGCACCGCCGCCGGGCAGCGCAGCGCCAGCGCGGTCGGGCGGCCATCCTCGCGAGCACGCGCCGGCAGCACCGGTTCGATCTGGCTGGCCACTTCGTAATCGAGCATCAACGCCCAGCCGCCGCGGAACGGCAGGCTGTGGCTGCCGTCATGCGGCAGGCGCTCATGCTGCCAGGCGCGATCCAGTGCCTGCAGGAACGTGCCGGGCTGCACCACGTCGTGCTGGTCGCGCACCTGGCCGTCGGCATCCAGCCGCAGGCCATCGCCCTGCGCGGCCAGCAGCAGGCTCCAGCGGCCCTGGGCGGTGCCCGAGGCGGTGGATTCCATCAGCAGCGGGAAGCGCGCCGGGTCGTGCTGCTGCAGGGCCAGCAGATCGATCGGGTGCGGCAGCGGGTGGATCAGCGGTGCGTGGGTCATGGCAGCCAGTTCGGGAATTCAGATGCACGGAAGCCGCCTTGCGGCGGCTCCGTGGTGCACGGCGTTGATCCGTTTGTCGGATTGCCGATGGGTAGAGTCGACTGACAGTCGACTGCTTTCCCATCAACGATCACCGCGGCGGATCGAAGGGCAGTCGACTGACAGTCGACTCTACAACCTACCGCACCGGTCAGACGCGCTTGAAGATCAGCGTGCCGTTGGTGCCGCCGAAGCCGAAGCCATTGGACATCACCACGTCCACCTTGGCCTGGCGTGCTTCGTTCGGTACGTAGTCCAGGTCGCAGCCTTCGCCCGGCTGTTCCAGGTTGATGGTCGGCGGAATGACGTTGTCCTGCAGCGCCATCACCGAGAAGATCGCTTCCACGCCGCCGGCAGCGCCCAGCAGGTGGCCGGTCATCGACTTGGTGGAGCTGACCATCATCTTGTAGGCGTGGTCGCCGAAGGCGGTCTTCATCGCCATGGTCTCGCCCAGGTCGCCCAGCGGCGTGGAGGTGCCGTGCGCGTTGAGGTAACCCACCTGCTCCGGGGTCACGCCGGCGTCCTTCATGGCCATGACCATGCAGCGCGCGGCGCCTTCGCCGTTCTCGCTCGGCGCGGTCATGTGGTACGCGTCGGAGCTGGCGCCGAAGCCGGCCAGTTCGCAGTAGATCTTCGCGCCACGTGCCTTGGCGTGCTCGTACTCTTCCAGGATCAGGATGCCGGCGCCGTCGCCCAGCACGAAGCCGTCACGGTCCTTGTCCCACGGGCGCGAGGCCTGTTCCGGGGCATCGTTGCGGGTGCTCATGGCCTTCATCGCGCAGAAGCCGCCCAGCGCGGTCGGCGACGAGCCACGCTCGGCACCGCCGACCACCATCACGTCGGCATCGCCATACTGGATCATGCGCATCGCGGTACCGATCGAGTGGTTCGAGGTCGCGCACGCCGAGACCGCCGAGAACGACGGACCCTTCAGGCCGGTGATGATGCTCAGCTGGCCCGGCAGCATGTTGATGATGGTCTTGGGTACGTAGAAGGGCGAGATCTTCTTGCCCTCGTGGAACTCGATGGTCTGCTCTTCGATGCCGAGCAGGCCGCCGATGCCGGCGCCGACGATGGCGCCGATGCGCTCGGCATTGGCGTCGGTGATCTCCAGGCCCGAATCATGCAGGGCCATGAACGAGGCACCGAGGCCGTAATGGATGAACGGGTCCATCTTCTTGGCATCCTTGCCGCTGACCCGGAACTTGCCGAACAGTTCATTGTCGGCGGTGATGTCGAATCCCTTGACCTCACCTGCAATCTTGGTGGTGAACCGATCCACGTAGGCATCAGCAACGTTGGTCAGCGGACCGATGCCCGAACGACCGTGGGTGATGCCTTCCCAGCTGCTGGCCAGATCATTGCCCAACGGCGAGACGATACCCAGGCCGGTTACGACGACGCGACGCTTCATTGCTGTTTCTCCTGACCCGGATGATTTCTACGGGTAACTCGGTTTGCTTCGATGTGATGCCCAAACACACGGGGCCGCAACAGCGGCCCCATGGGGTGCGGTGCGCGGCAAGGAAATACCTGCACGCGCACTGCCGTCTGACATCAGGCCTTGACGTGGGCCTTGACGTAGTCGATGGCGGCCTGCACGGTGCTGATCTTCTCGGCTTCTTCGTCCGGGATCTCGCACTCGAATTCTTCTTCCAGGGCCATCACCAGCTCGACGGTGTCCAGCGAGTCAGCGCCCAGGTCATCGACGAACGATGCGCTGTTGGTGACTTCTTCTTCCTTGACGCCAAGCTGTTCGACGACGATTTTCTTGACGCGTTCTTCGATGGTGCTCATGGGATCTCGCTCCAGATGGAGTTGTGGTTCAAAAGTGGTCGCCATCAAAGGCGATGGCCGTGGGATAGTGTAGTGGAAACCGGCGCGGCCTTGCATCGCAGCAAAAACCTCAGCAGATCAACCACTTGCGGCGCAATCCCTGCGCCCCTTGCTTACGGCATGTACATGCCACCGTTCACATGGAGGGTTTCGCCGGTGATGTAACCGGCAGCCGGGCTGGCCAGGAAGGCCACCGCATGGGCGATGTCCTCCGGCGAACCCAGGCGTTCGAGGGCGATGTCGTTGATCAGCGCGGTGCGCGCTTCTTCCGGCAACGCCTTGGTCATGTCGGTGTCGATGAAGCCGGGAGCGACCACATTGACGGTGACACCGCGCGAACCGATTTCCTTGGCCAGCGACTTGCTGAAGCCGATGATGCCGGCCTTGGCGGCCGCGTAGTTGGCCTGGCCGGCATTGCCGGTCACGCCCACCACCGATGCGATGTTGATGATGCGGCCCTTGCGCGCCTTCATCATGCCGCGCATGACCGCCTTGCTGGTGCGGAACACGCTGGTCAGGTTGGTGTCGATGATCGACGCCCAGTCCTCGTCCTTCATGCGCATCAGCAGGTTGTCGCGGGTGATGCCGGCGTTGTTGACCAGGATCGAGATCGGGCCGAATTCCTTGGCGATGCCGTCCAGCACGCTGTCCAGCGCGGCGGCGTCGGTGACGTTCAGCGCGCGGCCGTGGCCGCCGTGGGCGGCCAGGCGCTCGCCGATGGCGGCGGCACCGGATTCGGTGGTGGCGGTGCCGATGACGGTGGCGCCCTGGGCGGCCAGCAGATCGGCGATGGCGGCACCAATGCCACGGCTGGCACCGGTGACCAGTGCGATTTCACCCTGCAGGGGCTTGCTCATGATGTTTTCCTCAGGCTGGGGCGGCCGCCGCACCCGTGCCGCGTGCAGCGGCCACCGGTACGGTCGGCAGGAACAGGGGGAGTCAGGCCGACCATGCCTCGCGGGCGGCTTCGAAGTCGCCCGGGGTGGCCAGCGAACGGCCGTCGATGGCCTTGTCGATGCGCTTGACCAGGCCGGTCAGCACCTTGCCCGGGCCGCACTCGGCGATCCGGGTGATGCCACGGCCGGCCAGAGCCTGCACGCAACCGGTCCACTGCACCGGCTGGTACAGCTGCTGCACCAGCGCGGTACGGATCGCGTCCACGCCCTCGTGCACCTTGGCATCGACGTTCTGCACCACCGGCAGCTGCGGCGCCTGCCAGGACAGGCCGGCCATCACTTCGGCCAGGCGGTTGGCGGCTTCGCGCATCAGCGGGGTGTGCGAGGGCACGCTCACGGCCAGCTTGACCGCCTTGCGCACGCCCTTCCCGGCCAGCAGCGCCAGTGCGCGGTCGACCGCGTCGGCGTCGCCACCGATCACGATCTGGCCCGGCGAATTGAAGTTGGCCGGCACCACCACCTGGCTGCCCGCGGCTTCGGCGCAGACGTCCAGCACCAGCTGGTCTTCGGCGCCGAGCACGGCGGCCATGGCGCCGACACCGGCCGGTGCGGCTTCCTGCATCAGCTGGCCGCGCAGGCGCACCAGGTGCGCACCGTCATGCAGGCTCAGCGCGCCAGCGGCAACCAGGGCGGTGTACTCACCCAGGCTGTGGCCGGCCAGCACCGACGGGCGCGGACCGCCCACGGCGTTCCACGCGCGCCACACGCCGATGCTCGCGGCCAGCAGGGCCGGCTGGGTGTATTCGGTACGGTTGAGCATTTCCTCCGGGCCACCCTGGGACAGCGCCCACAGGTCGACGCCGGCACCATCGGATGCCTCGGTGAAGGCTTCACGCACCTGCGGGTGCAGTTCGGCCAGCTCGGCCACCATGCCCACAGACTGCGAGCCCTGGCCGGGGAAGACAAAAGCGAGGGTGGATACGGTCACGCGGTCATCCGCTTGTTGCAATCGAAGCGGGCCATGATAAGGGCGAATCCGCTGTGTCGTCTGTACGTGCGCGTATGCAGGCGTATGGAGCGCGGCCGCGGGACAACCCGGCATCCGGTGCGGTGTCCCCGCCCAGGTAGAGTCGACTGTCAGTCGACTGCCCCTCGATCAGCCCCTGAAAACCCGCGCTGCGCGCGGAAGTCGACTGACAGTCGACTCTACCGCAGCGCCAACCTGCCAGCAGCGCGAACCTGCCATCAGCAGAACAGCTGCAGCACGTCCAGGTCGCCGTCGGCGAGGAAGTCCACGCACAGGCCCACCAGCATCAGCACGCCCGCCGTGCTGGCGCCATGGGCGATGAAGATCGAATGCGCCAGCGCGCGCGCTGAACGGCCCAGCTTCATGCAGACCCGGGCCAGGCTGCGCAGGCGGCCGCTGACCGCGTGCACGTGTTCGCGCACAGGCGCCTGGGCCTCGCCCATCGCCTCGGCCATCATCGCCTGCAGCTGCTCGGGGCGGTCGGCGTAGTACTTGGCCACGCCGTAACCGAACATCAGCCAGTCGCGGGCCTGCGCTTCGGACAGATCCATCACTTCCAGCGGATCTTCCTCGAAGTCGATGAAGCCCACCTTCTGCCCATCCCAGGTGAGGTTGCGCGGCAGCGGCTGGCCGAAATAGGCGCCGCGCGCATGCGCTTCGGCGATGGCCTGCATGGCCGCCATCACCAGCCGGTCGCGGCCGGCCTCATCGGCCTGGCGCAGGCAGGTATTGAACGAGCTGCCGTTGTCACCGATCACCAGCGCGGCGTGGCCGCTGCCCAGCACGTCGGGCACGTTCACGCCCTGCGCCTGCAGTTCTCCCAGGCGACGGGCTTCGGTTTCTCGCGCGGCATCACCACCACGGTGCGGCGGTGGTCGCAGGGCGTCCAGATGGAAACGACGGGCAACGAAATTGAGCAGGCCCAGGGCCACTGCGCGGCTTCCCTTGCCGTACTGCTTCAGCCAGGCGCGCTGCCCTTCGATGACGATGGGCTCAACCATGACGTGTACTCCTTTAAACGCGTTACGGCCCCAGAGGGGCCGTAACGACAAAACTTCACATTGTCGTAACTTGCACTATCAATAGCGCAGCAGGGCCGAACCCCACGTGAAGCCGCCGCCGAAGGCTTCCAGCAGCAGCAGCTGGCCGCGCTCGACGCGGCCCGAACGCACCGCGGCGTCCAGCGCCAGCGGCACCGAGCCGGACGAGGTGTTGCCGTGCTTGTCGACAGTCACCACCACCTGGTCCATCGACATGTCCAGGCGCTTGGCGGTGGCTTCGATGATGCGCAGGTTGGCCTGGTGCGGAATCAGCCAATCCAGGTCGGACTTGTCCAGGCCATTGGCAGCCAGGGTCTCGTCC
Source organism: Stenotrophomonas sp. YJH_SMC_12-1 (assembly GCF_059370935.1). Lineage (NCBI taxonomy): Bacteria > Pseudomonadati > Pseudomonadota > Gammaproteobacteria > Lysobacterales > Lysobacteraceae > Stenotrophomonas > Stenotrophomonas sp. YJH_SMC_12-1. The sequence goes on along the minus strand of NZ_JCAFUD010000002.1, from coordinate 127,030 downwards.
ACGACCGAGTCCAGCGCCTTGACGGCGTACTTGAACACGTCGTTGCCCTTCATGTTGATGGTGCCGCCACCGTTGGCACCGTCCTTGAAGCCGGTCGAGACGCCCACCGGGTTCCACAGCAGCTCCTTCTTGCTGCCGTCGGCATGCAGGTGGGTACTGAGGATGCCGGTTTCCTCGTCGGCCTTGAGCACGACGGCGCCGGCGCCATCGCCGAACAGCACGCAGGTGGTGCGATCGTTCCAGTCGACCATGCGGGTCAGCGTTTCGGTGCCGATCACCAGCACGTGCCTGCAGTCGCCGGAACGGATGAACTTGTCGGCCACGCCCAGCGCGAACACAAAGCCCGAGCAGGCGGCGTTGACGTCAAAGGCAGGGCACCCCGCAACACCGAGCTTGGCCTGGATCAGGCACGCGGTGGAGGGGAAAATGAGGTCGGGCGTGGTCGTACCGACCACGATCATGTCGAGCTGCGAAGCGTCGATACCGGCCGCTTCAAGTGCGCGCAACGCGGCCTGGTAGCCGAGGTCGCTGGTGGTTTCGCCTTCGGCCGCGATGTGCCGTTCACGAATTCCGGTGCGCGACTGGATCCACTCATCCGAGGTTTCGACCATTTTTTCCAGGTCGGCGTTGGTCAGGACTTTTTCCGGCAAATAGCTACCGGTGCCCGCGATCCTCGAGTAGATCCGCTTGCTCATCATGTTTCCTGTTGCGCGGGCCGCCGATCACCGGCACGCCCGGGAAAGAAGGCAAAGGCCGCTGCCCGGGGGCAGCGGCCTTCCCGGCACATCAATCTTCTTCGACGGCCGAGGTCTTGGTCTGGATGACCTTCTTGCCGCGGTAGAAACCGTCGGCAGTGATGTGGTGACGCAGGTGCACTTCGCCGGTGGTCGGGTCGGTCGACAGCTGCTTGGCGCTCAGGGCGTCATGCGAACGGCGCTGGCCGCGGCGGGACGGGGTAACACGGGATTTCTGCACAGCCATGGGATTGCTCCAAACTCGGTTCGTTTTGCTTCGTCGTATCGTCGCGCAGGACGCCAGCGCCCAGCACACTTTCGCTTTCGCCGCAGCCGCCGACGACAATCCGGCTGCTATTGTTTCTTCAATGCCGCCAATGCCGCGAACGGATTGGCCTTCTTTGTTTCTTCTTCGCTCGGCGCCCAGTCCTTGTCGACTGCTTCACCGTCGGGCGACAGCGGAACCACCGGCACCGCCAGCACCAACTCGTCTTCGACCAGGTCCAGCGGACGCAGCTGGCCGTCTTCCGGCACCAGCAACGCCTCGTACTCCTCCGGCAGGGACGATTCCTCGTCCTCGTCGCGGATCAGGCCAAGCCTCTGGGTCACCTTCACCGGCAACAGGAATCGCTGCATGCTGCGCTGACAGGTCAGCGGCAACGCGGTGTCGATGGTCAGTTCCACATAGGATACCCGCAGGACTTCGTCGCGACCGAATTCAAGCGAGTAGGAACACTCGCCGTCGGTATCTGCGACCAGCCCCTGCAGGCGGGTCAATTCAGCCAGGGAGACCTGGCCGTCGAAGCGCCTTCGCGCTACGACCATCCGCCAAGCATCCAGCGATTCGGGCACGTTCGCGGACATAAGCCGCTGAATACTAAGGATCGGGGGGGCTGCTGTCAAATGCCCGCCATACAGCACTTGCTGCTGGCGCTGCGCACAGGCCAGACTGCCGCACCCTGCCCCGGTATTCTCGCATGTCACTGGTCCTGGCCTCCACCTCCCGCTACCGCCGCGAGTTGCTGCAGCGGCTGGGCCTGCCCTTCGACTGCGCGCGCCCGGAGGTGGATGAAACCCCGTTGAACGGTGAGACGCCGCTGGCCCTTGCAACGCGCCTTGCCACGGCCAAGGCAACCGAAGTCGCCGCCCGCCAGCCCGGCGCCTGGGTGATCGGCTCGGACCAGGTGGCGGACCTGAACGGGCGACCGCTGGGCAAACCGGGCACGGCCGAGGCGGCCTGCGCGCAGCTGGCGGCGATGTCCGGGCAGACGGTACGCTTCCACACTGCCATCAGTCTCACGCAGGGCGGAGAATCATTCAGCGCCGTGGATCTGACCGAAGTCCGTTTCCGCACGCTGGGGCAGGAGGAGATCGCCCGCTACGTGGCCGCCGAACAGCCTCTGGATTGTGCCGGCAGCTTCAAGTGCGAGGGCCTGGGCATCAGCCTGTTCGAAGCGATCGACAACCGCGACCCGACCGCGCTGATCGGCCTGCCGCTGATCGCGCTGTGCGGGTTGCTGCGCCAGGCAGGGTTCGCGGTGCCCTGAAGGCGACACACTGACTGCCGGCACCGATCGCGGAAACAGGCCGGACATGGGCCGGGTAGGACCTGAGCCGGGTAGCGTCGACTGTCAGTCGACCATCGCGCGCAGCGCGGGGTTTTGCCGGCGGCTGGAAGAGCAGTCGACTGACAGTCGACTCTACCAACGTGGAGCACCCGACCAACCTGGAGCACGCAACCAACCTGGCGCGCGACCACCTGGACCGCGCTCCGCCTCAGCGCCCGCGAACCTCGAACAGCTGCTCCTGCCAGTCCTCCACGCTGCCATCGCGACCGTGCAGGCGCAGGCCCAGCCAATGTCGTCCCGGCGCCAGCGTGCTCGTGTCCAATGAAGCATCGAAGCCCACCGCAGGATGCTGCGGATCGGTGCTGTCCGGCCAGGTCTGGCGCACGTCGAATGCGCGGCCATAGCGCGCATCCCCCATCGAGCGGCCATCGACCAGCACCTCAACCCGTGCCAGGCCGACACCATCCTTGAACGCCCATCCCTTGATCGCCAGCGTGCCAGACACCTTTTCGCCGTTGGAAGGCGTATCCAGCCACGCCATTGCCGGAGTCACGCACGCCCCGGGCGCGCGCTGCGCCGGCAGCCGGAACAGCAGGAAACGCTGGAAGCCATGGTCACTGCTGACCACCCGCGGCGCCGGCAGCGGCCCCACCTGTCCGCAGATGGCGTGATAGCGCGCCAGCAGATCGCGATAACGCTGGTCACTGGGTGAAAGCACCAGCAGCATCGGCGTCGAGCGCTTGCCCTCATGCAGCAGTTCCCACTGCGCCAGCTGCGCGGTGCGCCCATGCTTGTCGTTGAGCGGATGCGGCAGCACTTCGATATCGCCATTGCCGAGCTGGAAGCCCAGCTCGGCGCCAACCTTGAAGTTCCCCGCCAGCACCCGCGTGCCCGCCGGCATCTGCTGCAACTCTTCGCGCACCGTCATCGCCAACGGCTGCCAGCCAGCGAAATTGCGCGGGTAGTACTTGCTGCCTGCCAGCTGCTCACGCAACGCAGGCGTAGAGGCCATCAGGTAATAGCCGAACGCCAGCACCATGCCTGCGCCCGCCAGCCACCAGCCGGTGCGCCGCAGCCAGCGTGGCCAGCCGTTAAGCACCACCGGCACCGCCACCAGCAGGGCCAGATAGCCCGGCAGCGGCCAATGGAAACTGATCCGCTCGACGTCGGTGAAGAAGCCCAGCAGGAAGATGCCCAGCGTGGATACGCCCCCGACCAGGCCGAAGTAGCGCCACTGCACGCGCGTGCCGCCGCCCCTGCGGGTACCGGCCAGCGCCACCTTCCACATCGCCATGCACAGGATCGGGGTGACCAGCATGGGCTGGATCACCAGGAACCACAGCCCGTTCCATTCGAACGTCCAGGGATGGCGCTCGACCACCTGGAACTTCAGGCCGGCGTCGTGGTTGTCCGCGTTCCATGCCAGCAACGGCAGCCACGCCAGCACGCCCACCGCCAGCGCGACCCATACGCGCGGATCGGCCAGCATGCGCCGCCCCTGCGGCAGCGCCAGCAACGCGATGAAGCCAACGCCGATGACACCGATGAAACGGTAGTGACTGAGTGCACCGATCGACAGGCCCAGCGCAAGCTTCATCGCCGACGATGCATCAACGTTGTGCAGCAGCCGCGCACCGGCGTGCAGGCAGATCACCGCGGCCAGTGCCATGGGCACATCCGGCACCGCCAGCAGGCCCAGCGTCGCCGACAACGGCATCAACAGCGTGAGGCTGCCCGCTTGCCAACCGGCCACATTGCCGAACCAGCGCGTGGCCGTGCGCACCACCAGCAACGGCAGCAGCGCGCCGATGGCCAGGAACGGCAGGCGCAACGCGAGCACATGGTGGCCACCGATCTCCACACCCAGGCGCGCCAACCACGCGGTCAGTCCGGGAAGGTCCGAATACGCAGCGGCCAGATGCTGGCCTTCCTGCCAATAGAACGCCTCGTCAACAAACAGTGGCAGCCGCGCAGCCACTACCAGCTTGGCCGCTGTGACCAGCGTCCATAACCAGAGAAATATTGTCCGCGCGCGCTGTTCGCCCTGCATTGCTCTATGGATAATCGAATGGATTCCAGACCTGAGACGATCATGCCAGCCTCGTCCCCCAATCCCAGCATGCTAACCGATCAACTGCGCCAGGCCCTGCGGGAGGCACAGGATCAGGTAAACGCACTGGTGCTGGGCAAGGTGCCGGAAGTCAGGCTGGCTTTCGTCGCCCTGCTTTCCGGTGGCCATCTGCTGATCGAGGATCTGCCCGGCCTGGGCAAGACCACGCTGGCGCATGCGTTGGCCAGCAGCCTGGGCCTCAGTTTCCAGCGCGTGCAGTTCACCTCCGACCTGCTGCCCGCCGATGTACTGGGCGTTTCGGTATACGAGGCCGGCAGCCGCCAGTTCCAGTTCCACCCGGGACCGGTGTTCACCCACGTGCTGCTGGCCGATGAGATCAACCGTGCGCCGCCGCGCACGCAGAGCGCGCTGCTGGAGGCGATGGCCGAACAGCAGGTCACCCTGGATGGGCAGACCCATCCCCTGCCCGATCCGTTCTTCGTGATCGCCACGCAGAACCCGGTGGACCTGTCCGGTACCTTCCCGCTGCCGGATTCGCAGCTGGATCGTTTCCTGCTGCGCCTGGCGATGGGCTACCCCAGTGCGCAGGCCGAACGCGAACTGCTGCGAGGTACAGACCGCCGCGACCTGATCGCACGTGCCGTACCGAAGCTGGATGACACCCAGGTACGCGCGCTGCGTGAAGCCGTCAGCCAGGTCCATGCCAGCGATGCACTGGTGGACTACGTGCAGGCCCTGCTGACCCGCAGCCGCCAGCACGCCGGCGTGCGCGTGGGCCTGTCACCGCGTGCCGGCCTTGCGCTGCTGCGCGCGGCCAGGGCGCATGCACTTCTGCTGGGCCGCGGCCACGTGGTGCCCGAGGACGTGCAGACCCTGTTCGTGGCGGTGGCCGGTCATCGCCTCGTGGCCGAAGCCGAGTCCAGCTCGGGGCCGGCACTGGCACGGGCCATCCTGCAGACCGTTGCGGTGGATTGAGGGTGGCCACGCGCTGGGCACGACTGCAACTGCTGGCACGCCCGCGCAGGCCTGAAGCACTGCCGCAGCGTCTGGACCGCCATCGCATCTACGTGCTGCCCACCCGTTTCGGCCTGTTCGTCGCCGCGCTGCTGGCGGCAATGCTGCTGGGCGCACTGAACTACAACAACAACCCGGCGTTGCTGCTGGCCCTGCTGCTGGCGGCAGCGGCGATCGCCAGCGCCATCGCCGCGCACCTGCAGCTGTCCGGCGTACAGATCGACGCGATCTCCGCCGAGCCGGTTCCTGCCGGGCAACCACTGCGCCTGCGCGTGGACCTGTCACTGCGTGATCCGCGCGCACGCCACGGCCTGCACCTGCAGCTGGGTGACAGCGAAGCCTGGACCTCGCTGCCTGCACACGGCCGCGGTGAAGTGGAGCTGCACGTTCCCAGCGAACGCCGCGGCTGGCTGGAGCTCCCGCGCATCCGCCTCTCCACCACCCAGCCACTGGGCCTGGTGCGGGCATGGTCGTGGGTGTGGCCGGAACAACCGCTGCTGGTCTATCCGCAACCCGAGGCGCTGGCCCCTGCACTGCCGGAAAGCGGCAACGATCCGCTGCATACCCGAGCCCACGCCAGCGGCGAGGAACTGCATCAGCTACGGCCCTATCGTGCGGGCGATGCGCCACGCAGCATTTCCTGGAAGCACTCGGCACGCCGCGACAGCCTGCTGGTGCGCGAGTACGAAAGGCCGGTTGGCATCGAAGTCATCCTCGATTGGCGCACGCTGTCCCCGCTGGGCCATGAAGCACGCATCGCGCGTTTGGCGCGATGGGTCGACATGGCCGAGCGCGAAGGCCGCCGCTACACCCTGCTGCTGCCTGCACACCCGCCATTCGGGCCAGGCCAGGGCGCCATCCACCACCACCTGTGCCTGCGTGCACTGGCATTGATGCCGCATGACTGAGACCACGCCCGCGCTCGACCGCAATGCCCGCAACTGGACCCTGGCCAGCGCGGCGTTGGCGCTGTTGCCGTTGCTGCTGCAGTTGCCGCCCTTGCTGGCGGGCGTGATCGCGGCCGCAGCGCTCATGACTGCGGTCCTGTCGTGGCGGAAGGTGCTGCCCATGCCGGTGCGCCTGCTGCTGGTGCTGGCCATGCTCGGTGCCATCGCCTGGCAGATGGGGATGGTCCGACCTGGGCGCGATACCGGTTGCGCCCTGCTGGCAGCGATGCTGGCGATCAAGTCCAGCGAACTGCGCAGCCGGCGCGATGCCCGCAGCCTGCTCGGGTTCGCGCTGTTTTCCCCGTTTGCGGCGTTCCTGCTCGACCAAGGACCACTGACCACGGTGTTGGCCGCACTGGCGGGGATCAGCGCGCTGCTCGCCCTGCAATGGCTGGCCGGGGATGAAGGCCACGCCGCGCAGCTGCCCTTGCGAGGGCAGCTGCGCGGCGTTGGCCGCCTGCTGGCGATCGGCCTGCCGCTGGCATTGGCCTGCTTCTGGCTGTTCCCGCGCCTGGCCACGCCACTGTGGGGTGTTCCCGAGCGCGCCGTGGGTACGCCGGGGTTGTCCGACAGCATGGAGCCCGGCCAGTGGCTGGACCTGATGGCCGACGACAGCCCGGCGCTGCGCGTGCAGTTCTTCGGCGCGGTACCCGAGCCGATGCAACGCTACTGGCGAGGACCGGTACTGACCGCCTTCGATGGCCGGCGCTGGACACGTGACCGCGCCAGCGAGCGACGGCAGGCGGCCGTGGTCGAGGCCGGCACGCAGGGCTGGGACTACCAGATCGACTACGAACCCACCGACCGGCGCCAGCTGGTGGCACTGGACCTGCCCAGCCGCGCGCCTGCAGGCAGCACGCTGGATGCGGACATGAGCCTGAGCAGCGAGCGGTCACTGGCGTCGCTGAGCCGCTGGCGGTTGCATTCGGCGCCACCACAACGCTTCGACAGCACGCTGTCACCCTATCTGCGACGGGCCGCGCTGCAGTTGCCCAGTGGCTTCAACCCGCGCACCGCCACGTTGGCGCAGCAATGGCGGCAGCAGGCTGGCAGCGATGACGAGGCCATCGTGCGCCGCGCGCTGCAGTGGATCACCACCGACTTCTCGTACACGCTGGACACCCCTGCGGCAGGGCGCGACCCGATCGACGAGTTCCTGTTCGGCTACAAGGCCGGCTTCTGTGAACACTTCAGCTCGGCCTTCGTGGTGTTGATGCGCAACGCCGGCGTCCCGGCACGGGTGGTGACCGGCTTTGCCGGCGGCACCTACAACCGCCTTGGCGACTACTGGATCGTGCGGCGGATGGACGCCCATGCCTGGGCCGAGGTATGGCTGCCGCAGCGCGGCTGGGTACGGGTTGACCCGACCGCAGCCGTGGCACCGGAACGCATCCTGGACACACTGGACGACCGCCTGCAGGCCGGTACGGACACGCCACTGCAGCAACGCTGGCAGCAGCTGGGGCAGATGGGCGACTGGCTGCGCCGCGGCTGGAACGACCTGGTGCTGTCATTCGATGCACGCCGCCAGCAGCAACTGCTCACGCCGTTCGGGCTGGATGATCTGGGCCCCACGCAACTTGTCGCTGGCTTCGTGGTGGCAACGATGCTGGCCTTGGCGTGGATGGCCTGGCTGCTGGCCCGTGGCGAGCGCGAACGCGACCCGCTGCTGCGCGCCTGGCACCGGCTCGGACGGCGCTACGCCCGCCTCGGCCTGGCCCGTGAACCGCACGAAACCGCACAGGACTGGGCCCAGCGGGTGCACCGGCAGCGCCCTGACCCGGCCCTGCTCGCACTCAGCCAGCGTTTCGCCGACGCGCGCTACGCTGGAACTTGCACCGACCTCGCTTCATTATTGCGGGACCTGCGCAGGCATCGCCCGACTTCCGGAGCCTCCCCATGAACACCAAGTTCCTTCTCACCGCTGTGGCCACGCTGGCCCTGTCGGCCTGCGCCACGGCCCCCAAGCCGCTGCAGGGACAGTTCAGCCTGGTCTCCCCCCGCGACTCGGTCGCTACCCAGCAGGTCGGCACGCCGGTCCGTTGGGGCGGTCGCATCATCGAAACCAAGCCCGGCCAGGGCGAGACCTGCTTCCAGATCATCTCGCGCCCGCTCAATGGCAGTGGCCGCCCGAACACCACCTCGTCCGACGCCAGCGACGGCCGCTTCATCGCCTGCCGTGCCGGCTTCTACGACCCGGCCGTGTTCGAAGCCGGTCGTGACGTGACTTTCATCGGCAAGATCGACGGCTACCAGAACACCCGCATCGGCGAGTACGACTACCGCCTGCCCAAGCTGTCGGCCGATGTGATCTACCTGTGGCCGGAACAGCGCCAGGTCGACGTGGTGCCCTACCCCTATGGCCCGTGGGGCCCGGGCCCGTATGGTCCGTACTGGGGCGGCTATGGTCGCTGGGGCTGGTGGTGATCGTCACCGCACAGGCATGACGGAAAAGGCCGCCCTCGGGCGGCCTTTTTCATCCGCGCATGGCGTGGACAGGGGCTTCAACGCCCAGGCGCACCGAAATGCCCCAGCGGCGCACCGGCCAGCAGGTGCATGTGGATATGGAACACGGTCTGCCCGGCATGCTCGCGGCAGTTCATCACGATGCGGTAGCCGTCCTGTGCGAAGCCCTCGCGGCGCGCGTACTCGGCGGCAGCCAGCGCCAGCTTGCCGATCAGGTGCGCCTGCGACGGCTGCAGGTCATCCAGGGTCGGAATGATCTCGTTCTTCGGAATGAACAGCACGTGCACCGGTGCCTGCGGTGCGATGTCCTTGAAGCCCAGCACCTCGTCATCCTCGTAGACGATGGTGGCCGGGATCTCGCGACGGATGATCTTGCTGAAGAGGGTTTCGTTGCTCATGGTCGGCCTCGGCGGGGATGTCATCCGCATTGTAGGCCGGCCGCGCCGGGGGATGCCCGGCCGGCATTCAATCGCGGAATTCGCTGCGCGTTCCGAACGCGTGCGAGAGCGTGCCGCGATCGACGTATTCGAGTTCACCGCCAAGTGGCAGGCCCTGCGCCAAACGGCTCGGCTGCACCTTGCGTGCGCGCGCCAGCTGCGCCAGGTAGTGCGCGGTGGCCTCGCCCTCGACAGTGGCGCTGGTGGCGATGATCAGCTCCTGCACCTCGCCTTCGGCCAACCGTCGCTCCAATTGCTCCAGGCCCAGCTCGCGCGGGCCGATGCCATCGAGCGGCGACAGCCGCCCCTGCAGCACGAAGTAGACACCGCGGAAGCCGGTGGCGTTCTCGATGGCCAGGCGGTCGGCCGGCGATTCGACCACGCACAGCTGGCTGCGCTCGCGGCTGCCGTTGGCACAGGTCGGGCACAGCTCGGTTTCGCTGAAATCGCGGCACTGCACGCAGTGGCCGATTCGCTCCACCGCCAATGCCAGTGTCTCGGCCAGACGCTGGCCACCTTCGCGCTCGCGCTCGAGCAGGTGATAGGCCATGCGCTGCGCAGTCTTCTGGCCGACGCCAGGCAGCACCCGCAATGCGTCGATCAATTGTTCAAGCAGGGGTGCGGACACGGCGGCATGCTTTCATGGCGTCGAGCACGCTCGACAGCTGTCTGTAGAGTCGAGCCATGCTCGACCGAGGGTTGGAGCGGGCACCTGCAGCGGCAGGCGCCCCCTGGGAAATCAGAACGGCAGCTTCATGCCCGGCGGCAGCTGCATGCCGGCGGTGGCCGACCCCATCTTCGACTTCGACTCGGCATCGATCTTGTTCGAGGCATCATTGAAGGCGGCGGCGATCAGGTCTTCCAGCATCTCCGGGTCGCTGGTCAGCGACGGGTCGATGCGCACCTTGCGGCATTCCTTGGCACCGGTCAGGGTCACGCTGACCATGCCGCCGCCGGCGCTGCCGGTCACTTCGATCTTGGCGATTTCTTCCTGGGCCTTCTGCAGGTTTTCCTGCATTTTCTGGGCCTGCTGCATCAGTTGTGCGATGTTTCCGCGCATGGTGTCCTACTCGTCAAAAGAACGGATGGAATCGGAAACAACCCGGGCACCGTGCTGTTGGATCAGCACCTGCACTTCCGGGTCGTCCATGAAAACGGCCTCTGCCACCTGCTGCCGCTCACTACGCTGGCGGTCGGCACGCTGGTGCAGGGTCTCGGCCGGAACGTGTTCGGTTTCCACGGTCTCGACCACGATCTTCGGCGCCTGGCCGAGGGCCTTCTCCAGCATCTCGCCCAGGGCGGCCAGCGCGCGCTCCGAGCGCAGGTATTCAAATCCGGGCGAAAGGCCCAGTTTCAAGGTCCCGTGCTGGCAACTGATGAAGGCAGCGTTGGCGGCCAGCTGCCGCGACGGGCCGCTCAGGCCACTGTTGGCGACCAGATCCAGCCAGTCCTCGGCGCTGGCCAGGTCGCTCACACCTTCCAGCGGCGCGTTCTCCTGCACTGGCGCCGGCTCGACCGGCGCGATGGCAATGCCTTCCGTGCGGAACGGGCGTGCGGGCGGTGCAGGCTCGCTGGGAGCCGCGACGGGAGCCGGCGGCTCATGCCAGGGCGCCACCATGGCAGCTTCCGGCCCAGCCATCTCGGCCGCCAGCGCTTCGTCACGTGCCTCGGCTTCGTCGGTGGCCCACGGCGGCAGGTCGTCGCCCGCTTCCGTTTCAACGGACGGCGGCGCCGCTGCTTCGGCCTTCACCGGCGGCGGTGACACCGGCTCTTCCACCGGAACCGGCTCGGGCTCCGGCGTCGGGTCCGGTTCGGGTTGCGGGGCCGGGTCCGGTTCGGGTTCAGGTTCGCGCGGCGCGGCCTGCACCGGAGCGGCCACCTGCGCCACCACGGCCGGGCTTGCCGAAGCGGCGGCAGTCGCCGGCGTCGCTTCGTGGGTACCCGCACCGGTGCCACCACCGGCAGCATTGCCACCCGGCGCATTGCCTGCCCCCTCCACCGACTTCGGCACCGGCGGGACCGCCGCGGCCGGGCGGAACGCCAGCATGCGCAGCACGGCCATCTCGAAGCCCGCGCGCGGGCTCGGCGCCATCGGCAGGTCACGACGGCCGTTCAAGGCCATCTGGTACCAGAGCTGCACCACTTCCGGGCGCAGGCGCTCGGCGAATGCGGCGGCATCCAGGCCTTCGGCAACGGCCGCACCCGGTACCAGCTGCTGCACCTGGATGCGGTGCAGGCCTTCGGCCAGCGCTTCCAGCACGCCACTCCAGTCCGGCGAGAATTCGGCCAGCGCGGCCACCACCTGCAGCAGGCGCGGGCCATCGCCGTCAGCCAGCGCATCGAGCATCGCCGCCACCTGGGTGCGGTCGACCGTGCCCAGCATGGTGCGTACCACGTCCTCGCGCAGTGCGCCGCCGGCATAGGCAATCGCCTGGTCCAGCAGCGACAGGCCGTCCCGCAGGCTGCCATCAGCGGCCTTGGCCAGCTGCACGATGGCACTGCCGTCGGCCTCGATCTCCTCGGCCGCCAGGATGCGGGTCATCTGGCCCTGGATCTGGTCCTCGTCCAGGCGCTTGAGGTTGAACTGCAGGCAGCGGCTGAGCACAGTGACCGGCAGCTTCTGCGGATCGGTGGTGGCCAGCAGGAACTTCACGTGCTCCGGCGGCTCTTCCAGCGTCTTCAGCAGCGCATTGAACGCCGCCTTGGACAGCATGTGCACTTCGTCGATCAGGTAGACCTTGTACTTGCCACGCGAAGGCATGTACTGCGCGTTCTCGATCACCTCGCGCACGTCGTCCACGCCGGTGTTGGACGCGGCGTCGATTTCCAGCAGGTCGATGTAGCGGCCGGCGTCGATATCCAGGCAGGCTGCACACTGGCCGCAGGGATCGGCACTGGTGCCCTGTTCGCAGTTCAGCGACTTGGCGAAGATGCGCGCGATGGTGGTCTTGCCCACGCCGCGGGTGCCGGTGAACAGGAACGCATGGTGGACCCGGCCGCTGTCCAGTGCGTTGCTGAGCGCACGGACCACGTGTTCCTGGCCCACCAGCTCGGCAAAACGCTTTGGACGCCACTTGCGGGCAAGGACGAGATAGGACATCAGGCCACCGTTTTCCATCGGATGTTCCATTGTGCCATGCCTGTCCAGCCCCCCTCGCCTCCGGCACATCTTTCGCGGGTTCCTGGCCGGGGTGCTTGTGAAGTGCCGCGCAGCCCGCTAGAATCTGCGCCCCTGCTGAGGCGTTTGCCGATGGCAGGGATCCGGAGAGGTGTCCGAGTGGTTGAAGGAGCACGCCTGGAAAGTGTGTAAGCGTCTAAACCGCGCTTCGGGGGTTCGAATCCCCCTCTCTCCGCCAGATAAATGAAGAAGCCGCCCACTGGGCGGCTTTTTTATTTGGCTGGCGGGAAGCGCGCTAGGTACTACCGGACTGAACAGGCCCTGCCGCCTGGGGCAGGTCCAACGGTCCGCCCGCCGACAGCGCGCGATCTGCTGCGAGTCACCTGCGCCGGAGCAGTCCCCGCACGCAGACGCCGACGAACGCCAGCCCCAGCAGCATCCACACGACCGTCATTCCCCACAGCGCACCGAACGTATCCAGGACCGGCTCCAGGCGCGGTTGCGCCGGATCGTACAGCACGCGTACCGGCTGTCCAGGCTCATAGCCGAAGATCATGCCGCCCTGCGGGTAAGAGACGCGTTGGCCGGTCGCGGTGGTGAACGCAATCTGCGGATGCGATCCGCCCGCGTTCAGGCGCTCGACCTGGCCATCGACGGCCTGCGCGATCTGCAGGAACTCAAGGCGATGCGTCACTTCGAAGGCGGCCACGGCAAGGATCAACAGCCCCACCGCGCCAAACAGCAGACCGCGCATGACCTGGGCAGTCCGGGAAAGAGAAGGGTCGGGCATCGCTGGGCAGCTCCGTTGCAGGCAGGAAGACGAATGGGGCCGGCGGATCCTGCCGCGCGGTCAGTCCCACGTGTCGAAAGCATAGCCCAGGAGCCGCCGCGCCCCGCTGCATGCCATCGCGGCCGCATGCGCCTCGCCACTGACGCACCCGCCTGGTGCAGGCGCCTGTGTTCCGCACAGTCATTCGAAGTGGGCGAAATCATCCGTGAGAAGATCGACTCCGCTCCATGTACCTTGGAGCACTTCGGCGCCCCTGCGGCCTCGTCGTGCGATACCCCCTTGAGAAGGACAACGTCTGGACGGTTGAAATGCGCCCGGGCAACGCCAAGGCATTTTCCATGAACCTCCGCCTCTACCGCCCCGCCGATGCCAGCGCCTGCCTGTCGATTTTCGACAGCAACGTGCCCACCTACTTCGCGCCCGAAGAGCGCAGCGACTTTGAGCGCTTCCTGCAAGAACAGGCCATGGACTGTGCATTCCAGGTCATCGAGCGAGATGGCAGCATCGTGGCGTGCGGCGGCCTGTCGCGACGCGGCGACGGCAGTGCCGGTTTCTGCTGGGGCATGGTACAGCGCGCGCTGCACCGGCATGGACTGGGCCGGGAACTGGCGCTGGCACGCCTGCGCCAGGCCGAAGCGGATCCCTCGATCAAGCGCATCACGCTCAGTACCAGCCAGCACACCCAGGGCTTCTATGCTGGCCTGGGCTTCCAGGTGACGCGGATCGTTTCCAATGGCCACGGCGCCGGGATCGATGCCGTGGAGATGGAGCGGAGGGTCTAGCCCTCCGCACCGCCCTGGATCCACGCAGGCGTGGATCCAACGTCGCCCCACTCTCCTCAGAAGCCCACGCGCAGGTTGATCTGCCCGCCCACGTCGCGGCGGCCATCGCCGTGCTGGCCCTGCACGAACATCGACAGCTGGCTGTTGCGGCCGAGGCCCACCGCCACGCCCACCTGACTGACCAGCGCATTGCGTGCCATCACCGCGCTGTAGACGTCGAAGGCATTGCCGCCCACCGCGAAGCGGTTGCGGCTGGCCACATCGGTATCACCCGATGCATGCTGCCAGCCCAGGCCAACCGTCAGCTGCGCCGGAAAGCGCTCGCCGCTGCCCACATCCCAACGGCCGCGCACGCCCACGGTGCTGACATTGAGCGTGTCCTTGCCGCCTTCCAGCACCAGCGCAGCCGTGCCGCCCTGCTCCACCGCACGATCGCTGTCGACCCAGTGCCTGGTGAACTGCACATACGGCTGCAGTTGGGTCCTGCCATGGGTCCAGGTCCAGCTGCCCTCCACCTGCGCGATGGTCACATCCGAATCCTGGCGGCTGTACAGGGTCTGGCCCAGCAGCGGCACCTCACGCGTGGTACGCGTGCGGTAGTCACCGCGCGATACGCTGCCACCGACCGCAAAGCCGTTGTTCCACTGGCCCTGCGCATACAGGCCGAACGTGTTGCCGCGCAGGCGGGCCCGCGAGCTGCGATCGTAGAGGCGGGTATCCAGCCGCTCGTTGCCTGCGGCCGCACCCAGCACCACATGCTCACCCAGCTGCCAGTCCACGCCCGCCATCAGTGCATTGCGGTTGGAGCGGATGTCGTCGCCGTTGCCATCGCCATCCTGCTTGAACACCTTGCCGCTGCCGGCCAGCCAGGCCGAGGCACGCTCGCCACGCACGGTCGGCAGCTCGCTGCCCAGGCGCTGGCGGATGCCCTCTTCCAGGTAGTTGTCATACAGCAACACCGCACGGCTGGCCGCATGCACCTCACCGGACAACTGGTCGAACGCCGCGCGCGCGGTACCTGCGTCATACATCAGCACCGTGTTGTACAGGCCCAGTGCCGAACCACTCTGCGGCAGGCTGTCCAGCGCTGCAGCGGTGTTGAACTGGTTGCGCGTCTTCGCCGCCGTGGTGAATGCCGCGGTCTGTGCCACATCGATCTGCAGGTTGGCCGTGTTCGCGGTGTAGACCGGGGTGATGGTCAGGAAGGCCGACGGCGAGGTCGCCGAAGCGAACTGCCCACTGACGCCACCACCCGCGTTGATCACGGTGTACTGCTGGCCCTGCTGGTAGCTGGTGCTCGGCGAAATGGTGTTCACCTGCACCGTGCTGCCGCCCACATTCGCGCTGCCGCCCACCTGTACCGTATCGCTGCCGGTGGCGCCCAGGTCGATGCCCAGCGTGCTGCCCGGCGACAGATTCAGGTTGCCGCCCACCGTGATCGTGCCGGTACCGTTGCCCGCGCCACTGCCGTTGCCGGGACCATTGCCCGGCGACAACACACCACCGCTGGACACCGTCACGCCGCCGCCGGTGCCACCGATGGTGCCGGTGCCGGACAGCGTGGTACCGCTGCCGATGGTCCACTGGCCACCGATGGTGCCGGTGACATTCAGGCCCCCGCCGGTGACCTGGCCGGTGCCGCTGAAGCCACCGCTGTTACCGCCCAGGTTCAGGCCACCCGGACCGGCCTGCACGATGCTGCCACCACCGCTGATGGTGCCGCCCAGCGTGGTGGTACCGCCGGTGTTGATGACCAGGCCACCGTTGTTGGTGATGTTGCCGGTGATCGATCCGCTGGCACCACCGTTGCCGACCTGCACGGTACCGCCGGCATTGATGGTGGTGCCGCCGGTGTAGGTGTTGTTGCCGGTCAGGGTGACCGTTCCGGTGCCGGCCTGGGTCAGGCCACCACTGCCGCTGATGGTGCCTCCGACGGTGGTGTTGCCGCCCACGTTGAACACCAGGCTGCCGTTGTTGCTGACGTTGCCGGCGATCGCACCGCTGGCGCCGCCATTGCCGACCTGCAACGTGCCGCCGGTGTTGATGGTGGTACCACCGGTATAGGTGTTGTTGCCGGTCAGCACCAGCGTGCCGCTGCCGGCCTGGGTCAGGCCACCGCTGCCGCTGATGGCGCCACCGACCGTGGTATTGCCGGCCACGTTGAACACCAGGTTGCCGTTGTTGGTGACGTTGCCACCGATCGCGCCGGTCGCACCGCCGTTGCCGACCTGCAGCGTGCCGCCTGCATTGATCGTGGTCGGCCCGGTATAGGTGTTGTTGCCGGTCACGGTCAGTGTGCCGCTGCCAGCCTGGGTCAGGCCGCCGCTGCCACTGATGGTGCCGCCCAGCGTGGTGTTGCCGGCTACGTTGGACACCAGCGAACCGTTGTTGGTGATGTCACCGACGATCGAACCCGTCGCGCCGCCATTGCCCAGCTGCAGCGTGCCGCCGGCGTTGATGGTGGTACCCCCGGTGTAGGTGTTGGTGCCGGTCAGCACCAGCGACCCACTGCCCGCCTGGGTCAGGCCACCCGTACCGCTGATGGTGCCGCCCAGCTGCGTGTTGCCGGCCACGTTGGAGATCAACGCGCCATTGTTGGTGATGTCTCCAGCGATGGCGCCGGTTGCCCCGCCGTTGCCGACCTGCAGCGTACCGCCGGTATTGATCGTGGTGCCACCGGTATAGGTGTTGTTGCCGACCAGGGTCAGCACGCCGCTGCCGGCCTGGGTCAGGCCACCGCTGCCGCTGATCGCGCCACCGACCGTGGTGTTGCCGCCCACGTTGAATACCAGGCTGCCGTTGTTGGCAACGTTGCCGGTGATCGCACCGGTCGCACCGCCATTGCCCACCTGCAGGGTGCCACCGGCATTGACGGTGGTGCCGCCGGTATAGGTGTTGTTGCCGGTCAGCACCAGCGTACCGCTGCCGGCCTGGGTCAGGCCGCCACTGCCGCTGATGGTGCCACCGAGCGTGGTGTTGCCGGCCACGTTGGACACCAGCGCGCCGTTGTTTGTGATGTCGCCGACGATCGCACCGGTCGCACCACCGTTGCCGATCTGCAGCGTGCCGCCGGCATTGATGGTGGTCCCTCCGGTGTAGGTGTTGTTGCCGGTCAGCACCAGCGTGCCGCTGCCGGCCTGGGTCAAACCGCCATTGCCACTGACCACCGCACCCACGGTTGCCGTGGTGCCGAGGTTGTAGACCAGGCTGCCATTGTTGGTGATGTCGCCCAGCACCGAACCGGTGCTGCCACCGTTGCCGATCTGCAGGGTGCTGCCACCGTTGATGGTGGTACCGCCGGTATAGGTGTTGTCGCCGCTCAGCGTCAGCGTACCGGTACCTCCCTGCACCAGGCCGCCGGTGCCACTGAGGACGCCAGCGAACACGGTGCTGGCGTTGTTGCCGCCGGTAGTCAGCGTTGCGCCTCCCAGCGCCACCGTGCTGCCGGCCACACCGGCCAGGCCGCCGATGCTCTGGTTGCCACCGGCGCTGATATCCAGCGTGCCAGCACCGGCCAGGTTGACCGTGCTGGCACCGGACAGGCTGCCGCCGGCTGCTACCGCCAGCATGCCGCTGTTGATGGTGGTGGTGCCGGTATAGCTGCTGGCACCGCCCAGGGTGACCGTCGCCGCGCCATCCTTCAGCAGGCCACCGGCACCGCTGATCGGTCCGTTCAAGGTCAGCGCGTTGCTGCCGGCCAGAGTCAGCGTGCCGCTGGCCAGCTGCACGGTGTTGGCCAGAGTCAGCGCACTGGTGCCGTCCAGGCTGGCGTTGCCGCCTACGGTCAGCGCGCCGATGCCCAGCGAACCGCCGTTGCCCAGCAGCAGGCCACCGGCATTGAGGGCCACGCCGCCCGTGAAGACGTTGACGCCCGTCAAGCCCTGGATGCCTGCGCCGTTCTTTACCAGGCCACCGGCCCCTCCGATGGTGCCGGCGAACGTGGTATTGCCCACGCCATTGAGGGTCAGCGTGTTGCCGCCCAGCGCCACTGTCGAACCCGCCACGCCTGCCAGCGAACCGATCGCCTGCGCACCACCTGCGCTGATGTCAAAGGCGGTACCGGCATTGGCCAGGTTCACCGCACCAGTCGCCGCGAGGCTGCCGCCGGCACCGATCGCCAGCGTGCCGGCGTTGATGGTGGTGCCACCGGTGAAGGTGTTGGTGCCGGTCAACGTCTGGGTGCCCGCACCTTCCTTGATCAGGCCACCGGAGCCGGCCACCGAACCACTGAAGGTGCCATTGACAGGGCCTCCGATCGTCAGCGTGTTGGCGCCCAGATTCACTGTACCGCTGCCGATCAGGGTACCGAACTGCTGCGTGCCGCTGCCTGCTGACAGATCGAAGGTCGCCCCCGTGGCCAGGTTGACGGTGCCTGTGGAGGCCAGGCTGGCGCCAGCACCCAGTGCCAGAGTGCCGGCGTTGATGAAAGTACCGCCGGTATAGGTGTTGGCACCATTCAAGGTCAGCGTCGCGGCCCCCTCCTTGGTCAGTGAGCCGGTACCACTGAGCATGCCGTTGAGGGTGAGGTTGTTGCTGCCGAGGACGGTCAACGCGTTGTTGAGGGTGAAGTCGTTGGCGAGGGTGACCGCCGTGTTCGAATCGAGCGTCGCAGCGCCTCCGACCGTCACCGCACCGGTGCCCAACGCAGCATTGTTGCCGACCACCAGGCCACCGGCGTTGAGCGTGACGCCACCGCTGAAGGTGCTGGCACCGTTGAGCGTCTGCACGCCTGCGCCGTTCTTGACCAGGCCGCCGTTGCCACTGATCGCACCGCTGAAGGTGCTGTCCACGGTGCCGCCCAGGGTCAGCGTGCTGCCGCCCAGCGCCACCGTACTGCCGGCGACGCCGGCCAGCGAACCGATGGCCTGGTTGCCCGCCGAAATGTCGAACGTGCCGGCACCGGCCAGGTTCACTGCGCCGGCCGCGGCGAGGCTGCCACCAGCGCCGATCGCCAGCGTGCCGCTGTTGATGGTGGTGCCACCGGTGTAGGTGTTGGCGCCGCTCAGGGTCACCGTGGCCGCACCGTCCTTGATCAGCCCGCCCGTGCCGGAGATCACGCCGCCCAGGGTCAGCGCCTGGCTGCCAAGCAGATCGAGGCTGGCGCCGCCGGCAAGCCCGATGTTGTTGGCCAGGCTGACGCCGGTCGATGCATCCAGCGTCGCGTTGCTTCCGACCGTCAGCGCACCGCTGCCGAGCGCAGCGTTGTTGCCGACCACCAATGCGCCGCCATTGAGCGCGACGCCACCGCTGAACAGGTTGGCGCCGCCCAGCGTGAGGCTGCCGGCGCCGTTCTTGACCAAGCCGCCGGTGCCGGAGATCGCGCCATCGAAGATGCTGTTGCCAACGCCGCCCAGGGTCAGCGTCTGCGCCCCCAGGCTCACCGTCGAGCCCGCCACGCCGTTCAACGCCCCGATGGTCTGGTTGGCGCCAGCGGCGGAGATATCGAAGCCTGTGCCTGCCGCAGTGAGCGTCACCGCACCGGTCGCGGCCAGACTGCCGCCGGGGCCGATCGCCAGGGTACCGGCGTTGATGAACGTGCCGCCGGTGTAGGTGTTGGCACCGGTCAGCGTCTCGATGCCGGCACCGACCTTGGTCAGGCCACCGGTGCCTGCGATCGAGCCGCTGAAGGTGCCATCGGTGGCACCGCCGACCTCGATCGAGTTGGCGCCGAGATTCACCGTACCGTTGCCAACCAGCGTGCCGAACTGCTGCGTGCCGCTGCCGGCCGACAGATCCAGCGTGGCGCCGGTGGCAAGATTGACGGTACCGCTCGCGGCCAGGCTGGCACCGGCGCCCAGCGCCAGCGTGCCCGCATTGATGGTGGTACCGCCGGTATAGGTGTTGGCGCCATTCAAGGTCAGCGTCGCGCTGCCATTCTTGGTCAGGCTGCCGGCCCCGGAAAGGACGCCGTTGAGTGTGAGTGCCTGGGTCCCGAGCACGGTCAGCCCGGCATTGAGCGCAATGTTGTTGGCCAGCGTTGCCAGGCCGGTGGTATCCAGCGTGGCAGCACCACCGACGGTCAATGCGCCCGTGCCCAGCGCTGCGTCATTGCCGAGCACCAGTCCGCCTGCATTGAGCGTCACGCCACCACCGAAGGTATTGGCGCCGGACAAGGTCTGTACGCCCGCGCCCACCTTGACCAGGCCACCACCGCCGCTGATCACGCCATCGAACGCGGCGTTGCCGGCCGTACCGAAGGTGAGCGAATTGCCGCCCAGCGTCAGCGTGCTTCCCCCCGCTCCGTTGAGTGCACCGATGGTCTGGTTGCTGCCGGCGCCGGAGATATCGAAGCCAGCGCCTGCGCCCAGCGTGACATCACCGACTGCGGCGAGATTGCCACCCGTACCCAACGCGAGCGTGCCGGCGTTGATGGTGGTACCGCCGGTGTAGGTGTTGGCACCGGACAGCGTCAGCGTGGTGCCGCCATTCTTGATCAGGCTGCCATTGCCGCCGACCACGCCGGACAGCGTCAGCGCATTGCTGCCGGGCAGCGTGAGTGCGACGCCCGAGCCCAGCGTGACCGCATTGCCGAGTGTCAGTGCAGTGCCCGCATCCAGCGTGGTGCTGGCATTGACCGCCAGCGCACCGGTACCGAGCGCACCATTCGCGCCGACCACCAGGCCACCACCGTTCAAGGTCAGGCCGCCACCGAAGGTATTGGTGTTGTTGAGGGTCAGCAGGCCCGCACCATTCTTGACCAGGCTGCCGTTGCCGCTCAGCACGCCTCCGAATGCAACGTCACTGGTTCCGCCCAGGGCGAGCTGGGTGCCGGCACCGAAGTTCACCGCGTTGGCCAGATTCAATGCCACCGTGCTGTCCAGCGTGGTGGTGCCGCCAATACCCAGTGCACCGGTACCAAGCGCACCTGCATCGCCCAGCACCAACCCGCCCGCGTTGAGCGCAAGGCCACCACTGAACGTGTTTGCACCGGACAGCGTCTGCACGCCCGTGCCGGTCTTGACCAAGCCACCGGTACCACCGATCACACCGGCAAAGCTGCCATTGCTGGCACCGCCAAAGGTCAGCGACTGCGCGCCCAGCGCCAGCTGGCTGCCCGCCACGCCATTCAACGCGCCGATAGTCTGTGCCGCACCGGCGGCGGAGATGTCCAGTGTCGCGCCCGCAACGGCGAGATTCACCGTACCGGCTGCGGCGAGACTGCCGCCTGCGCCCAGCGCCAGCGTGCCGGCGTTGATGGTGGTGCCGCCGTTGTAGGTATTGGCGCCCGACAACGTCAACCGCGCCGTGCCGTCCTTGATCAGCCCACCGGCACCGAATACCGGACCGGCCAGCGTCAGGTCATTGCTGCCCAGCACGGAAAGGTTGGCACCGGCAGCGAGACCGATGTTGTTGCCCAGCGCCAGCGCCGTTGTGGCCTCCAGCGAAGCGTTGCCGCCCACGTCCAGCTGGCCGGCACCCAGCGCCTGCGCATTGCCCAGCTGCAGCAGACCCGCGTTGAGGCCGACGCCCCCGCTGAACGTATTGGCGCCGTTCAACGCCAGCGTCGCCGTACCGTTCTTGACCAGGCTGCCAGTACCACTGATGAGACCGCCCAGCGACACGTTCTGGCTACCCAGCAGATCCAGCGCCGCGCCGGCGCCGAGGTTGAGGTTGTTGGCGAGGTTCAGCGCTACCGAACTGTCCAGCGTGGCATTGGCGCCCACCGACAGCGCACCGGTACCCAGTGCGCCGGCATTGCCCAGCAGCACGCCGCCGCCGTTGACGGTGAGCCCACCACCGAAGCTGTTGGCGCCGTTGAGGGTCAAGGTGGTGGCACCATTCTTCACCAGCCTGCCGGCACCGGACACCACGCCACCCAGCGTGATCGCCTGCGAGCCCGGCAGCGACAGCGCGGCACCCGCGCCCAGGGACACATTGTTGAGCAGGTTCAGCGAGACGCCGCCATCGAGCGAGACGCTGCCGCCAATGCCCAGCGTCCCGGTGCCGAGTGCGCCACTGTTGCCCAGCAGCAGACTGCCGGCGTTTGCGCTCAGTCCACCGCTGGAGGTGTTGGTACCGTTCAAGGTCAGTGTCGACGCGCCATTCTTGACCAGGCTGCCGGTGCCGGTGATGTTGCCGGCCAGGGCCAGGTTCTGGCTGCCCGGCAGGGTCAACGCCGCGCCGAGGTTGATCGCATTGCCCAGGTTCAGCGCAGCAGTGGCGTCCAGCGAACCGTTGCCACTGACGGTCAGCGCACCGCTTCCCAGCGCACCGGCGTTGCCCAGCACCAGGCCACCGGCGGCAAGATTCACCCCACCGCTGAAGGTGCTGGCGCTGGTCAGCGTCTGCACGCCGGTGCCCTGCTTGATCAGGCCACCGGTGCCGCCGATCACGCCGGCGAAGGTCTGGTTGGTGGCATCACCAAAGGTCAGCGTGCTGCTGCCCAGCGACAGGGTGCTGCCAGCCACGCCGGACAACGCACCGATGGTCTGGTTGCCACCCAGCGAGATATCCAGTGCGCTGCCAGCGCCGGCCAGGCTGACCGCGCCGGTCGCCGCCAGGCTGCCACCACTGGCCAATGACACCGTTCCGGCATTCACCGCCAGCCCACCGGTGAACGTGTTCGCGCCGCCCAGCGTCAGCGTGGAGGCGCCGTTCTTGACCAGGCTGCCGCTCCCGCCGATGACACCGCCCAGCGTCAGCGCATTCGAGCCCAGCACATCGAGCGAACCACCGGCGCCAAGCGTGATGCCATTGCCCACGGTGAGGCCGGCGCTGGCGTCGAGCGATACCGCACCGCCGACGTTCAGCGCCCCGGTTCCCAGTGCACCGCCGTTGCCCAGCACCAGGCTGCCGGCATTGAACACCACGCCGCCGTCGAAGGTATTGGCGCCATTGAGCGTCAGCGACGACGCACCGCTCTTGACCAAGCCACCGCCGCCACCGATCACGCCGTTGAACGTGAGCGCCTGTCCGCCAAGCAGATTCAGGCTGGCGCCCGACCCGAGGTTGACCGCGTTGGCCAGTGCAAGCGCCCCCGTGGTTCCATCGAGCGTCACGTTGCCACCGACACTGAGCGCACCGCTGCCCAGCGCAGCAGCGTTGCCCAGCAGCAGGCCACCGGCGTTGAGTGCCACGCCGCCACTGAGGTTGTTCACGCCCGACAAGGTCTGCACGCCGGTGCCCAGCTTGATCAGGCCACCCGTGCCTGCGGCGAACGTACCGCTGTAGCTGGTATCGCCCAGCCCGGCGAGGGTGAGCGTGTGGCTGCCCAGGTTGACCGAGCCGCCGAGGCCCGCAAGCGAACCGATGGTCTGGTTGGCGGCCGCCGACAGGTCCAGGGTGGTACCGACGCCGACCGTGATCGCACCGGTGGGCGACAGGCTGCCGCCCGCGCCCAGCGCCAACGCGCCTCCGGCCAGGTTAAAACTGCCGGTTAGCGCATTGGCGCCGTTCAGGGTGAGAGTGCCGGCGCCGTTCTTGGTCAGGTCGCCGGCACCGGAGATCGAACCGTTCAATGACAACGCATTGCTGCCCAGCAGGTTCAGCGAGCCCCCGCCATTGATCACCAGATTGTTGCCCAGGGTGAAGCCCGACGTCGTATCCAGTGAAGCGCTGCCACCCACGGTCAGGTTGCCGCTGCCCAGTGCACCGGCATTCCCCAGTACCAGGCCGCCGGCATTGAGGTTGACGCCGCCGGAGAACAGGTTTGCGCCGCCGAGAGTAACGATGCCGGTGTTGTTGACCGTCAGCCCGCCAGTACCGGACAGCACGCCACCCAGGCTGAACGCATTGGTCCCCGCGAGTGACAGATTGCCACCAAGGCTGAAAGCGTTGGCCAGATTCAGACCGGCCGTGGAGGAGGCGATGGCACCGCCGTTGGCGGTGAACAGCCCTGTGCCGAAGGAACCGGCATTATTGAAATTGACCAGGCCATCGTTGAGCGTGGTCGTGCCCGCACCAGCCCACGCACCCTGCAGGTTCCAGGTACCGCTGTTGACGGTGAGCCTCTGGAAGTTGATGTACTGGTTCCAGCCCAGCGTGGTCACCACCCCACCGGTACCGCTGCCCGGGCCGGTGGCGCTGTTCTGCAGCACCAGGCTGTTGTTGGACGCCGAACCACCGTCGACGATGCCGGCCGCGGCCAGATTCACCGCAAGCGCGCCGACCTGCCCGGCCACGCCGATACCGGCGGTATTGACGCTGGAACCAGACACGGCGGTGAAGGTGTTCCCGGTGACCGAACTGCCCAGGTTCACACTGCCGTTGATGGTTCCTGCGTTGAGGAAGGTATTGCCGGCCCCCGCCGTGGCCGAACCCTGGAACCCTATGCGGCCGGTAATGGTGCCGGTGTTGTCGAGAGTGGTCTGCGCACCACCGTAGCTGACGATCGATGCCGCATCGGCCGTGGTCAACAGGCCTGCACCAAAAATCGACATGTCCACATTACCGGCGTTGACGATGTTGCTGACACCGCCGGAAGCATTCTGCACCACCAGCGCCTGTCCGCCGAAACCGAAGATGGAGCCGATGTTGACCAGGCCTTTGATCGCCCCGCCTGCCTGATTGTTGACGCTGATGGTGTTTCCACCGACGGTGTTGTTGCCCAGCACCATGCCCGACGCCGCCAGGCTCAGGCCACCGTTGATCGTGGGATCGACCGTGCCCTGGTTGTTCACGGTGATGCCATTACCACTCAAATTCACTGCACTTCCGCCAACGACCGGCAGCACGCTGAGCTCGGCGCCGGTCTGGATATTCAGCGTCACGCCGTTGATGCTGTTGGTCAGCGAATTGGTATTGGAGCCGGTGGCGCAGGTCACCGTCGTACCTGCGGTAGTGCAGGCCGCAAACGCCGATCCGCTGGCCAGTGTGGCGGCCAAAGCCACCGCCAGCTGGTGCGCCCGCAATCGCGGCACCCGCCCTGCGCTGACCGCGCTTCCGCCGGGATTCCGGGCGACCTCCGAAGCAACCTGCATTACCCCAAGGGCACGATTGAAAACCAGACGGTAAATGCGGTTCATCGGTAAATCTCCATGAAAAGACCGGATGGCACAGCTGGCAGGTTTTTTTGGAGACAATGCGGCCCACCCCGGCTCCCGATACGGAAACAAGGTTTGAAGGCATTAACTCCTGAAAATCTTCACATCTTCACGCGGTCGCACCCGGTGACAGGTACGACAGCGTGTCCCTCAAGGCGAAAACTCCCCGGTTTCGCCCGACGAATGGCGGCACTGTGCGACCGCCGGTGCCAGCGGCATGTGAATCACGCTCGTTATTTTCATGACGTACGTCAAATAAAACGGGCGGACAAAATGGTCTTGCCGAAAATGCATATACCTGCTGGAAGCGGAGATTCCTTTCCCCGCCATAAGTAAATCATTCAGCTGCTCGAGAGTTTCATCAGCACCAGGCCGGAAACGATCAGCACCGCTGCACCGATCCGCATCGGGCTGACCTGCTCGCCGAGGAACACGATGCCAACCACGAACGCACCGACCGCGCCGATGCCGGTCCAGATCGTATAGGCGGTGCCCAGCGGCAGGCTGCGCATGGCCACCGCCAGCAACCAGAAGCTGGCGATCATGCCGACGATCGTGACCACGGTGGGGGTGAGCTTGGTGAAGCCTTCGGACTGCTTCATGGACACGGCCCAGACGATTTCCAGCAGGCCGGCGAACAACAGATAGATCCAGGCCATGACGGCCCTCCTCTTGGTAGGGCCAGGCCGTCCTGGTCTTTGATTCCCGATGTGGGGGAGGCCGTTCCTCCTGGCCGGCATTCTAGCAACGGCGGGTGGCCCGGGCCGCCATGGGCGGGAACGGGTTACAGCGGATTCAGCGCGTGAAGCTGGCGTCGATGCACCTGCCTGCGCTAGACTACGCGTCTGCCATCGGCCAGCCGATGCGCAGTCCGGCTGTGGTCTCTGGCGCATCGCGCGCTGCTTCCCCTGGTCCGTGAACTGGCTGCCCTCCGGGCGGCCGACGTCTCTATGGTGGCCCCGTCGGCCCCTCGCGACGCTAGGTCGAAAACCCCGCCAGGGCCGGAAGGCAGCAACGGTATCGATCGACGCGGGCGCCGAGGTCAGCCGGCGGGGCCATCGCCTTTTCCGGCGACGCCCCGCCCCTGGCAGGTGCCAACCCTGGTTGGCGCCCTTCGCCGGACATGGCCCGGTCCTACCGTGCCTCGGGCGTGCCCTGGTGGAACAGCATGCGCCATCCATCCCCGTGCCGGCGCCACAGCGAGCTGCGCAGCACCCAGCCTTGCGGCTGGCCGTCGAGGTAATGGCGGCTGCGATAACGCACCTGGGCCAGACCGTCGGCCAGCAACCACGCCGCGTACTGTTCCGATTCGATCAGCACCTGCGCGCGCTCCAACGGGATCTCCTGCAAGGCTGCATCACGGCCGTAGCATTGCCCGGAACTGCCGATCTCGCTGAAATCCTCGTCCAGCAATGCGTCAAGGCGCTCAGGATCGGCCCGCACCGCAGGCGCATGCAGCGCGCGCTCCAGCACCTCCAGTCCGGCGGCCAGCGCCGCGTCGGCGGGCTGGCCGGCACCGCTCACGGCGGATCCTGCGCCAGCACGTGCGGTGCAGTGGGGGTCGCCAGCGCCACGCACTGCCCCGGCTGCGCCACGCGGTGGCCGCGCGCGGCCAGCGCCACGCCATCAGCCACGCTGGCGTAGTGGTAGAGCATCATCCGCGCCTGCAGTTCCGAGCTGTACTCGCGCTCCAGGTCGTCCACACCGGTATGCGACGGATTACCGTGCAGGCCGCAGTCGTGGGCGATCAGTTCGTTGTCATTGGCGAAGCGGGCCAGCATCTCCGGAATCGGCCGGGTATCACCACTCCAGGTCAGCGCGCCCTGCAGGCGCAGGCCGTACGCCGTCTCCGGCCAGTGGTGGCGTACCGGGAATACTTCCAGGCGCACGCCCTCGTGCCAGAACGCTTCGCCCACCACGATCAACTGGAAGGCATCCCAGAAGTTGGCACCGCCCTCGGCCAGCACGTTCGGGTAGTCACCGATGCGCTTGTGCAGCAGCGGCACCACGGTGGCAGGCACATACAGGCGCACCTTGCCGCGGCGCTGCGTGCTGAAGAAGGTATCGACGAACAGCCGCTCGAAACCGGCCACGTGATCCAGGTGCACATGGGTGACGAACAGTGCCTGCGGCATGTGCCCGTAGTGCGCCTTGAACGCGGTCAGGCCTTCGCCGCCGCAGTCGATCGTCAGCCATGGCCGCCCGTCCCGCTCGATCACCGACATCGGCGACCCCAGCTCGACCGCCGACGCGTTGCCGACGCCGAGGAAACGCAACGACCAGCCCATCAGGTGCCCCGGTTCCAGGCCATGTCATAGGCGCGCCTCAGCCGCGCGTAGTCCTTCTGCACGTCCTCCACGCTGCGCTCGCCGCGCAGCTTGATCAGCGAGCGCAGCAGGCGCTTGAGGTTGCGTTCGCGCCAGGCGGTGGCCGGAATGCGGATCACCCCGCGGTCGAAGTCGATCAGCCAGCCATGGCCGTTGCCATCGAACAGGATGTTGTGCGCGTTGAGGTCGGCATGGTCCAGGCCGGCACGGTGGAAGCGGGCGATCAGCCGCCCGGTCTCTTCCCAGGGCGCGCCCCGTCCGGCGACCAGCGCACGGTCGGCCAGCGAGCGCACGCCCTCGATCCGCTCCATCAGGATTGCCGCCCGGTAGCGCAGGCCTTCGCGCATGTAGTACGCGGCGATCGGCCGGGGCACCGGCAGCTTCTTCTCGCGCAGGGCGCGCATCAGGCGGAATTCGGCAAAGCTCCGGGTCCGGTCCGACCCGCGCCAGAGGTACTGGTCATGGCTGATCTTCGCTGCCAGGCCGCCGCGCAGGTAGTGGCGCAGCACGCTGGCGCCGAACGGCGCATCGATGAACCAGGCGCTGCCGCGGCCGCCCTCGCCGACCGGCCGGGCCTTGCTGCCCCAGTGCTGGGGCGAGAACAGGCCAACCTCGGCTTGCCGCAGCCGCTCGCGGTCGAACAGAATGGCCCCGATGCCGCGACCCTCGCGGCATGGCGTCAGCGCTTCATTGGCGTCGAATGCGACCATTTCATTGAGTCTAACAACACATGGCATCAGCGTCCTCCTCCTTGTGCCTCCTGCGCCTGTCCGCACTCGGCGATGTCACCCACGTGGTGCCCCTGGTGCGCACCCTGCAGGCTGCGCGTCCGGACACGCCGATCCACTGGATCATCGACAAGGTCGGCCACAAACTGCTCGATGGCCTGCCCGGCGTCACCTTCCACGCCTACGACAAGAAGAGCGGCATGGCAGGGGTCAAGGAGCTGCGCAAACAGCTGCCACCGGGGCGTTTTGAAGCGCTGCTGCAGATGCAGGTGGCGTTCCGCGCCAACCTGCTGTCGGCGTTCATTCCCGCCGAGCGACGCATCGGCTACGACCGCAGCCGTTCCAAGGACCTGCACGGGCTCTTCATCAACGAGCGCATTCCCGACCGCCCCGGCGTCCATGTGCTGGATGCCATCGGCAGCTTCTGCGAGCCGCTGGGCCTGCGCCAGACCGAGGTCAGCTGGGACCTGGCCGTGCCCCAGTCCGCATATGACTGGGCCGCCGCGCAATGGCAGGACGATGGGCGCCCGGTGCTGATGATCTCGCCCTGTTCCAGCCACGTGCGCCGCAACTGGTATGCAGACCGCTATGCAGCCGTGGCCAACCACGCCGCGCAGCGTGGTTGGCAGGTGGTGCTGTGCGGTGGCCGCAGCGAACTGGAGCGCAGCATGGCCGATGCCATCCAGGCACAACTGCTCACGCCGGCGCTGGACCTGGTCGGGAAGGACACCTTGAAGCAGCTGCCTGCCCTGCTTGCCCGTGCCAACCTGGTGATGACTCCGGACTCGGGCCCGATGCACATCGCCAACGCGATGGGCGCCAAGGTGCTGGGCCTGCATGCGGCCAGCAACCCGAACCGCAGCGGACCGTACTCGGACCGCCGCTACTGCGTGGACCGCTACGACGACGCCGCACGCAAGTACCTGGCCAAGCAGGCTGCCGATCTGAAATGGGGCACCAAGATCGAGTTCGACGATGTGATGGAACTGATCACTGTCGAAGACGGCATCGCGGCTTTCGAGCGTTACGTGGCCGATCATCTGGGGTGATTGGCCGGCCGAACGTTGGCCTGCGCCCAGCGGTTTCATCCACGCGTGGCGTGGACC
This sequence comes from Stenotrophomonas sp. YJH_SMC_12-1, assembly GCF_059370935.1. Classification (NCBI taxonomy): domain Bacteria; kingdom Pseudomonadati; phylum Pseudomonadota; class Gammaproteobacteria; order Lysobacterales; family Lysobacteraceae; genus Stenotrophomonas; species Stenotrophomonas sp. YJH_SMC_12-1. Next base: position 97,960 of record NZ_JCAFUD010000002.1, on the reverse strand, counting down.
TCCCTCTTTTGGCCGCCGGGATTACGCGCGCGGCGCGTAATCCTGGTAGGACTTCTCTTCCACGTACGCCGAGCCCAGCGCCAGGTTGATCGCCTTCTTGATGCGCGCACGCTCGTCGTTGCGCAGGTAGACGCTGCGCGCCAGGTCGACGAAGCCCTGGTCGAACGCCTGCGCCTTTTCCTTCAGGCGGATGTCGTCCTCGATGTCCCACAGCTGCTCGTTGACCGCCTTCAGCTCGGCACGCAGCTTGGCGATGTCCTTCACCGCCGCCGGGTGCGCCATCCAGGTCTGCTCCAGCGCCGACAGCTCCCTGCGCACGTTGGCCAGCTTGCCCTCGTCGCTGATGCGCTCGGACTTGATCTGCAGGATCGAGATCTTGTCCAGCAGCTCGCCGAAGGACACGGGGACAAGGATTTCAGCGCTCATGGGGGAAGGCTCCAGCAGGTGATGCATACATGGTAACCCGCGCGGCGCAAACGCTGCGCCCCGGCGCCTGCAGGGTCAGCCGAGCGCGATGACTGGGGGAGATCCCCCCGCAGCTGCGTTAGCGGTCTGGAGAGGCGGCCTGTCGCCTCCTCGCCCGGCCAGTCCAACGGCCGAGCGCGCGCGACCCGCCCTGCCCACGCTGCAACGTGTTGAAAACACGCCGCATCAGCGTGTTCATGCAGCGAAAAAGGGGCGGCATCCGCACTTCACTCCTTTCCGTGGAACTCCGCATGCATCGATATCCCGCCCTCCCCACCCGTCGCGCCACCGTCCTCGGCAGTGCCCTTGTTGCAGCACTTCTCGGCATCGCTGCCTCACCGCAGGCCCATGCCAGTGCCTTCCACGTGAATGGAGACACGCTCTACTACACCGGCAATGTACTGGCGACCGATCCGCAGACGCTGGAGGCCTACATCCTGGCCGCGCAGGCCCGGGGTACGCCGCTCCGCCAGGTGGTGTTCCGCAACTCGCCGGGCGGGGCCGCCTCCGGTGGCGTGGGCATGGGTGCCATCATCCGCCAGCACGGGCTGGATACCGTACTGGACGGCGGCTGCTACTCGGCCTGCGCCGACGCCTTCGTTGCCGGCGTGAAGCGCAAGGTCACGCAGTTCGGCCTGCTGCCGGCGCACGGCAACTACACGCAGACGGTGCTGGGCATCCATGGCGAATCCGGCCCGAACGGTCCTACCCCCTACCCGGGGCAGGACAAGTACATCAAGTATTACCGGGACATGTTCGGCCCGACCGACTTCGCGGTCATCGAAGCGCGCATCGTCCAGGCGCACTATGAACTGACCCAGCAGTCGGGCTTCCTGCGCTACTTCGACCCGAACGTGGCGGCCGTGGCCACGCGCTTCTGCCCGACCCGCGACCAGAGCGCGGCAGGCAACTGCACCGCGTATCCCGGTGTGACCTTCTACAGTGATCGCGTCGTCACCGAAGCCGGTTACGTCCAGACCGGCGACGTGCTTTCCGTCGACAAGGACGTGAGCGGAGACCTCAATCCGAACCTGGCCGTGCGCGGGCGCTACACCAATGCGCTGGCCAACCTGCGCTACTTCCAGCAGTCGGCCCCGGACATCCGGCTGGACGACGCCTTCGGTGTGATCCGTATCGGCAAGGGCGGGGTCTGGTCGCTGGATACCGCTTCCGCCGCCCAGTATGTGGTCGCCGATGGCGGCACCCTGCGCCTGCAGCAGAATGGCTGGATCCACCACGCCGAAGCCATCGGCGCCCGCAATGGCGGGCGCATCGAACTGCAGCAGGGCGCACTGCGCAGCCTGACCGTGATCGAACGCGGCGGCGTGCTGACCGGGCACGGTTCATTGAATGCCACGATCGACATCAACGAGGGCGGAACGCTCGCGCCGTCCGGCATCGTCATGCGCCCCTACTCGCTGGAAGCACTCGCACCGGGTGGCGACGACGTGTTCACCAGCGAGCGCTTCCGGATCGGCAAGGGTCGCTACATCAACCTCAATGACGGTGCGAACCTGGCCTTCCAGGTCGACAGCCAGCGCACTGCACCGGCACTGACGCTGGAAGAAGCCCGCTACTTCCTGGTCGATGAGGACCGGCAGGCGGGGGACTACAACCTGTTCGGCAACATCAACCGCGCCGTGCTGAGCATTGCCCCCGCCGCCAGGCTGACGCTGGACGTCAAGCAGGCGTTCTTCCCGGCCGGGCAGCAGAACCACCTGGTGGGAACCCAGGTGGATGCCAGCGCCCTGCAGCTGCCCATCGCCCCCTGCAGCGCTTCGAACGGTGAGTACGCTGGCCTGTGGTGCCGCACCGCTACGCCCGATACCCTGACCCGCGCAGCACCGGTGTCGGACTTCATCGAAGGGCGCTTCCAGTACGTCGAGCGCAGTGGCGAGGCCGGCAGCGCGGTGGACCTCACCGCTCCCGGCGCCGTATTCCGCCCTCGCCACAATTCACTGCTCAGCTTCACCGTCAACCAGACCGGCAGCGGCCTGTGGCTGACCGCCAATCCCTCCTTCGACGACACACGCCTGTTCGGCAACGCCGCATCCGGCGACGGTCTGGGCATCGCATTGCAACAGGCCGCTGCGCAGCGCACCTCCTCGATGAGCGGACTGCTGGGTGCCCTGCAGTTCGCTGACCGCGATGACATCGCGCGCCAGGCGGGAGCATTGCGCGGCGACGCGCATGCCAGCCTGCGCCTGGCCGATACCGCACTGGTCGGCAGCATCGGCAACGTCGTGCAGCAGCACCAGGCAGCATCGCGCAGCGGTGGCGATGCGGACGGCCTGGCAGCACAGGCCGCGCAGACCGCCTCGGCGCAATCGGCAACGACCGGCAGTCGCCTGTTCAACCAGCTGGCGATGCACCTGGTCGCACCGGCAGATGCAGGCAGTGATGCGGGCGACGCCGGACACAACCGCAGCTTCTGGGCGCGCGGGTTCGGCAGCCATGGCCGTATCGAGGGTGGTGCGGGCGTCGCCGGCCTGAACCACACCATCGGCGGCATCGCGCTTGGTGCCGATACCCGTCTGGCAGACGACCGCGTGACACTGGGCGTGAGCCTTGCCGCGGCCGACATGTCGACCCGGTCCAGCGAAGGTGCAGGATTCAGCGGCGATGTCCGCGCGCTGGATATCGGCGGCTACGTGGACGCGCTCTATTCGCGCGGCTACCTGTCCGCCGCCGTCCGCTACACCGATCTTCGCCACGATACCCGTCGCAGCATCGAGGGGATCGAGGGCCTGCAGGCACCGGTGCGTGCGAAGTACAGCAACGACGCGATTTCCGCGCGCGTGGAGCATGCGTTCTCGTTCACCACCGGCAACGGCCTGGTGATACAGCCGCTGCTGCCGGTGATCGACTACATGCGCACCTCGGCCACGCACTTCAACGAAGGCCAGGACGCAGCCGCACTCATCGGCCGCAGTGGCAGCCTGGAAAGCATCCGCGTAGGCGCCGGCCTGCAGTTGTTCAAGACCTTCGACGGCAACAACGGCGAGCGCATCACCCCGCGGGCCCGCGTGGTCTGGCAGAAGGAGCTGGGCGATACCCAGGCCCGCTACAGCAACGGCTTCGCCGCCGCCCCGGACCTGCTGTTCAGTGCCAGCAGCCAGCCCGTCGGTGAGCAGGTCCTGGCTTGGAACCTGGGCGTGACCAGCCGTGCCAGCAAGCGCCTGTCGGTGATGGTTGATTACGTGGGCGAGCGGCGCGACGGCCAGACCCAGAACGGCATACAGCTGGGGCTGGGCTACACGTTCTGAGCACACGCCATTCGCACGGGGCATCGGTCCCCACCCTGTGCGAATGGCCTTGCCTTCCACGCCGTGCGTGGATGCACCCAGCGGGCAACGAGCGGCGCAACGTGTGGGGCGACGCGCGAAACGCGCGTCGCGTTCCCGCGCCTGATGAAAGAAGAAAGGCTGCCTTTCGGCAGCCCTCTCCAGTCGAGGGGATGATCACCGAACTCATCCAAGCAATGACTTGCATCCGCCACACAGGGAATCGCCGGGTGAAACAAGCCCCTCTGTTGAGGGGCTGCCCCGACAGGGGCGGGGAGAGGCAGGCAAAGGGAGGGGCCCACGCGTTGCCACGCAACGTGTGGGGCGGCGCGCGAAACGCGCGTCGTGTCCCGCGCCAGATAAAAGAAAAGGGCTGCCTTTCGGCAGCCCTTTTCTTTTATCTGGCGGAGAGGGGGGGATTCGAACCCCCGAGGCGCTATAAACGCCTGCCTGATTTCGAGTCAGGTACATTCAACCACTCTGCCACCTCTCCGGGTGGTCCCCGGCGGACCGGGGACGCGCATCATACGAGGAAGTGAGGCCGACGACAAGTCATTCCGGCCAACGAACTGAAAATTTCCTGGGCGCATGCCTTGCCGGATGCCTGCGGCCACCCGATGATGCCTGTCTCCCCCGGCAATACCCCGCCCTGCCTACCATGATCGAATTCGGACACCTCACCCACCCCGGCATGCGCCGCGAGCTCAACGAGGACACCTACTACGGTGACAGCGAGCTGGCCCTGTGGCTGGTGGCCGACGGCATGGGCGGGCATGCCTGCGGCGAAGTGGCCAGTGCACTGGCACGCGAAACCATCGTGCGCGAGATCCGCCGCGGCGCACCGCTGGCACAGGCCATCCGCACTGCCGACGAAGAGATCATCCGCGCCTCGCGCCGGCGCAACGACACGTTGCCGATGGGCACCACCGTGGTCGCCGCGCGTGTGCAGGGCAACCGCTATGAAGTGGCCTGGGTCGGCGACAGCCGCGCCTACCTGTGGCGCGACGGCCAGCTGGCGCAGCTAAGCCAGGACCACAGCGTGGTGCAGGAACTGGTCGCGCAGGGCAACCTGACCGCCGAACAGGCCCGCGCGCATCCGCATCGCAACGTGGTCACCCAGGCACTGGGCGTGACCGATCCAGCCCACCTGAACGTGGCCACCACCAGTGGTGAGCTGCGTCCGGGCATGCAGCTGCTGCTGTGCAGCGACGGTCTCACCGAGGAAGTGGATGACCGCGGCATCGCCCGCACCCTGGCATTCGAAGATGCCAGCGCGCAGGAATGCGTGGATACGCTGGTCGCCGCCGCACTCGATGGCGGTGGCCGTGACAACATCAGCGTGATCCTGGTGCGCTGCCATTAACCGGTAGAGCCACGCCATGCGTGGAGGCGGTAGTGCAGGCCGCTGGCCGGCTCACCCGGGGAACCTCGTATCACGACGATGCCGGCCAGCGGCCGGCACTACCTCGATGTATTACGCGCTGGCGGGCTCTTCCACCTTCGGGCCATCCCACAGCGCGTGGCCGGCCTTTTTGCGCAGCCGCTCCAGCCGCGCAGCGTGCGCTTCCAGTTCCGACGGCGTAGCCACCACGCGCGGACGCGGCAGCAGCTTGCTGGTATCGAAAGCCTGCAACGCCGCGCCGGCACCGCCGCCATCGTCATCGCCCAGGCCGAAGCCGATCTCTTCCTGGCCCGAGGTCAGTGCGATATAGACATCGCCCAGGATCTGCGCATCGAGCAGGCCGCCATGCAGCGCACGGTGCGAGTTGTCCACGCCCAGCCGCTTGCACAGCGCATCCAGCGAGTTGCGCTGGCCCGGGAAGCGCTCACGCGCCATCGCCAGGGTATCGATGACCGTGCAGCGGTCGGTGATCTTCCCGTACTGCGGCCCCAGCAGCGACAACTCGTTGTCGAGGAAGCCAAGGTCGAACGCCGCGTTGTGGATGATCAGCTCGGCGCCATCGATGAACGCCAGGAACTCATCGGCGATCTGCGCGAATTCAGGCTTGTCATCGAGGAACTCCAGGGTCAGTCCGGTGACTTCCTGGGCGCCCTGTTCGAACTCGCAGTCCGGCTTGATGTACTGGTGGTAGTTGTTGCCGGTCGGGCGGCGCTTGAACAGCTCCACGCAGCCGATTTCGACGATGCGGTTGCCCTTCTTCCACTCCAGGCCGGTGGTTTCGGTATCGAGGATGATCTGACGCATGGGCTCAGTTTACCGGGCTGGCGTCGCGGATCTGGATCGCCGCGTTGCGGGCCAGGGTATCCACCCGCTCATTGTCCGGGTCGCCGGAGTGGCCCTTCACCCAACGCCAGTCGATCTGGTGCCGCAGCGTGGCCGCGTGCAGGCGCTCCCACAGCTCGCGGTTCTTCACCGGATCACCGCCAGCGGTCTTCCAGTTCTTGCGGATCCAGCCGGGCATCCACTGGGTCAGGCCCTGCCGCACGTACTGCGAGTCGGTGTAGAGCACGATGTTGCACGGCTCGGTCAGCGTCTCCAGCCCGGAAATGGCCGCCATCAGCTCCATCCGGTTGTTGGTGGTGTGCGCTTCACCGCCACTGAGCTCGCGCTCGTGGCCCTTGTAGCGCAGCAACGCAGCCCAGCCGCCGGGGCCGGGATTGCCGAGGCAGGATCCGTCGGTGTGGATTTCGATGGTTTTCAATACAGCTCCAGAATCAGGTAGCAACGGTGCCGTGCCAGCGCACCGGCAGCGGTTTCGGCCCGGGCAGGGCCAGCGTGCGTTTCTCCGCATGGAACAGGCAGGCCGCGCGCAATGGCGCCCAGCCCCCCGGGCGACGGCCGCCGGCACCGCGCCAGAGCGGGCCGAGGTAGCGCATATCGTCGCACTCCAGGCCATGGCGGCCGAGCAGCAGGCGGATCCGCTGCGGCGTACGCACCACCAGCCCATGTTGCCGCCAGTGCGTGCGGTAGGGGCTGAACGGATTGAGGCTGCTCAGCCACAAATGGCCGCCCGGCATCAATACGCGCTCGCACTCGTCGAGCAGGAGGTCGGCATCGCCGGTGGTGACATGCTGCAGCACGATCGCATTGACGCTCTCGTTGGCCAAAGGCAAGGGCAGCCCGCAGCGGGTATCGCCGTCATAGCCCGGTCCCGACCCCTGCCGGTACAGGCGCAGGCCGCGCCCACCCAGCTGCGCATCCTCCAGCCAGGCCGCACTCGGCGCGATCCACAGCCAGGGCTGCGCGGGCAGCGCCGACAGCTGCGGAAGCAGCAACTGCCGTTCCAGAACGCGCAGCGCCGCCGCCGGCTCACTGTCGAACCACGGGGTCTGGCTCGCTTGACGGGTGCTCTGCAGCGCGGGCATGGTCCAATTCTATGCGACTGACTGCCCTGCCCGCATTTGCGGATAACTACATCTGGACGCTGATCGCCGACGATGGCACTGCCGTGGTCGTCGACCCCGGCGATGCCGCGCCAGTGCTCGCACTGGCCGATCAGGGCCTGCGCGTGGACACGATCCTGCTCACCCACCACCACGACGACCACATCGGTGGCGTGCCCGCACTGCAGGCTCGCTTTCCCGGTGTACGGGTCATCGCGCCGGTCGAAGAGCGCATCCCCACGGCCACCGAACGGATCGGCGAAGGTGAACGCGTTCAGGCACTGGGCCGGACGTTCCACGTACTATCCGTGCCCGGGCATACCCGCAGCCACATCGCGTTTCACACTGCTGAACATCTTTTCAGCGGAGATTCGTTGTTCAGCCTGGGCTGTGGACGTCTGTTCGAAGGTACGCCGTCCCAGCTGCTGGCATCGATGCGCAAGCTGGGTACCTTGCCCGCGCAACTGCTGCTTTGTTGCGCCCACGAGTACACCGTGTCAAATGCCGTCTTCGCGCGGCATGTCGACCCCGCCAACGCTGCCCTGTGGCAGCGCCAAGAGGAGGCTTTGGCCATGCGCCGCGATGACCGTTCCACCCTGCCGGTAACCTTGGCCAACGAATTCGACTGCAATCCCTTCCTGCGTGTGCACGCGGCGCCGATCCGTGCGTCGGTCTCGGCACACCTGGGCCGTGACGTCGTTGACGACGTCGACGTGATGGCCGGTCTCCGGCACTGGAAAGACGGCTTCCGCGCATGATGCGCCGAAGTCTGCCGCTGGCCCTGGGCCTTGTCCTGGGGCTGGCCGGAACCGCGGGCGCACAGTCACTGGGCGCCGGCATCAGCCAGAACCTGACCGCTGCCGCGGCCCTGCCGCTGGATCCGTCCGCGCTGCCAGCGGCCTCGGTGCGTAACGGCCAGGAGATCTTCACCAGCTTCCGCGACGGCCTGGCCGAACCCAGCTGCGACGCCGAGGCCACCAGCCCACGCTGGCAGAAGCAGTTCGCCCACGCCCCCTCGCGCCTGGCCAACCAGGATGACGATGCGCTGGTGCTGTTCGGCTACGTGGTCGAAGAGCTGCGCAAGGCCGACCTGCCCACCGAGTTCGCGCTGATTCCCTTCGTGGAAAGCGGCTACCGGCCCAATGCCCGCAATGGCAGCGGCCCGACCGGCCTGTGGCAGTTCATCGCCACCACCGCGCGCAACCATCGCGTGCCGATGACCAACGGCTATGACGGCCGCCTGTCGGCGGTCGATTCGACCCAGGCCGCAGTGCGCTACCTGAAGACCCTGCACGGCATGTTCGGCGGCGACTGGCGCCTGGCCACGATGGCCTACAACGCCGGCGAGTACCGCGTGCTGCAGTCCATGCGCAAGGCTGGCATGAACGCGCAGAACGCCAAGCCTTCGGCGCTGCCCGGCCTGTCGCCGGTCACCCATGCCTACGTCGAGAAGCTGCATGCCCTGGCCTGCGTGCTGGAAGACGTGGAAGACCAGCCTGGCGTGATGGCCTCGCTGGACCGCACCGTGCCGGTGCTGAAGGACCACACCCTGCCTGCGGGCACCAGCGTGCAGCAGTGGGCCGCACAGCGCGCCCTGGACCCTGCCAGGATCGCCCGCCTCAACCCGGCCCTGGCCTCCGGTGGCCGCCCCTCGGGTACCACCCGCGTGCTGGCGCCGGTCTCGGCCGCAAATGCGACGGTAGCGGAGGCAGCGACCGCGCTGGTCGCCACCACCGCACCGGTGGCGGCCGCTGTACCGACGCCGCAGGTCACCAGAACCGTCGCCGCGATCGCCGACCGTCCGCGCAGCCGCCGCCACACCGTGCGTGATGGCGAGTCGGCCTGGACCATCGCCCGCCGCTACGGCATGCCGGTGAAGGCCCTGCTGTCGCTGAACGGCCTGAGCGGCAGCAGTGTGCTGAAGCCTGGCGCGGTGCTGCGCGTCGAGGATTGAAGCAGGCGCGATTCCGGCCGCGCCCTGCCCTGCCTCCTACAGAGCCGAGCCCATGCTCGGCTTTTTCATGCCTGCGCCCAGCGGATGCAGTCGAGCACGGCTCGACTTTACAAGAGGCGGTCGAGCAAGCTCGACCACTACCAGAGGCCAAGCGCGCCACAAACGACGCGAAGACAAAGAAAGGCCCGGCATTGCCGGGCCTTCTTCGATTCTGCCCGCCGCGAGGCTTACAGGTTCGCTTCGGTGGTCTGGATCACGAACTTCTTGCGCATCGCCTCGACATAGGCCTTGGCCGCAGCCATGCCATCGATCTGGCTCAGCTGGTCCTTCAGCTGCTTCTGCTGCTCGGCGGTCACTTCCTTCACGTCGCCCGGGTTCACCTTGTTCACCGCGAACAGCAACGCATGGCCGTTGACATCGACCTTGCCGTAGCTCGGCTTGCCATCGGCCGGCACCGGCGCGCTGAAGATCGCGCGGTTGATTTCCGGGGTCGGCACCGGCTGGCTGCGCGGCAGGCCGGGCATCGGGCTCAGCTGCAGCTTCTCGCTGGCCGCCAGCGACTGCAGGGTGGCGCCCGCCTTCAGCTTGGCCAGCACGGCATCGGCCGCTTTGTCGCTGGCCTGGCGCTGACGGTCGGCACGGATCGCGGCGATCACCTGCTCGCGCGCCTTGTCCAGCGGCATGGCCTGTTCCGGGGTGTGCGCGGCCACGCGGATGACCACACTGTGGTTGGTCGCGCCGCCCAGCGCAATCGGGTCGCTGGCGGTCCCGTCCTGCACCAGCACGTCTGAGAAGGCGGCACGCAGCACGCCCGGGTCAGCGGCGATGCCACTGGCGGTGGCACGGGTGATCGGGCCCAGCGTCTGCAGCGGCAGGTTCACTTCCTTGGCCGCGGCAGCCAGATCGCTCGGGCTCTTGTTGATGGCGTCGACCAGACGGCCGGCCAGTTCGTTGAAGCCGCGCTCGCCGTCGGCCTTCAGCTGCTCGGCAGCCAGCGTGTCACGCACTTCCTCGAAGGACTTGCCCTGGCCGCCACGGACCGCAGCAACCTTGATGATGTGATAGCCGAACTCGGTCTTGACCGGACCAATCACGTCACCGGCCTTGGCAGCGAACAGCGCATCTTCGAACGGCTTGACCATCGCGCCGCGTTCGACCCAACCCAGGTCACCCCCCTGGCCCTTCGAACCCGGGTCTTCCGAGTTGGCCTTGGCCAGTGCAGCGAAGTCGGCGCCGGCAGCCTTGGCTTCGGCGGCAATCTTGTTCGCCTTGGCTTCGGCACCGTCGCCGGTGATCAGGATATGCGAGGCCTGGCGCTGCTCCGGCGTGGTGAACTTCGCCTTCTCGTCTTCATAGCGCTTGCGCAGGGTGGCTTCGTCGGCGGCGGTCGGTGCCGGCAGGTTCGCACCATTGATCTCGACGTACTCGAGCGAAACGCTCTCGGCCTGGCGGAAGTCCTTGCCATGGCTGTCGTACCACTGCTTGATCTGCGCGTCGGTCACCGGCGCGGTATCGGCCGGCACTTCCGGCAACGCGGCCAGTTCGACATCGCGGGTCTCGCCCAGCAGCTTCAGCAGGCGCTCGGTCTCGGACTGGGTAACGAAGCCCGAGTTCTGCAGGCCCGACGGAATCACCGACTGCTGCAGGCTCTCACGCACCAGTTCCTGGAACTGGGTCGGCGTGCGCGGCGGATTGCCACCGGCAAGCGCCAGGCGGTAGTTGTTCTCGTTGAACTTGCCGTTCGAATCGAGGAAGGCCGGGATGGTGGCGATGTACTCGCGCACCGCGCCATCGCCGATCACGACACCGGCCTGCTCGCCAACCAGGCGCACGACCTGTTCGTCGATCAGCTGATCGAGCACGGCCAGCTTGTTTTCGGTGCTTTCAAACGCGCGCGGGTCGAAATTCTCGCCCTGCTGCTGGCGCTCACGCATGCGCTCCTGCTCGAAGCGGGTGCGGAAATCCTGCGCGCTGATCTCATGGTGCTGCCACAGCATGCGCACCGGCCACCACGACGGTGCCGAACGCCACCAGGTCGGCGGCGCGGAAACCTTGGCCACGTTCTGTGCGCCAACGCCACCGAGGTAGCTGTTGTCGATCACGAACAGGAACGGAATCATCAGCAGCCCCAGGATCACGGTGACGATCCAGCCTGAGGTCTTGTCGCGGAGTTTCTGCAGCATGGTGAGGAATCACAAGGCCTGATTGGCGAGCCCGGCAGTGTAACCCGCTTCGTCGCAGGGACCAAAAGCAGCGCTGGCGTGGCCTGCGCACCGCTTCCGACGGCACAAAGAAAAAGCCCCCGGCTTGCGCCGAGGGCTTTTAGAGTTGGCGGAGCGGACGGGACTCGAACCCGCGACCTCCGGCGTGACAGGCCAGCATTCTAACCAGCTGAACTACCGCTCCGCGCTGAAACTTTGCAGGTGCCCAGTATATCCGAAGACTCCTTGGAAACCCAGCCCGATGAACACTTTTTTCAAAGTTTTTTCACAGGGACTTAAGAATTCTGCAATGGCGGAGCGGACGGGACTCGAACCCGCGACCTCCGGCGTGACAGGCCAGCATTCTAACCAGCTGAACTACCGCTCCGTTCTTGCAAAAACCTTTCGCCTTCTTCCCGAGCCTTCCGGGGAGAAGACAAGGCCCCCGGCTTCAGGCCGGGGGCCTCGATGTAGTGGCGGAGCGGACGGGACTCGAACCCGCGACCTCCGGCGTGACAGGCCAGCATTCTAACCAGCTGAACTACCGCTCCGCATTGTTGCTTTTTTTGCTTTCCAGCCGGCCTGGACCGGGAAGAAAACAAAGCCTCCAGCTTTTGGCCGGAGGCCTCGTTGAATGGCGGAGCGGACGGGACTCGAACCCGCGACCTCCGGCGTGACAGGCCAGCATTCTAACCAGCTGAACTACCGCTCCACACTCAAACTTTTACCGCGGTGCTGTGGTGGGTGCTGAGGGTTTCGAACCCCCGACCCTCTCCGTGTAAAGGAGACGCTCTACCGCTGAGCTAAGCACCCCAGCGAGCCGCTTAGTTTACAGCATCCTTCAGGGCCTTGCCAGCCTTGAACGACGGATTCTTCGAAGCAGCGATCTTGATGGTGTCGCCGGTCTTCGGGTTGCGGCCGGTGCGTGCAGCACGGTCGCGGACCTGGAAGGTACCGAAGCCAACCAGGGTGACCGCATCGCCGTCCTTCAGCGCCTTGGTGATGGCAGCAACGACGGCATCGACAGCGCGGCTGGACTCGGCCTTGGTCAGGTCGGCAGCTTCAGCAACGGCATCGATCAATTCGGTCTTGTTCATTCTCTACAACTCCTTTGGCGGTGGGTTCCGCTTATTCGACAGGGAAGCAACCGCATGCCTTCTGCATGCGGCCACCATGTGGAAACGGTTCGCCGATTCAGTCATCGCTGGCAGCGATCACTCATTCGCGAGTGCTGCTTTTATACCAGTGGCCCTACCCCCACGCAAGCTGGAAAGCCAGCAATGACGCGGGTTTCGGGCCATTGGACAGCGCGCGTCAATGCTTGACGCGCGCGCTTCCACTCGGTTTGGCCTTGCTGCGCACCGTGACACGCTGCGCACTCTTGCGCGCCTTCTTCGGTGCCAACGGACGCTCCAGCGCCAGGTCCAGGACCTCTTCGATGTACTTCACCGGGACGATCTTCAGATCGCGGGTGACGTTGGCCGGAATGTCGGCCAGGTCCTTGCGGTTCTCTTCCGGGATGATGACCGTGCGGATGCCGCCACGCAGTGCCGCCAGCAGCTTTTCCTTCAGGCCACCGATGGCGGTGACGCGACCCCGCAGGGTGATCTCGCCGGTCATCGCCACATCGGCACGCACCGGCACCTTGGTCAGCATCGACACCAGCGAGGTGACCATTGCCGCACCGGCGCTCGGGCCGTCCTTCGGGGTGGCGCCATCGGGCACGTGCAGGTGCACGTCGTGCTTCTGCAGGAAGTCGCTGTCGATGCCGAAGCCGACCGCGCGCGAACGCACCACCGACAGCGCCGCTGAAGCCGATTCCTTCATCACGTTGCCGAGCTGGCCGGTCAGGATCAGCTGGCCCTTGCCCGGCACCAGCGTCGATTCGATCTGCAGCAGATCGCCGCCCACCTCGGTCCAGGCCAGGCCGGTGACCAGGCCGATCTCGTTCTCTTCCTCGGCACGGCCGAAGTCGAAGCGACGCACGCCCAGGTACTTGTCCAGGTTCTTGCTGGACACGCTCACCAGCGCCTTCTTCTTCGCGCCCTTCTTCGCCTTGGCCGGCTGCGGGCCGGCCAGCGCGATCTCCTTCACCACCTTGCGGCAGATCTTGGCGATCTCGCGTTCCAGGTTGCGCACGCCCGATTCGCGCGTGTAGTAGCGCACGATGTCCTGGATGGCATCGCTGCCGATCTCCAGCTCTTCCGGCTGCAGGCCGTTGGCCTTGACCTGCTTGGGCACCAGATAGCGGGTGGCGATGTTGAGCTTCTCATCCTCGGTGTAGCCGGGGATGCGGATCACTTCCATGCGGTCCAGCAGCGGGCCGGGAATGTTGAGCGAGTTCGAGGTGGCCACGAACATCACTTCGGACAGGTCCAGGTCCACTTCCAGGTAATGGTCGTTGAATGCGTTGTTCTGCTCCGGGTCGAGCACTTCCAGCAGCGCCGAAGACGGATCGCCACGGAAGTCCATCGACATCTTGTCGATCTCGTCGAGCACGAACAGCGGGTTCTTGCTGCCGACCTTGTTGAGGTTCTGCACGATGCGGCCCGGCATCGAACCGACGTAGGTACGACGGTGGCCACGGATCTCGGCCTCGTCGCGCACGCCGCCCAGCGACATGCGCACGAACTTGCGGTTGGTGGCCTTGGCGATGGACTGGCCCAGCGAGGTCTTGCCCACGCCCGGCGGCCCGACCAGGCACAGGATCGGTCCCTTCATCTGCTTCACGCGCGACTGTACCGCCAGGTATTCAAGGATGCGTTCCTTGACCTTCTCCAGGCCGTAGTGATCGGCGTCGAGGGTGTCCTGCGCAGCCTTCAGGTCCTTGCGCACCTTGCTGCGCTTCTTCCACGGCACGCCCAGCAGCCACTCCAGGTAGTTGCGCACCACCGCGGCTTCGGCCGACATCGGCGACATCTGCTTGAGCTTGTTCAGTTCGTTGCGCGCCTTGGCTTCAACGGCCTTCGGCATGCCGGCTTCGGCGATCTTGCGGGCAAGTTCTTCCAGCTCCCCCGGTGCGTCGTCCAGGTCACCCAGTTCCTTCTGGATGGCCTTCATCTGTTCGTTGAGGTAGTACTCGCGCTGGCTCTTCTCCATCTGCGACTTCACGCGGCCGCGGATGCGCTTCTCCATCTGCTGCACGTCGATCTCGCCGTCGACCAGGCCGACCAGCATTTCCAGGCGGTCGCCCACGGCCAGCGTTTCCAGCAGGCGCTGCTTGTCGGCCAGGCGCACGCTGATGTGCGCGGCGATGGTGTCGGCCAGGCGCGCCGGCTCATCGATGCCCGACAACGTCTGCAACAGCTCCGGCGGCAGCTTGCGGTTGGTCTTGACGTACTGCTCGAACAGCGACATCAGCGAGCGGGCGATGGCCTCGACCTCGCGCGCTTCGCGCTCGTCAGTGGCGTCGATCTCCACCGCCTGGCCGTGCAGCGAGCCGTTGCGCTCGTCGACGTGGGTGACCTGCACGCGCGACAGTCCTTCGACCAGCACCTTGATGGTGCCGTCGGGCAGCTTCAGCAGCTGCAGCACCTGCGCCAGCGTACCGACCTGGTAGAGGTCGGCCGCATGCGGGTCGTCGGTTTCGGCCGACTTCTGCGCCAGCAGCAGGATGCGCTTGTCCGCCTCCATTGCCTGTTCGAGCGCGTGCATGGACTTGTCACGGCCGACGAACAGCGGGATGACCATGTGCGGGAACACCACTACGTCGCGCAGCGGCAGGACCGGCAGGTCGAGGGTTTCACTTGGGGAACGGGCCATGGGGGCTCCAGGGAAGGGGGAAAACCGCCTCCGGGAGGGCATCTTCCGGAGACAAAAAAAGCCGATGGCCCCGTTATGGGGCCATCGGCTTTCAGATGCAAGGCATTCCTTGAAAATCCTTTCCAATCAACAACCTGGAAGGATCACTCGGCGCCTGCGGCCTTCTGTTCAGGGGCCGCCGGGGTCTGGTAGATCAGGTACGGCTCGGACTTGTGCTCGATCACCGACTCGTCCACCACCACCTTGCTGACGTTTTCCTGCGACGGCAGGTCGTACATGGTGTCCAGCAGGACCGATTCGACGATGGTACGCAGGCCGCGGGCACCGGTCTTGCGCTTGAGCGCCTTGCGGGCAATGGCCGACAACGCGTCCGGGCGGAACTCCAGCTCGACGTTCTCCATCTCGAACAGCTTCTTGAACTGCTTGGTGATGGCGTTCTTCGGCTCGGTCAGGATCTTGATCAGGGCCGGCTCGTCCAGCTCCTCCAGGGTCGCCACCACCGGCAGGCGGCCGACGAACTCGGGAATCAGGCCGAACTTGATCAGGTCTTCCGGCTCGACTTCGGCCAGCACCTTGCCCACTTCCTGCTTGCGCTCGCTGCTCTTCACCTTGGCGCCGAAGCCGATGCTGCCGACGTCGGTGGAACGGGCCTGGATCACCTTGTCCAGCCCGGCGAACGCGCCGCCGCAGATGAACAGGATGTTCTTGGTGTCCACCTGCAGGAATTCCTGCTGCGGGTGCTTGCGGCCGCCCTGCGGCGGAACGCTGGCCACGGTGCCTTCGATCAGCTTCAGCAGGGCCTGCTGCACGCCTTCGCCGGACACATCGCGGGTGATCGACGGGTTCTCGCTCTTGCGCGAGATCTTGTCGATTTCATCGATGTAGACGATGCCCTGCTGCGCCTTCTCGACGTCGTAGTCGCACTTCTGCAGCAGTTTCTGGATGATGTTCTCCACGTCCTCGCCCACGTAACCGGCTTCGGTCAGCGTAGTGGCGTCGGCCATGGTGAACGGCACGTTGAGCAGGCGGGCCAGGGTCTCGGCCAGCAGGGTCTTGCCCGAACCGGTCGGGCCGACCAGCAGGATGTTCGACTTCGCCAGTTCGACGTCGTCGTTCTTCTGCCGGCTCTCGATGCGCTTGTAGTGGTTGTACACGGCCACGGCCAGGGTGCGCTTGGCGCGGTTCTGGCCGATCACGTACTGGTCGAGCACCTCGAGGATCTCGCGCGGCTTCGGCAGCGAACTGCGCGCCGACTGCGCCTTTTCCTCAAGCTCCTCGCGGATGATGTCGTTGCACAGCTCCACGCATTCATCACAGATGAACACGCTCGGACCCGCAATCAGCTTGCGCACTTCATGCTGGCTCTTGCCGCAGAAAGAGCAGTAGAGGATCTTGCCGGTGTCCGTGGAACGACCTTGGCGGTCTTCGCTCATGCTTCGCTTACCCAGTTACCCCACCCGCTGAACGGGGGTTCGATTCGAGAATAGCACAGGGCCGAGGGGACACCAGTCCCGCCCGACCCTGCAGGAACGAGGCCTCCATGGCCCCGTGAAGGCCGGTCAACCGGCCTGGATCGACTCATCCGGACGACGCTCCAGGACCTGGTCGACCAGACCGTAGGCCTGCGCCTCGAAGGCGCTCTTGAAGTTGTCGCGCTCGGTGTCGCGGGCGATCGTCTCCAGCGACTGGCCGGTGTGCTTGGCCAGCACCTCGTTCAGGCGCGAACGCAGGGTCAGGATCTCACGCGCGTGGATGTCGATGTCGGTGGCCTGGCCCTGGTAGCCGCCCAGCGGCTGGTGGATCATCACGCGCGAGTTCGGCAGCGCATAGCGCTTGCCGGCTTCGCCCGCGGCCAGCAGCAGGGCACCCATCGAGGCAGCCTGGCCGATGCAGGTGGTGCTCACATTCGGCTTGATGTACTGCATGGTGTCGTAGATCGCCATGCCGGCGGTGACCACGCCACCCGGCGAGTTGATGTAGATGTTGATGTCCTTTTCCGGGTTTTCCGATTCCAGGAACAGCAACTGCGCCACCACCACGTTGGCCATGTGATCGTCGATCGGGCCCACGAGGAAGATCAGGCGCTCCTTCAACAGGCGCGAATAGATGTCGTAGGCACGCTCGCCGCGGCTGGTCTGCTCGACCACCATCGGAACCAGGTTCAGGGCTTTGGTTCGGTTGTCCATTACGTGAGGTACCTATCTTGGGGGGCAACAACCCCGCGCCGGCAAAGGCGCGGGGCATCCGGTGATCCGCCCGGGCTTACTGGCGGATCGCGTCCTGGAACGACAGCTTCTCTTCGGTGTGCTGGGCACGCTCGGCGATCCAGTCGATCACCTGCTCTTCCATCACACGGTTCTGCAGGCCAGACATCAGCTGGGGGTCGTTGCGGTACATCTCAATGACCTGCTCCGGCTCTTCGTAGGTCGAAGCGATCAGACGCATCGTTTCGTTCAGGCGCTTGGCTTCCAGGCGCAGGTCGTTGATGCGGGCCACTTCACCGACCAGCAGGCCGACCAGCACGCGCTTGGCGGCCGCTTCCTTGAAGCCTTCGTGGGCATCGGCCGGGATCTCGCCGACGTTCTGGCCGTTGCGGCGGATCTGCTCGACCTGCTGGGCCAGCATGGCACGGGCTTCGTTCTCGACCAGGCGCGGCGGCATTTCCACCGAGGAATAGGCGGCGATCAGCTGCTCGCCCACTTCGCGGCGCAGGCGGTTCATCAGGGCGCCCTTCAGCTCGCGCTCCAGGTTGGCGCGGATGTCGCTGCGGAACTGCTCCACATCGCCACCCTTCACGCCGAAGCTCTTGATGAAGGCTTCGTCGACCGCCGGCACGACCGGCTCGGACACTTCGGCGACCTTGACGGTGACCTGCACGGTCTTGCCGGCCAGCACCGGCACACGCCAGTCCGCCGGGAACTCGACGTCCAGGGTCTTCTCTTCGCCCTTGGCCAGGCCGACCAGGCCCTTTTCAATGGTCTCGAACATCATGCCCTGTCCGAGCACGATCGAACCCTTCTCGGTGCCTTCGGCCGGCAGGCGCTCTTCACCGGCCTGCGACCAGGTTTCCACCGCGACCAGGTCACCGTCCTGCGCGCCACGGCTGACCGGGGCCCAGGTACGACGCTGGTTCTGCAGGTTCTCGATCATCTGGTCGATGTCGGCGTCGGTGATCTCGGCGGTGTGGCGCACGACAGTCAGCTTGCTGACGTCGATGTCGCCGAAGTCCGGCACCACTTCCACGGTGGCCACGAAGGAGAATTCACCCTCGTCGCCCTTGTCGATGCGCGGGCTGCCGACGATGCGCAGATCGTGCTCGCGCACGGCCGCGTCGAAGGTTTCGCGCAGCAGGCCGTCCAGCGCCTCGCCACGGACCTGCGCGCCGAAGCGCTGCTCGATCACCTTGGCCGGCACCTTGCCCGGACGGAAACCCTTGATGCGGGTGGTACGGGCGATTTCGCCCAGGCGGCCGGCGATGTGGCTCTGCAGACGGTCTTCCGGCAGCGAGAAGCTCAGGCGGCGTTCCAGGTTGCCGGTGGATTCGATCGAAGCTTGCATGTTGACTCCTGCCACCGGTGGCGCAGGCCCCCGGCTCGATGATTGGGATGAAACGGTTGTAAGGACACGACGTCTGGGACGCGCCTGCTTGCCGCAGCCCTTTAGTTTCGCCCAATTCGGCCTGCACTGCCAGCGCGTGCCGGTCAAGGGGGGCAGCGGGGCCCGATCAGGGCGGGGGACAGGCCGGCACTGGTGCGAAAGGGGGGACTCGAACCCCCACGCCTTGCGGCACTGGAACCTAAATCCAGGGCGTCTACCAATTCCGCCACTTTCGCGTGGCCGGCACAGGCGTTCATTGTCGCAGGCGCCGGCTGGAATCGGAAGGCCTGCACAAAACTGAACATGACAGGCAGGCACATCGTCCGCGCCAAAGGCCGTCCCGAAAGTCAGGCGACCGTTCGGGACGGCAGCCACTCAGTGTTTCGCCGCGGCAGGGCGCGCAGATGCGTCAGCGCCCTGCCCAGCCGCATCCACCTTGCGGATGTCCACGCCACCATCATCGGTGCGACGCAGGTCCACAGCCTCGCTGGCGGCCCCACCCTCCGCCAGCGATGCCGGCTGCGCGACTCCGGCGATCGGGCGCGCCGGAACGGCCCCGGTGCCCGCATCGCGCTCGACCGTCTTCGCCGGGTCACTGCCAGGTGCGCAGGCCATCAGCGCCAGCAACGCGAAAGGAACCCACGCCATCCGGCACAGTCGGTTGATATCAGTCATCAGCTTCTTCCTTCTCACATGCGCCCTCGGCGCAGAAGATCCATTGGGTGCGATGAAAGAGGCAATGCGGTGAGAAGCAGCGCACAGCATTGAGAACACTGATGACGCACATGCCCCTGGTTTCAGCACCGCTTCAGTAGATCCACGCCATGCGTGGATGAAGCGCAACCCGGCAAACAGGCAAGAAAAAAAGCCACTTGGCGAACCAAGTGGCTTTCGTCTGGTGGGCTGTCAAGGATTCGAACCTTGGACCTATTGATTAAGAGTCAACTGCTCTACCAACTGAGCTAACAGCCCGAAATCGGGGCGCGAATTATGACCCGATCCGCTCGGTGGGTGCAAGCACTTTTTTCAACATCGTTGAAACAAGCGCTGCAGTCCCGCTGCCGCTGCAGAACCCCGCCAGGCGGAGCGCTTCAGCGCGTGATCCATCGAAATGACGGGTTCACACTTATAAGAAAAAAGCCACCTGGCGTACCAGGTGGCTTCTGTCTTGGTGGGCCGTCAAGGATTCGAACCTTGGACCTATTGATTAAGAGTCAACTGCTCTACCAACTGAGCTAACGGCCCGTGAAACTCAGACACACATTGTAGCGTGCATTCTGTTTATTGCAATACCGCTCCGGCGGCGCCGATACGGTTGAAACAGTGGGGTGGCTGAGGGGATTCGAACCCCCGACCACCGGAATCACAATCCGGTACTCTAACCAACTGAGCTACAGCCACCACTGAAACTTCTGCTCCCCTGCCGATGCTGCCAGCAGTGGAACCTGATGCGTTGCGACCGGGTGGGACCAGAAGGCCGTCCCCTGAAGCGAGTCCGGCATTTTCCGGGAGTCGCGAAGGAATTGCAAGCATTTCTTCACATTGATGTGCCGGTCGCCATTCCGCGTCGCGCTGCGCACGCGCCCGCCTCAGCGCCGATCCTCATCCAGCAGTGACTTGAACAGATCGGCCGACGGCATCTGCGAAAGCGGGATTTCCGCCATCTTGAACCACTGCGTCGGCGCTTCCGGATGGGGTCCCGACAGCACCACCCTGCCCTTCCCGTGGCGATACGACGCAGCCGCAATGTCGCCATTGGTGTAGCGGGAAATCACCTTGAACCCTTGGTCGCGTGGCGCCTTGGGCAGGTAGGGACCGTCCTGGAAGTACACCGTCTGGCGGCGCCCGTCCCAGACGACGGGAATCACGGCATCGTCTTCATCCTGCACCGGGAATCCCGGCCTGCCGGCCTCGGCGTCCAGGTCCTGCGCCAACAGGCCCAGATGCGATGCACCGGCCAGGTAGGCCCCCATGCACAGGCCGATGTAGGTTCCACCTGCATCGACGAAACGACGGATGACTGCCGCCCCCTCTTCGCCCACCGCCGCCATCGCGGCGTCGATGTCCTGCCCGCCCCCCGGCTGCACATAGGCCCGGTAGCGCGACGTGGCCAGCGAATCGACATCGACGGCCTCGCCCGGGCCGACGAACACCACGTGATAGTCCGGACGCGAACGATGGATGGCCTGTTCGACGGCCTCCGAACACCCTGGGCAACCGGCCTCGCCGCGGTAGACCGCAATCACTGGGGCGTTGGCGGACGCCTGCACGGCAAGCCCCAGGCCCATCGCCAGCAGCAGACAGCGCGATCGCGCAACGGTGTTCATCAAGGGATGGCTCAGCGCAGTCACCCCGGCATGGGGCAGGCCGACTATGCATCGGCCACGACGGACCAGATTGAATGCGCGCCAACACAGCGCAGGACCAGGCAGAGGCCGGTAACAACAGGACCTGCAGGAGATGGGTGAAATGGCGCGCCCGACAGGAATCGAACCTGTAACCGCCGGCTTAGAAGGCCGGTGCTCTATCCAGTTGAGCTACGGGCGCCCGGACCGGAACGGTGTCCAATCCGACGTGATGTGGGATTGGTCGGGGTAGAGGGATTCGAACCCCCGACATCCTGCTCCCAAAGCAGGCGCGCTACCAGACTGCGCTATACCCCGGTCTTGCAATCCCCTCGGGGCCAGGCCCGGGGAGCTGATCATTGTGGCCAAGCGCATCATGAACTGTCAACGCGGGCGACTCGAACGCGACGCCTGGCACGGCACCACGTGCAGCCATCAGCTATGCTCCCGGTCATCGGCCGGATGGCCGTCCAGCCCCTCATCCGCACGGAGAACACGCATGCGCAGCGGCAACCCGGCTCTTTCCGAGTCGACCTTCCTCGACCTCGCCAGCGGCTCGGTGGTGACCAGCCCCGACCAGGTGATGACTCTCAACGGCACCGCCAACAAGACCGGCATCCTGCTGTTGTTGACCGTGCTGACCGCGGCGTTCGCCTGGAGCCAGGCGGTCGACGAGTACGGCCAGATTTCCGGCAGCGCGAGCCTGTACGCCATCGGTGGGGCGATCGGCGGCCTGGTGCTGGCGTTGATCACCATCTTCAAGAAGGAATGGTCGCCGGTCACCGCGCCGATGTACGCGCTGGTCGAAGGCCTGTTCCTGGGCGCCGTGTCGGCGCTGTTCAACATGAAGTACCCGGGTATCGTGTTCCAGGCCGTACTGCTGACCTTCGGCACCCTGGCCGCCCTCCTGGTCGCATACCGCAGCGGCGTGATCAAGGCCACCGAGAACTTCAAGATGGGCGTGGTCGCCGCCACCGGCGGCATTGCCTTGCTCTACCTGGCATCGTTCGTGCTGGGCTTTTTCAACATCAACGTGCCGGTGATCCATGACTCCAGCTGGCTGGGCATCGCTTTCAGCCTGTTCGTGGTGGTCGTGGCTGCATTGAACCTTGTACTGGACTTCGACTTCATCGAGACCGGCGTGGCCCAGCGCGCGCCGAAGTACATGGAGTGGTATGGCGCATTCGGCCTGATGGTGACCCTGGTCTGGCTGTATGTGGAATTCCTGCGCCTGCTGTCGAAGATCCAGCAGCGCTGAATCGGAACATGCCATAGACGACAAAGGGCGCCTCTCGTGGCGCCCTTTTTCGTTCCTCCCTCAGCGCGCCAGCAGCGTCGGCAGCGACGAGGCCAGCAACGCAATGCCTGATGCGGTCAGCAGGCCCAGTACGACCTGCCTGAAGCGCAGCTCGCTGATGCCGATGTAGACGCGCGCGCCCAGCAGGGTCGGCACCAGCATGGCTGGCGCCACGATGGCGAAGTACGGGAGCATCTGCCGGCTCACCAGGCCACTGCCGACATAGGTGGCCATGGTCACCGCCAGCATGGCCAGATTGAAGTTCTGGATGACCGCGCGCTGCTCGTCCTTGCCGAAGCCGCGCAGCGTGCTCCACAACGTCGGCACCGGCCCGGCGAAGCCGCCGATGCCGCTGAGCACGCCACCGGCCATGCCAGCAATCGCATCACCGATACGGCCGCCAACGCGGACCGGAGGCAACGAGCGCACCATCAGCATCACCGGGCACCACAACGCCAGGAAGCCGCCCAACAGCGCCTTGAACCAGTCCATCTCCAGCTGCGGCAACACCATCACGCCCAGCGGAATGCCGGCCAACCCGCCCAGCACGAACGGCAGCAGCAGGCGCAGGTTGAATCCGCGGCGCACGGTGAACACCGCGACCAGCTGGCCGACCAGCGCGCCGAACACCGACAGCGTGGCCGCCAGTCGCGGCTCCAGCCCCCATGCCCAGAACGACATCACCACCATGCCAAAGGCGAAGCCGGACAGGCCCTGCACGAATCCGGCGACGATCGCGCCCAGTGCGACCAGCAGATACACCGACTCCATCACCACCTCGATTGCAGCCGCGCGACTACCCTGCCGCGCCCACCTGTGCAGCGTAGTGCGCCGCAAGGTGCTCGACCAGCGCACGCACTTTCGGCGCCAGCGCACGTGCATGCGGATACAGCGCGAAGTAGCGCCGCTGTCCGGCGTGCCAGGCAGGCAGCACACGGATCAAACGACCGGCGCGTAGGTCTTCCTGCACCGTCAGTGCGGTGAACAGGCTGATGCCCATTCCCGCAAGCGCGGCGGCATACAGTGCCGGCGTGGCATCCACGCGCAGGCGCTGGCCAGCCTCGATGTTCATGCTGGCACCACGCGGCCCCTGCAGCTGCCAGGGCGGCATTGACGGTGTGGGACTGAAGCCCAGCAGCGTGTGCTGCGCGAGATCCGATGCCTGACGCGGCAGGCCATGACGCGCCAGGTAGGCTGGGGCGGCCACCAGGATGCGCGAGCAGCTGGCCAGTTCACGTGCGACCAGCTGGCTGTCCGGCAACGCATGCGCGATGCGCAGGGCCAAGTCAAACCCACCACCGACGACATCGACCAGCTGATCATCGGCCGACAGATCCAACGAGACGTGCGGGTAACGCTGCAGGAACGACGGCAACCAATGCTGCAACTCCTGGCTGGCCACGACCTGCGGCACGCTGATGCGTACGCTACCACTGGGTTGCGCCTGCCCGGCGCGGGCACGGTCGTCCGCCTCCTGCAGGCGGTCCAGCAGCGTTGCCGCCTCGCGGTAGTAGTCGCGCCCGGCCTCGGTCAATGACAGCCTGCGGCTGTTGCGATCGAGCAAGCGAACCTGCAGATGCTCTTCCAGCTGGCGCAGTTGCCGTGACATCGCCGAGTGAGTGGTCCCCAGGCGTTCAGCGGCCGCGGTGAAACTGCCCGCGTCAACGATGGCGCGCAGCGCACGCAGGGCGGCGAAGTGATCCATCGGCGGGCAACTCCATGTGGCGGGGCCCACGGCATGCGGGCCCCGCCAGCTTATCAAGCGCCGTCGCCGGCCTTGCGCACCGGCAACGCCAGGATCGCGTCGGTACTCATGACATCACCGAAGGCGTCTTCGATCTGCGCCAGCGAGGCATCGTGCAGCGCGCGATGATCGATGCGCTGGCCACCAGCCAGGTCCAGGTCACGACTGGCGCTGGCATCGGACGACACGATCACCCGGTAACCACGGGGTGCGGCCGCCGCGTCGCGCGCGGCACCGGCCACACAAGCATGGGTCTGCAGGCCGGTGACGATCAGGGTGTCGATGCCGGCATCCTTCAGCACCGTGTCGAGCACCGCGGCCGAGCTGCCAGCGAACACACTGACGTTGTCCTTCTGCACGACCGTCTCGCCCTTGCGCGGCTGCAGGTCGCGATGGAAGTCGGCATTGACGCTGCCCTGCGCGAACAGCGGTGCACCGGCCGGCAACACGTGCTGCACGTGGATCACGCGGATGCCGTGGGCATCGGCGAACGCGACCACCCGCTTGGCCTGGCGCAGTGCGGCCACGCCATCGGGAATGACCATGCGGCCACCGGCAAAGCCCGGCGCGGCCTTGGCATCGAAGTACTCGTTCTGGAAGTCGATCACCAGCACGGCGGTCCTCGCTGCATCCAGCGAGGTCGCGACCGGCGCGCCCGCCATATAGCGGATGGTGGGATGGGCCGACTCGGCGGCAACAACCGGAATGGTGGCGGCCATGCCGATCAGGCTGGCCAGGCCGAAGGCGGTGAGATTCATGGAGCGACTCCTGTGCAGTGGAAAGTGGGCACAGGATGCAGAGCGGATGGCGCACGAACCAGCCGTGCAACAGCACATGATCTGTGCGAAATACGCACAGACAACCCCTGTAGACCCCCCCATGGGTGGCTGCGGACCAAAGCCCCGCCATCCACGCATGGCGTGGATCTACGAGTCAGCCCACAACGCAACGGGGCGCCCGAAGGCGCCCCGCTGTGGATTCAACCGAGGTCGCCCGGCCGCTTACAGGCGGCTGGCGATGGCCTGGGCAAAGCTCATGGTGGTGCCGGTACCGCCCAGGTCGCCGGTCAGCGAATCCTTGGCTTCCATGGTGGCCACGATGGCCTTGCGCAGGCGCTCGGCGTTTTCCGGCTGGCCGATATGGTCCAGCATCTGCGCGGCTGCCAGCAGCAGCGCGCACGGGTTGGCCTTGCCCTGGCCGGCGATGTCCGGCGCGGTGCCGTGCACGGCTTCGAAGATCGCCGCGTCCTTGCCGATGTTGGCACCCGGGGCCAGGCCCAGGCCACCCACCAGGCCGGCGCACAGGTCGGAGATGATGTCGCCGAACAGGTTGGTGGTGACAATCACGTCGAACTGTTCCGGACGCATCACCAGCTGCATGCAGCAGTTGTCGACGATCATTTCCTGGAACTCGATGTCCGGGTACTGCGCGGCCACTTCACGGGCGACGTTCAGGAACAGGCCCGAGGTCGACTTGATGATGTTGGCCTTGTGCACAGCGGTGACCTTCTTGCGGCCGGTGCTCTTGGCCAGCTCGAAGGCGTAGCGCACGATGCGCTCGGAGCCCTTGCGGGTGATGCGGGTGCCGGAGAAGGCGGTCTCGCCGTCGGCCGACACTTCCTGGCCTTCGGCCAGGTAGGCACCCTCGGTGTTCTCACGAACGGTGATCAGGTCGACGTTGTCGAAACGCGACTTGGTGTTCGGGAAGGTGTGGGCCGGACGCACGTTGGCGTACAGGTCGAAATGGCGGCGCAGGCTGACGTTGATCGAGGTGAAGCCACCACCGACCGGGGTGGTCAGCGGGCTCTTCAGCGCGACCTTGTTGCGCGCGATCGATTCCAGGGTCACCGCCGGCATCAGGTCGCCGTGCTTTTCCAGGGCCACCAGGCCGGCGTCGGCGTCTTCGTACTCCAGGCCAGTCTTGAGCTGGTCGAGCACGAACAGGGTGGCGTCCATGATTTCCGGGCCAATGCCGTCGCCGCGGATGACCGTAATTTTCTGCGTCATTGATCGATGTTCCGAACAGGGGGAAAAACGCCGTCCGGACGTGCCCGGAAACGCCGGCGCAAAGGAAGTTTCACCGGCAATTATGCCTTAGCCGGGGCCGGCTACCCAAGTAGACCATGGTCCTGACCCCGGCAAAGGCATAATTGCCCGCGCATTCTTCCTCTACCCCCGCCTGTCGGCGCGCCCCTTCAACAAGAAGGGGCTCCTGGGCTGCTGGATCGCTGGACAGGCCCCAGCGCGCTGGCGGTAGTGCCGGCCGCTGGCCGGCAACCTCGGCCAGGTCGAGTTCAGGCGATGCCGGCCAGCGGCCGGCACTACCCTCAGTGCTCGTGCGCTGCCGGAGCGCTGGCGCCGCCTTCAAGCTGGTCGAGGAAGTCGACCGCGCGGCGCAGGTGCGGGATCACGATGGAACCGCCGACCACCAGGCCGACCGAGAAGGTCTCGAAGAACTCTTCACGGGTCACGCCGGCGTCCTTGCACTGGGCCACGTGGTAGCTGATGCAGTCGTCGCAGCGCAGCACCATCGAGGCCACCAGGCCCAGCAGTTCCTTGGTCTTCACGTCCAGCGCGCCGGCCTGGTAGGTCTGCGTGTCCAGTGCGAAGAAGCGCCGCACCACCTGGTTCGGTTCGCCCAGGATGCGTTCGTTCATGCGCTTGCGGAACTCGGTGAATTCGGCGATGCGGTCCTTGCTGCCGTCGTCGGCCGCGCTCATGCCTGGCCCTGCCCGGCCAGCAGCGGCTCGAGCTTGCCTTCACGGTGCAGGGCCATCATGTCGTCGTAGCCGCCCACGTGGACGTCGCCGACGAAGATCTGCGGCACGCTGGTGCGGCGGGTCAGTGCCATCATCTTCTCGCGCTCGGCCGGGTCCAGGTCGATGCGGACCTCGGTCCACTGCTGGCCCTTGCTCTTCAGGAAGTTCTTGGCGGCCACGCAATACGGGCAGACGGCGGTGGAATAGATGGTGATGGCGGGGGCGCCGCCGGCGGTCTGGGCTGTCACGGGAAACTCCACGATGGATCGACGGTCTACATATGGTACCGGTGCGCTGGAAATTCCACGCCACCGCCGCAACACTGTGGGTTAACGAATGGTTGCCCCCTGCCCTGCCACGCTTGGCGCGCCCTGCCCGAGGACCTTCCGCTTGCGAGCCCTGCTGCTGACTACCGCCGTTACCCTGGCCCTGGCCATGCCGCTGGCCCAGGCCCAGGCCCAGGAGAAGCTGCCCGACATCGGCTCCTCGGCCGGCGAGCTGCTGACCCCGGCGCGCCAGGCCGAGTACGGCGCGATGATGCTGCGCGAGCTGCGCAACTATGGCTACCTGCTGGACGACCCACTGGTGAACGACTGGCTGCAGACCATGGGCACCCGGCTTGGCTCCAACAGCGACCAGCCGCGCCAGCCCTACACGTTCTTCGTGATGAAGGACCGCCAGATCAACGCCTTCGCCACGCTGGGCGGCTATATCGGGGTCAATGCCGGCCTGGTGCTGACCGCCGAGCGCGAGGACGAGGTGGCTGCAGTGCTGTCGCACGAAATCGCGCACGTCACCCAGCAGCACGTGCTGCGCGGGGTCGAACGCGCCCAGCGCGACCAGATCCCGATCCTGCTCGGCATGCTGGCGGCGGTGGTAGCCGCGCAGGCCAGCAACAGCACCTCCTCCGGCAACGCGACGATGGCCGCGATCAGCTCCGGCATGGGCCTGATGCAGCAGCGGCAGATCAACTACACGCGCTCCAACGAATCGGAGGCCGACCGCCTCGGCATCCGCACCCTGTCGCGCAGCGGCTACGACGTGGATGCCATGGCCGGCTTCTTCGAGCGCATGTCGGCGGCGATGCGCGGCAACGAGGGCGGCTACAGCGTGCCCGAGTTCCTGCGCACCCATCCGGTCAACATCACCCGCATCAGCGAGGCCAAGGCCCGCGCCGAGCAGATGAAGAAGGACACGGTGCTGCTGACCACCAGCACCCCCAGCGGCGAGCGCAAGGAGCGGGTGAATCCAGCCGATCCGGGCCTGGCCGAGCCGCTGCTGCGCGGAAACAACCCGTTGCTTCCCAGCAGCGTGCTGCGCGTTCCGGTCGGCCAGCTGGCCCGTGGCGCCAGTGGCGACTTCGAGTGGGCGCGCGAGCGCCTGCGCGTGCTGAGCGCCGATTCCACCGCCGAGCTGGAGCGCGAATACGCGGACATGGCCAAGCGGCAGAAGGACGGTCTCAACGACGCCCAGCGCTATGGCCAGGCGCTGGCGGTCATGCGCGGCGGCCGCAGCGGTGCCACGCAGGCCCGGCAGACCCTGGCCAGCCTGCTACAGACCCGCCCGGACAACCTGTGGCTGGCACTGGGCCTGGGCGAGGCCGAATCGCGTGCCGGACTGGGCGCGCAGGCCAACACCCGTTTCGAGCAGCTGCTGCGCGAGCACCCCAACAGCCGGCCCGTGGCCCTGACCTACGCCGAGATCCTGAACGAACAGGGCACCCGCGAGGCCGGCCAGCGCGCGCAGGCCATGCTGCGGCCCCTGCTGTCGCAAAGTGGTAACGATCCGGTCTTCCAGCAGCGATACGCCCGCGCCAGCGAGCTGGCCGGTGACAGCGTGCGCGCCAGCGAGGCCTATGCCGAGGCCGCCTTCCTCAGCGGCCGCCCGGAGCAATCGCTGATGCAGCTGCAGGCCCTCAAGCGCAACCCGGCGCTGGACTACGTGGGCCGGGCGCGGGTGGATGCGCGCATCGAGGCGATCACCCCCACCGTGCTGGAGCTGCGCCGCCAGGGCGTGCAGGACCCGGACCTGGACCGCCGCTGAGTGCTGCGTGACCGGTCGATGGCAATCCCGACCGGTTCCGGCCAGGTAGTCACAAACATGTCATCAAACCGTAGTCTACTGGCACCACTCCAGTAACCGAGCCCTACGGTGTCCTCGTGCAGAAACGCATCCTGATCGTCGATGACGAGCCCGCGATCCGTGAAATGGTCGCCTTCGCCCTGCGCAAGGGCGATTACGAACCGGTCCACGCCGGCGATGCCCGTGAGGCCCAGACCGCCATCGCCGATCGCGTCCCCGACCTGATCCTGCTGGACTGGATGCTGCCCGGCACCAGCGGCCTGGACCTGGCCCGCCGCTGGCGCAAGGAAACGCTGACCCGCGAAGTGCCGATCATCATGCTGACCGCCCGCGGTGAAGAGAACGACCGCGTAGGTGGCCTTGAAGCCGGCGTCGACGACTATGTGGTCAAGCCGTTCTCGGCGCGCGAACTGCTGGCCCGCATCCGTGCGGTCATGCGCCGCGCCCGCGAGGACGACGAGGACGGCAGCGTGGCCGTCGGCCCGATCCGCATCGACGGCGCCGCCCATCGCGTGTTCGCCAACGACCAGCCGGTGCCGATCGGCCCGACCGAGTACCGCCTGCTGCACTTCTTCATGACCCACCCCGAGCGCGTCTACACCCGCGCCCAGCTGCTGGACCATGTGTGGGGCGGCAGCGTGTACGTGGAGGAGCGCACCATCGACGTGCACATCCGCCGCCTGCGCAAGACGCTGGAACCGTTCAACGCCGAGAACATGGTGCAGACCGTGCGCGGCGCCGGCTACCGCTTCTCCACCGCGACCTGAGTCTCGTCGTGCCGACGCCGCGCACCCGCGGGTGCCGGCGCCGGCAACTCTGCTATAACCCTCGGTTCACCCCAGTGAACCGCCGCACTTCAACGACGAGATCGCAATGCCCCGCCACATCCGCTCTGCCTGGTTGAAGACCCTGGCCACCGTTGCCGCGGTACTGCTGTTCTCCGGACTGGTGGGGTGGTTCACGGGTCACCTGTGGCTGTGCATCGCACTGGGCGCGCTGGCCACCCTGGCCTGGCATTACTGGCGGCTGCGCAGCGTGCTGCGCCGGCTGACCGCGCGCCAGCGCTGGGACACCGCCGAGGAAGGCACCGGCGTCTGGAACGAGCTGGACCGCCTGCTGTACCGCAACCAGGTGGAAATGCGCGTTCGCAAGCGCCGCCTGCTCGACATGCTGCGCAGCTACCGCGCCGCTGCCGCCGCGCTGCCCGATGCCGTGGTGGTGCTGGACCGCAACAGCCAGCGCGTGCAGTGGTTCAACGAAGCGGCCACCGCCCTGCTTGGCCTGCATCATCCGGGCGACCTCGGCGAGGCGCTGGTCGAACGCCTGCAGCCGATGCCGCTGGCGCACTGGTTGGCCGGCGGCCGCAACGCCGAGCCGATCCTGGACGTGCCCTCACCGGTCGATCCTGCGATCCGCCTGAACCTGCGACTGATTCCGTATTCTTCGGACTACTGGCTGCTGATCGCCCGCGACGTCAGCAAGCTGCTGCGCCTGGAACAGGTGCGCCGCGACTTCGTCGCCAACGTTTCACACGAACTGCGCACGCCGCTCACCGTGGTCCACGGTTACCTGGACATGATGGACCCGGAGGATTTCCCGGGCACCGGTCCGATGCTGGAAGAAATGCGCAAGCAGAGCCAGCGCATGGCCCAGCTGGTGGAAGACCTGCTGACCCTGTCGCGGCTGGAATCGCAGGAGCACAGCGAGGAAGAGACCGTCGCCATGCAGCCGATGCTGGCCACACTACGCCGCGAGGCCGAAGCGCACAGCCAGGGCCGCCACCAGATCAGCATCGACGATCTGGCCGGCGTCGACCTGCAGGGTTCCACCAAGGAGCTGCATAGCGCCTTCTCCAACCTGGTCACCAATGCGGTGCGCTATACGCCGGCCGGTGGCCGCATCGCCGTGGAGTTCCGCCGCGAAGGCGATGGCGCGGTGCTGGCAGTGCGCGATTCCGGTTACGGCATCCCGGCTTCCCACCTGCCACGCCTGACCGAACGTTTCTACCGTGTCTCCAGCAGCCGCTCCCGCGAAAGCGGCGGTACCGGCCTGGGCCTGTCCATCGTCAAGCACATCCTCGGCCTGCACCACGCGCGGCTGGAGATTGAAAGCGAGGTCGGCAAGGGCTCGGTGTTTTCCTGCCATTTCGATGCCGACCACGTGCGCCCGCGCGAGTCCGCCCCCCTGACTTCCATCGAAGAATGACGCCATGAGCAGCCTCGGATCCCTCCCCCTCCCCGTGAGCCCGGACAACGATCCGTTGCGCGACCCGGCGCTCTACATCAACCGCGAGCTGTCGCAGCTGGATTTCAACTTCCGCGTGCTGGCGCAGGCGATGGATCCGCAGGTGCCGCTGCTGGAGCGCCTGCGCTTCATGTGCATCTCCTGCACCAACCTGGACGAGTTCTTCGAGATCCGCGCCGCCGCCGTCCGCCACGCGCAGGAATTCGGCCTGCCACCGGCACCGGACGGGATGAGCCCGCAGGCGATCCTCAACGCCATCCACGACCGCGCGGCACAACTGGTCGACCAACAGTACCGCTGCTGGAACGAGACGCTGCGCCCGGCGCTGATGGAGGCCGGCATCGGCGTGCTCGGCCGCCACTCCTGGACCGATCGGCAGAGGCGCTGGCTGCGCGCCTATTTCCGCAACGAGATCATGCCGGTGCTGTCGCCGCTGGGCCTGGACCCGGTGCACCCGTTCCCGAAGATCCTCAACAAGTCGCTGAACATCGTGGTGGTGCTGAAGGGTACCGACGCGTTCGGCCGCGCCGGCCATCTGGCCATCGTGCGTGCGCCGCGCTCGCTGCCGCGCATCATCCAGCTGCCGGAGAAGCTCGGCGGGTCGCAGAATTTCGTGTTCCTGTCCTCGGTGCTGTCCACCTTCGTCGATGAGCTGTTCCCGGGCATGGAAGTCCAGGGGGCCTACCAGTTCCGCGTCACCCGCAACTCCGAGCTGGTGGTGGACGAGGAGGAGGTGGAGAACCTGGCGCTGGCACTGCGCGACGAACTGGTCGATCGCGGCTACCGGCCGGCGGTGCGGCTGGAAATCGCGCAGGACATGCCGCGCGAGATCGTGCGCACCCTGCTGCAGAACTTCGGCCTGACCGAGAACGCGGTGTACCGCATCGACGGCCCGGTCAACCTCAACCGCATCATCCAGTTGTACGACCTGATCGCACAGCCGGACCTGAAGTACCCGCCAATGACCCCGCGCACGCTGCGCGACAGCGACGGCATCTTCGAGACCGCGGCGCGCCAGGACCTGCTGCTGCACCACCCGTTCGATGCTTTCACCGCGGTGCTGGACCTGATCCGGCAGGCGGCGATCGACCCCAACGTGCTGGCGATCAAGCAGACCCTGTACCGCACCGGCAAGGATTCGCTGATTGTCGATGCGCTGATCCAGGCCGCGCGCAACGGCAAGGACGTGACCGTGGTCGTTGAACTGCGCGCACGCTTCGACGAAGAGGCAAACCTGGGCCTGGCCGATCGCCTGCAGGAAGCCGGCGTGCAGGTGGTGTACGGCGTGGTCGGCTACAAGACCCACGCCAAGATGCTGCTGATCGTGCGCCGCGAGGGCCGCAAGCTGCGCCGCTATGTACACCTGGGCACCGGCAACTACCACAGCGGCACCGCCCGCGCGTACACCGACATCAGCCTGATCACCGCCGATGCGGACATCGGCAACGACGTGCACCTGCTGTTCCAGCAGCTGTCCGGGCTGGCCTCGAAGATGAAGCTCAAGCGCCTGCTGCAGTCGCCCTTCACCCTGCACACCGGCATCCTCGGCCGCATCGAGCGCGAAACGCGCATCGCCGCCGCCGGCCGCCCCGCGCGGATCATCGCCAAGATGAACGCGTTGAACGAACCGCAAGTGGTGCGCGCGCTGTACGCCGCCTCGCAGGCCGGCGTGCAGATCGACCTGATCATCCGCGGCGCCTGCACCCTGCGCCCGGGTGTGCCGGGCATCTCGGACAACATCCGCGTGCGCTCGATCGTCGGCCGCTTCCTGGAGCACAGCCGCGTCTACTGGTTCGGCAACGACGGCGCACCGGAGATGTACTGCGCCAGCGCCGACTGGCTGGAGCGCAACCTGCTGCGCCGGGTCGAGACCTGCTTCCCGATTCTCGACCCGGAGCTGGCCAAGCGGGTCTACCGCGAGGTGCTGCAGAACTACCTGGACGACAACCTCAACGCCTGGGAACTGGATGCCGACGGCATCTACCACAAGCGTGCCCCGGCCCACGACGAAGCCCCGCATTCTGCGCAGATGGCATTGATGCAGGGGCTCTGACCCGGTGTGTCGACCAAGGTCGACACCTACCAAGAGCAGTAGGCACCGATTTGGGGCGGGATAGGATCAGTGCCGACCAACGGTCGGCACCCACCATCAGATCGCAGAAATCTGTCGAAGGCGGGGTGGGTCCGCCATCCCACGGATACCCCGCTTTTGACGTTGACGTTGACGTTGCCTCTGCGGGTGCAGGGCGCAGCCCTGCCGCACTCCCCTCTTCCAAAATGTGAAGGCCGCGCGGTGACGAGCACACCGTCCCTTCGGCTAACATTCGCCCATGCCGCATACCACTACGACTCCGCCCGCATTGCAGGATGGCGACCTGCTGGCCGCCATCGACCTTGGCTCCAATAGTTTCCACATGGTCATCGCGCGCTACACGCTCGGCCAGCTGCGGGTGATCGACCGCCTGCGCGAAACCGTGCGCATGGCCGATGGCCTGGATGGCAAAGGTGGGCTCTCTTCCGCCGCACGGCAGCGCGCGCTGGAATGCCTGGCCCGCTTCGGCCAGCGCATCCGCAATGTGCCGCCGCACCGGGTACGCGCGCTGGCCACCAACACCGTACGCCAGCTGCGCTCGCCGCAGTCGTTCCTGGTCCCGGCCGAAACCGCGCTGGGGCATGCCATCGAAGTGGTCAGTGGCCGCGAAGAAGCGCGCCTGATCTACCTCGGCGTGGCCCACGCGCAACCGCCCAAGCCCGGCCAGCGCCGGCTGGTCATCGACATCGGCGGCGGCTCCACCGAATTCATCATCGGCATGGGCATGCAGACCCTGGAGCGTGAAAGCCTGCAGGCCGGCTGCATCGCCAGCACCCGCCGCTTCTTCCCCGGCGGCAAGCTGAGCAAGAAGCGCTGGAAGGACGCGCTGGCCGAGATCGGCCGCGAGTTCCAGCCCTTTGCCAGCAAGTACCGCGCACTGGGCTGGCAGGAAGCGCTCGGATCTTCGGGCACGCACAAGGCAATCAGCGAGATCTGCGCGACGATGAAGCTGAGCAAGGGCGCGATCACCGCTGAGGCCCTGCCCCAGCTGCGCGACGAGCTGCTGAAGGCCAAGAAGATCGACGACATCCAGTTGCCGGGCCTGTCCAGCGACCGCCGCCCGATCATCGCCGGCGGCATCCTGGTGCTGGAGGCCGCCTTCCAGGCCCTGGGCCTGCAGAAGCTGCTGGTCAGCAAGGCGGCGATGCGCGAAGGCATCCTGTACGACATCGTCGGCCGTGCCGGTGAGAACGACCTGCGCGACGAATCGGTGGCCGCGCTCAGCCAGCGCTACGGCATCGATACGGTACAGGCCGACCGTGTGCAGGACACCGCGCTGTCGCTGCTGGAGCAGGTGCAGGAGCGCTGGAAACTCGATGCCGACGACGCACGCATGCTCGGCTGGGCCGCGCGCCTGCACGAGCTGGGCCTGATGATTGCCCACAGCGGCTACCACGTGCATGGCAGCTACGTGCTGGAACACTCGGACATCGCCGGCTTCTCGCGGCAGGAGCAGCAGATGCTGGCCGCACTGGTACGCAGCCATCGCCGCAGCGTGACCAAGACCGCGTTCGACGCCCTGCCCGAGCGCCTGCTGCTGACCGCACGCCGGTTGGCCGCCCTGCTGCGCCTGGCGGTACTGCTCAACCGCGCCCACGAGGACGATCCGCTGCCGGCATTGGAATTGACCGCGGACGACAACCGCCTGTCGCTGATCGTGCCGCAGGCCTTCATCGATGCGCGTCCACTGCTCCGCGCCGACCTGATCGGCGAGACCGACGGCATCGCCGGGCTGGGCATCCAGTTCCGGCCGTTCGTGGCCTGATCCCTACGGCCAGGGCGGCACGTCATGACGCGTCGCCAAAGGCCTGTTCCGCGCGTGTTCGACAAACTGTTGAAGCTCTACGACCACGACCCTTCGGAGCGATGGTCTTTACTGTTTCCGCGCAGGTTGTCGCTGCCTGCAATTGCCATGACGCTTTCGGTCCAGAGTCGGGGCGAGGGTGCATCGTCCATCGCTCCGCCGTCGATCAGATCAATCGATTGATTCACTTCCGGTTTGTGCGGAAGCGTCATGCCGCTCCATGGCGATTTCGTCCTTTCCCCATACCTCTCCCTCTCCTCCTTCACTAGGTTCGAACAACCACCGCCTGCGGTGGCGTTGGCGCGGCCCGCTTGGCTGCGCACCGAAGACTTCGAAGACTGAGAGAGAGACACCCATGACCATCCGTATTCCCGCACTGGGGCTGGCGATCCGTCGTGCGCTTGCAATCACGGCCACCACAACCCTGGCCGTTCCAGCGCTCGCGCAGCAGGCACCGGAAGCCACCACGCTGGACCGCATCGAAATCACCGGCTCACGCATCCGCCAGGTCGACCTGGAAACCGCACAGCCGGTGCTGACCGTCAGCCGCGCCGACATCGAGCGACAGGGCTTCAACTCCGTTGCCGACATCCTGCAGAACCTGACCGCGACCGGCAGCCCGGCATTGAGCCGCGCCAGCCCGTTGAGCGCCGGCGAAGCCGCCGGCGGCAGCTACGTGAACATGCGTGGCCTCGGTGCGCAGCGCACCCTGGTGCTGGTCAACGGCAAGCGGCTGGGCATGACCACTTCGGGTTTTCAGGACATCTCCAGCATTCCTGCCGCTGCGGTGGAACGCATGGAAGTGCTCAAGGACGGTGCCTCGGCCATCTACGGGTCCGACGCGATGGCCGGCGTGGTGAACATCATCACCCGGCGCAACGTTCAGGGTGTAACCGCCAACGTCTATCACGGCCAATACAGTGAAGGCGACGGTGCCCGTACCCAGTACGACGTGGTTGCCGGCTGGTCCAATGACCGTGCTTCCATCAGCGTTGCTGCCGAGCATGTCGAAGAAAAGGGCGTCTGGGCCAGGGACCGCGGCTTCAGTGCCTATACCTATACCGACGGCCACGCGGATGACGGCTGGACCACGGTCGGCCAGTGGGGTCGCATCACCGGCTTCAAGGGCCCCGGCTGCAGCAACAGCCGGGGCTGCAGCTACTCGCTCGACCGTGGCCGCCAGCCAGGTGGGCCAGACAGCTTCCACCTCAGCGACAACACACCGTTCACCGGTGATGTCAGCAACAGCAACGAGCAGATGCATCTGCAGACGCCGATCAAGCGCGATTCGATCTTCGTCGATGCGCGCGTGGAGCTGAACGACCAGGTCCGTTTCAACACCCAGCTGGCCTACAACCGGCGCACCACCACGCGCCAGATTGCCGGCTATCCCTTCCAGTCCGGCCCAGCCGGCATCACCCCGATGTCGGCCGACAGCTGGTTCAACCCGTTCGGCAGCCATCACGGCTACGACACGCCCAGCGATGTGCACTGGAACCGTCGTACCTGGGAGATTCCTCGCGTCAGCACCAGCGATCTGACCACCTGGCAGGCCGTCGCGGCACTCGAGGGCAACTTCGAATTCGGCGGTCGCGACTTCGACTGGGAAGCGGGTTACCAGTACAACCGCAGTGAGCTGACCCAACGTGCCACCGGCAACCTGCACAAGCAGCGCGTGGCCGATGCCACCGGTCCTTCGTTCTACAACCCGGCAACCGGCAAGGTCGAATGCGGAACGCCGGATGCGCCGATCGCAGGCTGCAAACCCTGGAACCCGCTGGTTCCGTATGGCCAGGACGATCCCTATGGCCTGACCGGCAACACGGAGCTACAGGACTGGCTGTTCCCGGAAGAACTCACCCGCGGCCGCACCACCACCCGCAACCTGTTCGCCAACCTCAGCGGCAGCCTTGCCAGCCTGCCCGCCGGCGAGCTGGCCTTCGCCGTTGGGGCCGAGAGCCGCCGCGAGGACGGCCGCTTCATCCCTGATGCGCTTGCGCAGACCGGTGCCACCACCAACCTCGCGGCAGGCCCCACCGGTGGCGGCTACCGTGTCGACGAGGCCTACCTGGAACTGAGCGTGCCGGTGCTGCGCGACCTCGCCGGTGCCCGCGAACTGACCCTCAGCGCGGCGACACGGTACTCGGACTACTCCACCTTCGGCGGAACCCTCAACAGCAAGTTCGGCTTCACCTGGAAGCCGATCGATCAGCTGCTGGTCCGCGGCACTTGGGCACAGGGCTTCCGTGCGCCGACCATCGCCAACCTGTACGGCGGCGGCTCGGAGACGTTCACCACCGGCTTCCGCGATCCCTGCGATACGGTCCATGGCGCAGCCGCAAGCAGTGCCGAGGTCCGCGCGCGATGTGCTGCCGACATCGCCAACGCCGACACCTACCGCCAGCTCGGCCAGGGCAATGAACCCATCACCGGCAGCAGTGGGCAGACGCCCCTGCCCTTCACCAACGGCTCCAATCCCGACCTGCAGCCGGAAACTTCGACCAGCCGCACTCTGGGCCTGGTCTGGAGCCCGACGTTCGCCGAAGGGCTTCACATCGCACTGGACTGGTGGAAGATCCGCATCGACAACACCATCGTCTCCGACCATCCCAACGACATCCTTCGCGACTGCTACGAGCTGGGTATTGCCGAGCGCTGCAGCAGCTTCACCCGCGACCCGGAGCTGGGCATCGTCAACAAACTCAACTTCGGCAACCGCAACAGCGGCTTCCGCCACGCAGAAGGCTACGACCTGGAGATCGGCCACAAGGTCGAAACCCGCTGGGGCAGGTTGAGCGCCGACTGGAAGTCCACCTATGTGGTCAACGCCGAAGAGAAGACCACCAACGAAGCCGGCGTACCGGCCATCCCCAGCAATGGCATCGCCGGCAATGGCGGCATCGGCTTCCGCGTGCGCTCCAACGCGTCGCTGGGCTGGGAGCATGGCAACCTCGGCCTGACCTGGGGCCTGCGTTACTTCTCCGCCGTCAAGGAACGCTGCCTGGGTGCGGAGGATTATCCGAACGAGTGTTCCCACCCCGACCAGCGCGCGCCGTGGTTCAGCGGTACGCGCGACTACAACCGTCGTGGATCGGTCACCTTCCATGACGTGCAGGCGCGCTACAGACTGCCGTGGGACGCCACCGTTTCAATCGGCGCCAACAACGTGTTCGGCCGCCAGGGCCCGGCCATGTACAGCCAGCCGAGTGCCAACTTCTCCTACTACGGTGGCTTCGACATCGGCCGTTTCATCTACATGAAATACCAGCAGCGCTTCTGATCCACGCACCACGCACGGTGCCCACCACGGCCCTTCGGGGCCGTGGTGGCGTACGCTTCCGGCCGCGTCATCTGCCGGTCGCAAAGCGGTCACATCGGCTACATCGCCAGGCCCGAGCATGCCGGAAACCCGGAGGCCCGCCATGCGCTATGCCATCGTCACCGAGACCTATCCGCCGGAAGTGAACGGCGTTGCCCTCACCGTGCAGGGGCTGGAGCAGGGACTGCGCAATTCCGGCCATGAGATCGACCTGATCCGGCCCCGCCAGGCCAACGAAGCGCTGGACTCCGCACCGGGCACCCTGTTGGTTCCCGGCGCCGCCCTGCCGCGCTACCCCGGCCTGCGCTTCGGCATGCCGGCACCGATCCGGCTCGGTCGCCATTGGCAGCAGCAACGCCCGGATGCCGTCTATGTCGCCACCGAAGGCCCACTGGGTTGGTCGGCGGTGCGCACCGCACGGCGCCTCGGCATCCCGGTGGCCAGTGGCTTCCACACCCGCTTCGACGAGTACCTGCCCGACTACGGCGTGGCCTGGCTACAGGCCGCCGCGATGCGCTGGATGCGCCGCTTCCACAACCAGGCCGATGCAACCCTGGTACCCACCCGCGAACTGCAGCAGTTCCTCGGCGAACAGGGCTTCGAACGCGTACGCCTGCTGGCGCGCGCGGTCGACAGCCAGCAGTTCGATCCGAACCGTCGTGACCCTGCCCTGCGCGAAGAGTGGGGCGTGGACGGCAACGGCCTGGTGGCGATCTACGTTGGCCGCATCGCCGCGGAGAAGAACCTCGGGCTGGCGGTGAAGGCCTTCCGTCGGTTGCAGCAGATCCGTCCGAAGGCCCGCTTCGTGTGGGTGGGCGATGGCCCGGCCCGCGAAAAGCTGGCGCATGAAAATCCCGACTTCATCTTCTGCGGCGTCCAGCGTGGCGATGCGCTTGCACGTCATTTTGCCAGCGGCGATCTGTTCCTGTTCCCCAGCCGCAGCGAGACCTTCGGCAACGTGACCCTTGAAAGCATGGCCAGCGGCGTGGCAACGGTGGCCTTCGACTACGGCGCGGCGCGCGAGTACCTGCGCAATGGCGAGAATGGCGCCGCAGTGGACAACGACGAGCAGTTCATCGACGCGGCCGTGCAACTGGCCGCGAATGACGCGCAGCGCCACATGCTGGGCAGCAACGCCGCACGCGCCATGAAGCGCCTGCATCCGCAGCAGGTGGTGGCGGAATTCGACGCCCTGCTGGCCGAACTGGCCCAGTCGCGGAGGACCGGCCATGCGCACAACGCGGCTTGAACTGCTGGCCGACCGCGAAGCGCGCCTGTGCCGGCGGGCCAACCACTACTGCCGCCGCCGCCGCGTGCGCCGCCTGTTCGCGGTCATCAGCCGGCTCGGTGACGGCGTGTTCTGGTATGTGCTGATGGGCGCCCTGGTGCTGCTTGATGGCTTCGACGGCCTGCGCGCATCGGTGCACATGGCCGCCACCGGCCTGGCCGCGCTGTTGCTGTACAAGGGCCTCAAGCGCTGGACCCGGCGCCCGCGTCCGTATGCCGCCGACCTGCGCATCCGTGCCTGGGTGGCACCGCTGGACGAGTTCAGCTTCCCCTCCGGGCATACCCTGCACGCGGTGTCGTTCACCATCGTGGCGCTGGCCTATTACCCGTGGCTGGCGCCACTGCTGGTGCCGTTCACTGCGGGCGTGGCGCTGTCGCGGGTGGTACTCGGCCTGCACTACCCGTCCGATGTGCTGGCCGCCACCGGCATCGCCATCGGGCTGGCTTCGGCCAGCCTGGCCTGGTTGCCGTTGCCGGTGTAGCCCCCTGGGTCAGATCCGTTTTCCTTCGAAGAGGGATCTGAACCCCACGATGCCGGCGGCGCTACCGTCATCGTTGATGCCCTAGAATGCCCGCATGACCACGTTGTTCATTTCCGACCTGCACCTGGACCCCAGCCGTCCGGAGATCACCGACCTGTTCCTGCGCTTCCTGCGCGAGCAGGCGCCCGGCGCCGATGCGCTGTACATCCTCGGCGACCTGTTCGAAGCCTGGATCGGCGACGACACGCCCTCGCCTGCCGCCGATGCGGTGGCCGATGCACTGAAGGTACTCTCCGACAGCGGCGTGCCGGTGTACTTCATCCGCGGCAACCGCGACTTCCTGCTCGGTGAAGACTATGCGCGCCGTGCCGGCCTGCGCATCCTGCCCGACCCATGCGTGATCGACCTCTACGGTCGCCCGGTGCTGCTGCAGCACGGTGACCTGCTGTGCACCGATGACATTCCCTACCAGCAGTTCCGTGCACAGACGCGTGACCCGGCGTTCCAGGCACAGTTCCTGTCACAGCCGCTGGCAGCGCGTATCGCGTTCGCGCAGAAGGCGCGCGAAGCCAGCCAGGCCCGCCAGTCGGAAATGAAGCAGGGTGATCGCGCGCAGTTCGAGACCGTCACCGACGTGGCGCCGTCCGAAGTCGATGCCACGTTCGCGCGCCATGGCGTGGACACCATGATCCATGGCCACACCCACCGCCCGGCGATCCATTCGCTGCAGGCCGGTGGCCGTGCCTGCACCCGCATCGTGCTGGGTGACTGGTACGAGCAGGGATCGGTGCTGCGCGTGGATGCCGGCGGCTGGTCGCTGGATACGCTCGCGCGCGAATGATGGGTCCGAAGGTGCCAACCAAGGTTGGCATCTACCCGGGCAGGTGCACGTGCCCGGGTAGACGCCGCGCCTGGTCGGCGCCTGGCCTCAGCGGAAGGCCGCGATGGTGGCCTTGGTATTGACCAGCACGCGCTGGTTGTCGGCGGTACTGGCATTGCCCATCGGGATGCCGTTGTAGCTGATGTTCGGGTTCGACCAGTAGTTCAGGCGCGGGCAGCTGCGGGTGCAGTTGTAGGCCATGATCGTGCGCCATCCGGTGCCGGTGGCTGGCTCGTAGCGATAGCCGTGGCCATAGGCGTAGGGCGAGGTGCTCGAGTCGGTGGCGATGTCATGCCGCGCGCTCTGCAGATGGCCGATCTCGTGCGCGAACGAGTAGTAGCCGGTTGCGCAATCCCAGTACACCGCAGCGAACGCCGTCGACGCCGTCGAGCCGATCCCCGACGCCAGGCCGCAGTACGCCGTGTTGTTGATCAGCAGCACGCCCACGTCCGCCGTGTAGGTGTTTCGACTGGTGTGGATGCTGTCCATGTAGCCGTCGCTGGTGCCGCGGAAGCGCGCGAGATCAGTATCGAAGCTGCCCGATTCGGTGTAACTGGTGGTCTCGTAGCGGGCCAGTTCCATGGTGATGCCGACGTTGCTGTTGACATAACCCTGGTTGGATTCGGCCACCGCCAGCTGCACCAGCGACTGCATGTTGCCGCCATAAGCCGCTACCGCTGCATTGGTCGCCACCACCAGCACGCGGATGGTGGCCGGGCTACCGGACGAGGCCTGCGCGATGCCGATGCGGTCGTTGTTGCCCATCGGGATCTTCGGCAGCTGGTTGTAGTCAGCCGGATGATCGGCTGGCATCCTCGATTCGTCGACTTCGACCAGCACGTGGCGGTTACCCAGTGGACGCAGGCGATAAAGCTTGCCGTCCTTGCGGATCGAACCGGTGATGGTGTCGCCCGAACGTACCAGGATCAACGAATTGCCCGGATCGTCCTGGCCGCTGGAGGTGGCGGCGGTCAACCGGTCGGACGGCGAACGGAACTGGCCGTACCAGATGCTGCCACCATCGGGCAGCGCCTCGACCTTGCTGCGCACCGCCTGCACCCGTTTGCCGAGCAGCTCGAATTCCAGCTGCGGCTGCGCCGTAGCCGCCGCGTCGACACGCACTTCCTGCACCGTCGCCGTGGACGGGGTGGCCAGCAGCTTGCCGAGTGCAGGCTCGCTGTTGGCCGATGCCCGGCTGATGACCGTCACCGGTTCGAACAACGGTGCCGCATGCGCGGCTGCCGCCACCGACAAACCCAACACCAGGCCACCTGCCGCTTTGCCAATCGATCTGGACAACATTGTGTCGCTCCTTGAATGATGTGAACAGCGTTGATGCAGCACGCCCGGGT
The DNA here is from genome assembly GCF_059370935.1 of Stenotrophomonas sp. YJH_SMC_12-1. Taxonomy (NCBI): domain Bacteria; kingdom Pseudomonadati; phylum Pseudomonadota; class Gammaproteobacteria; order Lysobacterales; family Lysobacteraceae; genus Stenotrophomonas; species Stenotrophomonas sp. YJH_SMC_12-1. Next base: position 55,666 of record NZ_JCAFUD010000002.1, on the reverse strand, counting down.
TTGCCGGGTTTGGCCATATGGCCTGCGCGGGTCGTGTGAATTCAATAGAAGATGGGAATGAAAATCAGGAACTGTGATCGACCGCATCTGCGTTAAGTAAGGTCAAAAGCGTCACTACACTTCGCCAATACACCGCTTTCGCGCTACCGTGACGCGGCCACGACGGGGAATGCACATGGCACCAGCGAATGACACGGACGAAGATGTCGGCTTGCTGCGGATCGGCCTGTTCTTCGACGGCACCCGCAACAACGCACACAACCTGGCGCGCGGCCGTCCGCAGGTTCCGCAGCCTCGACCGGCGCAGCTGCGCGCGGACGATGATTCGACCTACCAGAGCCGGCTGACCAGCAGCTACGACAACGGCCTGACCAACATCGCGCGCCTGCAGCAGCTGTATCCGGACAGCCGCCGTGATGCGATGGCCGCTCCCTCGCTGTCGATCTATGTCGAAGGCGTGGGTACCCGCGATGATGCCGACGACGATCTGATCGGGCTGGCCTTCGGCATCGGTGCCAGTGGCGTTCGCGCGAAAGTACAGCGCGCGCTGCAGGTGCTGCTTCCGGCCGCACTGTCGGGACTATCCGCACGCTGGCAGCGACCGCTGCATGGCGTGCAGCTGGACCTGTTCGGTTATTCACGCGGTGCTGCTGCCGCACGTGACATCGCCAACCAACTGCAGGGCTGGGACGGCGTGCGCTGGCGCCAGCTGCTGCAGGCCGCCGGCCTGCCCTGCACTGCGAACTTCGCCCCGGCCACGCCGGCGCTGCGCTTCATCGGACTGTTCGACACCGTTGTTGCAGTCAATGGCGGCCGCGCCGATGAGCGGCCGCAGCTGGCCCTGCACGGCGGCATCGCCGGTCGCGTCGTGCAGCTCACTGCACGCGATGAACATCGACAGCACTATCCGTTGACCAGCGTGGCACCGCCGTTTGCCGAGATCGCCCTACCCGGCGTACACGCGAATATCGGCGGTGGCTACAACCAGCTGGAAGAAGGTCCCAAGCTGCTCAGCCGCCCGCGCCGGCAACAGTTGCGCCGCCCCGCGGTTGCCGACTACCAGGTCCCTCCACTGGCGTTGCTGCAGGCCACCACGGCCTACGCCGAAGCACAGGCCGATGCCGAACGCTGGCGCCAGCAGCTGGGCGTGGGTGAGAAGGAGGTCTGGGTGGATGTCTGGCACCAGTGGCAGCAGCAGCGTCGCGCCGGCAGCCGCAGCGTGCTGTTGTCACCGGTGCTGTATGTGACCGCCGCGGTGGTGCTGCGTCGGCGCATCGACTGGCGCTACCAGCTAATTGCACTGCAGGTGATGCAGCAGCAGGCCATCGACGCCGGCGTGCAATGGACCGCCAATGCCGCCGAGGTTCCTGGCTGGGAGCTGCCGTCCGCCCTGCAGCCGATCGCACGGCGCCTGGTGGCCGGACAGCCGCTGACGCAGACACAGGAGGCGCTGCTGCGCCGGCGTTACCTGATGCAATCGGCGCACTGGAACTTCGATGCACTGGGCGACACCGCACTGACCTACGCGGCCGATGCCGGCGTCAGCGAACTGCCCTACCGGCCGGGTCCCGGCCTGTTCTACATCAACCGGCCGACGGTGGATGGCAAGCGCGTGGTGTTGCCGAACGCCTGAAAATAGGGGACGGAGGGGATCAAGTCGTTTGTGGCACAAACGACTTGATCCCCTCCGTCCCCTTTTCTTCAACCGGCCTGTTCGACCAGGTTGGCGAGCTCATCCGCGTCGAAACCGGCCAGCAGGCGCGCTTCCATGTTGAACGGTCCGTGCAGGTAGCCGCCGGCGTACTCCACCAGCAGTTCCTTGAAACGTGCACGCGGTTCGACGCCGGCGCGGTCGCAGTACCAGCGGTACCAGCGCGAACCGGCAGCCACATGTGCCACTTCCTCGCGCAGGATCACTTCCAGCACATCGGCGGTCTCGCCATCGCCGACATTGCGCAGTTTCCCGATCATGCCGGGCGTCACGTCCAGGCCGCGCGCTTCCAGCACGCGCGGCACCAGCGCCATGCGTGCCAGGCCATCGTGCGCGGTCTTTTCGCACATTTCCCACAGGCCGTTGTGCGCAGGGAAGTCGGCGTAGTCGTGGCCATGCACCTGCAGGCGCTCCCGCAGCAGCATGAAGTGCCTCGATTCGTCGTCGGCACAGCTGACCCAGTCGGCATGGAACGCCGGCGGCAGGCCGCGGAAGCGGTACACCGCGTCCCAGGCCAGGTCGATCGCGTTGAGTTCGATATGCGCGATGGCGTGGATGAAGGCGGCCCGTCCTTCCACACCGCCCAGTCCGCGCCGCGGCACTTCGCGCGGGTGCACCAGCACCAGCTGCGCCGGCCGGCCCGGCATGCGGATCGGCTCTGGCGGTGGCGCGTCGGCAGCCACCTTCAGGCGGCCGGCACGGAACGCAGCGGCGTAGGCCTGGGTCAGCGCAACCTTGCGCAGCGGGTCGGCTTCGGCCAGGCACTGCTGCGCTGCGCGCAGCAGGTCGCCAGCAACATCGGGCACGTCAACCACGCCTGGTCCTCAGGCGCGGCGCTTGTGCTTGGCGTCGTCCGACCGCAGCTGCTGGATGCGCTCGAAGTAGCCCGGTTCAATGCCGGTCGGGTAGTGGCCGTTGAAGCAGGACGAATCGAAGTTGCGCAGCGCCGGATTGCCCTCGCTCACTGCCGCTTCCATGTCTTCCAGGTCCTGGTAGATCAGCCAGTCGCAGCCCAGGTGGGCTTCGATCTCTTCCACGGTGCGGTTGTGCGCGACCAGTTCCTCGGCCGCCGGCATGTCGATGCCGTAGATGTTCGGGTAGCGCACCGGCGGCGCGGCGCTGGCCAGGTAGACCTTGCGCGCGCCCGCGTCACGGGCCATCTGCACGATCTGCTGGCTGGTGGTGCCACGCACGATCGAATCGTCCACCAGCAGCACCACGCGGTTGCGGAACTCCAGGTGGATCGGGTTGAGCTTGCGACGCACCGACTTCACGCGTTCGCCCTGCCCCGGCATGATGAAGGTACGGCCGATGTAGCGGTTCTTGATGAAGCCTTCGCGATACTTCACGCCGAGCACGTTGGAGATCTCAAGCGCAGCGTCGCGCGAGGTATCCGGGATCGGGATGATGGTGTCGATGTCGTGGTCCGGGCGCAGGCGCAGGATCTTCTCGCCCAGCTTGATGCCCATGCGCATGCGCGCCTTGTGCACCGACACGTTGTCGATCATCGAATCCGGGCGTGCGAAATACACGTATTCGAAGATGCACGGGGTGTGCTCGGCCGGCTCGGCGCAGATTTCCGAGAACAGCTCGCCGCGCGCGGTGATCACCAGCGCTTCGCCCGGCTGCACATCGCGCACGCGCTGGAAGCCCAGCACGTCCAGCGCGGCCGACTCGGACGCCACGATGTACTCGTCGCCCTCGGCATGGCTGCGCTTGCCCAGCACCAGCGGACGGATGCCATGCGGGTCGCGGAAGGCGACCAGGCCCAGGCCCAGCACCACGCTGACCACTGCATAGCCACCCTTGCAGCGGCGGTGCACGCCGGCCACCGCGCGGATGGCCGCTTCCGGGCTGAGCTGGCGCTGCTGTTCCAGTTCGTAGGCGAACACGTTCAGCAGCACTTCGCTGTCCGAATCGGTGTTGACGTTGCGGCGGTCCTGTTCGAACACCTGCTGGCGCAGCGCCTCGGTATTGATCAGGTTGCCGTTGTGGGCCAGCGCGATGCCGTACGGCGAATTGACGTAGAACGGCTGCGCCTCGTCCATGCCTTCCGAACCGGCGGTCGGGTAACGCACGTGGGCGATGCCGACGCTGCCTTCCAGGGTGGACATGGTGCGGGCATCGAACACATCGCGGACCAGGCCGGTGGCCTTCTGCACGCGCAGGCGGCTGCCGTTGGCGGTGGCGATGCCCGCCGCGTCCTGGCCACGGTGCTGGAGGACGGTCAAGCCGTCATACAACTGCCCGGCGACGTTCTGGTTGCCGACGATTCCGACGATGCCACACATGGTGCGAGGTCTCCGCTGGGCTGTGCCCAGTTACAAGGAAGGTGGCCGTACCTGGCCGCGGTGGTCGCCGCGCCTGCGGTCGACATTGGCCGGATCGCCCGGCTCGATACTGTCCGGCAGTGCTGGGGCGTCCGGACGCACTTCGGCCGGATCGTAGGAATCGCCCTGTTCCGCTTTCGCAGGCCGCAGCCATCCGCTGCCTGCCACTACCTGGTTGAGGATGCCATTATCGCCTGCCGCGCCCGGCTTTCCCAACCCGGCGCCCGCGTTCTTGCCCAACTCCATCAATGCAGATGGGGACAGCCCGTCGGTCGGCAAGGCCTTGGGCAGCAGATCGGCCCCGGGAACCTCCCAGTGCGGCAGCTTGCTGTTCATCCAGGCAACGGTGGGGTTCAGCAGTGGCCGCACCGCCGAGCGCTGCCAGGAGGGCTCGGCGGTCAGCGGGGTGAAACTGCCCAGCAGGAGCAGGATCGCGGCGATCAGGCCGCCCCGCACGGCGCCCAGCACCCCGCCCAGCAGGCGGTCCAGGCTGGTCAGCATGCTGCGCTGGACCAGAGCCTTGATGACCATGCCGATCACCGCAACCCCGATCATCACGCCGATGCCGACCCCCAGGTAGCCACCGACGAAGTGTTCGCCACCGGGGGCCGCCGGGGCGGCCCACCAATGGGCGGCGTCATTGCCGAAGGCGAAGGCCGCCCACGCGGCCAGCAGCCACGACAGGGTGCCGATGACGATTCCCACGAAGCCGCGCAGCATCCCCAGCAGGGTGGAGGCGGCGATCACGATCAGCAGCACCACGTCGATCATGGCGCCCCGCTCCTTCGGCGGCGCTGGCAACGAGGCTGCGCGTGGGTCATGGGTGCGGTCGGACCATGCCGGCCACGCCGACCTTGGCGGCAACCTGCGCCTTCAGCTGCTCGGCATCGCCACGGTTGGCCACCGGCCCGACGCGGACGCGATGCAGGGTGCCCTTTTCGGTGCGCACCTGCTCGACAAAAGCACTGAAGCCGGCGGCGCGGACCTTGTCGCGCAGGGCGTTGGCATCGTTGGCCTGGCCGAACGCGCCCAGCTGCACGGCAAAGCCGACGCCGCTGGCGGCTGGTGCTGCCGGCGTGGCCGGGGCCGTTGCCGGCTTGCTGGCAGTGGCCTCCGGCTTCGGCTCGGGCTTCGGGGTTTCGGGCTTCGGCGCCGGCTTCGGCGGCTCGGGCTTGGCCGCCGGAGTGGTCGTTGCAGTCGGCGTACTCGGCGGCAGGTTTTCACTGCGCACCGGGTTGCTGGTGGCCGACGGCGCGGTGGCGGCGGATGGGGTACTGGCGCTCGGCGTAGCCGGTGCCGGGGTGGCTGCCACCGGGGCGCTGCTGTCCGCTGCGGCATCCAGGGTGATCACTTCGGCCTTCACATCGGCACGGATCTTCACCGCCTGCAGGCGGGCGGCCTCGGCCTGTGCACGGTCGGCGTACGGCCCCACGCGCACGCGCCATGCCTGGCGGCCGTTGATGGTCGCCGTTTCGGCGAAGCCCGGCAGCTGCGAGCGCTTCAGGTAGGCGATCACCGCATCGGCGTCGGCCTTGCTGCCGTAGGCACCGAAGGTAACCGCATAGTTGCCGGCGGCGACCGTCGGCGAGGTATCCACGGTCGGCGGAGTGGCCGGCGTGGCGGCGTCCTGCAGCGGCTTGGCCTGCCCGGTCTGCAGACCGGTGGCACCACCGGCCGGGGCGACCAGGGGCAGCTCACGGGTTTCGAACTGGCCATCGGCCGGTGCATCCGGCGCGGCGATCGGCACATTGGCCACGCCGCTGTCCGGTGCGGGTCCCTTGACCAGCATCGGCAGGAAAATCACGGCCAGTGCCACCAGCACGATGGCACCAATCAGACGCTGTTTCAGAGGCGTATCCACGTGAGGCAGGCAACTGTCCGGAGATTGGCATCGATTATACGGGTGCCGGACCGGACGGCGTCGGCGTTGGCTGAACGCGTATCAGGCATCGCCCTGCAGCCATTGCAGGGCGGCGGCAGCGGTATGGAAGGAGCCGAACACCAGCACGCGGTCACCGCGCTCGGCCTGGGCCAGCACCTGCGCCAGTGCCTGTTCGACGCTGTCAGCCAGCAGCGCCGTGGCGGCGGCGGTGCCGGCCAGGCGTGCCTGCAGCTGGACGGCGCTCTGCCCGCGCGGGCCTTCCAGCCCGGCCAGGGTCCACTCGCCCACTACGTCCTCCAGCGCCTGCACCACCCCCGCTGCGTCCTTGTCCTGCAGCGCGGCGTACACCGCCAGGGTGCGCCCGGCAGAGACCTCGGCCTTCAGCGCACGCGCCAGCTGGCCCGCCGCCTGCGGGTTGTGGCCGACGTCGACGCGGATCTGCACGCCATCGCGCTCGAATGCCTGCAGCCGGCCGGAAATGCGCGCCGCTGCGACACCGGCGGCCCACGCCGCACGCGGCACCGGCTTGTCCAGCGCGCGCAGCGCGGCGATGGCGGCACCCGCATTGGCCAGCTGGATCGGGCCGGCCAGCGCCGGGGTCGGCAGTTCCATGCGCAGGCCGACATCGCGCCAGCGCCAACGCTGCGCATCGATCGGCTCGTAGAAATAGTCGCTGCCACCACGGATCGCATTGGCGCCAACCAGGTAGGCACGGCGCAGCACGCTCGACGGCGGATCGGTCTCGCCCAGGATCACCGGCTTCCAGCCGCGGATGATGCCGGCCTTCTCGGTCCCGATCGCCTCGCGATCCTCGCCCAGCCACTCGGCATGGTCGATGTCCACGGTCGTGATCACCGCCACGTCAGCATCGACGATGTTGACCGCATCGAGGCGGCCGCCCAGGCCCACTTCCAGTACCGCCAGGTCCAGCCCGGCGTCGGCGAACAGCTGCAGCGCGGCCAGCGTGCCGTACTCGAAATAGGTCAGCGTGATCTCGCCACGCACGGCTTCGATCGTATTGAACGCGGCGACCAGCGCGGCATCGTCCACGTCCTGGCCGTCGATGCGCACGCGCTCGTTGTAGCGCAGCAGGTGCGGCGAGGTGTAGGCACCGACCTTCCAGCCGGCGGCGCGTGCAATGGCTTCGATGAAAGCCACGGTTGAGCCCTTGCCGTTGGTGCCACCGACCACGATGGTGCGCTTGGCCGGCGCGCCCAGGCCCATCGCCGCGGCCACGGCGCGCACGCGCTCCAGGCCCATGTCGATGCTCGCCGGGTGCTGGCGTTCAATGTAGTCCAGCCAGTCGGCCAGGGTGGTCGGGGTGTTCGTCACGGCAGCGGTTCCAGCAGAAGCAGTTGATGCGGGGGATGGATCAGAGAGCGCGGTGCTTGGCTTCGCCGAAGAACGGCGTGTGGTGGGCGCAGTCGTTCAGGCGCACCACTTCCAGGCTGTCCAGGTCGGCGCCTTCGAGCAGGTTGAGCGTGGTCGGTGCCTGGCGGAAAGTCCACAGGCGGGAAAGCGGCAGGCCCAGCACCTTGCACAGGATCACGCGGTTGACCGCATCGTGCGCAACCACCAGCAGAGTGTCGTGCTCGCCGAGGCCTTCGGTGGCGCGGGCCAGCCCGCGCCAACTGCGCTCCAGCACCAGGCGCAGCGATTCGCCGCCGGGCATCAACACCGTATCCGGCTCCTCGCGCCAGGCCTGCAGGCGCGACGGATCCTTCTCGTGGATCTCGCTGGCGAGCAACCCTTCCCATTCACCGTGGGCGATTTCCTGCAGCTCCGGCTCGGTCAGCAGCATGTCGGCGCGGGCGGCGCCAAGCGCCAGCTGCGCGGTGCGCTGCGCGCGCGACAGCGGCGAGGCGACGGCACGGGTGACGTCCACCGAGGCGAGGCGGGCACCCAGTGCCTGGGCCTGGGCTTCACCGATCGGCGAAAGCGGAATATCGATCTGGCCCTGGTAGCGGCCTTCGGCGTTCCACGGCGTTTCGCCGTGGCGGGCAAGCAGGATGCGCATGCGTGCAAGGGGTCCTGGGGGGAGGAGGTTTCCGCGTTTCGTTCACATCCTGTGAAGTACGCGGAACAGGGATGATACCTGTTCGGCGCACCGGGCCGGGCCGGGCATGAAAAAACCCCGCGACGTGGGTCGCGGGGTTTCGGAAACTCCGGCTGTCTGGTCGAGGTTGCCGGCCAGCGGCCGGCACTACCTCACTTCGCCAGGTTCAGTTCCTTCAGCAGCTGCGGCGCCGGCGCCACTTCCTGCATGATCCACTGCATGTAGCGGCTGTCGACGGCGATCATGCGGGTCATCACCGGGTCGAACACCCAGTTGGAGCTGACCGATTCCCAGTTGCCATCGAAGGCCAGGCCGACCAGCTTGCCGTTGGCGTCCAGCACCGGCGAACCCGAGTTGCCACCGGTGATGTCCAGGTTGGACAGGAAGTTCACCGGCACCGAACCAATGCGCTTGTCTTCCAGGCCGCCGTAACGCTTGGCCTTGACCGCATCGAGCAGCGCCTTCGGCGAATCGAACGGATCCTCACCGGTTTCCTTCGCCGCCACGCCTTCCAGGGTGGTGAACGGGGTGTACTTCACGCCGTCCTTGCCATAGCCCATGACGTTCCCGAAGGTGATGCGCAGCGACAGGTTGGCGTCCGGGTAGACGAACTCACCCTGGCTCTTCTTGTAGTCGGCCACGGCCTGCAGGTACAGCGGGCGCGCGGTCAGCGATTCGCCTTCGCGGATCTTCTTCTGCTCTTCCTGCTTCAGCAGTGCCGGCATGACGGCCACGGCGTACTGGATGGCCGGATCGTTGCTGGCCTCAAACGCGGCGCGGTCGGCCTTGAACCATTTCAGGCGTGCATCCAGGCTGCCCAGCTCGGTGCCCGACAGCTTGCCCACCAGCGATTTCACCGCAGCGGCATCGCTGCCGGCCAGCCACTTGTTCAGCACTTCGTTGTCGCGCTGTGCGGCCGGCAGGGCCACGTACTGGTCCAGCCAGTAGGCCTGCAGCTGCTGGTCCATCTTCGCCACGTAGCGGCGGTCCATCTGCTTCAGGCCACCTTCGATGGTGGTCAGGTCGCGTTCCTGGTAACCGGCTTCGCGTTCGGCATCCGGCTTGCTGCGCTCGATCGACAGGCGGTACAGGGTGATCGCCGCGCCAACGGCCGAGGTGTTGTTGAACTGACCGACGAACAGGTCGCGTTCGCGGGTCGACTTGCTGGTATCCAGATGCTTGAGCAGCTGCGCGTGTGCCGCCAGGGCCGGCTTGCCGGCAGCGCCCTGCTTCTTCAGCCACGCCAGCACGGCGGCTTCTTCAGCCTGCTTCTGGCCAGCGGCGTCGATGCGCTTGAAGCCTTCCAGCTGGCCCAGGTAGTTCTTGGCCACGTTGTTCATGCTGGCGGCGGTGGCGGCGTACTTCACCTTGACGTCGGCGTCGGCCTTGCCGGCGTCGGCGATCATCTTCAGCACGGCGTTGTAGTGCTTGGCGATGGTCGGGTAGGTGAAGCTGGCGGTTTCGTTGAATTCACCGGCCAGGGCATAGCGGTTGGTGCGGCCCGGGTAGCCCGCCACCATCACGAAGTCGTCGGCACCCAGCGGCTGGTCGGCGAACTTCAGGAAGTGCTTGGGCTGGTACGGCACGTTGTCGGCGGCGAAGGCGGCCGGCTTGCCGTCCTTGCCGACGTAGGCGCGGTAGAACGAGAAATCGCCGGTGTGGCGCGGCCACATCCAGTTGTCGACGTCGCCGCCGAACTTGCCGACGCTGCCCGGGGGCGCGTAGACCAGGCGCACGTCCTTGATTTCCATGTTGCGGAACAGGCGGTAGGTGTTGCCTCCGGAGAAGCTGTACAGGCGGCAGCGGAAGCCGGCATCGGCTTCACAGGCGGCGACCTGGGCCTTGTCGAAGGCGTCCAGCGCGCGGCTGCGGGCCAGCGGGTCGTTGCCGGCGGCAGCGATGGCGGCCTTGGCCTGGGTGGTGACGTCGGTGATCTGGTCGAGCACGAACACGCGGGCGTTCGGGCCAGCGCTCAGTTCGTCCTTCAGGGTCGGCGCGTTGAAGCCGTCCTTGATCAGGTTCTTCTGCGCGGTCGAATTCAGCTGGATGGCGCCATAAGCGCAGTGGTGGTTGGTGACCACCAGGCCCTGCGGCGAGACGAAGCTGGCGGTGCAGCCGCCGAGGGCGACGACCGCGCCCATCGGGTCGCCGGTCAGGTTGGACAGCTGTTCCGGGGACAGCTTCAGGCCGGCCTTCTGCAGCGGGCCGGCGATTTCCGGCAGCTGCTGCGGCACCCACATGCCTTCAGCGGCATGGGCGACCTGGGCCAGCCCGAGGCTGGCGACGATGGAGAATGCAAGCAGGTTCGAGCGCATGGAGCGGCCCCTGGTAGTGGAACCCTCGATTGTAGCCCGCCGCCCCGCCCCGGCCCGAACCCCGGAAGTCATGGGCCTGCTTCTCGCGCTGCCATGCGCACGTCGGCCGCGCACATGGAATGGTCCAGAGGGGGCGTGGTCACCCTGGCCGGGACCGTTGGCGCCATGGGCCGGGCGCATGCGACTGGCGGGTTGGGCAGGACGCCCAACCCCGGTCTTGCCGTGTGCGCAGGACAGCGCGCACGAGCAAGGCGCCATCGAGCACCATGGATGGGCTTTTGCGTGTCCCGGCCAGGGTGACCACGCCCCCTCCCCCGGAATCAAGGAGGCGCTGCTGTTTGCGGCACGTTCGAAACGCCCGCCGGCGCACGCCTTTCGTTCCGCCAATGCACCCGCAGCGCAACATGGGAAATCCGCGCGGCACCCTATAATCCGCGCTTTCCCCCTGATGAGTTCCACCCCGATGGCGCAGCAAACGATGAAGGCCCTGGTCAAGCGCGAAGCGGCCAAGGGCATCTGGCTGGAAGAAGTTCCGGTGCCGACCCCGGGCCCGAACGAGGTCCTGATCAAGCTGGAGAAGACCGCGATCTGCGGCACCGACCTGCACATCTACCTGTGGGACGAGTGGAGTCAGCGCACCATCAAGCCGGGCCTGACCATCGGCCACGAATTCGTCGGTCGCGTCGCCGCACTCGGCTCGGCCGTGACCGGCTATGAAATCGGCCAGCGCGTCTCGGCCGAAGGCCACATCGTCTGCGGCCACTGCCGCAACTGCCGTGGCGGCCGCCCGCACCTGTGCCCGAACACCGTCGGCATCGGCGTCAACGTCAACGGCGCCTTCGCCGAATACATGGTGATGCCGGCCAGCAACCTGTGGCCGATCCCGGACCAGATCCCGTCGGAGCTGGCTGCGTTCTTCGACCCGTACGGCAATGCCGCGCACTGTGCGCTGGAGTTCAACGTGATCGGCGAGGACGTGCTGATCACCGGTGCCGGCCCGATCGGCATCATCGCCGCCGGCATCTGCAAGCACATCGGTGCGCGCAACGTGGTGGTGACCGACGTCAATGATTTCCGCCTGAAGCTGGCCGCCGACATGGGCGCCACCCGCGTGGTCAACGTGGCCAACCAGTCGCTGAAGGACGTGATGAAGGAACTGCACATGGAGGGCTTCGACGTGGGCCTGGAAATGAGCGGCAACCCGCGTGCGTTCAACGACATGCTCGACTGCATGTACCACGGCGGCAAGATCGCCATGCTCGGCATCATGCCCAAGGGCGCCGGCTGCGACTGGGACAAGATCATCTTCAAGGGCCTGACCGTGCAGGGCATCTACGGCCGCAAGATGTACGAGACCTGGTACAAGATGACCCAGCTGGTGCTGTCCGGCTTCCCGCTCGGCAAGGTGATGACCCACCAGCTGCCGATCGACGACTTCCAGAAGGGCTTCGACCTGATGGAAGAAGGCAAGGCCGGCAAGGTTGTTTTGAGCTGGAATTGACCCTTCGCCGTGCGCGATGGGTGGGTGCCGAGCTTGCTCGGCACACCTTGAAATTGAAAAAGGCGCCCGATGGGCGCCTTTTTCTTTGGTGTTGCCGGCCAGCGGCCGGCACTACCCGTAACGCCTGCGGCGTTACTTGCCGACGGCGACGCTCAGCATCACCCGGCTGTGGGCCAGCTTGCCGGAATTGTCACGGCCGTTGCCGTCGGTGCCGTAGTAGCCCAGGCCGACGTTGAACAGGCCGAACTGGCGCGCGACGCCGACGTTCCAGTCGGTGTAGTCCTTGGCGATGCCGTCCTCGAAGGTGCTGCGACCGACGTTGGCATTCAGGGTGAAGTCCTTCGGCAGGCCCCAGCTGCCGCCCAGGCCGAAGTACCAGCCATCGGTGCTGCTGTTCCAGACATCGTTGGTGTAGGCCACCGTCAGCTTGTAGGTGTCATCCAGCGTGGTGGTGGTGATCAGCTCGTTGTAGTTCTGGTGGCTGGACTTCAGGTAGGTGTAGCGGTTCAGCAGCACGTCGAAGTTGACGCGCTCGGTGACGTCCACGCCGTAGCCGATCAGGTAGTCGACCTCGGTCTTCGGGTCACCCGCACCAAAATCCACGCCCGAGCCCCATACGCCTGCGTACAGGCCAACCGGGCTGGTGTAGGTGAAACCGGCCTGCAGGGTCGGATCCTCGTCGGTCTGCGACACACCACGGAACAGGTAATCGGAAACAGCGGTGACGTTCCAGCTGTACGGCGATTCGTTTTCCTGGGCGCTGGCGGCGAACGGGGCGGCCAGGGTCAGGGCAGCGGCAATGGCGAGGCAGGCACGGGCGTGCTTCATGGGCGTCTCCGAGGGTGGCGGGGGCGGGAAGGGGGAGCGGGCAACCGGCGCCAGACAGGCGCGGTTCACGAATTTTTAACCCGTTTGCTATTGCGATGCAACATGTGCCACCCGTGGCGGTGCCCTGCCCGGCCCGGTCGAAGGCCGTCGTAGCCCGGTAGAATCAACGGTTTCCCCGTTCAGAGCCGTGCCCACGCCATGACCGACGCCTCCTCCGCCCTGACCCGCCACTACGCCGAGGAACTGGACGCCATCCGCGCCCAGGGCCTGTTCAAGTCCGAGCGGATCATCACCAGCCCGCAGTCGGCCGAGATCACCCTCGAGGATGGCCGCAAGGTGCTGAACTTCTGTGCCAACAACTACCTGGGCCTGGCCGACCATCCGGACCTGATCCAGGCCGCCAAGGATGCGCTGGATACCCACGGCTTCGGCATGGCCTCGGTGCGCTTCATCTGCGGTACCCAGGACCTGCACAAGCAGCTGGAGAAGCAGATCGCCGACTTCTTCGGCAAGCAGGACACCATCCTGTACGCGGCCTGTTTCGACGCCAACGGCGGCCTGTTCGAACCGCTGCTCGGTGAGAACGACGCGATCATTTCCGATGCACTGAACCACGCCTCGATCATCGACGGCGTGCGCCTGTGCAAGGCCAAGCGCTTCCGCTACGCCAACTGCGACATGGCCGACCTGGAAGCCCAGCTGCAGGCCGCCGATGCCGCCGGCTGCAAGACCAAGCTGATCACCACCGACGGCGTGTTCTCGATGGACGGCTTCATTGCTCCGCTGGACGAGATCACCGCGCTGGCGAAGAAGTACAACGCGCTGGTGCACATCGACGAATGCCACGCCACCGGCTTCCTCGGTGCCACCGGCCGCGGCTCGGCCGAAGTGAAGGGCGTGCTGGAGAAGATCGACATCATCACCGGCACCCTGGGCAAGGCCATGGGCGGTGCACTGGGCGGCTTCACCTGCGCCAGCGCCGAGGTGATCGAGCTGCTGCGCCAGCGTTCGCGGCCGTACCTGTTCTCCAACTCGCTGCCGCCGCATGTGGTGGCCGCCGGCATCAAGGCGTTCGAGATGCTGGCCGCCGCTGACGACCTGCGCGACACCCTGGTGGAGAACACCCGCTACTTCCGCGAAAAGATGGTCGCCGCCGGTTTCGACGTGAAGCCGGGCGTACACCCGATCAGCCCGGTGATGCTGTACGACGCACCGCTGGCGCAGAAGTTCGCCGAGCGCCTGCTCGAAGAAGGCATCTACGCGATCGGCTTCTTCTTCCCGGTGGTGCCCAAGGGCCAGGCCCGCATCCGCACCCAGATCAGCGCTGCGCACAGCCGCGAGCAGCTGGACCGCGCGATCGATGCGTTCACCCGCATCGGTGTCGAGCTGGGCGTGATCAAGGGTTGATCCCAGCGGTCAAAGCGTGCCGACCAAGGTCGGCACCTACCAGAGCTTGAGGGCGTGCCGACCGAGGTCGGCACCTTCCCAGCATCACTTCTTTTTCTTCTTGCCCTTCGGCTCGTCCTTGCTGGCCACCACCACCGGCTTGGCGGCAGCGTCCTGGCCGTTGCCCTTGGCAACGCGGATGCCGTTGGCCTTCATCCAGGCATCGAACTCATCGGCGGTCATCTTCTTGTCGCCGTTGCTCATCAGGAAGCGGTAGCTGCCGCGGCCATCCAGCTCCGGGGTCTTCACTTCCACCACCGGGGTTTCGGCCGGCGCTTCTGCCTTGGCCACCTTCTTGTGGCCACCACAGGCGGTCAGCAGCACCATCGGCAGCAGCAGGCCTGCGCAGCGCAGGGTTTGGTTGAGGGTCGGGTGGTACATGGGCAGGCTCCGTTCGGGAAGTTCAGCAACCAGGCGCCCCCTACGCCTGGAACGGTGGCCGGCAACCGCCGGCCGCGGGCGATGATCAGCCCGGTGCAGCGGCCCCCAGCCGCCGCTGATCATTGACCTCCAGCATCCGCCACTGGCCCTTGCCGAGATCGCCGAGCTGCAGCCCGCCGATCGCAACCCGGACCAGGCGCAGCACCTGCAGGTCGAAGGCCGCCAGCAGGCGGCGGATGTGGCGGTTGCGGCCCTCGTCGAGGACCACCTCCAGCCACGCGGTCTTGTCGCCGCTGCGCAGCACGCGCACGGCCTGGGCCACGAGGAACTCGCCCTCGTCCTCCACGCCGGCCTGCAGGGCCGCCAGCGTGGCGTCATCGGGCAGGCGGTCGACCTGCACGTGGTACGTCTTCTGCGGACCCGTTTCCGGATCGGTCAGGCGCGCGGCCCACTGCGGATCGTTGCTGAACAGCAACAGCCCTTCACTGGCCTTGTCCAGGCGCCCGACCGGCGCTATCCACGGCAGCCCTGCACCATCGAAACAGCGGTAGACGGTGTCGCGGCCACGCTCGTCCTGCGCGGTGGTCACCACCCCGCGTGGCTTGTTGAGCATCAGGTACAGGCGCTGCGGCGCGCCCATCGGCTGGCCATCGACCTCGATCGGCGGCGCCGGCTGGCCAATCGGGAACTCGGGATCCCGCACGATGCGGCCGGAGACGCGTACGCGGCCCTCGGCAATCCAGCGCGCGGCCTCGCTGCGCGAGCAGACGCCGGCCTTGGACAGCACGCGCGCCAGGCCATGACGGACACCGGCGGCTGTGGCAGCGGGAGTCGCACGCCCACGCGATGCGTGGGAGCGGGCGGCGGGGGCGGCAGGTGGGCGGCGCGTGCGCAAGCCTCTGCTCCCCGCGGCGCTTACTTCTTGTCGACCGGCTTGGTCTCAGCCGGTGCTTCGGCCGGGGCCGGAGTGGCGGCCGGAGCCGGACGCGCCTTGACCACACGCACGCCACGCGCCTTCATCCAGGCGTCGAACTCTTCGGCGGTCATGCGCTTGCCGTTCTGGCTCATGTCGAAGCGCCAGGGCGTGTTGTCGAATTCGGTCTGCGGCTTGTAGGCCGCCGGATCGTTCGGCTTCACCGCCGGTGCGCTCGGAATGGCCTTGGCGATGTTCTGGCAGCCATCGATGCGCAGGCGCTGCAGCACCTGGTCCAGCGACTGCGACGGATCGTAGTTGCTGCTCAGCACGCCGGCCGGCATGCCCAGCTGGTTGCCACGGATGTAGAGCTCGTCGGCCACCGGCGCGATGGTCGTGGCCGGCAACGGCAGCGGCGAGGCGCTGGTGTTGACCGAGCAATCGACCGCAGCGTGGGCGGCGGGAACCAGGGCCAGCGCCAGGACGGCGGCCGATGCAGAGCGCAGCATGAAGGGCATCCAGGAAAGGAAGTGACGCGGCGAGTTTAGCAATGCCGCGACAGCTTTCAAGCGCCACTTTCAATGAATACGGCAACCCATTGGTTTTACGGACAAAAATCCGATGAACGGTTACCCCCGGACCGGCAGGCAACGGATTCCGGGCCGCAGAAACAACAAGACCCGGCCGAAGCCGGGTCCTGCTGTGTCCTACTGGCAGAGCGTCAGAACTTAGTTCTGGACGTTCAGCTCGGTACGACGGTTCTTGGCGCGACCTTCCGGGTTGTCCGAACCATCCGGGTTGGTGTTCGGAGCAATCGGACGGCTCTCGCCGTAGCCGATCGGGCCGACCAGGCGACCGGCGTCAACGCCGTTCTTGGTCAGGTAGTTGTACACGGCGGTAGCACGACGCTCCGACAGCTTCTGGTTGTAAGCGTCGGTACCCTTCGAGTCGGTGTGACCGGCGACTTCAACGCGCAGATCCGGGTAACGCTTCAGGATCTCGGTGGCTTCGCTCAGGATCGCCACGGCGTCCGGACGCAGGTTCGACTTGTCGAAGTCGAAGTTGACGCCCTTCAGGTCGATGGAGACCGGCACCGGGCAACCGTCCGGACCGATGGTCTGACCCGGCTGCGAGTTCGGGCACTTGTCGTCGCAGTTGTTGACGCCGTCACCGTCGTCATCCAGGTCGGCGCAGCTCGGGGCAACCGGAGCCGGAGCCGGAGCAGCCGCGACCGGAGCCGGGCCCAGCGGGATCACGACGCCGACCGAAGCCAGCACGTCGCCGAACCAGCTTTCATCGTTGCCGGCACGCTTCGGGTTCACGCTCTGGTCGTCGAAATCAGCGCGGTAGGCGACCTCGGCACGGACAGCGACGCGCTTCTCGAAGGTGGTCTGCAGACCGACGCCGACCTTGGCGGCAAAGTTGCCGTCCTTGCGGTCAGCCAGGCCACCGCTGATCGGGTTGTACTCTTCTTCCGACTTCTGGTAGCCCAGGCCGGCCAGCAGGTACGGGTTCCAGCCGCGGCCTTCCTTGATGAAGTGGCGACGCAGGTCCAGCGAGACGCCGTACTGCGACCAGTTCATGTCCTTGTTGGCGTCGAAGTTCGGGTTCTGGTAGTTCAGCTCACCGTCCAGCGACCAGTTCGGGCTGATGAACTTGCCCAGGCCCAGGGTGACGAACGGAGCGTCATTGGTCAGGCGGTCGCTGTCCTGGAAGTTGAAGCCGGCCGAACCGGTCAGGTACCAGCGGTCATCGAACTCCTGCGCGGACGCAGCCTGGGCGAAAGCCAGACCACCCAGCAGCGCGGCAGTAAGGATCTTCTTGTTCATTGAGTACAGCTCCTATTTCGGGGGTATGAAACCGGTAGAGGCATGGGCCAGCACTAGTGCGTCGATGTTCGACAGCCGATTCAGCACGCCACCGCCGCGAACATTATGCTCAGGCGGGTGAAGGTCATGTTAACAGTCCCGTAACATGTGAAGTATCGCGCCCGACCCTCCACCGGTCCGACGTTGAAACCCTATACAGGATGATGAAAATCCGCAAGACCCTCACGCTGCAAGGGTTTGACGGGGTTTAAGTGCGGAATACCACATATTGCGCAACAGCTTGCTCCACCCGATTCAGCGTATCTGCTGAAACGTGAGGAACTCTATGATGGAGCCACGTACCCAGCCGGAGCCGAGATGAAAGCCGTCGCCCTGAGTCGTGAATCCGCCCCCGCCCTCTGCGATATCCACCTCCCCCCGCCGCTGCCTCCGGGTGGCCGCGACCTGCTGATCCGGGTCGAGGCCGTCTCGGTGAACCCGGTCGACGGCAAGCAGCGGGCGGCCACCGATCCGGCCACGCTCGAAGCACCCCGCGTACTCGGCTGGGACGCCGCCGGGGTGGTCGAAGCGATCGGCGAGGACGCCAGCCTGTTCGCGTCCGGCGACGAGGTCTACTACGCCGGTGATGTCACCCGGCCGGGCTGCAATGCGCAGTTCCATCTTGTGGACGAACGGCTGGTAGCGCGCAAGCCGACCACGCTCGACTTCGCCGAAGCGGCCGCACTGCCACTGACCACGCTCACCGCATGGGAACTGCTGTTCCAGCGCATGCCATTGCAGCTGGATGATCGCCGCCATGCCGGCCAGCACCTGCTGGTGATCGGCGGAGCAGGCGGTGTTGGATCGATGGCGATCCAGCTGGGCCGGCACGCCGGATTCGAGGTGATCGCCACCGCCTCGCGTGAGTCGTCGATCGACTGGTGCCGGCAGATGGGTGCCCAGCATGTAATCGACCACCGGCAGCCGCTGCTGCCCCAGCTGCAGGCATCGGGCATCGACGCAGTACAGGTCGCGCTCAACCTGGCCGACACCGACCATTACTGGGATGCGTTGGGTCAACTGCTGGCGCCACAGGGCCATGTCGGCCTCATCGTCGAACCGCGCGGCGCGCTGCGCATCGGTGATCCCTACAAGGCCAAGTGCATCGGCATCCACTGGGAGTTCATGTTCGCGCGTTCGCGCTTCGCCACGGCGGACCGCATCGAACAGCACCGCATCCTCAGCCGCGCGGCCAGCATGATCGACGCTGGCCAGCTGCGCGGCACCCTCAGCGAGACGCTGGGCGCGATCAATGCGGCGAATCTGGACATCGCGCATCAGCGCTTGGCCAGCGGGCGCACGGTGGGCAAGCTGGCGCTGGCCGGCTGGAGCGACTGAGCCAGGCTGGAACGCCGGTGCAGTGCCGGGCCATGTTCGGCTGGCGGTGCCAGGCAAAGCAGCCGAGCATGGCCCAGCTCCACAGAACGTCCCATACGCAGGATCGACGACTCCTGTAGCGGCGGATCGGCCGTCATCTGTATCTATGGGAGTGACTGAATCGGGATTACGGTGGAAACAGATCCCTCCCCTCTCCCCGAGCGCCGCCATGCCCACCGCCCTGCCCCTGCGTCTGCTGCAACTGATCATCGGCCTGTTCCTGTACGGCTTCGGCGCCTCGCTGATGATCCGTGCAGCGATCGGCGTGGCCCCCTGGGACGTGTTGTCGCAGGGCATCGCCGCACAGACGCCGCTATCGTTCGGCCTGGCCACCAATGTGATCGGTGCGCTGGTGCTGCTGCTGTGGTGGCCATTGCGACAGAAGCCGGGCGTCGGCACCGTGCTCAACGTGATGTTGATCGGTCCATCCGCGCAGTTCGGGCTGTGGTTGCTTCCCCCGGCGGTCGGCCTTGGCTGGCAGCTGGCGATGTTCTGCGCCGGCATGCTGCTGGTCGCCCTGGCCACCGGCCTGTACATCGGCGCCAAGCTCGGGCCCGGCCCGCGCGACGGCCTGATGACCGGCCTGCATGCCCGCACCGGCTGGCCGATCTGGAAGGTGCGCAGCCTGATCGAGGGCAGCGTGCTACTGCTGGGCTGGTGGCTCGGCGGCAATGTCGGTGTCGGCACCCTCGCCTTCGCCCTGCTGATCGGCCCCCTGTGCGGGGTAACGCTGGGCTGGTTTGGGATTGGGCGTCCCCCGGTAGTGCCGGCCGCTGGCCGGCAACCGCAATCACCCTGAGCTGATCGGGATGCCGGCCAGCGGCCGGCACTACCGCGCCCGGAGTTCGGGGGCAGCGCCGCAGGCGCGGGGGGTAGAGGCCGATAAGTGGGGCCCGCGGTTCGCGCAGCGAAATGCGGGAGCGACAGCACGCATGTGCCGAGCGTACCCGGCCAGCGGCCGGCACTACCGCCCGCGCCCCTTGCCCCAGCCGCCGTTTCCCGGCACGCTTCGCGCTTCCGTACGCAAGCGTATCGATCATGTCGCCAGCCAACGAAAGCGCCTATCCCCACCTGTTCGCCCCGCTGGACCTGGGCTTCACCCAGCTGCGCAACCGCGTGCTGATGGGTTCGATGCACACCGGCCTGGAAGATCGCGCCCGCGACTTCCCGCGCCTGGCCGCCTACTTCGCCGAACGCGCCGAAGGTGGCGTCGGCCTGATCGTCACCGGTGGCTTCGCGCCGAACGTGGTCGGCTGGCTGAAGCCCTTTGGCGGAAAGCTGTCCTGGCCCTGGGAAGTACGCCCGCACCGGCAGCTCACCGCCGCCGCGCACCAGCACGGCGCGAAGATCTGCCTGCAGCTGCTGCATGCCGGCCGCTATGCCTACCATCCCCTGTCGGTGGCACCGTCGAAGCTGAAGGCGCCGATCAACCCGTTCACCCCCCGTGCGCTGTCGGCCAGCGGCGTCGAGCGGCATATCGCCGACTACGCACGCAGCGCAAAGCTGGCCCGTGAAGCCGGCTACGATGGCGTCGAAGTGATGGGCTCGGAGGGCTACCTCATCAACGAGTTCATCGCCCCGCGCACCAACAAGCGCTCCGACCGCTGGGGTGGCGACGCCAACCAACGCATGCGTTTTGCAGTGGAGATCGTGCGCCGCATCCGCGAGGCCTGCGGCCCGGACTTCATCATCATCTACCGCCTGTCGCTGGTGGATCTGGTTGACGACGGCAGCAACTGGGAAGAGATCGTGCAGCAGGCCCAGGCCATCGAGGCGGCTGGCGCGACGATCATCAATTCCGGCATCGGCTGGCACGAAGCGCGCATCCCGACCATTGCCACCTCGGTGCCGCGCGCCGCCTTCGCCGGTGTCACCGCCAAGCTCAAGCCGCATGTAACGGTGCCGCTGGTGGCGACCAACCGCATCAACATGCCCGACGTCGCCGAGCACATCCTCGCCAGCGGCGGCGCCGACATGGTGTCGCTGGCGCGCCCGCTGCTGGCCGACCCGCGATGGCCCAACAAGGCCCGCGCCGGCCGCGCCGAGGCGATCAACACCTGCATCGCCTGCAACCAGGCCTGCCTGGACCACGTGTTCGAGAACAAGCTGGCCAGCTGCCTGGTCAATCCGCGTGCCGCACACGAGACCGAGCTGGTCTACCGCCCGGCTGCCACGCCGAAAAAGGTGGCGGTGGTCGGCGCCGGTCCGGCCGGCCTGGCTTGCGCCACGGTGGCCGCCGAGCGCGGCCACCAGGTCACCCTGTTCGATGCCAACGACGAGATCGGTGGCCAGTTCAACGTGGCCAAGCGCATCCCCGGCAAGGAAGAGTTCCACGAGACCCTGCGCTATTTCCGCCACAAGCTGGCTGAAACCGGCGTGCAGCTACGCCTGGGCACGCGAGCAGACGCGGCCAGCCTGGCCGGCTTCGACGAGGTGGTGCTGGCCACCGGCATCACGCCGCGCAAGGTCGACTTCCCCGGCGCCAACCACGCCAAGGTGGTCAGCTACCTGGACGTGCTGCTGGGCCGGGTCGAAGTGGGCGCCAGTGCGGCGATCATCGGCGCCGGCGGCATCGGCTTCGATGTCGGCGAGTTCCTCAGCCACGCTGGTGAGTCCCCCTCGCTGGACCCACAGCGCTGGATGGCCGAATGGGGCGTGGACAGCACGTTCGAGGCCCGCGGCTCGCTGGCCAGGCCGCAGCCCGAGGCATCGCCGCGGCGGCTGTGGCTGCTGCAGCGCAGCCCGGGCAAGCCCGGCGCGCGGCTGGGCAAGACCACCGGCTGGATCCACCGCGCCACGCTGAAGGCCAAGGGCGTGCGCATGCTCGGCGGCGTCGAGTACCTGGGCGTGGACGACGAAGGCCTGCGCATCCGCGTGGAAGGCAGCGAACAGCTGCTGCCGGTCGATCATGTGGTGATCTGCGCCGGGCAGGAACCGAACCGCGCATTGCAGGCCGAGCTGCAGGCCGCCGGCATCAACGCGCAGCTGATCGGCGGTGCCGATGTAGCGGCCGAACTGGACGCCAAGCGGGCCATCGACCAGGGCAGCCGGGTGGCCGCCGCGCTCTGATGAGCGCATGAATGGGGGACGGAATGTGATTTCCGTCACCCCTCCGGAACCTGAATGTCAAGCCGGCCGGTTCACGATGCGTTCGGCTACGCCCCCCTACCTTGCGCCATCTTTCCGCTCACCAGCCAGTTTCCGGTGAGCCGGCGCAGCCCCCACGATCGGTACTGGTCGTTTCTTTTGGGGCTGCCCACGGGGCGGCCCCGATGGCCGCCTCCCCATGACGCCAAGTCGTACCCCGCATCCTGTCGCCCCCGCGACTGGAAGCGGAGAGTGCGGCCCATACGGAGCAAGGAGTTATATGAAACTGGCCTGGATTCTCTGGCTGTCGCAGTTGTTGCCGCAGCCGGCCGCTGATTCACTGTGTCTGAGCACCACCGTTTATCTGGAAGCCCGCGACCAGACCCTGCGCGGCCAGCAAGCCGTTGCCGAGGTCGCCCTGCGCCGCCTCGACAGTGGCCTGTGGGGCGACTCGATGTGCCAGGTGGTCACCGCGCGCAAGCAGTTCGCGCCGACCATCGTCTCCCCCGGCACCCAGCTGGGCAATGACGCGGCCTGGAGCGAGGCAATGAACGTGGCCTTCGACGCCGAGCGCAACTGGGCGCTGCCGGCCGGCGAGCGCCGCGAGATCGTGCCCGGTGCCAGCCACTTCGCCGCGTTGTCCATCGCCAGCCCGAACTGGCGCAACGCCTACCAGGTGGCCACCATCGGCGATCACACCTTCTATAAGGTGCAGAACCTCAAGCCGCGGCAGTCGTAACGATCCGTGCTGGCGGCAGCGTTGCCGCCCGCTGGCAGGCTCTGGGATAGTGGGCGTTTCCCGCCCGCATCACCTGGAGTTCCCATGAAGCTGTACAGCAAGCCCGGTGCCTGTTCCACCGCCGACCACATCGCCCTGCAGTGGACCGGCCAGCCGTTCGAGGTCGAACTGCTGAACAAGGACACCCTCAAGGGTCCGGAATTCCTCAAGATCAATCCGGCCGGCGCCGTTCCCGCGCTGGTCGATGGCGACTTCGTGCTGCTGCAGAACGCCGCGATCATGGGCTATATCGCCGACACCTACCCGCAGGCCGGCCTCGGCGGCGATGGCAGCGCGCGCCAGCGTGCCGAAGCTACCCGCTGGCTGGCCTTCGTCAATTCCGACGTGCATCCGGCCTTCTCGCCGCTGTTCGCACCGGGCAAGTTCATCGCCGACGAAAGCCAGTTCGATGCGATCCGCGCCGCCGCACACAAGCGCCTGCGTGGCCTGTTCGAGACCGCTGACAGGCAGCTGGCCGACAAGCCCTGGCTGGCCGGCTTCCGCAGTTTCGCCGACCCGTACTTCTACATCACCCTGCGTTGGGCCGCCGGCACCAAGGTCGACCTGTCGGGCCTGGACAACCTGGCCGCCTACAAGGCACGCATGGACGCCGATGCCGGCGTGCAGGCCGCACTGAAGGCCGAAGGCCTGGCCTGAGCCTGACCCGGGGTCGGATCCGTCTGCACAGCAGGCGGCTCTGACCCCACCGGCGCCATCACCACACTCAGCCGATCTGGCGGATCACTTCACCGTTGGCATCGCGCAGGTAGGTCGGAACCACTTCGATGCGCAGCGCTCCCGCCACCGGGTAGATGCCACGTTCGGCACGCACGCCCGCCAGGGCCTGCAGCCCCGTCTCGTCCAGCGCCCAGCGCGCGCTGTCGGCCGATACCTCGCCGGTTTCACCGCGCGCTGCCGGAATGAACTCCCACTGCCGCTCGCGGCTGGCCAGTTCCAGCGATCTGCCGTGGCGCAGGCGCAATGGCAGCAGCTCGCACACACTGGCCACCTGCCCGGCGCCGAGCACCAGGGTGGTGACCCCCGCCTCCTGCCGCCAATCCAGTGTCTCGATGAACAACATGCCGGTGCTGGAGCCCTCGCGCTCGCTGCCGGCCCGCACCTGTGCGGCGAGTGTCGGATCCTCCAACAGGTTGCCGCGATGCAGGTCGCTGATCCACAGCGGCATCGCCGGTTGCAGCGCCTGCAGCACGCCGCGCGTCGACCAACGCTTGACCGCTTCCATCTCCTCATCGGTCAGCCCGACCAGCTGCAGGAACTGCAGGTGGCCATTGGCGGTGTCGCGCGCAGGCAACTGCGGATCGGCGATGAAGGCCAGGTGGCACAGGCGCGTGCCGGTCTCCAGCGCGATCGGGCCGTTGGCGTTCAGATGGTGACCATCCTCGAACACGTTGCCGCTGCCAAACACGTAGCGCGCCAGGTTCTGCAGCAGGTTCATCGGCCACACCGGCGGGTTGCTGCCGGCGTGCTCACCGGCTTCAGCAGCCAGGCGGAAGGTCAGCTCGAAACCATAGCCGCTGGCGGCGGCATCGCTGCTCTCCTTGGTGTACAGCTCGGAGAAGCCGTAGGTGATGTAGTGCCAATGCGGTACCGGTGCATCCACCCAGTACACGCTGATGCCATCCAGTGGATCCTGGCCACCCAGCGTGTACGGCAACGCCGTACCGTAGTGACGGGGTTCCTGGCCGGCATACAGCGGCGCCAGCGCCGCATTGATCGCGTCCCAGCCTGGGGTGTCGCTGTCGTCGTGGTCGTCCTGCACGCGGGACTCCTTGTGGGGAAGTGAACCGATCACTTTACGCGGTGGCTCATGCCTGCACGACCTCGCCGCCACCATTGACCACGGCGGCCTGGGTTTCCTGCCACCAGCGCTGCGCCAGCGCCGGGCTGCGCGCCTTGCCCACCGCCGCCAGCAGTTCCGGGCACAGGCGTTCCAGTGCAAGTGCATCGGTGCAGCGTTCAATCTTCAACTGCATGAAGTAGCCCTTCAGGCCCAGGTGGCGCCGCACCGCCTCGCTCATCGCGTCGTACAGCTGCTGGTACAACGCCGGATCCTGTTCGCGGCCGGTGCTGATGCCACGTACCGGTGCCAGCTCGGCATTGCCACCGATCACTTCGATCAGGCCCTGCGCTTCCAGCTGCTCCAGTGCATCGGCCGGCGCGCGCAGGCCTTCGAACAGGCCACGCAGTTCGGTGTCATCGCGATGGCCGTCGACCATCAGCAGGATCGAACGCAGTGCCGCCGGCAGGCGCCGGCCACGGTCTTCGATTTCCTGACGGCCAGCAGCCGTCTTGGCGTGCAGCAATGCCATTGCCTCCCCCTCCCTCGATGCACAATGCCGGCGCGCCCTGACGGGCACGCCCCCCTGTGTGCCATCCCCGGACGGCACGCGCCTTCCCCGGCGCGCGCCGCGTATTGCAGGTCGATGACAGGCCGAGCTTAGCGCAAGTGCCGCGGGTAGTGCCGGCCGCTGGCCGGCAACCTCGGGATTGAGGGGGGGGGCCGGCCAGTAGCCGGCACTACCGGATCAACGGCCCAGCGCGCGGCGGATCTCCTCCAGCGCGCTGGGGTCGTCCAGCGTCGACAGGTCACCCGGGTCGCGCTGTTCGGCCAGCGCCTGCAGCGAGCGCCGCAGCAGCTTGCCGGAGCGGGTCTTGGGCAGTGCATTGACCACGTGTACGTGCGCCGGGCGTGCGACCGCGCCGAGCGAGGTGGTCACCGTCGCCATCATCTCGGCCACCACCGGCGCCGGATCCTCGCCATCCAGGCCCTGCTTGAGGGTGACGAACACCAGCGGCACCTGCCCCTTCAGTTCATCCTTGACCCCGATCACGGCGGCCTCGGCCACCCGCGGATGGCTGGAAATGGCCTCCTCGATCTCGCGCGTGCCCAGACGGTGCCCGGCTACATTGATGACATCATCGGTGCGACCGAGGATGAAGGTGTAGCCATCGTCGTCGCGGATCGCCCAGTCCAGCGAGCTGTACAGCAGTTCCTTGAAGTGGCTGAAGTAGCTCTGCAGGAAGCGGCTGTCATCATTCCACACGGTGCTCATGCAACCCGGCGGCAGCGGTGGCGACACCACCAGCACGCCCTTCTGCCCCGGTGCGACTTCCTCGCCAGTGTTCTCGTCGATCACCTTCATCCGATAGCCGAGATTGGGGAACCCGGGCGAGCCGAAACGCACCGGCTTCATCTCCAGGCCCGGCAGCAGGGTCAGTGCCGGCCAGCCGGTTTCGGTCTGCCAGTAGTTGTCGATGATCGGCTTGCCGAGCGCTTCGCTGATCCAGTGCGCGGTCGGCTCGTCGAGCGGCTCGCCGGCCAGGAACAGGTACTTCAGCGCACGCAGGTCGTGGCGATGGATGAAGTCCGCGTCGTGCTTCTTCAGCACGCGGATGGCGGTGGGCGAGGAGAACATCGTGCGCACGTTGTACTGCTCGCACAGCGCCCACCAGATGCCGGGATCCGGATTGGTCGGCAGGCCTTCGTACAGCAGCGAGGTGCAGCCACCGATCAGCGGGCCGTACACATTGTAGGAGTGGCCCACCGCCCAGCCGACATCGGAGGTGGAGAACATCACCTGGCCCGGCTTGCAGTCGAACACGGTCTCCATCGACTGCGCCATCGCCACTGCATAGCCGCCCACATCGCGCTGCACGCCCTTCGGCTTGCCGGTGGTGCCGGAGGTGTACAGCAGGTAGCTCGGTTCGCTCGCTTCCAGCCACTGCACCGGCACATCCACTTCCCCGATCTGTGCATGCAGCGTGGCGTAGTCCACATCACGGCCCGGCACGCGGGGTTCGGCGGCATCCAGCCCGCGCGACACGATCAGCACATGCGGTGGCGGCGACGCCGCTTCGGCGCAGGCGGCGTCGACCATCGGCTTGTACGGAATCAGCTTGCCACCGCGCATACCGGCGTCGGCCGCGATCAGCAGCTTGGGCTTGGCATCGTCGATGCGCAGCGCCAGGTTGTGCGCGGCGAAGCCACCGAACACCACCGAGTGCACCGCACCGATGCGCGCGCAGGCCAGCATCGCAAACACCGCCTCGGCCATGTTCGGCATGTAGATCACCACGCGGTCACCGTGGCCGACACCGAGGTGCTTGAGTACCGCGGCGAAGTCGTTCACTTCGCGGTACAGCTGGCGATAGGTGATCTCGCGTGTGCTGTTGGTTTCGGTGGAGATGGCGACCAGCGCGAGCTGGTCGGCGCGCTCGGCCAGGTGGCGGTCGACGGCGTTGTAGCAGAGATTGGTTTCGCCGCCGACGAACCAGCGCCGGAACGGCGGGTTGCTGTAGTCGAGCACCTGCTGCGGCGGTTTATGCCAATGGATGCGCTTGGCTTCCTCGCCCCAGAAGGCCTCCGGCTCGTCGATCGAGCGACGGTAGGTTTCCTCGTAGTTCATGACGCAGCCCTCCCAGACAAAGTCATGGGTTCGAGGATAGTCCGGTGCTGCCGCGCGGGCCGCCCTACCTTGGTAGGGGGTGGGGTTTGTTATGCAGGGCTTGCAGCCCTGCACCTGCAGAAGCCGAAGCCAAAGCCAAAGCAACAGCAGAAGCTGGCTTACTGGGGGATGGCGGGGTGGATCCGGTGGCGGGAGACGCCGTAAACCCGTCCATGGGGGCTTGGCCACGGCATCCATGCCGCGGACACTCCCGCCACCGGACCCACCCCGCCTTCGACAGTTTCCTGCCATCTGTCGGAACGGCGGATTGCGCTGGTAGGTGTCGACCTTGGTCGACACGGTAGATCCACGCAATGCGTGGATGACTCATTCGATATCTGAAAGAAAAATCGTGTCGACCAAGGTCGACATCTACCAACAGCCGTGCGGAACAACGGCCGCAGTTACCAACAGCCGCGGGAATCTGTCAGAGGCGGGGCGGTGTGGGTGGGCAGGACCGTTGGCGCCATGGATGGCGCCATCGAGCCCCCATGGATGGGTTTACGGCGTGTCCTGCCCACCCATACCTCCCCGCCAACCCACGGACAGCCCGCTTTTGACGTTGATGTTGACGTTGATTCTGCAGGTGCAGGGCTGCAAGCCCTGCCGACCCCCTAGAACGGAGCCGCGGACTCGAACGCGAGCGCCTCGCCCGTCAGCGGATGCGTGAACCGCAGGCTGCACGCATGCAGATGCACGCGGTGCGCCGGTGCCGCGTCATACAGCACGTCGCCAACAATCGGATGGCCAATAGTGGCCATGTGCAACCGCAGCTGATGGCTGCGGCCAGTGATCGGTTCCAACGCCACGCGCGTGCGCCGCGCTTCAACATCGCGCACCAGCACGCGCCAACGCGTCAACGCCGGCTTGCCGCGTTCGTGATCGACCATCTGCTTCGGCCGGTTCGGCCAGTCAACGATCAACGGCAGGTCCACTTCACCGGAATCACCCTCGAGCAGCCCCTGCACCACCGCTTCATACCGCTTGCCAACCTGGCGCTGCTCGAACTGCATCGACAACGTCGCCTGCATGTCCTTGCCACGCGCATGCAGCAGCAGGCCGGAGGTCACCTGGTCCAGCCGGTGCACGGTCAACGCATCCGGATACAGCGCCTGCAGGCGCGCGACCACGCAGTCCTGGTTCTCGGCGCTGCGGCCGGGTACGGACAACAGGCCAGCCGGCTTCTCGGCCACCAGCAGTGCGTCATCGATGTAGTGCAGGTGGATCATGCGGTTCCAGGAGCTCCAAATGAAAACGGGGAAGCCGAAGCCTCCCCGTTTTCTGCGTACCAACCAACGGTCGGTACCTACCTTGATGGAAGACGTACCGGCCGGAGCCGGTACCGCCTGCATCAGCCCAGCAGGTGGGCGACGCCGGCGCGCTCTTCTTCCAGCTCGGCCAGGGTCTTGTCGATGTACTTCTGGCTGAAGTCGTCGATCGGCAGGTCCTTGACCAGGGTGTACTTGCCGTTCTCGGTGGTCACCGCGAAGCCGAAGATCACGCCTTCCGGAATGCCGTAGGAACCGTCGGACGGCACGCCCATGGTGACCCACTTGCCGTTGCTGCCCAGCACCCAGTCACGCACGTGGTCGATCGCTGCGTTGGCGGCCGAAGCAGCCGAGGACGAGCCACGGGCTTCGATGATCGCCGCGCCGCGCTTGCCGACGGTCGGGATGAAGGTGTTGGCGTTCCACTCCTGGTCGTTGATCGCATCGGCGATCGACGCACCATCGGCGGTGGCGAAACGGTAGTCCGGGTACATGGTCGGGCTGTGGTTGCCCCACACCACCAGCTTCTCCATGCCACCGACCGGCTTGCCGAGCTTGGTCGACAGCTGGCTCAGCGCGCGGTTGTGGTCCAGGCGCAGCATGGCGGTGAAGTTTTCCGGCTTCAGGTCCGGGGCCGACTTCATCGCGATGTAGGCGTTGGTGTTGGCCGGGTTGCCGACCACCAGCACCTTCACGTCACGGCTGGCGACCTTGTTCAGCGCTGCACCCTGGGCGGTGAAGATCTTGGCGTTCTCCAGCAGCAGGTCCTTGCGCTCCATGCCCGGGCCGCGCGGACGTGCGCCGACCAGCAGGGCGATGTCGGCGTCCTTGAACGCGACTTCGGCGTCATCGGTGCCGACCATGCCGGCCAGCAGCGGGAAGGCACAGTCTTCCAGCTCCATCATCACGCCCTTCAGGGCGGCCTGGGCCTTGTCCACCGGCAGTTCCAGCAGCTGCAGGATGACCGGCTGGTCCTTGCCCAGCATTTCGCCGGAGGCGATGCGGAACAGCAGGGCATAACCGATCTGGCCGGCGGCGCCGGTCACGGCAACACGAACGGGTGCTTTCATGGGGGTTTCCTCTTGCTTGCAAGCGTTTGATGGGACGCCGCGGGCAGAGCCACGCAGGCCAAGCGGGCGGCGGGGAACAGGGAAACGGCCACCCATGGGTGGCCGTTTCGAAGGGGGATCAGGCGGCGAGGTGCTTGTTCCACTCCGCGACGCGGTCGGCCTGGGCGGCCAGCACGGCGTCGACGTCGCCTTCCAGGGTGATCGAATGGATCACGTCGCCCTGCTTGACCGAATCAACGATGGCCTGGCCTTCCAGGACCTTGCCGAAGACGGTGTGGCGGCCGTCCAGCCAGTCGGTCTTGATGTGGGTGATGAAGAACTGGCTGCCGTTGGTGTTCGGGCCGGCGTTGGCCATCGACAGCGAGCCGACCTCGTGCTTCACGCCGTTCTTCTCGTCTTCGAACTTGTAGCCCGGGCCGCCGGTGCCACGACCCTGCGGGCAGCCGCCCTGGATCATGAAGTCGGCGATCACGCGGTGGAAGATCAGGCCGTCATAGAAGCCGTGCTTGACCAGGTTCACGAAGTTGGCCACGGTCAGCGGCGCCTTGTCGGCGAACAGCTCGACCTTGATCGGGCCCTGGGTGGTGTCGAAAGTGGCGATGAGGGACATGAAGATCCTTGATGCAGAGGGGAACGCGTCTAGCCACCTAGTTTACACCTGCCTCGTGGCGGCGGCGGCTTCGACCATCGGTGAAGAACCCGGCTTCAGCCCATGGACGGGAAGCCGCGTCTCCGGGCGCTGGCGGCCCCGGCCGACGCGGCGGACAGCCAGCTGAATGGGCCCCGCGACGGATGTGAAATCCACCTTTTCGCGAATCGTCAAGTTCGACGTATAATGTTGGACTTCTTTTTCCAAATCCGGCGCCGACTGGCCCCCTTTCGTATGTCCATCGAAAATCTTCGCAACATCGCCATCGTCGCCCACGTCGACCATGGCAAGACCACCCTGGTCGACCAGCTGCTGAAGCAGTCCGGCACCCTGTCCGAGCGCACCGTCCTCGCCGAGCGCGTGATGGACAGCAACGACCAGGAAAAGGAACGCGGCATCACCATCCTGGCCAAGAACACCGCCATCACCTGGGAAGACAAGAAGACCGGCATCAAGAACCGGATCAACATCGTCGACACCCCCGGCCACGCCGACTTCGGTGGTGAGGTCGAGCGCGTGCTGTCGATGGTCGATACCGTGCTGATCCTGGTCGACGCGATGGACGGCCCGATGCCGCAGACCCGCTTCGTGACCCAGAAGGCCTTCGCGATGGGCTTCAAGCCGATCGTCGTGGTCAACAAGGTCGACCGTCCGGGCGCCCGTCCGGAATGGGTGATCGACCAGGTCTTCGACCTGTTCGACAAGCTCGGCGCCACCAACGAGCAGCTGGACTTCCCGATCGTCTACGCCTCGGGCCTGAACGGCTATGCCGGCCTGGAAGACACCGTGCGCGACGGCGACATGACCCCGCTGTACGAAGCGATCATGCAGCACGCGCCGAAGCCGGAAGTGGATCCGGAAGGCCCGTTCCAGATGCGCATCAGCCAGCTGGACTACAACAACTTCGTGGGCGTGATCGGCATCGGCCGCATCCAGCGCGGCACCCTGAAGAAGAACATGCAGGTCGCGGTCATCGACCGTGAAGGCAAGAAGCGCAACGGCAAGGTGCTGCAGGTGCTGGGCTTCATGGGCCTGGAGCGCATCGAGCAGGATTCGGCCGAGGCCGGCGACATCGTGGCCATCTCCGGCATCCAGGAGCTGACCATCTCCGACACCATCTGCGCACCGGACTTCCCGGAAGCGCTGCCGGCGCTGACCGTCGACGAGCCGACCATCTCGATGACCTTCCAGGTCAACAACTCGCCGTTCGCCGGCAACAAGGACCTGTCCGGTGGCAAGTTCCTGACCAGCCGCCAGATCAAGGACCGCCTGGACCGTGAAAAGGTCCACAACGTGGCCCTGAAGGTCGAGCAGCTGGAAGACGCCGACAAGTTCCTGGTCTCCGGCCGTGGCGAACTGCACCTGTCGGTGCTGATCGAGAACATGCGCCGCGAAGGCTACGAGCTGGCCGTGTCGCGCCCGGAAGTGATCATCAAGGAAATCGACGGCCAGCTGATGGAGCCGATCGAGCAGCTGGTGGTGGACATCGAAGAAATCCACCAGGGCGGCGTGATGGAAAAGCTGGGCACCCGCAAGGGCCAGCTGAAGAACATGGAATCGGACGGCAAGGGCCGCGTGCGCCTGGAGTACCAGATCCCGGCCCGTGGCCTGATCGGCTTCCAGAACGAGTTCAAGACCCTGACCCAGGGTTCGGGCCTGCTGTTCCACGTGTTCGACCACTACGGTCCGAAGGAACAGGGCGCGATTGCCAAGCGCATCAACGGCGTGATGATCGCCAATGCACCGGGCACCACGCCGGCCTACTCGCTGGGCCCGCTGCAGGAGCGCGGCAAGCTGTTCGCTGCTGAAGGCGACAACGTGTATGAAGGTCAGCTGGTCGGCATCCACTCCAAGGACAACGACCTGACCGTCAACGCGATCAAGACCAAGCCGCTGACCAACATGCGCGCTTCGGGCAAGGACGATGCGATCCAGCTGACCCCGGCGATCAAGTACTCGCTGGAACAGGCCCTGGACTTCATCGAAGACGACGAGCTGGTCGAGATCACTCCGAAGGAGATCCGCCTGCGCAAGAAGTTCCTGACCGAGAGCGATCGCAAGAAGGCTTCGCGCGGCGGCTGAGCCAGCACCCCGTGAACCAGAGCGGCTACAACCCGGATCCACACCGGCATCCGGGTCTGCACGTCATCGCCCTGCTCGAAGCGAGCAAGGCGATGCTGGCGCTGTTGGCCGCCACCGGGCTGGAAGTGCTCGGACCGCAGCCGCTGCGGCACGGCATCATGGCCCTGATCCGGCGTTTCAGCCTCGATCCGGACCATGGCACCCTGCCCTCGCTGCTGCACATGATCAGTCCCGACGCGGTCCACCTGGCCGCGGCGGGGATGATCGGCTACGGCCTGCTGCACCTGGTCGAAGCCTGGGGCCTGTGGCGGGCCAAGGCCTGGGCGTCCTGGCTGGGCTGCCTGACCGCCGCCCTGTACCTGCCTTTCGACATCTTCGCGATCATCCGCCATCCCGGCTGGCCGTCATGGACGATCCTGGCGATCAACCTGATCGTGGTCTACGTCCTCGCCCGCGACCTGCGCAAGCGCCACCGCTGAGCACCGGCTACACTGGGGATTGGAGCCGACCAAGCCGCCCCATGCGCCCGTCCTTGCCGCCTCTGCTGACCTGCCTGCTCGCCGCGCTGCCGGCGCTGCTTTCGGCTGGCTGCAGCCCGGCCACGCCCAGCGCGCATGCGGCCGAACCTGCGAGCCGCAACGTGCCGTTCCCGTACGCCGAAACCGATGTCGCCGACCTGCAGGCGCGGATGACTGCCGGAGATCTGGACAGCACCACCCTGACCCAGGCCTACCTGCAGCGTATCGCCGCCCTGGACCGCACCGGGCCCCGCCTGCGCGCGGTGATCGAGCTCAACCCCGACGCGCTGAAGGAAGCCGCCGCACGCGACCGCGAGCGCCGCGAAGGACGCCTGCGTGGGCCGCTGCATGGCATCCCCCTGCTGCTGAAGGACAACATCAACGCCGCACCGATGGTCACCAGTGCCGGCTCGCTGGCCCTGCAGGGCTTCCGTCCGGACGATGCCTACCTGGTACGCCGGCTGCGCGAGGCTGGCGCCGTAGTGCTGGGCAAGACCAACCTCAGCGAGTGGGCCAACTTCCGCGGCAATGACTCCATCTCCGGCTGGAGCGCTCGCGGCGGCCAGACCCGCAACCCCTACCGCATCAGCCATTCACCGTGCGGTTCCAGCAGCGGCAGCGCGGTGGCCGTGGCCGCCAACCTGGCCAGCGTGGCGATCGGCACCGAAACCGACGGCAGCATCGTCTGCCCGGCCGCGATCAACGGCGTGGTCGGTCTGAAGCCGACGGTCGGGCTGGTCAGTCGCGATGGCATCGTGCCGATCTCCTTCAGCCAGGACACCGCCGGCCCGATGACCCGCAGCGTCGCCGATGCTGCCGCCGTGCTGACTGCGATCGCCGGCCGCGATGACGCCGATCCCGCCACCGCGACCATGCCCGGCCGTGCGGTCTACGACTACACCGCGCGCCTGGACCCGCAGGGTCTGCGCGGCAAACGCATCGGTCTGCTGCAGACGCCGCTGCTGAAGTACCGCGGCATGCCGCCGCTGATCGATCAGGCAGCGACCGAGCTGCGTCGCGCCGGCGCCGTGGTGGTGCCGGTGGAGCTGCCCAACCAGGGCGCGTGGGCCGAGGCTGAGCGCACGCTGCTGCTGTACGAATTCAAGGCCGGGCTGGAGCGCTACTTCAGCACCCACCGCGCGCCACTGCGCAGCCTGGCCGAACTGATCGCCTTCAACCAGGCGCACAGCAAGCAGGAACTGGGCCTGTTCGGCCAGGAGCTGCTGGTGGAGGCCGATGCCACCACCGGCCTGGCAGACCCTGCCTACATCCGCGCGCGCAGTGATGCGCGCCGGTTGGCCGGTCCGGAAGGCATCGATGCAGCCCTCGCCGCCCATCAGCTCGATGCGCTGGTGGCGCCGACCACCGGTGTGGCGTGGCCGATCCGCAGCGATGGCGACGACTTCCCCGGCGAGAGCTACAGCGCCGCTGCCGTGGCCGGTTACCCCAGCCTGACCGTGCCGATGGGCCAGATCAACGGCCTTCCCGTCGGCCTGCTGTTCATGGGTACCGCCTGGAGCGAGCCGAAGCTGATCGAAATGGCCTACGCCTACGAGCAGCGCACCCGTGCGCGGCGGCCGCCACACTTTGATACCGATGCGCTGATCGACGCCGGCGAGCCCTGAGCTCCGGTGACGCCGCGACATCTTGCTTCCGGTAGTGCCGGCCGCTGGCCGGCAGCTCGATCGCTCCGGCGTTGCCGGCCAGCGGCCGGCACTACCGATCCTGTGGCTCCACCGGCACGATCGCGGCCTCACCATCTTCAGCACCTGGCGAACGCACATCCGAGGTGCGTGCACGTGGACCACGCGGCATATCCAGCTCGTCTTCGTGTTGCAGCCGCGCACGCACCTGCGGCAACGACTGCGGATGCTCACGTGCGAGGAAATCGAGCATGCGTTCGCGCACCAGGCAGCGAAGATCAAAGGCATCACCGGAACTGCGCGCGCTGACCAGCAGGCGCACCTGGATCGCGCGCTCGTTGGTTTCGGTCACCTGGGTTACGCAGACGCGCCCATCCCATAGCGCCTGGCCATGGCAGATGCGCTCCAGCTCGGCCCGGATCGCCGCGATCGGTGCCCGATAGTCCAGCCACAGAAACGCAGTGCCGAGCAGATCGGCACTGCGCCGCGTCCAGTTCTGGAACGGGTTCTCGATGAACCAGGTCAAGGGCACCACCATCCGCCGCTCATCCCAGATCCGCACCACCACGTAGCTGCTGCCGATCTCCTCGATGCGTCCCCACTCGCCTTCGACGATCACCACGTCGTCCAGGCGGATCGGCTGCGTCAGTGCGATCTGCAGGCCGGCGATGAGGTTGCCGAACACCGGTTTGGCGGCGATGCCCGCCACCAGCCCGATCAGGCCTGCCGACGCCAGCAGCGCCGTGCCGATCTTCTGCACCATCGGGAAGGTCAACAGCACCAGCGACGCACCGAGCACGATGATGCCGCCCATCAACACCCTGCTGAGCACGCGCGTCTGGGTCTGGATGCGGCGTGCCTCCAGGTTGTCGGAGACATCGATGGGATGGCTACGCAGGATCGCGCGCTCGCCCGCTGCCACCGCGCGTACCAGCAGCCAGACGAAGCAGGCCATCAATGCAATGTGGAGTCCGTGCTGCAGATGGCCCAGCAACGGATCCTGCAGCGGCGTCGCCTGCAAGGCGGGAATCAGCAGCAGCAGCGGCCACGCGGTAGCCAGCGGCAACCCGAGTACTCGACCGATACGCGCACGTCGGCGATCACGCCCTTTCAGCCGGTGATAGATCCACAGGATCAGCCACGCGCCTATGCCGCCCACCACTACGGCCAATCCCAACGGCCATGCGTAGGCCTGTGCGCTCTGCCAGTGCACCGTTGCCACCTCCAGTCGAACAACCAGGTGGACAGCCTCGCGCATGGCGCATGAGCGTCACGTCAGCCGTTCGTAAGCAGGGTGTTGGTCGGGAGGGCTTGCAGCCCTGCACCTGCTGCGTGCTGCGGCAACAGCAACAGCCGAAGCAGAAGCGGGTTTCCTGTGGGATGGCGGGGTGGGTCCGGTTGCGGGGGGCGCTGCAAGTCCCCTCCGGGGCTCGGCCCAGCCGCCGGCGGCTGTGCGTTCGGGCGCTTGCGAAGCGGTGCTTCGCAAGCAAAGCGCCCTCACCCATGTAAGCTCGGTCGCCGCTTGCTCGTGTGCGCAGTCCTGCGCACACGGCAAGACCGGGGTTGGGCGTCCTGCCCAACCCGCCCGAGGCATGCCTCGGGCCAATGCGGCTCACGCCCCCGCAACCGGACCCACCCCGCCTTCGACAGTTTTCTGCGATCTGTCGGAACCTGCTGCTGATGGTGGGTGCCGAGCGTTGGTCGGCACGGGGTCGGAGCCCATTTTGAATACTGCTATCTGACAGAAAAATCGTGTCGACCAACGGTCGACACCTACCAACAGGCGCGCATGCCAATCGCCGCAGTTACCAGTAGATCCACGCCATGCGTGGATGATTCATTCGACATCTGACAGATGTGCCGACCAACGGTCGGCACCCACCAATAGCGACCCGAACCTGTCGAAGGTAGGGCGGTGTCGGAGTGCGGGGTGTCAGCCGCATGGATGCGGCTGCCAAGCTTACAGGGACGTACTTGCAGCGTCCCCGCACTCCGACACCGCCCCGCCAGCCCATGGAATGCATGCTGTTGCCGCTGCTTCGGCTTCGGCTTTTGCCGTTGACGTTGATTGCAGCAGGTGCAGGGCTGCAAGCCCTGCCGAAAACCCCTTACCGCACCTGCTCCTGCTTGCGCACGATCGCCATCGCGATCTCCAGCGACTGCTCATAATTCAACCGCGGGTCCACCGTTGAGCGATACGCACGCTCCAGGTCACGCTCGGTCAGTTCGCGCGCACCACCGGTGCATTCGGTCACGTCCTCGCCGGTCAGCTCCAGGTGCACGCCACCCAGGCGCGTGCCCGCGGCCGCATGCAGATCAAACGACATCTCCACTTCGCCACGCACGTTGTCGAAGCGACGCGTCTTGAAGCCATTGGCAGTGCTTTCGGTGTTGCCATGCATCGCATCGCACACCCACAGCACGCGGCGGCCATCACGCTTGACGGCATCCAGCAGCGGCGGCAGCTTCTCGGCGATCTGCGCCGCACCCATGCGATGGATGAAGCTCAGTCGACCCGGTTCGTCGTGCGGGTTGAGCACATCGATCAGGCGCAGCAGCTGGTCCGGCGTCACCGACGGGCCGACCTTGATCGCAATCGGATTGCGCACGCCACGCAGGTATTCCACGTGCGCGCCATCGAGCGCAGCCGTGCGCATGCCGATCCACGGGTAATGCGTGCTCAGGTTCAACCAGCCCTGCTGGCGCGGCACCTGGCGGGTCAGCGCCTGCTCGTAGGGCAGCAGCAGCGCTTCATGCGAGGTGTAGAAGTCGATGCGGTTGAGGTTGTGCACGCGGGCCCCGGCCAGGGTCTCCATGAAGTGCACCGCATCGCCGATCGAGGCCACCATCTTCTGGTACTCGGCCGCCAGCGGCGAGTGGCTTACCCACTCCAGGTTCCAGTATTCGGGGTGGTGCAGGTCAGCGAAACCACCGTCGATCAGCGCACGCACGA
Source organism: Stenotrophomonas sp. YJH_SMC_12-1 (assembly GCF_059370935.1). Taxonomy (NCBI): domain Bacteria; kingdom Pseudomonadati; phylum Pseudomonadota; class Gammaproteobacteria; order Lysobacterales; family Lysobacteraceae; genus Stenotrophomonas; species Stenotrophomonas sp. YJH_SMC_12-1. Next base: position 18,544 of record NZ_JCAFUD010000002.1, on the reverse strand, counting down.
AGTTCATCGTCATCGCCGAATGCGCGTGGGCCTGCAGCATCCGCTTCGGGTCCGGCAGACGCGCTGCTTCAGTGAAAGCGGGGGCGTTGATCACATCGCCGCGGTAGCTCGGCAGGGTCACGCCGTCGCGGGTCTCGGTATCGGCCGAACGCGGCTTGGCGTACTGGCCGGCAAAGCGGCCAACGCGGATCACCGGCTGGCGCAGGCCGTGCACCAGCACCAGGCTCATCTGCAGCAGGACCTTCAGCCGGTTGGAGATGGTGCCCGATTCGCAGTCGCTGAAGTTCTCGGCGCAGTCGCCGCCCTGCAGCAGGAAGCGCTTGCCTTCCTGGGCCTCGGCCAGCTGCTGCTTCAGCGCCAGGATCTCCCATGAGGTGACCAGCGGTGGCAGCCGCTTAAGCTCGTGCAGGGCCGCCTCCAGGGCTACCGGGTCGGGATAGGTCGGCATCTGCAGCGCGGTCTTGCCCCGCCAGCTCTCCGGCGACCAGGCAGCGGCGGTCGCGGCGGGATCGGGCACAGGCGGAACGGCGGACAGGCTCATTGCAGACTTCCGGGATGGGGGGCGGTCATGGTCGCAGAGCCGGCCGCTGACGCAAAGGGCCGGTCCGGCCTACCGGCTCGCCTGAACGGCAGAGAAAGGCCGACGCCAGCGGCCAGATCCTGCATGGTCAGCCGCCCGGGACAGGCGCATGATTTGTTACGGAGTAACACTTCAATGTCATGGACCGGCCCCTTCCACATCCAGCCGCCACCTCTCCCACCATGAAGCCCTCGCCCCTCGCTACCGGCATCACCTTCGCCCTGGCTCTGGCCAGCCTGCCCGCCTTCGCCTCGGCAGCCGACGCCCCCGCTTCGTCCGTCAAGGATCTGGATGCGGTCACCGTCCACGCCCAGCTCGACCAGGCCCGCAACACGCTGTCGCCGGACATCGGCAGCAGCCAGTACCAGATCACCGCCGAGGACATCCAGAAGCAGCCGCTGGGTGCCTCCGCGCCACTCAGCCAGGTACTGCTGCAGGCCCCTGGCATGGTCCAGGACTCCTATGGCGGCGTGCATGTGCGTGGCGACCACGCCAACCTGCAGTACCGCATCAACGGCGTGCTGCTGCCCGAATCGATCTCCGGCTTCGGCCAGACCCTGGACGCGCGCACCATCAAGAGCATCCGCCTGATGGACGGCGCACTGCCGGCGCAGTTCGGCGAGCGCACCGCAGCGGTGGTCGACATCACCACCCGCAACGGTGCCGGGCTGGGCAATGGCGGCAGCGCGGGGCTGACCACCGGCTCGTTCGGCAAGATCAATCCGAACGCCTCGTGGTGGGGCAGCCAGGGGCGCTGGAGCTGGTTCCTGACCGGCAATTACGACCAGAACGAGGTCGGCCTGGAGAACCCCACCAACTCACGCAAGCCGCTGCACGACGACACCCACCAGGGCAAGGCCTTCGCCGACCTGACCTACCTGGTCAATGACAACACCCGCCTGAGCGTGTTCGCCGGTTTCGCCAACAACCGCTTCCAGATCCCGGTCAACCCCGGGCAGACCCCACAGTTCGGTTATCTGGACACCACCACCTTCGACTCCAGCCAGCTGGATGAGACCCAGCGCGAGACCACCCGCTTCGGCATGCTGGTGCTGCAGGGCACGCTGGGCGGCACCGCGTACCAGCTATCGGCCGGACAGCGCTACAGCGACGTGGCGTTCAACCCGGACGTGGTGGGCGACCTGGTGTTCAGTGGCGTCGCCTCGCAGGTCCAGCGCAGCAACCGCGCCAACACCCTGCAGGCCGACTTCTCAACGCCGTTGGGCAACGACCACACGCTGCGCTATGGCCTGTACGGCAATTACGAGAACGCGCGGGCCAGCAGCAACAGCTGGGTGTTCCCGGTTGATGACGGCGGCCAGCAGTTCGGCACGACACCGCTGTTGATCCCCGACCGCAGCGCGTTCCACGCCAGTACGCTGGCACTGTACGTACAGGACGAGTGGAAGATCGGCGACGACTGGACCGTGAACTACGGCCTGCGTGGCGACCGCTACAAGGCCTTCGGCCGCACCGAAGGCCAGCTCAGCCCGCGCGTGGGCGTGGTCTGGAATGCCAGCGACAGCACCACCGTGCACGCCGGCTATTCGCGCTACTTCACGCCACCGGCCAGCGAGTTGATTGCCAGCAGCGACATCGCGCTGTACGACGGCACCACCAACCAGCAGCCCAGCGGCGGCAACAACACGCCGCTGGCCGAGCGCAGCGACTACTACGACATCGGCGTCTCGCAGCAACTGGGCGAGCACCTGACCCTGGGCCTGGACGCGTATGACCGACGCGTCGCACGCCTGCAGGACGAAGGCCAGTTCGGCGCCGCCTACATCTACTCGACGTTCAACTATCGCCGTGGCCACATCCGTGGACTGGAGTTCAGTGCCGACTACAGCAACGGCCCGTTCAGCGCCTACTTCAACGCGGCGTACAACAAGGCCATCGGCACCCAGGTGATCACCAGCCAGTACAACCTCGATCCGGACGCGCTGGCCTATGTGGCCGACCACTGGATCCACCTCGACCACGACCAGAAACTGACCTCATCGGGTGGCTTCAGCTACGCCTTTGCCGGACACAACCGGATCGGTGCCAACTACGTGTTCGGCAGCGGCCTGCGTTCGGACATCGAGGGCGTACCCAACGGCGGCGAGCTGCCGTCGTACCTGCAGGTGAACCTCAGCGCCGGGCACGACTTCAATGCCGACAGCGGCCATCCGTTGCACGTCCAACTGGCCGTGATCAACGCACTGGATCGCAGCTACCAGCTGCGCGACGGTGGCGGTGTCGGCGTCTTCGCCCCGCAGTGGGGACCGCGCCGAGGTGCTTACCTGAGCCTGCAGCAGGACTTCTGAGGTAGTGCCGGCCGCTGGCCGGCATCCTCACGGTGTGCCGGCCAGCGGCCGGCACTACCCTTCGTCAACGATTGGGGTCAGAGCCCTTTGCGATGCCAAGGGACCCGACCCCGTTTCGCTTTCAGCGCTTGACCTTGCCCAGCGACACCACGAGCGCCCACAACGCCAGCAGCACGAACCACACGCCCGACCACATCGGCATGGTCAGGCCCAGGAAGGTCCAGTCGATGTTGCCGCAGTTGCCGGTACCGGTCAGTACCGTGCGGAATACTTCCAGCGGTCCCATGGTCTCGCTCAGGAACGCCAGCGGCGGGCCACAGGTGGAGCCCATTTCCGGCGGCAGCATCTGCACGTAGACGTGGCGCGCGGCGATGCCGGCACCCACTGCGGCGGCAATGAACGCCAGCACGCCATAGGTCGCGCGTCCCGGGCGGTTGGAGGGCCCGTGCAGCGCACCGATCAGGAACAGCAGGCCGAGCGCGGCAAAGGCCAGGCGCTGGAAGATGCACAGCGGACACGGCTCCAGGCCCATCTTCAACTGCAGGAAGATCGCGTAGCCAAGCAGGCCCGCGCAGATCAGGAAGCCCAGCAAGAACTGGGCGCGGAAGGGCCAGCGCAGTGGATTCATCGTCAACGCTCAAATGGATCAGGCGCCAAGCGTAACCGAGAGTGCGTGCCATTCGAACCGCCACAGGTGACGCCTGTCGGAACGGTGCGGGTCAGATCCCAGTGCGAATGCAAAGGGCTCTGGCCTGCGGTGCTGCCTGCCCGGGGTCAGGGCCCTTTCCTGCGGAAAGGGATCCGAGCCCTGGAAACGCAAAAGCCCGGCAGAGGCCGGGCTTTCGCTGTGTCGCGTTGGAGCGGTCCGATTACTCGGCCACTTCCTCGGCCACGACCGGACGGTCAACCAGCTCAACGTAGGCCATCGGCGCGTTGTCGCCGGCGCGGAAGCCGCACTTCAGCAGGCGCAGGTAGCCGCCCGGACGGTTCGCGTAGCGCGGGCCCAGGATGGTGAACAGGTTGCCCACGGCTTCGTTGTCGCGCAGGCGGGCGAAGGCCAGACGGCGGTTGGCGACGGAGTCGACCTTGGCCAGGGTGATCAGCGGCTCGGCAACGCGGCGCAGTTCCTTGGCCTTCGGCAGGGTGGTCTTGATCAGCTCGTGCTTGAACAGCGAGGCGGCCATGTTCTTGAACATCGCTTCGCGGTGGGCGCTGGTGCGGCTGAACTTACGGCCAGACTTCTGGTGACGCATGGTGATATTCCTTGGTTAATGATGTGGCTGTGTAGATCGTTGTCGCCATCCTGGCGTTGCTGCGCGGACTGCGGATGGTCCTGGCCGCCCGTCCTGGACGACCTGCCGCGCGAACCTGCGGTTCGTCATGGCATGGTGTGTTGCATTGAAGGCCCCACCGCGAACGGTGGAGCCTTCAGGCATTACCGATATCAGCCCAGCATGCCGTGGCTGGCGACACCGGCCGGCGGCCAGTTCTCCAGCTTCATGCCGAGCGACAGGCCGCGCTGAGCCAGCACTTCCTTGATCTCGGTGAGCGACTTCTTGCCCAGGTTCGGGGTCTTCAGCAGCTCCACTTCGGTCTTCTGGATCAGATCGCCGATGTAGTAGATGCTTTCAGCCTTCAGGCAGTTGGCCGAACGCACGGTCAGCTCCAGATCGTCGATCGGGCGCAGCAGCACCGGATCCACGCCGTTGTTTGCCGGCTTGGCCGCACCGCGGTCGCGGTGGGTGAAGTCACCGAACACCGACAGCTGGTCACTGAGGATGTCGGCGGCGGTGCGCACGGCTTCCTCGGCGTCGATGGTGCCGTTGGTCTCGATATCGATGACCAGCTTGTCCAGGTCGGTACGCTGTTCGACGCGGGCCGCTTCCACGGCATAGGCGACGCGGCGGACCGGCGAGAACGAGGCATCCAGGACCAGGCGGCCGATGGCACGGGTTTCTTCGTCCGGACGACGACGCGCGGCAGCCGGCTGGTAGCCGAAACCACGTTCGATCTTCAGACGCATGTTGATTGCCGTGTCCTTGGTCAGGTGGCAGATCACATGGTCGCCGTTCAGGATCTCCACATTGTGGTCGACCTTGATGTCGGCAGCGGTGACAACGCCCGGGCCCTGCTTGGACAGGGACAGGGTGGCGCTGTCGCCGGAGTGCATACGGATGGCCACGTCCTTGAGGTTCAGCAGGACTTCGAGCACGTCCTCCTGCAGACCTTCGACCGTGGTGTACTCATGCAACACGCCGTCGATTTCGACTTCCGTGATGGCGAAGCCCGGGATGGACGACAGCAGCACGCGACGCAGGGCATTACCCAGCGTATGCCCGTAACCCCGCTCCAAAGGTTCGATAACGACCTTTGCACGGGTGTCGGTAAGGCGTTCGATCTGCGGACCGCGAGGACGCAGAACCTGGTTGGCGGTAACCGTCATGTTGCGGGTTCTCCTAGTGAACCCCCGGCCGTCGCCGGGGGCTCTCCAATGTGAATTACTTCGAATACAGCTCGACGATCAGCGCTTCGTTGATGTCCGCAGGCAGATCCGAACGATCCGGAACAGCCTTGAAGATGCCGGTGAACTTGCCGGAATCCACTTCAACCCACGACGGGCTCAGGTCATGCTGGGCGGCGACGGTCAGGGCTTCCTGGACGCGCAGCTGCTTGGCAGCCTTTTCAGACAGAGCGATGGCGTCGCCAGCCTTGACCTGGTACGAAGCCAGGTTGACCGACTTGCCATTCACGGTGACGCCGCGGTGCGACACCAGCTGACGGGCAGCCGGACGGGTCACGGCGAAGCCCATGCGGTAGACGACGTTGTCCAGGCGGGTTTCCAGCAGCTGCAGCAGGTTCTCGCCGGTGTTGCCCTTCTTGGTCGAGGCCTTCTTGTAGTAGTTGCGGAACTGACGCTCCAGCAGGCCGTAGATACGCTTGACCTTCTGCTTTTCACGCAGCTGGGTGGCGTAGTCGGACAGCTTGCCCTTGCGGGCAGTGGCGCCGTGCTGGCCGGGCTTCTGCTCCAGCTTGCACTTCGAGTCCAGCGCACGCGCCGGGCTCTTCAGGGACAGGTCGGCGCCTTCGCGGCGGGCGAGCTTACAGGTAGGACCGATATAACGAGCCATTTCTTATCGCTCCCTTTAGACGCGACGCTTCTTCGGCGGACGGCACCCGTTGTGCGGGATAGGCGTCACGTCGATGATGTTGGTGATCTTGTAGCCGACGTTGTTCAACGAACGCACGGCCGACTCACGGCCCGGACCCGGGCCCTTGATGCGAACTTCCAGCGACTTCACGCCGTAGTCCAGCGCAGCACGACCGGCCTTTTCAGCGGCCACCTGGGCAGCGAACGGGGTCGACTTGCGCGAACCGCGGAAGCCAGCGCCACCGGAGGTCGCCCACGACAGAGCGTTGCCCTGGCGGTCGGTGATGGTGACGATGGTGTTGTTGAACGAAGCGTGGACGTGGGCAACGCCGTCGGTGACGACGCGCTTGATCTTCTTCTTGGTCTTAGCAGCGGGCTTAGCCATTTCTCAGTCCCTTACTTCTTGATCGCCTTGCGCGGACCCTTGCGGGTGCGGGCGTTGGTACGGGTGCGCTGGCCACGCAGCGGGAGGCCACGACGGTGACGCAGGCCGCGGTAGCAGCCCAGGTCCATCAGGCGCTTGATCGCGATGCCGATCTCACGGCGCAGATCGCCTTCCACGATGTACTTGCCGACTTCGGCGCGCAGGCGCTCGATTTCCGGCTCCGACAGATCGCGGATCTTGGTGGTCGAAGCAACGCCTGCGACTTCGCAGACCTTCTTCGAACGGGTACGGCCGATGCCGTAAATGCTTTGCAACCCGACCCAGACATGCTTCTGGGCTGGCAGGTTGACGCCTGCAATACGCGCCATGACGCGGTTCTCCAGCTGAGTGATGGCCGACAGCGCGCCTCGGGCACGCCAATCCGGCGGGATGGATCAAAAAAGTGAACTAGCGATACTAACAAGGTTCCGGTTTACATGGAAGCCCGTGAAACCATTGGTTTCATGAACCCGGCCTGGGGAGTGTGCCCAGGCTCCGGCGCCGGATGGGGTTGGACCTGGGGTTCCCCCCGGGGCCGCCCGCGCTACTCCAGCGCGGGACCACCTCATCACACCCCCACCCGGAACCGCTGCGGGGGCCGCCCTTCGTTTGTGTGGCCGGAGTCCGCGAAGCGGAGGGACCATCACGTCAGGAAGACGAAAGTATAACAGGCCAATCAGCCGCGGGCAAAACCGCCGCGGTTGCCGCCCTTCAGGTTGGCCTTCTTCAGCAGGCTCTCGTACTGGTGGGACATCAGGTGCGCCTGCACCTGGGCGATGAAGTCCATCACCACCACCACCACGATCAGCAGCGAAGTACCACCGAAGTAGAACGAGGCGTTCAGCTGCGTGCGCATCAGTTCCGGCAGCAGGCAGACGATCACCAGGTAGGCCGAGCCGGCTGCGGTCAGGCGGGTCAGCACGCCGTCGATGTAATCGGCGGTGGCCTTGCCCGGGCGGATGCCCGGAATCAGCGCGCCCGACTTCTTCAGGTTGTCGGCGGTTTCCTGCGAGTTGAACACCAGCGCGGTATAGAAGAACGCGAAACCGGTGATCAGCGCAGCGAACACGATCATGTGCAGCGGCTCGCCCGGGCCGAGGGCATTGGCGACCTTCTGCAGGACCTGGCCGAAGCTGCTCTGATTGGCAGCCTGGCCGGACCACATGGCCAGGGTGGCCGGGAACGCCAGCAGGCTCGAGGCGAAGATCGCCGGGATGACGCCGGCCATGTTGAGCTTCAGCGGCAGGAACGAGGTCTGGTTCATGTACGCGTTGCGACCGCCCTGGCGGCGCGCGTAGTTGACCGTGATCCGGCGCTGGCCACGTTCGACGAACACCACGAAGAAGGTGAAGGCGAGCACGACGATGGCGATCAGCAGCAGCTGGATGAACTGGATGTTGCCGTCGCGGTAGGCGTCGAAGGTGTGGATGATCGCACCCGGCAGGCCTGCGACGATACCGGCGAAGATGATCAGCGACACACCGTTGCCGATGCCGCGTTCGGTGACCTGCTCACCGACCCACATCAGGAACATGGTGCCGGCGGTCAGCGCGACCACGGCGGTGAGCACGAAGCCCATGCCCGGCGCGTACACGACCGGAGCGCCCGACGGCGAGACCTGGCCCTGCAGGGCCAGCGCGATCGAGCCGCCCTGCACCACTGCCAGCAGCACGGCGCCGATGCGCGAATACTGGGTGATCTTGCGGCGGCCGGACTCACCTTCCTTCTGCATCGCCTTCAGGGCGGGGAAGATGTGCACGGCCAGCTGCATCACGATCGATGCCGAGATGTACGGCATCACGTTCAGCGCGAAGATGCTGAAACGGTGCAGGGCGCCGCCCGAGAACATGTTGAACATGTCCACGATGCCGCCGCCCTGCTGTTGCATCATGGCAAGCATGGCATCGGGATTGACGCCCGGCACCGGCACGTAGCAGCCGATGCGATAGACGATCAAAGCCCCGACGACGAACAGCAAACGTTGGCGAAGTTCAGTGAACTTGCCCATTCCGCCCGCGAGGTTACCGATGCCAGCTTGCGCCATGATTTTCTTACTCCGTTACGCTGCCGCCGGCAGCTTCGATCGCGGCCTTGGCACCCGCCGTGGCAGCAATACCCTTCAGGGTGAACGCCTTGGTCACTTCGCCCTTGACGACGACCTTGGCCTTCTTGGCAGTGCTCGGGACCAGCTTGGCAGCACGCAGGGCGGCGAAGTCGATCTCACCGGCCGGCAGCTTGTCCAGCGCGTACAGCAGCACTTCAGCGGTGTCCTTGGCGATCGGCGAACGGAAGCCGATCTTCGGCAGACGACGCTGCATGGGGGTCTGGCCGCCTTCGAAGCCAGCCTTGATCTTGCCGCCACCCTTGCGGGCGAACGAACCCTTGTGGCCGCGGCCGGCAGTCTTGCCCAGGCCCGAGCCGATACCGCGACCGACGCGGGTACGCTCGGTGCGGGCGCCCGGTGCCGGGCTCAGTTCATTGAGACGCAGAGTCATGGTCGATTACTCCTCAACCTGGACGAGGTACTGAACCTTGTTGATCAGGCCGCGCACCTGCGGGCTGTCCTTCAGTTCACGCACATCGTTGAGCTTGTTCAGGCCCAGCGCACGCACCGACAGGCGGTGACGCGACTGGGTACCACGCAGGCCACGCACCAGGCGGACCTTGACAGTCTTGTTGGACTCATTAGCCATGGTTGAGTTCCTCCACCTTCTTGCCGCGCTTGGCCGCGATGCGAGCCGGCGACTGTGCAGCAGCCAGGCCCTTCACGGTGGCACGCACCAGGTTGATCGGGTTGCGCGAACCGGTGGCCTTGGCCAGCACGTTCTTCACGCCAACGGCTTCCAGCACGGCGCGCATGGCACCGCCGGCGATCACGCCGGTACCTTCCGAAGCCGGCTGCATGAACACGCGGGCTGCGCCGTGACCATCCTTGATGGTGTGCCACAGGGTGCCGTTGTTCAGGTCAACGCTGACCAGGTTCTTGCGGGCCTGTTCCATCGACTTCTGGATGGCAACCGGCACCTCGCGGGCCTTGCCATAGCCGAAACCGACCTTGCCTTCGCCGTCGCCGACGACGGTCAGGGCGGTGAAGGTGAACTGGCGGCCACCCTTGACGGTCTTGCTGACGCGGTTGACCGCGACCAGCTTTTCGATCATGCCGTCGTCGATCTTCTCTTCGCGGTTACGGTCGCGATCGCGACCCCGCTGCTGACGCTCTTCTGCCATGTTGATTCCTTGGTTGTTTGGGTATATACGGCTCGAAGCCGCTTATGGTTGTGGCGTGACGCGGCGTTCCGGTGGGCCGCTGCAGAAGAGCGGCGCCGTCCAGCCTCACTCAGGCTGGCGAGCAGGTGGGCAGGAGGCCAATGGCCCCCTGCCTTTGTCCCTTAGAACTGCAGGCCGGCTTCGCGGGCGGCTTCTGCCAGGGCCTTGATGCGGCCGTGGTAGCGGTAGCCCGAACGATCGAAGGCAACCTTCTCGATGCCGGCGGCCTTGGCGCGCTCGGCAACGATGCGGCCAACCTTGGCAGCAGCATCGGCGTTCTTGCCGTTCTTCAGGCCTTCGATGACGTCGGCCTGGGTGGTGTTGGCAGCAGCCAGCACCTTGGAGCCGTCGGCGGTGAAGACCTGGGCGTACAGGTGCTGGCCGGTGCGCAGCACCGACAGGCGGGCGACGCCGAGCTCACGGATGTGGGCACGGGTCGACTTGGCGCGACGCAGGCGGGCGATGTTCTTGTTCATTTTGATTATTCCTTGAAAGCTGAAGGAAGAGCTTTTCCCTGAGAAGTCCGCACAGGGATGTGCGGGCTCTTGCGAGGGACTCGCGCTTATGCCTTCTTGGCTTCCTTACGGATGATGACTTCGTCGGAGTACTTCACGCCCTTGCCCTTGTACGGTTCCGGCTTGCGGAACGCACGGATCTTGGCGGCAACTTCACCGACGACCTGCTTGTCAGCGCCCTGGACCAGGATCTCGGTCTGGGTCGGGGTCGACAGCGTGATGCCTTCCGGCGCCACGAACACGACCGGGTGCGAGAAGCCCAGCGACAGGTTCAGGTCCTTGCCCTGCATGGCAGCGCGGTAACCCACGCCCACCAGCTCCAGCTTGCGCTCGAAGCCTTCGGACACGCCCTTGACCATGTTGGACAGGATCGCACGCACGGTACCGGTCAGTGCGACCAGGTCGGCGCTTTCGGTGCTCAGGGTGGCAACGCCGTTGTCGACGTTGATGGCAATACCGGCCGGCTTGGCCAGCGACAGGGTGCCCTTCGGGCCCTTGGCGGTGACGCTGTCCGACTGGACGTTCAGTTCAACCTTACCCAGGGTAATCGGCTTCTTGGCTACGCGGGACATAGTTCTACTCCTTTCGCCTTAGGCCACGAAGCACAGGACTTCGCCGCCGACGCCCAGCTGGCGCGCCTGCGCATCAGTCATGATGCCCTTGGAGGTGGAAATGATGGAGATACCCAGGCCGTTCATGACCTTCGGCAGCTCGCTCTTGCCGCGGTACTGGCGCAGGCCCGAACGCGAGAAGCGCTTCAGGGTCGCGATGACCGGCTTGCCTTCGAAATACTTCAGCACGATTTCCAGCTCGGACTTGTTGTTTTCCAGCTGGGTCACGCGCAGGTCGGCGATGTAACCCTCGTCCTTCAGGACCTGGGCGATCGCAACCTTGATCTTGGACGACGGGGCTTTCACCGTCTGCTTGCCCACCGCGGCCGCATTCTTGATGCGGACCAGCAGGTCGGCGATGGGATCAGTCATGCTCATATGAGTACCTTTGAGTGCACCGATATCCGCTTTCGCGAAAATCTGTTGTCTCCTGGAAACGGGCCAGGTCCCTTGATGCAGCGGGCCGGAAGCCCACTCCTACGACCCCGTTTGCGCAGGGCAAGACGCGGGAGTATACGCCAAAAGAGCCCGGCTTGCGCCGGGCTCCTCGGTTTTTTTGCGTCGGGAAAGCTGAATGCCTCCCCTGCCCGGTTCAGGAACCCCCGAAGGGGCTCCTGATCGCAGGGCCGGCTGGGGTTACCAGCTGGCCTTGCGCAGACCCGGCACGTCGCCACGCATGGTGGCTTCACGCAGCTTGTTACGGCCCAGGCCGAACTTGCTGTAGACGCCACGCGGACGACCCGACAGCTCGCAACGATTACGCTGGCGGCTCGGCGACGAATCGCGCGGCAGCTTGGCCAGCTTGGTTGCGGCCTCGATCTTCTCTTCGTAGGTCGCGTCCACGGAGGACACGATCTTCTTCAGAGCCGCACGCTTTTCAGCGTACTTCTTGGCCAGCTTTTCCCGCTTGATGTCGCGGTTGACCATGGAGGTCTTTGCCATTTCGGTTTCCTCGACAGATCAGTTACGGAACGGGAACTTGAACGCTGCCAGCAGCGCCTTCGCTTCCGCATCGGTCTTCGCAGTGGTGGTGATGGCGATATCCATGCCGCGGATCGCATCGACGGCGTCGAAGTCGATTTCCGGGAAGATGATCTGTTCCTTCACACCCATGTTGAAGTTGCCGCGGCCGTCGAAGGAACGGCCGGAAACACCACGGAAGTCGCGCACGCGCGGCAGCGAGATGTTGATCAGGCGGTCCAGGAACTCGTACATCTTGTGGCGACGCAGCGTGGTCTTGCAGCCGATCGGCCAACCATCACGGATCTTGAACGACGCGACCGAGATACGCGACTTGGTGACAACCGGCTTCTGGCCGGAAATCTTGGTCATGTCCGCGACGGCGTTTTCCAGGATCTTCTTGTTGGTGGCAGCCTCGCCGACACCCATGTTCAGGGTGACCTTGACGAGCTTCGGTACTTCCATCGGATTGGTGTAGCCGAACTGCTTCATCAGCGCCGGCACCACTTCTTCCTTGTAGATCTTTTCGAGACGGGAAGTCATCTTCACATTCCTCAGGCGTCGAGCGCCTCACCGCTGGAGCGGAACACACGCAGTTTGCGTCCATCCTCCAGCACCTTGAAGCCAACGCGTTCGCCCTTGCCCGAAGCCGGGTTCAGCACGTTCACGTTGGAGATATGGATCGAAGCTTCGCGCTCGACCACGCCGCCGGCAACACCTGCCTGCGGGTTCGGCTTGGTGTGGCGCTTGACGATGTTCACGTTGGCGACGACCACACGGTCGCCGTCGACGCGGACGACTTCGCCCTGCTTGCCCTTGTCCTTGCCAGCGTTGACGACAACCTGGTCGCCCTTCTTGATACGGTTAGCCATGATTATCTCCTGTCGCTCACAGCACTTCGGGAGCGAGCGAGACGATCTTCATGAACTTCTCCGAACGAAGTTCACGGGTCACCGGCCCGAAGATACGGGTACCGATCGGCTCCTGCTTGTTGTTCAGCAGGACGGCCGCGTTGCCGTCGAAGCGGATCAGCGAACCGTCGGCGCGACGCACACCCTTGCGGGTACGCACCACGACGGCGTCATACACTTCACCCTTCTTGACCTTGCCGCGCGGAATCGCATCCTTCACGGTGACCTTGATGATGTCGCCGATGCCGGCGTAACGGCGCTTGGAACCACCCAGCACCTTGAAGCACATCACCTGCTTGGCACCCGAATTGTCCGCGACGTCAAGGTAGCTCTGCATCTGGATCATGATTCAGACTCCTTATTCAGCCGCACGCGTGATGACTTCCACCACGCGCCAGTTCTTGGTCTTGGACATCGGAGCAATCTCGGTCACGCGGACGACATCGCCTTCCTTGCAGGCGTTGTCGGCATCGTGGGCGTGCAGCTTGGTCGAGCGCTTGATGTACTTGCCGTACAGCGCGTGCTTGACCTGACGCTCAACCAGGACGGTAACCGTCTTGTCCATCTTGTTGCTGACGACACGGCCTTCGACCGTGCGCAGCGTCTTCTTTTCAGTATTGTCGCTCATAGCGGCCATCCTTACTTCGTGCTGCCGAGCAGGGTCTTGACGCGAGCAATCTCGCGACGGACCCGGCGAATGTCGTGGGTCTTCGGCAGCTGGCCGGTGACCTGCTGCATACGGACAGAGAACTGTTCCTTACGCAGGTCGATCAGGTGGGCCTTGAGTTCGTCAGCCGACTTTTCACGGAGAGTTTTGATATCCATCAGCGCACCGTACGGGTCACGAAAGTGGTGGTGACCGAGAGCTTGGCGGCGGCCAGGCGGAACGCCTCGCGAGCCACTTCCTCGGAAACACCCTCGATTTCATAGATCATGCGGCCGGGCTGGATCTGGGCCACCCAGTATTCCACGTTACCCTTACCCGAACCCATTCGGACTTCGATGGGCTTCTTGGTGATGGGCTTGTCGGGGAACACGCGGATCCACATCTTGCCGCCGCGCTTGACGTAGCGGCTGATCGAGCGGCGGGCCGCTTCGATCTGGCGCGCGGTCAGCTGACCGTGTGCGGTTGCCTTCAGGCCGTATTCGCCGAAGCTGACAGCGTTGGCGCTCCAGCTCAGGCCATCGTTACGGCCCTTGTGTACCTTGCGGTACTTGGTTCGCTTGGGTTGCAACATTGTCGTTACCTCGCTTCACGGGCCGGGCGCTGACGGTCACCACGGTCGCCGCGATCGTGACGATCGTTGCGCGACGGGGTGTCGTCCTGCTTTTCCTGGCCAACCTGGGAGAAATCGAAGACCTCGCCCTTGTAGATCCAGACCTTGATGCCGATGATGCCGTAGGTCGTCTTGGCTTCAGCGAAGCCATAGTCGATGTCGGCACGCAGGGTGTGCAGCGGCACGCGGCCTTCGCGGTACCACTCCGAACGGGCGATTTCTGCACCGTTGAGGCGGCCACCGACGTTGACCTTGATGCCCAGGGCACCCAGGCGCATCGCGTTGCCGACCGAGCGCTTCATTGCACGGCGGAACATGATGCGACGCTCCAGCTGCTGGGCGATCGACTCGGCAACGAGCTGCGCGTCCAGTTCCGGCTTGCGCACTTCGGTGACGTTGATGTGCGCCGGGACGCCCATCATCTCGCTCACTTCCTTGCGCAGCTTCTCGATGTCCTCACCGCGCTTGCCGATCACCACGCCCGGACGGGCGGTGTGGATCGTCACGCGAGCGGTCTTGGCCGGACGCTCGATCAGGATCTTGCTGATGCCGGCCTGGGCTAGCTTCTTGCGCAGCATGTCGCGCACTTTCAGGTCGGCTGCCAGGTAACCGGCGAACTCGGCCTTGTTGGCGTACCACTTGGAGTTCCAGTCCTTGGAAATGCCGAGGCGGATACCAATCGGATGAACTTTATGACCCATGGTCTTTTCCTTATCCGCTTACTTGGCGGCGCCCACAACCACAGTGATGTGGCTGGTGCGCTTGAGGATGCGGGTACCGCGGCCTTTCGCCCGCGCCATGAAACGCTTCAGGGTCGGACCTTCATCAACCATGATGGTCTGAACCTTCAGCTCGTCGACGTCGGCGCCCTGGTTGTTCTCGGCATTGGCAATAGCCGACTCCACCACCTTCTTGATCAGGTGGGCAGCCTTCTTGTCCGAGAACTTCAGCAGGTTGACCGCACGTTCGGCCGGCAGACCGCGCACCTGGTCAGCGACCAGACGAGCCTTCTGCGGGGAGATGCGCGCAGTGCGCAGGATGGCTTTCGCTTCCATTGTCATCTCTCCTTACTTGCCCGACTTCTTGTCACCACCGTGACCCTTGAAGGTCCGGGTGATGGCAAATTCGCCGAGCTTGTGGCCGACCATGTTCTCGTTGACGAGAACCGGGATGTGGTTCTTGCCGTTATGCACGGCAATGGTGATGCCTACCATGTCAGGCAGGATCATCGAACGGCGCGACCAGGTCTTGATCGGCTTCTTGCTGCCCGCAGCGGCCTCCACCTTCTTGACGAGGTGGTGATCGACGAACGGGCCCTTCTTGAGTGAACGTGCCATGGTCGATTAGCCCCTACGATCGCGGACGATGAACTGCTGAGTGCGCTTGTTATGGCGCGTCTTGTAACCCTTGGTCGGGACACCCCACGGGGTGACCGGATGCGGGTTACCCTGGCCGGCCTTGGCCTCACCACCACCGTGCGGGTGGTCAACCGGGTTCATGGCAGCACCACGAACGGTCGGGCGGACGCCGCGCCAACGCTTGGCACCGGCCTTGCCCAGCTTTTCCAGGCTGTGCTCGTCGTTGCCGACTTCACCGATGGTGGCGCAGCACTCGACCGGAACCTTACGCATTTCACCCGAGCGCAGGCGCAGGGTGGCGTAGATGCCTTCGCGAGCCACCAGCTGCACGGCCGCACCAGCGGCGCGAGCGATCTGAGCGCCCTTGCCCGGCTTCAGTTCGATGCAGTGGATGGTGGTGCCGACCGGGATGTTGCGCAGCGGCAGGGTGTTGCCGGCCTTGATCGGGGCATCCGAACCAGCGATCACCTGATCACCGGCCTTCAGGCCCTTCGGGGCGATGATGTAGCGACGCTCACCGTCGACGTAGCACAGCAGGGCGATGTGGGCGGTGCGGTTCGGATCGTATTCGATGCGTTCCACGCGCGCCGGGATGCCCAGCTTGTTGCGCTTGAAGTCGATGATGCGGTAGTGCTGCTTGGCACCACCACCGACGTGACGCACGGTGATGCGGCCATGGTGGTTACGACCACCCGAGCGGCTCTGCGACTCGACCAGGGCAGCGTGCGGAGCACCCTTGTGCAGGTCGGGAGTGACCACGCGCACGGCCGAACGGCGGCCGGGGGAAGTGGGCTTGAATTTCATCAATGGCATGGGATGTACCTCAGGCCTTGGCCGTTACATCGATCGACTGGCCATCGGCCAGGCGAACGTACGCCTTGCGCCAATCGCCGCGGCGGCCAGCACGGTTACGGAAGGACTTGTTCTTGCCCTTGACGTTGACCACGTTGACAGCTTCGACCTTGACGTCGAACAGCTGCTCAACCGCGGCCTTTACATCGGCCTTGGTGGCTTCGTTCGAAACTTCGAAGACATACTGGTTGGAGAGTTCCTGCAGGCGCGCGGTCTTTTCGGAGACACGCGGGGCACGCAGCACGCTGAAGATTTTTTCGTTGCTGTTCATGCCAGCCACTCCTCGACCTTCTTGACCGCGTCAGCGGTGATGACGACCGTGTCGGCACCCACCAGCGAGACCGGATCCAGGCCCTGGACGTCACGCACCTGCACGTACGGCAGATTGCGGGCGGACAGGTACAGGTGCTCGGACGCTTCTTCGGTGACGATCAGCGGGCGCTTGCCCACCTCCAGGCCGGCCAGCTTGGCGACCAGACCCTTCGTGTTGGTCACTTCGACGTCGAAGGACTCCACGATGGTCAGACGGCCCTGACGGTTCAGCTCGGACAGGATCGCGCACATGGCGGCACGGTACTGCTTACGATTGACCTTCTGCTCGAAGCTGCGCGGCTTGGCCGCGAAGGTGACACCGCCGCCGACGAAGATCGGCGCCGTCAGTGCGCCATGACGCGCGCCGCCGCCCTTCTGCTTCTTCGACTTCTTGGTGGTACCAGCCACTTCGGAGCGAGTCTTCTGTGCCTTGGTGCCGGCGCGACCGGCGTTGCGGTAAGCAACGACGACCTGGTGGACCAGATCTTCGCTGAAATCGCGACCGAACACGGCTTCGGAGACCGAGACCTTGTTGTTGCTACCCGTGATAACGAGTTCCATCGTCATCTCTCCTTATGCCTTGCTCGCCGGACGGACGATCACATCGCCACCCGCCGCGCCCGGAACGGCGCCGCGAACGGCGATCAGACCGCGCTCGACGTCGACCTTGACCACTTCCAGGTTCTGGGTGCTCTGCTGCACCGCGCCCATGTGGCCCGACATCTTCTTGCCCGGGAAAACGCGACCCGGGGTCTGGCGCTGACCCAGCGAACCCGGCGCGCGATGCGACAGCGAGTTACCGTGGGTTGCATCGCCCATACGGAAGTTGTGGCGCTTGATGGTGCCCTGGAAGCCCTTACCCTTGGTGACACCCTGGACGTCGACGATCTGGCCGACTTCGAAGATGTCCGCCTTGACTTCGCCGCCAACGGCGAAATCGCCGAGCTGCGCGTCTTCAACGCGGAATTCCCACAGGCCACGACCCGCTTCCACCTTCGCCTTGGCGAAGTGGCCGGCTTCCGGCTTGTTGACCAGGGCAGCGCGACGCGCGCCGACGGTCACCTGCACGGCGCTGTAGCCGTCGGTTTCGACGGTCTTGATCTGCGCGATGCGGTTCGGGGTTGCTTCGATCAGGGTCACCGGGATGGAGCGGCCATCTTCAGTGAACACGCGGCTCATGCCGGCCTTGCGGCCCACGAAGCCCAACGAATACTTCTTCGTCATGGTCGTAGTCCTCAGGTCAACTTGATCTGAACGTCGACGCCGGCAGCCAGTTCGAGCTTCATCAGCGCGTCCACGGTCTTGTCATTCGGGTCAACGATATCGAGCACGCGCTTGTGCGTGCGGGTCTCGTACTGGTCACGCGCGTCCTTGTCGACGTGCGGGGAGACGAGAACGGTGTAGCGCTCGATCTTGGTCGGCAGCGGGATCGGGCCACGCACTTGCGCGCCGGTCCGCTTTGCCGTTTCAACGATCTCGCTGGCCGAACGGTCGATCAGACGATGATCGAACGCTTTCAGCCGGATCCGGATCTTTTGGTCCGCCATGGCGGTAGGTTCCTTCGTTAAAAGAGCGACAGACAAAGCCTCTGGGTTGCTTTGCCCCATGAAATTCCTGAATACGGACGGCCCACACTCCTGCAGGCCGACAAGGTCACTCCATGGACCTCAAAAACGTAGGCAGACCAGTTTCCCGGCCTGCCCAGACGTAGAAGCATAATGGCACACAAGGCAGCTGTCAACAGTCGCCTGTTGACGCCGCCTGAATGGCATTGACCCTTCCTGGTCCGGGGAACACAAGGCACATCCTGTGCCTGCTTTCCCATTTGATACGCCCCGATGCCCTACCCAGGCAACATCGGGGCGCAGATACTACCAGATTACTCGATGATCTTCGAGACCACGCCGGCGCCGACGGTGCGGCCGCCTTCGCGGATGGCGAA
Organism: Stenotrophomonas sp. YJH_SMC_12-1; assembly: GCF_059370935.1. Taxonomy (NCBI): domain Bacteria; kingdom Pseudomonadati; phylum Pseudomonadota; class Gammaproteobacteria; order Lysobacterales; family Lysobacteraceae; genus Stenotrophomonas; species Stenotrophomonas sp. YJH_SMC_12-1. The sequence goes on along the minus strand of NZ_JCAFUD010000002.1, from coordinate 78 downwards.
GCGCAGGCCTTCGTCCATCGCCACCGGGTTGATCAGGGTGACGACCATCTTGACGTTGTCACCCGGCATCACCATTTC